>CAKOXP010000001.1 GCA_934130175.1 uncultured Bacilli bacterium
GCAAAATTAGAAGATATCCAAGAAATAATTAATAGTGATGAATATAAAAACCATCCTGAATTGTTTACATCAACAACATTAGCAAAAGCAAAATTAGAAAACGTCCAAGAGATAATCAAGAGTGATGAATATAAAAATCATCCTGAATTGTTTACCTCCCAAACATTAGCACATGCAAAATTGGAAGATATCCAAGAAATAATTAATAGCGGTGAATATAAAGACCATCCTGAATTGTTTACATCAGAAACATTAGCACATGCAAAATTAGAAGATATCCAAAAAATAATTAATAGTGCTGAATATAAAGACCATCCTGAATTGTTTACATCAGAAACATTAGCAAAAGCAAAATTAGAAGATATCCAAAAAATAATTAATAGTGCTGAATATAAAGACCATCCTGAATTGTTTACCTCCCAAACATTAGCACATGCAAAATTGGAAGATATCCAAGAAATAATTAATAGTGCTGAATATAAAGACCATCCTGAATTGTTTACATCAACAACATTAGCAAAAGCAAAATTAGAAGATATCCAAAAAATAATTAATAGTGCTGAATATAAAGACCATCCTGAATTGTTTACATCAGAAACATTAGCACGTGTAAAATTAGAAGATATCCAAAAAATAATTAATAGTGATGAATTTAAAGCCCATCCTGAGTTGTTTACATCTCAAACATTAGCACATGCAAAATTAGAGGATATCCAAAAAATAATTAATAGTGATGAATTTAAAGCCCATCCTGAGTTGTTTACATCTCAAACATTAGCACATGCAAAATTAGAAGATATCCAAGAAATAATTAATAGTGATGAATTTAAAGACCATCCTGAATTGTTTACATCTCAAACGTTAGCACATGCAAAATTAGAAGATATCCAAGAAATAATTAATAGTGATGAATTTAAAGAACATCCTGAATTGTTTACATCAACAACATTAGCACATGCAAAATTAGAAGATATCCAAGAATTACTAAATTTATCTTGCTTTCAGAATGAAAAGTACGAAAGGCTGTTAACGCCATCTATAGTATCAAATAGCAAGTCAATGATAAAAAAGATGCCTATATTAATTGAAATGGCTGAATATTATAAAATAGATGATCATATTAATACAAACTTTCTACTACATTCTCCAAGTCAAAATTATGCCTTAATTAATTATTTAATAGAAAATGATAATCCTTTAGTTATAAATGAAAAACTAAATCCTATTTTTTCTTATCAACCAGGAGTATTAAGAAAAAAATATGGGATAAATATTAAAGTGTTGATGGATAGATATCCTATTCCGGAAAAAAATATGGGAGGTAAATCTAGGTAATGATTTTAGATGAATTAGATATTAAGATTTTATACGAAAACTTTGATGAAGAAACAATTAATAAAGTAGACTATGTTAATCTTAACAAGATATTTGCTTATTTAGGAGAAAATGGCATTTATTATTATAAAGATTTATTTTTATCGTCTCTAGATTTGTTTTTATTACCATACGATATATTTGTAAAAAAATTTGAAAAATTAAAACAGGTTTTGGGCGAAAATTATATTTCAAAGTTGGGTGAAGATAGTTCACAAATTGAATTAATGTATTTAGATTGATTATAATTTAATATAGATGAATAAAAGAATATGTGGAGATAGGATTTTAATGATTCTATCTTTTCAAATTAAAAAATATATTTTAAATAGGAAAAAATTAATTAGTATGCTATAATATTTTCTAGGAGGATGGTTATATGTTTAGAAAAAAGAAATCTGATGAACTAGATGTAGAATCATTAAATGAACTTATTCTTCTTGGTAAGAAGATTTTATCAATAGGATTTACAGTTACAATTATATCTTTAATAGTATTAATTATATATATACTTAGAACTTTAAATGTGTTTGGAATTGTAAAAGATTTTTTAGTAGTAATATCACCGGTATTTATAGGTCTTATTATTGCTTGGTTATTTGATCCTTTAGTTGATTTTCTACAGAAAAAGAAAATACCTAGAATTGTTTCTTGTATTATTGTTTATGTTATTTTTATTGGATTACTATCATTATTAATATTTTTGATGGTACCATCATTTGTAGATCAAATTAAAGATTTTATAAAAGCAATTCCAAATTTCTTAACAGAGTCAAAAGACTTTGTGTCATCAACACTTAATTCATTTAGTTCTGGTACAGATATAGATGTTACCAGTGTTAAACAACAGATTTTTGCAACATTAGAGTCAATTGGTACTAATTTAACTACTAATTTACCAAATACCTTACTTTCTATTGGTAAAGGAATAATTAGTGGAGGAATGAATGTTATCTTAGGATTAATGATAGGCTTTTATATGTTATATGATTTTGACAAAGTTAATAAAAAAATACTTGAGATTGCTCCTAAAAAATATCATGATGATTTAAAAGATTTAGGTAATAGAATTAATCACTCTTTAAGAGAATATGTGATGGGAGTACTTATAGTAATGACACTTGTGTTTGTTACTCAAAGTATTTGTCTTACACTAGCAGGACTGGAGGCACCACTTATCTTTGCTTTATTCTGTGCAGTTACTGATATTATTCCATACTTTGGACCTTATATTGGAGCAATTCCAGCGGTACTTGTTGGTTTTACAATGTCGCCATTTACAGGTATTTGTTGTATAATTGCTATAGTTGTAGTTCAACTTTTAGAAAACAATTTCTATCAACCGTTAATAATGGGGCATGCAATGAAATTACATCCTGTAACAATTATGCTTGGGTTATTGATTTTTGAACATTTCTTTGGTATTATAGGTATGATTATTGCAACACCAGTTATCGCAACAATTAAAGTTATATTAATGTTTATTGATGAGCGAGTTGAACTTATTCAAAAAATTAAAGATAATTAAAACGATGATAAAAGAAAAGTAATAAAAAATGTTTATTAAAGAGAACTAATGTTGGTGGGAATTTAGTATAAACTATTTTATGAAAGCTACTTTTTAGTTTTAAAGGGAGACCTTTATCTAATTAAGACCAAGATAGGATGGTACCGGACTTTATGTCCTCCTATTGTTGGTCTTTTATTTGTATAGAAAGAGAGGATTTATTTATGAAAAAGTTAATAGCGATAGTAGGAATGAGTGGAAGTGGTAAGAGTGTAGCTTCTGATTATCTAGAAGAAAAAGGTTTTGAAAAGATTTACTTTGGTGGAGTGGTCTTAGAAGAAGTTAAAAAACGTGGACTTGAAGTTAATCCTGAAAACGAAAAACTAGTTCGTGAGAGTTTAAGAGAAGAATATGGAATGTCAGCAATGGCTAAAATATTACTTCCAAGAATAGAAGAAGTTAGTAGTAGGAAAGATACAGTTCTTGATGGACTTTATTCATGGGATGAATATGTTGTCTTAAAAGAAAAGTTTGGTGATAAATTAAAACTAATTTCTATTGTTGCAGATAAAAATATTCGCTATGAAAGAGTTGGTCAAAGAAAAATACGTCCTCTAAATAGAGAAAAAATAGAAGCTCGTGATATAGCTGAAATTGAAAATCTTGCTAAAGGTGGACCAATTTCTATAGCAGATTATTACCTATTAAATAATGGTAGTGTTGAAGATTATTATAAAAGATTAGAAGAAATCTTAGAAAGTATTGAAAAAGGAGAGTAGTAATATGAAGTACATGACAAGTAATGAAATAAGAAATATGTGGTTAAAATTCTTTAAGGAGAAAGGACATAAAGTATATGAATCAGCTCCATTAATTCCTATTGATGATGATAGTTTGTTATGGATTAATGCAGGTGTTACTCCTTTAAAGAAATATTTTGATGGAACAATAGTACCTGATGTTAAAAGAATTGTTAGTATTCAAAAATGTATTCGTACTAATGATATAGAAAATGTTGGAGTTACAAAACGTCATCAAACATTCTTTGAAATGATGGGAAATTTCTCTATAGGAGATTATTTTAAAGATGAAGCTATATCTTTTGCTTTTGAATTATTAACAGGAGAAGAATGGTTTAACATAGATAAAAACTTATTATATGTTACAGTATATCCAGAAGATAAAGAAGCTTATGATAAATGGGTATCAGTAGGATTTATTGAAGATCATATTATAAAGCTAGAAGAAAATTTCTGGGAAATAGGTGAAGGACCTTGTGGACCTGATTCAGAACTTTTCTTTGACCGTGGAGAAAAATATGATCCTGATCATACTGCGCTAGAAAAATTTAAAAATGATGAAGAACAAGAACGTTACGTTGAAATTTGGAATAATGTCTTTTCTCAATTTAATTCAAAACCAGGAGTACAAAGAAAAAATTATAAAGAATTACCTCATAAGAATATAGATACAGGAGCTGGTCTTGAAAGATGGTGTTGTATCTTCCAAAATGTTGATAGTAATTTTGATACAGACTTATTTACTCCTATAATAAGACATATTGAAGAATTAACTAATACTTTATATGATTCACAAAAAGAATTCAAAGTAATAGCAGATCATATTCGTGCGATTGTCTTTGCTTTATCAGATGGTGCAAGCTTTGAAAATACAGGTAGAGGTTATGTTTTAAGAAGACTTTTAAGACGCAGTATTAGGATGGGTAAAAATCTTAATTTAAATGAACCGTTTATGTATAAATTAGTATCTGATGTTGTTGATATAATGAAAGAGTCTTATCCTACTTTAGTAAATAATCGTCCCTTTATTGAAGCAACAGTTTTAGAAGAAGAAAAATTATTCTTTAAAACCTTGGATGCTGGAGAAAAAAGATTAAAAGAAGTAATGGAAAAATCAAGTGATAAAGTAATTAGTGGTGAAGATACATTTAAGTTGTATGACACATATGGATTTCCATTTGAACTTACTTTAGAATACTTAGAGGAAGCTGGATACACAACTTCAAAAGAAGAATTTGATAAATATATGGCTTCTCAAAAAGAACTTGCTAAGAAAAACGCTAAATCAAAATCAGCCATGGCTTCTCAAAAACAAGTATTATTAGACTTTACTAAAGAATCTAAATTTGTATATGGAATTTATCGTTTGAAAAGCAATGTTTTAGCAATTTTTTCTAAAGATAGTTTAGAAAAGAAGCTTGATCATGATGGTTATATTGCTTTAAAAAGAACTTGTTTTTATGCAGAGTCTGGTGGACAAGTTAGTGATACTGGTATGATTATTGGTAAAAACTTTAAAGCTCGTGTTGTAGATGTTTTCAAAGCCCCTAATGGTCAACATATTCATAAAGTAAGATTACTTGATGGAGTTATTTCAGTAAATGATGATTGTGAGATTGTAATTGATAAAGATCGTCGTAAGAAAATAGAAGCAAATCACTCAGGAGTTCATTTATTACAACTAGCATTACAAAAAGTAGTTTCTAAAGATATTAAACAAGCAGGTAGTTATGTCGATAGTGATAAATTAAGATTTGACTTTACTTCTCCTGTAAAAATAAATAACGATATGGTAGTAGAAGTAGAAGACTATGTAAATGGTGAAATAGCTAAAGGAAATATTGTTTCAACTGAGATTATGCCAATAGATAAAGCTAAACAAGTAGGAGCAATGGCGCTATTTTCTGAAAAATATGGAGATATGGTTCGTGTTGTTAAAATGGGTGAATCTAAAGAATTATGTGGTGGTACTCATATTAGTAATACAAGAGATATTAAAAGATTCGCAATTTATAATATCGAATCAAAAGGAAGCAATACTTATAGAATTGAAGCTTGTACATCTTCTAGAATAGATCAAACTTTATTTGAAGAAATTAAACCTTATAACGATGAAATGATAAAATTACTTATCAAGGCAAAAGAAGTAATCGCAACAGCTAAAAAAGAAGGAATAGACTTATCTTTTGATGTAGAAATTGATAATTCTAAACCAACATCATATAAAGATATTATCTTTAATAGAAATGAGCTAGCATATATTCAAGGTGAAGTTAAAGACTTAATAAAAGAATATAATGATAAAAAAGAAAAGAAAACTTTATCTAACTTAGATGAATATAAAGATAATATTAAAGAAATAAATAATATCAAACTTTTATTTATGAAAACAGAAAATAAAGATATTAATTTATTAAAGTCAGTAGCAGATACTCTTATTAATGAAATGAATGAAGGTTTTATTCTATTTATAAATGTAAGTGGTGACAAAGTTAACTTTATTTCAAGGAGTAACTGTAGCGTTGATTCTGGTAGAATTGTTAAACAAGCTGCAATCCTATCAGCTGGTAATGGTGGAGGAAGTAAGACTTTCGCATCAGGTGCTGGTAAGAATATCGAAAAACTAGATGAAATTTATGAACTTGTTAAAAGTGAGCTAGAAAATGCTTAATTATTTATTAGAGTCAAGTGATCATCTACTTTTAGAAAAAAAAATAGATAGTATCATTGAAAAAGAAAAATTTCAAGGGGAATATAGAGCCACTTATGATTTAGAAGAAGTAGCTCTAGCTAATGCCTTAGAAGATTTAGATACATATTCTTTTCTTAGTTCAAAGAAGGTAATTATTATTAAAAATATATTATCTTCTCTAACTCTAGAAAATGAAAAAAAACATTTAATAAAATATCTAGAAAATCCAAGTAGTGACAATTTACTTATTATGACCAGTGATAAGATGGATGCTAAAACATTCTCTAAAAAGTTAAAGTCACTTAAAACGTTAGAATATCAAAAACTAGAAACTAATCCAGTTAGTTTTGCTAAAAACACTCTTGATGGTTACAAGATAAGTAATATGGATTTATCTTATTTAGCTGAACTTTGTAATAATGATATTACAAAACTAAATAGTGAATGTGAAAAACTGATGATGTATAAGATTGATACAAAAGAAATTGCAAGAGAAGATATTACTAATTTGGTTGTTAAGAAACTTGGTGACAGTAATGAAATATTATTTTCACTTGCTAAGGCAATCATGAGTAAAGAAAAAAAACAAGCTTTAAAACTATATAACGATTTAAAAGCTTATCAAATAGATGCTAACTCTATTATTGGACTTATGGCAAGTCAAATGAAATTGGTTTCCCAAATAAAAGTATTAAAAGAAAAAAATCTAAATGTTATCCAGATTCAACAGAACTTGAATTTAAAATCAAGTTATCAAGTAAAAAAATTAAGTGAGTATATATATAGTTATTCTTATAATGATATTAAAACTTTCTTTAATAGACTATTTGATTTAGATTATTCTATTAAAACAGGTAAAGTTGATAGTAGTAATGCTATTGAATTATTAATAATTAATTTATAGAGATTTTTTAAGGAAAAGTAGGCTCTTTCTACAATAATATAAGTAGAAAGAAGTTTATTTTTTTTGCTCTCTTTCTTAATAAACTTCTTTTTAATAATAATTAAACAGGAGGAATAAATGAATCAAGATAATTTAATAAAGCTAAAGGAGGATAATCATAAATCTTTATATGAACTTGGCGTGACACGTGAAAATATTGTTGAGTTAAAAAGAAAGATAACGAAGGGTGAAAAAATAAGTATTCTTTCAGATACAATGTTTTCTGCCATGTTTCAAAATGAAAATAGAATAAAATATTCAGCTAAATTTTTATCTTATTTTGTAGATGTAAGTTATGAAGATTTACTAAAAAATATAAGATTAAGTAAGAATGTATCATCAAATGAAAAAGAGTATGATAAAGGAACTAGATGTGATTATGTGGCTAGATTTGGTAAGACTATACTAGGAATAGAAGTGAATAATAATTATAATATCGAAGTGATGGAACGTAATGTAGAATATGCTTATAAACAATATTCAGAAAAAATTGTAAGAGGAGGAATAAAAGATAAAGATGGAAAGAGTGTCTATGAATATAGTTAAACAATTCAGTTTAATCTAAATAATTTTTCATTTAAAGGAAATGATAAAATAATAGATATATATGGAATACAAAATGATGATGGATTAAGATTAAATAATAAAATAATATTTGTCCAAATATATGTACCTAACTTAATGAAAAAATGTTATACTAAAAGCATAGAAAGTTTGGATGAAAGAGAAAAATACTTATATGCTTTAGTAGAACAAAATATATCCAAACTAGAAAAGTTAGGAGCAGATAATATTATGAAAGAATATATAAAAGAAGCAGAAGAAGTATGTTTTGATACAGGATTTGGAGAGTCATATGATAAAGAAAGGGCTCTAAGAGAACAGGAATACAATTACGGATTGGATGATGGGATAAAGGAAGGAATAGCTCAAGGCTCTCTTGATAAATCCATTGAAATAGCTAAGTCTATGTTAGAAAAAAATATGGATATAGAATTAATTTCTGAATTAACTAATTTATCTAAAGAAAAAATTGAAGAATTAAAATAGAAAAATATAATATGCAATATCAATGATTAGGAGGGTTAATATGAATAAGATAGATATTGATTACATTAATACAAAATTAATAGAGAAGGAAGATGCTCCATTTAAATTAAGTGATTTGGAGTATCCTGAAATTATAACTAACGGTAGTTATTTATTAGATAGTAATGGTAAGCCTATTGGTACTAAAGGTGATATGTATGCTAAAACAATAATGGATAAAATTTTAAGAGAAGGTTGTTATGATGAAAATCCAAGACCTGTGTATGAAACAGATGGTAAAAAAGCTAATACTTTATCTCTTAACAATAAAGCATTGTTCCAATATGATTTATCTAAAGGAGAGTCTCCAATGATAACACTTCGTCCTATAGCGGTAAAGAAAAGTATTGGTGAAATTTTATGGATTTATCAAGATGCATCAACTGATTTAAATTTATTAAAAAATAAATATGGTATAACTTGGTGGGATGAATGGGATTTAAAAGATAGTGAAGGTAAGTCTTTAAGAAATATTGGTTCTGTTTATGGAAATACGGTAGCTGACTATGAACAAATGAAAAATTTATTAAATGGACTAATAACAGAACCGGATGGAAGACGTCATATTATTGATTTATGGCAACTTGAGGAGTTTAAGAGGCCTCATGGCTTAAAACCTTGTGCTTATCAAAGTGTTTGGAATGTTAGGCATGGAAGAGATGGAGTAGATTATCTTGATATGAAATTAATTCAAAGATCAAGTGACTTCATGGTAGCTGGTTGTATTAATCAAATGCAATATGTTGCTTTAATGCAAATGGTTGCTCAAACTACTAACTATACTCCTGGAGAATTTACTTGGGATGTTGAAAATATTCAAATTTATGATAGGCATATTAGACAAGCTGTTGAGCAACTTAACAGAGAACCAATTAATTGTGTTGATGGAGAACACAAAGAGCCTTATCTAGAATTAAATCCAGATATTAAAGACTTTTATGATTTTACTTTGGATGATATTAAAGTTAAAAACTATCCTCGAGAACTTATAAAAGTAAAAAACAAACAACAAACATTTGACAAAGGTATTTAAAAATCAACAAGAATTAACTAACTTCTTGTTAATTCTTTTTTCTTTTGATATAATTGATATGGATAAAGGATAGGGGAAATAATTATGGCTAAAAAAGCATATCGAGTAAAAAAAATAGTACCAAGTGAAAAACATGAAAAAAAAGAAACTGCAAAACCAGTTAAAGTTAATATAACAAAATCTTTTGCAAGGGAGATAAGACTCTTAATTTTTTCTATTTTCTTAATGGTTGTTATGGCAATAGCTGGTACATATTCTATTTTTACCTCAACAGTGAAAGAAAAAGAATACAATACAATGACGGTTGGTACACTTAAGATTGATTATTTAAAAGATGATACTAATCTAACTTTAAATGGAGCATATCCAATAAGTGATGAGGAAGGTTTAAAATCAAAACCTTATACATTTAAAATAACAAATTCTGGAAGTTTGAATGCCTCATATAAAGTTAGAATCGTTGATGATCAAGATATAATTAATGAAGATAAATGTCAGAATAAATTATTATCTAAATCGATTATTAAAGTTAGTATTAATGATGAAGAACCAGTACTACTTGAAGATCTTCAAAATAATGATTTTACAGTGGCTTCAGGTACTTTAAATTCTAAAGGAACAATTGATTATAAAATAAGAATATGGATAGACGAAAGTGCAACTAATACAGTTTTAGGAAAACACTTTCATGCAAAAGTTGTTGTTGATAGTGTTAACTTAAATACAGTTGAGTAAAACGGATGCTTTTTAAGTATCTTTTTTCATGTAATGTTGACAAACAAATGTTTGTTAGAGTATAATTAAGTTATTAAAGAAAGTAGGTATATACTATGTATAATTATATGATTGGAAAAATAACAGAAGTTGATTTTAATTCTATTACTCTTGAAAACAATGGGATAGGATACTTAATCTATGTAGCTAATCCATATTCATTTGTAGAAAATAAAGAATATAAGGTTTATTTATATCAACAAATAAAGGAGGATGAACATTCTTTATTTGGATTCATTAATAAAGAAGAAAAAGAAATGTTTTTAAAGCTTATTTCTGTTAAAGGACTTGGTTGTAAAATGGCCTTGCCAATTCTTGCTGCATCAACACCTTCTGGAATAATTGATGCAATTGAAAGAGAAAATATCTTGTATTTAAAGAAATTTCCTAAAATAGGTGATAAATTAGCTCGACAAATAATACTTGATTTAAAAGGAAAATTAAATATTAGTGTTAATGAAACTTTAGAAAATGCTAATTCTAATGATGAGTTGAAAGAAGTATTAAAAGGATTAGGATACAAAGAAAAAGAATTTAAAAATATTATTGGTCAAGTTGATGCTAACTTACCTATAGAACAACAGGTTAAAGAGGCACTAAAACTACTACTAAAATAGGAGGTTACTTAGATGGAAGAAAGTATTGTTAGAAATGTAGAAGTAGAAGATGATGGCATTTTAGATAATTCAATTAGACCAGAAGTCTTAGACGAATATATTGGACAAAAAGATGTTAAAGAAAATATAAAAATATTTATTGAAGCAGCTAAGATTAGAAAAGAACCACTAGATCATGTTTTATTGTATGGTCCACCTGGACTTGGAAAAACAACGCTTGCTTATATTATAGCTAATGAAATGGGAACAAATATTAAAACTGCAAGTGGCCCAAGTATCGAAAAAGCAGGAGATCTTGCTGCAATTTTATCAACATTAGAGGCTGGCGATGTATTATTCATTGATGAAATTCATAGAATTCCAAAATTCATTGAGGAAATATTATATCCAGCTATGGAAGATTTTACTCTTGATATAATTATAGGTGGTGAAGGTAGTAGTAAAAGTATAAAAATAGATTTACCCCCATTTACTCTTGTAGGAGCAACAACTCGTGCAGGAGACTTGACTTCTCCACTAAGAGATCGTTTTGGTATAATTTCTAAGTTACAATTTTATACAGATGATGAGCTAAAAAAAATAGTTAAAAGAACGGCTCGAGTATTAAATACTTCAATAGAAGATGATGCAGCAATGGAACTTGCTAAAAGAAGTAGAGGTACACCAAGAATTGCTAATAGACTCTTAAAAAGAGTTAGAGATTTTGCTTTAGTAACAGGAGATGGAACGATTACTAAAGAAATTACTAACCATGCTTTAGAACGACTTAAAGTAGATAAATTTGGTTTAGATGATGTTGATAGACAATTATTATTAACAATCATAGAAAAATTTAATGGTGGACCAGTTGGAGTTGAAGCAATTAGTAGTTCAATAGGTGAAGAAGTGGCGACAATAGAAGACGTTTACGAACCTTATTTATTACAAAGGGGTTTATTAAAAAGAACAAATCGTGGACGTGTTGTTACTGAATATGGATATAAGATTTTAGGAATAGATTATTCAAAAGAAAAATAATCTATTTTTTTTCAAAGAAAAAACAAGTAAGAAGGTTAAAGTTTTATTTACTAAAATAATAAAAAGTGTTAAGATATATTTCAAAAGTTTTTATCTGGTATATAGGAAAAATTAAGTAAGCAACATTGTGGAGGAGTATAATAATGAAATTAGATTACACGACAATTAAGCAATTAGAACCACAACATATTTTGCAAAAAATGTTACCAATATTTGATGATATTTATAAAAAAATAGATTATATGGAAATGCCAAGAGATGAGTTTTATGATTTAGTATTGAATGATATTATTGAGTCTAAAGAGACATATAATGGTGATATTTTGTATGAAAAATATATTAAAACTAAAATACGTTCATCCCTTACTAAGAAAATAAAAGAATATTTTATGGATCAGGAAAAAACCTATGTAATTATAAATAATTATATAAATACTCGTTTAAACTTAGGTGGTACAATTGAAGATTCAATTAAAGAAATAAGAAAATTAGATAATTTTTTTAATAGATATGATTGTATCTCAAATCCAGATGTATTATTAAAAATAACTCAAAATAATAAAAAAATTGCAAAAATGATAGAAATGGTTATAGGTAAGAATAAAAGTAAAATTAAACTTGATGATTTAGAAAATAATTTTGGCAATAGTACAATAGTATTATTCGAAGCTTATTGCATGTTAAATAATATAACAATGGAGGAATTTACAAAAGATGATATTAACCTAGAAGATATTGATTTAACTGATAGTGTAAAATTATACTTAAAGGAGATATCCACAAGACCGCTGCTTTCAGTAGAACAAGGACAAAAGTTAGCTAAGCAAATTTCAAATGGAAATGAAGAAGCTAGAAAGGTATTTATTGAAAGTAATTTAAAGTTGGTTGTCAGTATAGCAAAAAAATATATTGGTAGGGGGCTTTCCTTTATTGATTTAATTCAAGAAGGTAATTTAGGTTTAATAACTGCTGTTGATAGATATGATATAAATAAAGGTTTCAAATTTTCAACTTATGCAACTTATTGGATAAGACAAGCAATTACTAGAGCAATAGCAAATAAGGGAAGAAATGTAAGAATTCCAGTACACAAGTATGAAAAAATAAGAGCTTATAAAAGAACGGTTGCCAATTTAGAAACAAGATTAAATAGAAAACCAACGATAAATGAAATAGCAAATGAAATGAGATTACCAATTTCAAAAGTAGTAGAACTATATAAAATTCAAAACGATACTGTAAGTATGAACATATTGATTGGTGATAATGAAGATACTGAATTAGAAAACTTCATTCCATCATCAGAAGAACAGATAGAAGATATAGTAATCACAGGTACAATGCAACTTGAAGTGAGAAAGTTATTAGAAGACTGTAACTTAAAACCAAGAGAAATAGAAGTGTTGATGATGAGGTTTGGATTTGACGATAAGAAACCAATGACTCTCAAGGAGGTTGGAAAGAAATTTAACATCACAACAGAACGAGCGCGACAAATTGAAGCACAATCATTAATGAAACTTAGAAAATCTAGACATATAAAAAAATTTGCTGAATATATGCACAATCCAGACGAGTCATTAGAAAATATACAAATCTTTAGGGAAAAATGTAGAGAATCGGGAAATAGATATGAGACATTAAAAATAATTTCAAAAGAGGGTAGACATCCGTCAAGAAAAGGTCAAACAATTTATGAATATTTTAATGATTACACAAAAGAACAAATAGATGCAATGTTAGAAAAATTATCAGATGAAGACAAAGCACTAATAGTAGCGAGGTATGGTGAAGATTTAAATAATCCAGTGTTTGGAAAACTCAGTCAACAACAAACAAATAAATTTTACGGAACTCTAGTTAATAAAATGAAAAAATATTTATTTAATCAAAATAAAGGTATAAAAACAGAAAGTGAAAAAGTTGAAACTAAAGAAAATACTAATAGTTATGTAGTTACATCTGATAAGAAAGAAAAAGATAATAGTCCTGCAAAAACCAATGTAGAAACAATTACAAAAGGTGATTACATTGAAATGTTGAAATTATCAGAAACACCAATATTTAGTAAAATGAAGGATATATTAACAATTAAGGAAATGGTAATTATTTCTTTAAAATTTGGATATATAAATGAGAAATGTTTTTCTGATAAAGCAATTGCTGAATTTTTAGGAGTAGAACAAAATGAGGTTTTAGCAATTTCGAAGAAGTATCTAAATAATGAATTATTTCAATGCCAATTGATAGATAAAACTAAAAACTACAATGAGATAAGTAAGATAGTCGGAAGATTTTCTGATAGTGATCAAATTCAAAGGAAATTAATATTAATAAGTAAACAAATAACTAAATATATAAAAGAAAAAAATTATGAGGAAGCAGAGCAAATAGCAAAGAAGTTTCCAAATAATGAACCAATTCAGAGTCAATTAATAAGGGCATATATACGTCAAGGAAAATATGAAGAAGCAATTGCAGAAGCGAAAAAACATCCGAATTATGAGCCGATTCAGAGTCAATTAATGAAGGCATATATGCGTCAAGGAAAGTATGAAGAAGCAATTGCAGAAGCAAAAAAGCATCCAAATAATGGGGAAATTCAGAGTCAATTAATAACGGCATATATACGCCAAGAAAAATATGAAGATGCAATTGCAGAAGCAAAAAAACATCCAAATTATGAGCCAATTCAGAGTCAACTAATAACAGTATATATACGTCAAGAAAAATATGAAGATGCAATTACAGAAGCAAAAAAGCATCCTAATAATGAGATAATTCAAAACAAAGTGAATAAAATAAAGGATTCATTAGATTTCCCTTACTTTGATGATAATAAAATTGATCCAGAAAGATTTCCAATTGAAATAAAAAATATAAGAAGCAAGATATCTTTAGGTAAAATATCTTTTAATGATATTGAAATCTTAGATAAAAACAAGGATAAAGTGACTATTAATGACTATGAATTAATTAAACTTGCTATATATGATAAACTTGGATATAAAAAACAAGCAATTAGTATTTTAAAGAATAGTACTATATTTGATGTCAATATTAAGAATAAATTAATTCCGTATTTAGAAAGTAAGAAAACAATGTTTAATTTAGAAAAATGGGATAGTTTAATTGGCTGGTCTAGTGATTTAGATGAATATCAGAAAAGTATAAAAGAAGAAGTAAGTTGCGAAAAAGAAAAATTGAAAAAATTAGAGAAGACCAATGTTCATGAAGATGTTGTACATGATACTTTTAATATTTCACAAACAATGCAAAAAGTTTCAAGTATAAAATCAAATGAAACAAAAAATAATAAGATCCAGATTAGTTTAGAAAATGTAAGTGAAATTTTAGATTCTTCATATTCTATAAATAAATTATCTCATAAAAAACAGAAGAGTACTACTAATAATCAAAATACAGTTTATGATCTTTTAAATAAGAATTATAAAGAAAAAGTTTTTGAATTAAAAGTACAGTATTATGTTGATATGGGTGTGCCTGAGAAAAGAAAATCAGCTATATATAAGTATGATAGACTAGAAGATCTTCTTGTGTCTAAGCCTAGTCAAAACAATTTAGAGTTAGTATTATTGATGCTTGTTGGAGATATGAACGTTAATATAGAAAAAGAATACCCTAAAGAATATGTTAAAATATTACAAAGAATCAAAGATAAGAAGATGGAATGCAAAAATAGAAAAGCTGATTAGAACAATTAGTAAAACCGATATTTAATCGGTTTTTAATATTTTTGAAAAATTAATGAATTTATGATATAATTTATTAGATTTGAAAAGACGGAGATGTTTATCATGAAACAAAATTTGTTTGAAGCTAAATCTTCAGTTGAAGAAAAGAAAAAAGTTTTGATGCAAGAGATAGAAACACATTTAGGACTAGATTGGAGTCTGACAAAAGATGGGATTAATGCATTAAGTTTGGTTAATGATAGTGACAAGGAACTTAACCAGATATTAGAAAAGGCTGATAAACTTTTGAAAAATTATTCAACTGCTGGTGAGAGGATAAAAATGTTACTAACAACAGTTATAATTTTCAAAGATTTTCCTGAACTTGTTAGTAACTACTCACAAGAATCTCTTATTGTACTTGCCAAGTCTTGTTCTTATAATGAATTTGGTTATGCCGAAGAATTAAAAGAGAATGTTTCAAAGTATAATGATGAATTTTTGAAAGAAATCTATTTAAGACACTCTGATCTTGGTTATATAGATAATGATTTTACCGTGATGAATATGATTTATGACAAATTTTTGGATAAGGCTAATATGGATAAAAAGGACAAAAATAAAAAACTATTAGAAATGTATAAATTAATGTCTGATAAAAAACTTATGGATATATATCATATTAGCCAAGAAAACGGTAATAAGAAAGAGTTTTCTAAGCTAAATATATAAGGAGGATTTTTAATATGAAAACAGATGATTTTGATTATAATTTACCAGAAGAATTGATAGCGCAAACACCGTTAAAACAAAGAGATGCATCTAGACTTATGGTGTTGGATAAAAAAACAGGTTCTATAGAGCATAAGCATTTTACTGATATAGTAGATTACTTAGAAGAAGGGGATACTTTAGTTTTAAATGATACTAAGGTTTTACCAGCAAGACTCATTGGAGAGAAAGAAGAAACAAAAGCAGCGATTGAAATTCTTTTACTTAAGAACATTGAAAACGATGACTGGGAATGTTTAACTAAACCAGCAAGAAGAATCAAAATAGGAACAGTTGTAAGTTTTGGAAATGGACTTTTAAAAGCAAAATGTATAAAAGAACTTGATGATGGAATTAGACATTTTACTTTAATTTATGATGGTATCTTATATGAAATCCTTGATAAATTAGGAACAATGCCACTTCCACCATATATTCATGAAAAATTAGAAGATCAATCTCGTTATCAAACTGTATATGCTAAAGAGCTAGGTAGTGCTGCTGCGCCAACTGCTGGACTTCATTTTACTAAAGAATTACTAAAGAAAATAGAAGATAAAAAGATAAATATTTGTTACGTAACATTACATGTTGGTCTTGGAACATTTAGACCTGTAAGTGTTTCTGATGTCAAGGATCATAAAATGCATAGTGAATACTATCATATGAGTAAAGAAGTTGCTGAAATACTTAAACAGACGAAGAAAAATAAAAAACGTATTATAAGTGTTGGAACTACAAGTACAAGGGTTTTAGAAACCGTTATTAGCAAGTATAATGATTTTTGTGAATGTAGTGGTTTTACAGATATATTTATCTATCCTGGATATAAATTTGGAGCAGTTGATGCATTAATCACTAACTTTCATTTACCTAAATCAACTTTAGTAATGTTAGTATCAGCACTTGCTGGAAAAGATCATATTTTGAATGCTTATAATATAGCTGTAAAAGAAAAATATAGATTTTTCTCATTTGGTGATGCAATGTTTATCAAATAAGGGAGAGGATACTTTTGATAAAACAAGAAGATATTTTAAAAATATTTTATGAAGAAATAGTTCCTGTGGCGAGTTCTACTGGTGATTTGAAAATTGATGGTATTAACTATAATCTTTCTTTTAATACTAAAATTCTTAATAACAAAATAAATGGTATTAATAGTGATTTACCAATGCTTATGATTTCTGATGTAGATAACTTTAATAATAAATTAGCTCTTTATATAAATGAGGCTATCAAGGTTTTTGATGATGGTTTTGTTTTCAAATGCTAGAGAAGAAGATTTTAGAAATCCTGTTTCTTATCTAGATATGGAACTTGATTTTCTAAAAGATTGTAATTTAGTTGATAAGTATTATGATTATACCAAAATTGCTTCAGTAGAAGAACTTGATTCTGATATTGAAATTTGCTTTCAAAGGCAAAATCCAAACCTAGAAACTCCATATGTCTTTTCATCTAGACTTGTAAAGAAAACAGATGACAAAAGAGAATACTTTGATTTACCTAATATAAGTTATGGTGTTTCAGATGATACTGTCTATATCTATACTATTCAGGGTAAAAAGAAAAATATAGAAGATAAATTTAGTAAGAAGATTAATAGAGCTTTATATAAAATTAATAGTGGTGTTGAACCAACAGACGAATACCTTGAATACAAGAATAATGGAGGAGAAGATTTTTATCCGGAAAATATTATTGATGTAACACATTCCAGTGTTGTAGCTTTAACCATCTTTTTAGCAGTTCTTAATAATGAAAAATATAAAGAATTAACAGTTGTTGATTATTTACCTATTAGATATATGTCAAAGACTAAGACTTTAACTAATAAATATTTACGTAAAACTGATAGTAAAGATTTTTCATCAATTGAGCAAAGTGTAGAACAAGAGCAAGATTATAATCAAAATAATATAACTAATAAATTTATTAGGACTTTTGAAAGGGTTAATTATCATTTAGATAACATGGACGTTGTCGCATATCCATTAGAACTAGATAATTCCATGCATATAAAATTACATGATGCCAATAGTAGGGAAGATAATTTAGTAAATAAGATATATAATGCAGTTAGTAATAATGAAAAGGAAAGTAGGAAAGTATGATGAAAATAAAGTATAATTTAATAAAAGAAGAAAAAGATACTAAAGCAAGGTTAGGAAAGTTAGAAACAAACTACGGTTTTTGTGATACACCTATGTTTATGCCTGTTGGAACTAGAGCAACAGTAAAAGGATTAACAGTTGAACAGGTTAAATCGTGTGGTGCAGGAATCATTTTGTCAAATACATATCATTTATGGTTAAGACCAGGAGAAGATGTTATTGATCATGCTGGTGGACTTCATAAATTTATGAATTATGATGGTCCAATTCTAACTGACAGTGGTGGTTTTCAAGTTTTTTCTTTAGCTAAGAACAAAGCAAAAGATATTACAGAAGAAGGAGTTCATTTTAAAAGCCATATTGATGGTAAAAATCTTTTCTTAACTCCTGAAAAATCAATTCAAATTCAAAATAAACTAGATAGTGATATTGCCATGAGCTTTGATGAATGTCCCCCAGCTAGTGCTTCACATGAATATTTGAAAAATAGTATTGAAAGAACCCTAAGATGGGCAGAACGTGGTAAAAGGGTTCATTCAAATTCTAATCAGTCTTTATTTGGGATTGTTCAAGGTGGAGCTTACGAAGATTTAAGAAGATTTTCTGCTACTGAAACTGTAAAACTAGATTTTGACGGTTATAGTATCGGTGGTGTTGCAAATGATGGAGAATCAAAAGAAGATATGTATAAGGCAATTGATTACTCTATACCATATTTACCAAAAGATAAAGTAAGATACTTAATGGGTGTAGGTGAACCTTTAGACATCATTGAGGGAGTTGAACGTGGAGTAGATATTTTTGATTGTGTTTTACCAACAAGAATTGCTAGACATGGACAAGCCTTTACAAAGTATGGAAAAATCAATTTAAATAATGCCAAATTCATTGAAGATTTTACTCCAATAGATGAGACTTGTGACTGTTATACTTGTAAAAATTATACAAGATCATATATAAGACATTTAATATCTACAAAGGAGACTTTAGGGGGAAGTTTACTTTCAATTCATAATATTAGATTTTTAATTAGATTAACAGAAGAATTAAGGCAAGCTATAAAAGATGATAATTTCTTAAATTATAAGGAAGAATTTATTAATAACTATACTTCTAAGAAAAATAAGTAGGTTTAAAATAATAAAAAGACAAAACTATTTGCAAACCTCTTTAACTTTATGATATAATGAAGATGTCTGAAAGATGCGAAACTGGTAACTTATAAAACCGACTAATTTGACGATACGGGAGTTCGGATCTATTACTGGTGTTGAATATCTGTATTTATACAGAGATCCTAAAGGTAATGTATGGACACCCACCTGTACATATGCAGGTTTTATCGTCTACTAAGCCGCTCTTTTGGATTTTTTTTGTGGAAAAATTTTGCTTAAAAAGGATATATGTGATATAATATCTCTGCTGAGGTGAAGATGATGTTAGTAATGCCTATATTAAATACTAGTAAAAATGGAACTACTAAGATATATAATGTAATGATAAGCTTAAAAACAGCATCAAAAGTTAGAGAAAATACAAGAGTAAATGGTATTGGTGAAGAAGACATTGTGATTGGTAGTTCATCTTTTAAAAATTCAATATATAATACTAAGAATATGGAAGATAATGTAATTGTTAATTTTGTAAGAAGTAAGAATTACCATACTAATAGGAAAAACTTTTTAGTAAGCACTAGAAACTATGCTACCAAAATGGCTTATGATTTATATAATGTTGAAATTCCACCAAGAAAGGTAACTAAAGGATTAGATGCTTTATATAGTAAGGCAATTATTGATATCCAAAAGCAAATTCCTGATATAAAAAAGGGAAGATATGTGTCATTGAAGGATATGGGAGTTATTGACCATATAAGTGATGAAAGACTAGAACAATTAAGGTATGTAGTTGACACTGCTTCTAATGATACTAATTTACAATATATGTTACTTGCCCATAATTTAGGAGATTTGAAAGCAACTCTTGATTTTATAAAGTTATTTGATTTCACAATTATTAGTGAAGCTACTGTATATGAAAATCAAGTTACAGACTTATTATCAGCTTTGAAGTTTACGGCAACAAGAGAAAGTAAAAATCTACAAAAATATTATAATTTAGCTAAAGATAATAAAGATGCTTATTATAGATTAAGTACTTTAAATAAAATAATAAACGGAAAGCCAATTAATTTAATCCAAAGTAGGGAAAAATCAAAGGTACTTGTAAAAACTGCTGAAAAGAATTTAGGTGTTAGTAATGAAAGACAAACAGCCGCTTAATCAATTTAATAGATTAGAATATTTAATAGGTAAAGACAATGTAAATCTTTTAAAAAGTAAGAAAATTTTAATTGTCGGTTTAGGTGGAGTAGGAGGTTTTGCAACTGAGGCTTTAGCAAGAAGCGGAATTGGTAATATTACTTTGGTTGATTATGATACCGTTGATATAACTAACCTTAATCGTCAGATAATTGCACTTAATTCAACTGTTGGACGTAAAAAGGTAGAAGTTTTTAAAGAAAGAATTAAAGACATAAATAAAGAATGTAATGTTAATGTTTATGATTTGTTTTTAGATAGTAATAATTATTCAGAAATAATTACTAATGATTATGATTTCGTTATAGATTGTTGTGATAGTATAGAAGCTAAAAAAATACTGTTACTAGAATCTTACAAAAAAAACATTGCTTATATAGGAAGCATGGGTACAGCAAATAAAATGGATCCTTCTTTGTTAGAAATTACTGATATTAAAAAGACAGTAAATGATCCTTTAGCCCGAATCATGAGAAAATTTGTTAAGGAAAATAATCTTTCTAAAAAAATTATGGTTGTCTCTTCTAAAGAATTACCAAAAAAGAATGGTTCAAAATTAGGCTCTAATGCATTTGTTCCTTCTAGTGCTGGACTTTTAATCGCAAGTTTTGTTATAAGAAACCTTATTGATAAAGAAAATAGTTGACTTAGTTTGTCAACTATCTTTTTTATATTTATAAATTACTTGATTATTTTTTATGATGTTATTATAATTATTAATAGGATGGAGGAAGTAAGATGAAAGAATTTATTAAAAAGAATAAAGAATTAATAGTTGCTATAGTAATAGTCCTAATTATAATTATTAGTGGATCATATGCTTGGTTTAAAATCCAAAAGACTTCTGAGACAGTTAATAAGATTAAAGTAGGAAATCTAGAGTTAAAACTTGATGATAGTGCTAGTGAAGGAATCAAATTAATTAATGAAGTTCCAATGAGTTATCAACAAGGAATGGCTACAAAGGAATATACATTTACATTAACAAATTCATCTTCTGTTGCTATGGATTATACAATTTCTCTTGAAGATATTGCAACCTACGTAGATGATAGTGGTAATAAAGTAACTATAACTCAAGATGAAAAGCTAGGTGACAATGTTATCAGATTTATTTTATTAAAAAATGGAGAAGAAGCACAAGCTGTTAACTCTAAACTTTTATCACAAGATCCAGGTAGAGCAATAGATACTGGTGTCATTGCAGGAAACAATACTCAATATACATATAGCTTAAGAATTTGGATAGATTCAAAAGCAGGGGATAATCAAAAAGAAAATGAAATAATGGGTAAAAAATTCAATGCTGGTTTAACTATTAAAGCTGAACAAGCAAGAGGTTAAAACAAAAAAGTGTCTAATTGACACTTTTTTATATGAAGAAAATAGGTTTATTTTCATTTGTTGAAGATATGTTTTGCTTTGTTTTCTTTTCTTCCTGATTTGATGTTGAAATTTTTCTATCGTCTTTAAGTGCATCAGCAATTTTAAACATAGTTTTAGCATTATTAATAATCGGTTTTACTTGATGTACTAATGGTATTGCTTGATTTATAATTCCTAGACCTTTTTGCGTATTAGATAAAATATTTCCCCAATTTATACCAGATGTAGCTGTTCTTGCTAGAGAACCTCCTCCAAATAATCTGGATAGAAGTCCTGGTCTATATAAGTTTTGATACATAAATGGATTATTATACATATTAGACACCTCTAATACAATATATGATTTTGTTGTAAATATTGTTAAATAAAATATTGTTCCTGTTTTTTATTTATGGTATACTAAATTATAGATAATATAAGAATAGGAAGAGGGAATAATATGGAAAAGGTTATGCAACCATTTATTATTGTTTATCATATTGTCAGTAAAATTTTAAGTTTTCCCTCTAAACTTTTTAAAAAATCTAAATCATCTATTGAAGAAGAGATTGAAGATGCAAAATTAAAAAAAGAAAAATTACAAAATATAAATGGAAAAGAGAATATAACTACATCTAGTCAACAGGAGGCCTCTACTAAGAATCAAGCTGAAAGTAACTTTGCTGGGATTGGTAAAAAGAAAAAAGAAGTAAAGCCTTTATATTCTTATCGATACACTATTTTAAATAGCAATAATAAAAAAGTAAATGGTACATTTGATGCTGAAAGTGAAAGTGATGTTAGAGCATTCTTAGCTACAGAAGGTTACCAAGTATTAAAGGTTGAAGTAAGAAAACCTTATGATATTGATTTAGGTGGTAATGGAAAAATAAAATCTTCTGCACTTGCTTTTGCTTTGACCCAACTTTCTACATATATAAAAGCTGGTATTCCTTTAGTTGATTCAATGAGAATTTTATCTAAACAATCTAATAAACCTAATGAAAAAAAGGCTTATGAACGTGTTGTGTATGACTTACTTAAAGGAGAAAATTTCTCTGATGCCTTAGAAAAACAAGAGAAGAAATTTCCAAAATTATTAGTTAATATGGTCAGAACTGCTGAAATGACAGGTGATTTACCAACTATTCTTGATGATATGGCTGACTATTATACATCTATTGATCAAACTAAAAGACAAATGATAAGTGCCTTAACTTATCCAGCAGTTGTTTTATGTTTAGCAATAGCTGTCTTAATATTTATGCTTATGTATCTAGTTCCTCAGTTTGTGGAATTATTTGAAAGTCAAGACGCAACTCTTCCTGCTATTACTTTATTTATCATGGCAGCAAGTGATTTCTTAAAAGCAAATTATTTATGGTTACTGATTGCTGTTATCGTTGTAATTGTTCTATTTATTTATCTATATAAAAATATTATAAGTTTTAAAACTACAGTTCAAACGATACTCATGAAGTTACCCGTAATTGGAAATATTATCATCTATAATGAAGTTGCAACATTTACTAAAACTTTTGCGTCATTACTAAATCATGGTGTTTTTATAACAGATAGTATGGAAATTCTTTCAAAGATTACTAACAATGAAGTTTATAAGAGAATAATTAATAAAACAATTAATAATTTAGGTAAGGGTGAGTCTATTTCGGCTTCATTTAAGGGAGAGTGGGCTTTTCCTGTTATAGCGTATGAAATGCTTGTAACTGGTGAAAATACAGGACAGTTAGGTATAATGATGGAAAAGGTTGCTGACCATTTTCAAAGTTTACATAAAAATCTTGTTACTCAGTTAAAAAGTTTGATTGAACCAATTATGATTATTATTTTAGCTGTTATAGTTGGTGTGATTTTAATATCAATAATTTATCCAATGTTTGATATTTATGGAAAAATTCAGTAGGTGAGGTTAATGGAATTAACTTATATTATATTATTCTTTATATTTGGATTGTATATGGGATCATTTTATACTGTAATAGGTTTGAGATTACCTAGGGGTGAGGATTTTCTTATTTCAAGATCGAGATGTGATGAATGTAAGCATCAACTATCTTTACTAGAAATGGTTCCTATCTTTTCTTATTTTATGTTAGGAAAAAGATGTAGATACTGTAATAGCAAAATAAGTCCTTTATCTACTTATATAGAATTTTTTACGGGGGTTTTATTTGCTGTATCATACTATAGTTTTTCTTTTTCTTATGAGCTTCTAATGGCTCTAGGAATAGTATCTTTACTTATAATTATTATAGTAACTGATTTAGTATACTTAATAATACCTGATGAGTTATTAATCTTTTTTTCAATTTACTTTATAACTATTCAGTTTTTGATTTCCGGACTAAAGGGTACTTTAATTCATATATTAACAGGGGTGTTTCTATTTGGTTTAATGTATTTAATTATGCTACTTGGAAATAAAGCTTTCAAAAAAGAGAGTATGGGTGGCGGAGATGTAAAGTTAATGTTTCTATTTGGATTAATATTAGATCCATTACTTGGAACATTAACTATATTTCTAGGAAGTTTTTTTGCTTTACCTATGTCACTATTCTTATACTTTTCAAATAATGAACGAGTAATACCGTTTGGCCCATTTTTAGTAATAGCTTTGGCTTTTATGTATTTTACGAAACTAGATCCTAATATATTGATTAATTGGTTTAAATTTTAAGAAAGTAATACTTTCTTTTTTTCTTGATTTAGTTTATTATATAGGAAAGGTGAAGTTTATGAGTAAAAATTTAACAATCTTACCAGCAGATACTTATACTGTAATCAATAAAACTGTGTTAAGTAGTAATGATAGGAAAATTATAACAATGTTATATCAACCGATTATTGGTTATACTGCTACAAGTCTTTACTTTAGTTTAATTGATGATTTGGATAAACTTGAACTATTAAGTGATGACTTGACTCATCATCATTTGATGGCTAATATGCAACTTAAATTAGATAAAATAGTGGAGGCTCGTGAAAAATTAGAGGCCGTTGGACTACTTAAAACTTATTTAAAAAAAGAAAGTATTAATCATTATGTGTACTTAATTTATTCTCCATTATCTGCTAATGACATCTTTAATCATCCAATTTTGAATATAGTTTTATATAATAATCTTGGTAAGGCTGAATATGATAAACTTATAAATTACTTTAAAATACCAAAAGTAACTTTAAAAGATTATGATGATGTAACAGCAACTTTTGATGAAGTTTTTTCTCCCGTTGCAGGAAGAAGCAATATTGTAAATAATGATATAGTAAAAAAAGACTCTAATAGTTTAATTCTAAATGAATGTATTGACTTTGATTTATTAATATCATCCGTACCGAATGAAATGGTAAATAGTAGGTGTTTTTCTTCTGATATTAAGGAACTAATTAATTCTTTAGCTTTTACATATAATATTGATGATCAAACAATGATAGGTTTGGTTAGAGATTCTATTAATGAGAAGGGTATGATTGACAGAGTTTTTTTACGAAAATCATGCCGTAATTATTATCAATTTGAAGAAGCTGGAAGATTACCTACACTTGTTTATAACAAGCAACCTGAATATTTGAAAAAACCAGAAGGTGATATGAGTAAATGGGCTAGAATGGTCTATACATTTGAAAATATATCGCCATATGACTTTTTAAAAGCTAAATATAAAGGTGTTGATCCAACTTCTAGAGATTTAAAACTAGTAGAAAATTTATTAATTGATCAAAAACTTCAACCTGGCGTAGTGAATGTTTTATTAGCCTATGTTTTAAAAATTAATAATCAAAAACTAAATAAAAATTATATTGAAACCATTGTAGGACAGTGGAAGAGATTAAATATAGAAACAGTAGAAGATGCGATGAATATAACTTTAAAAGAACATAAAAAACTTAAGAAAATTATGTCTAAAGATTCAAAAATCAAACCTAGAAAAGATAGTAAAGAGTCTCTTCCAGCATGGTTTGATAAAGATATAGATAAGGTTAATCCAACAGATTCAGAAAAAGAGGAACTGGATAACATTTTGAAAGAACTTGTCTAATCCAACTTTTCATGGTATAATATGTCCCAATAAAGAGTGATGGGTATGAATAGAGAAGTAAAAGAAAGAATTAAATCAATTTTATCAGTGTTGATATTTTTAACAGTTACTACGTGGTATTGGTATGGACCTAGAGAAGATTTGGCTTATATTGCCACAAATACTTATAAATATAATAGAGATGTTGAAGTTTTATCCAAGGATACTTTAAATCTTAATGATGATGAATATAAATTTAAGATTTATAATAAAACAAACCAAGTTAAGAATTATGAAATTATAGTTGCAAATGACTATTTTGCTCAAAGAAAAGAAAACTGTAAATTATTGTCAAATAATTATTTGAAGTATCAATTAAAATTAGATAACGTTTATCAGGAATCAAGAAATTTAAGTTCAGATGGAATTATTTATAGAGGACAGCTAGAACCTAATGAATCAAAGAATTTTATAGTAAAAATGAAGGTTGATAAAACAAATCTTTCATCTGATGAATGTTTCTTTCCTGCGATAAAAACTGCTACCTATAATACGGTATAAATTCTTGTAATTTATATCGTATTATGTTATGATTTATTAGTCTAATATAATAAATATAGGGGAATGGAAATGTTTAGAGAACTTTACGAAAAAGAATTTATGTATATAATAAAAGATATATTGAATAATGATGAGTTTTTAAAAACAAAAGAGAAAGTTCATCATGGTATAACAAGGTATGATCATTTGATGAGGGTTGCATACTATTCATTTTTAGTATCAAAATTTCTCAAACTAAACTATAAAGAAACAACTAGAGCAGCTCTTTTACATGATTTTTTCTTAGATGAAACTAAAGATGACAACAAATTACAAGCTTTACAAAGACACCCGATTTATGCTTTAGAAAATGCTAAAAGATATTATGATTTAACTCCGTTACAAGAAGATATCATTAAAACACATATGTTTCCTGTAACTTTTGAACCTCCTAAATACATAGAAAGTTGGATAGTTGATTTGGTTGATGACTTTGCAGGAGTTTATGAACAATATAAAAGTAGCTGCAAGGAGTTAAAAGCTGCCGTTACATTTTTATTAATATTTGTTGTTAATTTTATTCAGAAATAATTATTATCAGAAAACTTCTGATATTTATGTCTTCGTAGCTCAGTAGGATAGAGCAATCGCCTCCTAAGCGATAGGTCGGCAGTTCGATTCTGCCCGAGGACACCAGATTGATAGGAAACTCGGACAATCCCTGAGTTTAAGTAATAGATTACTAACTAGAAATAGTTAGTTTTTTTCTGTTTAAAACGAAAGGATGAGTAAGGATGAGTGATGATTATGTTTGAGATAGAAACTAAAGATTTGAAAATAAGTGATGAACTTAATAGAAAGATAGATATGATATGTCGGTTTGCTTGTGTTAAATATGAATTTATACCAGGTAATATTAAATCAATTAAAAACACCAATATTGCCTATGTAAAGCCTCACATTTTAAAAGTTAAAGGAAATGATTACTTAATACTAGAAGAATGTGAAGAAGTCTTTATAAATGGCCATAATGAGAAAATAAAACTAAAAGATTTGGAAAACTCATAAAAAAGATGATGATTTTGAATTATAAATATAGATTGAATTGGAAATAAATGGCATAATTTAATTGCTGAAGAGATTTTAATATTTCTTTGACAATTAATTTTTAAGGAGGCGATGTCGTGTTAAAAGCGGCTTTACCTTTAGTGGTACACCCGTGATATAAAATAATATATCGAAATCCCTTATTATTTATTTCTAATGCATTATAACGATTAATGTTATAGAATAATACTAGTATAGATATAGATGTAATGGAGTATTATTTGTGTTAAACCTATTTTGCCACTTTAAACTTTTTGTAAGTAGAAAGTTATAGGTGTAGGTCTGTCAAACCTATGTAGGTGTAAACATATTTTTATATTTAGTGCACGATTTATAAAAATGTGCATATTTACGAAAAAAGTCAACTAGACAAGTTGACTTTTTTTGTTTTGAAACAATAGTAATTTTTTTTGAGATTTTTTTTCATTGCTTAATCCAATAAGTATGTTTTCAATGTATTCATATGTAATTTCATGATTATTATAGAATTTATTTTCAATCATTTCTATAAATGATTTTACATAATAACTATCTTTTACAATACGAATAATTTTTTCTTTTAATTCAAAAAAACATATTTTAGTATCTTTTTGTAAATTCATATGTAGACCCCCACAATATTCTTCATCAGGATAACATCCATCACTATCAACTAGTGTGCTATATGTGATTTCTGAATCACCTTTACTAATTATTAAATTACAATAACCGTCTAAAGTAATCCATTGATTTGATGCTGATCTATTAGTTTCTGTTGTTTGTGTTGCACTTAAATTATCATCATAATGATTAATTATATAACATATTGAATTATAAATTAATCTTCTGTCAATTAAGCAAGATTGTTCAAATTCTTTTTTCTTTTTTCTTTGAATATTTTTTTCAATACTCAATTGTATTTCTTTTTTTCTTTCTAATTGTAATTGTAAAGATATATTAATAAAATCATTTAAAATTTGAACTATTTGTTCATTTGTAATTTCATATAAACTTTTCACATTTCTTTCTTCGTAAAGATAATCGATAAACTTTTGAATATATTTAATAGAAATATTAGAACTATATGATGAGGGATAAAGAATACATTTTCTTTCTTCTTCAATATTAAATAGATTTGGATTATTAATAGTGCTTAAAGATAAACTAGAGTATACATTTCTAAATTCATTGTTATAACTTTTTTGAGGACTAATATTATATTCATTATTATAAAAACAATTTTTTTTGCAACAATATTCTACACCTTCAAATTGCTTCATTAGTTTTGCTAAAATAATTCCAATTTGTTCTATGTTATATGTTGATAATTTTTTAATTTTGTTTTCTAATTCTGATTTTTCTGTTTCTAGTTTTTTTAATAGTTTTAATTCATTAAGTTCTTCAATTTTTTGTTTCAATTGAATTATTTCCATTTTTTTGATATTTAATTTGTTTATATCGTTTATTACTGACATAATTATCACTTCCTAATTGAATTATACTTCAAATTATGATATAAACATAATATATATTATTTATATTAAATATAAGAGGTGTTTATATATGAATATTAATTTAGATTTGTATAGAATATTTTATATAGTTGCAAAAAATGGTAGTATTTCTGCGGCTGCTAATATTTTATTTATTTCTCAGCCAGCAATTACATTTCAAATAAAAAAATTAGAAGAACAATTAGGTGTTAGTTTATTTACTAGAACAAAACACGGGGTACTATTAACTGAGGAAGGAAAAACATTATTCAATTATGTAAAAAACGGAATAGAAAATATTATTAATGGAGAAAATGCAATAACAAATCTTAAAAATTTAGATAGTGGAACAATCAGAATTGGAGTATCAACTACAATTTGTAGATATATTTTAATGCCACATTTAGAAAAGTTTCATAAAAAATATCCCAAAATAGATATTCAAATAAATAACAATCTTTCAAATAATTTAATCAAGGAATTAAGAAATGGTAATTTAGATATTTTAATGTTATTTAAGCCATCAATTGATAATAAAGATTTAAAAATACAAGAATTAGTTGATGTTCAAGATATTTTTGTAGGAAATAAAAAATATTTTGATTTGATGCAGGGTAAGGAAAACTTAAAAGGTTTAGAACAATATCCTTTAATTTTTCCGAGTTCTCCATCAAATAGTAGAACTTATTTAAATAAATACTTAAAAGATAATAATAGTAATTTAAAGCCAAAATTAGAAGTAGTCAGTTATAATTTAATTGTTGATTTAATAAAAGCAGGTTTTGGAATTGGATATGCAACTAAAGAATTTGTAAGTGATGAAATAAAGAATAAAACATTATTTGAAATTAAGATTAAACCATCAATTCAAAAAAGATCAATTGTTATTGCAACAATTGATAAGAAAGAACCTAATTATAGTACAAAAAAACTAATTGAAATGATGATAAAATAATATTGCTCCTATTTAATATTTTGTTATAATGTACTTAGTTGGTAAGTTTATTACTTACTATCATCTTTTAGCCTTAGAGTTGTTAGACCTGCTCCTTACTGGCACCAGATTGATTGATAACTCAAACTTGTAGGGGGTTCGAATTTTAATATGTAATATTAAAAATTTAAATAGACATGTTTATTAAAAAAGTATATAATTATTAAAAATAGGAAGTTTAAATTTATTGACATATTTAATAAAGTGTAAAAAGATGGAGTGGGAGAAAATGATGTATTATGATTTTACTTTAGGGACAATTTGTTCATTTTTATGTGCTATTTTAATAGCTTTGTCTACTTTTAGTAAAAGCAAAGAGAATATGGCTAAAATTCAAATATTTAATCCCTTGTTTGGAGCTTTATCAAATTTCTTTTTTTGTTCGTACTCAGCTGTAGTAACAAATCTTGTAAATGTTATAAGAAACTACTTAACTTATAAAAATAAAATAAATAAAGGATTAACTATATTATTTATATCTTTTTATGTAATATTTGGTCTTGTTTTTAATACAAAGGGATTTATTGGAATCTTTCCAATATTAGCATCATCCAGCTATGCAATATTTTGTTTAAAAAGTGAAAAAGCCCAAATTTTAAGATATGGACTAGTATTAAACCAGATTTTATGGTTCTGTCATGATGTTTTTATAAAGGCATATCCATCTATGATGGTAGAAATTTTAGTATCTTTAATTACTATTTATAACATTATAAAATTTAGCCGTAAAAGAAACCAAAATAATTGATTTCTTCTTTATTTTTCAATGTTACATATGTATGAGATTTTATCTAAATAGGTTCTTTTATATTTAAGTATTTCATTTTCTGATTTTATTGTCCAGATAAAGATACGGTAGTGATCTCTAAATTGTTTATAGTATTTTTTTGTTAACATAGTCTTTTTTATAGCTAGAAAATCAGGCTTTAAATAATAAATAGGAAGATTTGTTTTAAAAATTAAATCAACTATATTTATATTATATTTATCAGTTATCAATAAACCTAATTTATATTTATTAGTTTTCTTCTTTATTTGTTTTACTATAAAAGGATTAAATGATTTTAAAAATACTTCTCCCTTGTAATTTTCTAATTCTTTTAAAACTAATTCCACTACTTTTTTCTTTTTACTTGTATTTTTTATTTCAATATCAAGTAATACCTTTGAATTTATTAAATCAAGTACTTCTTTAAAGGTAGGGATTGTTTCATTTGTGTTTAGTAACCTCAATTTTCTTATATCAGCAAATTCTTCCTCTTGAATAAATTTATCAACACCAGTCATTCTCTTTAAATTATCATCATGAAAAATAACTAGTTTATTATCTTTGGTTATTTGAATATCAAATTCAATAGGAATATTATTATCTAGTGCTTTCTTGAAACTAGAGATACTATTTTCAGGAGTAGTGATATTATCATGTATACCTCTATGAGCTATTATTAAGTCTTCTCTCATAAGTATCACCTCTTATACATTTTATCATAATTAAATACATAAAATTCGTTTTTTCTTGATTTTTTGAGTTAATTGTGGTATAATTATACAAGTTTTAGGGGGAGTGTGGATATGTTATTTACAAGTAAAGTAGAAAAAGAAATAAGAGATGATATTAATTATAATGGTTATAATTATGTTTCTCAAGATATGAAAATGCAGTTACTAAAAGATGCAGTTTCAAATAGTATGGCATCATACTTAAAAATTGAAAATAGGGGAAATTATTCATTAAGCGATTTAGTTATGGTAATGGATGTAAAAACAAGACTTGAAAGAAAAAGTAGAGAAATATTTTCAAGTTACATTAATGGAATTCTAAATATTGCAAGTGAGATTCAAGGCTCTGTCATTTCTTGGAAGCAAAGTGATGAAGAAAAATCAAATTTTAAATACGATGAGTATGGGTTCGCTAAAGATTTTGTTTCACCAAAGAATAAAAAACCTGCTATGGTTATGTTAGATTTGATAAATGGGTTAGAAGATAAAAGAGTTCAAAAGCTACTAGTAAAATAGTAGTTTTATTTTCTATAAATATGCTATAATATAAGTAGGTGAAGAAAAATGATTTTAACAAGAAACAATGATGAACCAATCAATGATCAAAAAATAATTAATCAATTAAGAGGTTTAGGAATTGATATGATTCATGAAGCAGGAAGTGGACATCCGGGAATAACTTTGGATGCTGCACCTATTTTATATACCTTATATGCTAAGCATTTAAGATTTGATCCTAGTCATCCTGATTTTTTTGACAGGGATAGATTTATAATGTCAGCAGGACATGGTTCAGCTTTATTATACGCATGTTTATCTATGGCAGGATTTGATTTATCAATAGATGATTTAAAAAGTTATCGTCATCTTAATTCCAAAACTCCAGGACATCCTGAATTTGGAAAAACTCCAGGTGTTGATATGACAACTGGACCTTTAGGACAAGGACTTGCAACTTCAGTTGGTATTGCTATTGCAGAAGCACAACTTGAGGCTAAATACAAGAATTTAATTAACTTCAATACTTATGTTTTATGTGGAGACGGAGATTTAGAAGAAGGAATAAGTTATGAAGCATGTTCATTAGCTGGTACTTTAAAACTTAATCGTTTGATTGTTTTATATGATTCAAATGATACAAGTCTAGATAGTAAAACAGATACTTCTTTCAATGAAAATATTGAACTTAGATTTAAATCTATGGGATGGAATTATTTGAAAGTTAATGATGGTGAAGATTATGAAGCAATTGATAAAGCAATAACAGAAGCTAAAAAAGCAGAACTTCCAACATTAATTGAGGTTAAAACAACAATTGGTAAATTTTCTAAATATGAAGGAACTAATAAGATACATGGTGGAGATTTGGAAGATGATGATATTACTTCAATTAAAGAAAAATTAAAATTAAGGGATATTCCATTTAATATTACAAATGATGTTTTAGAAGATTTTCGTTTTATGATTCAGGAGCGAAACTGTGATTTGGTTTCAAATTTCTTGGATAAATTTAATAAATTAGATGAAGAAGAACAAACAAAATTAGACTCATTAATTAAAAATGAATGGGAAATAAATCTTAAAGAGTTATCTTACGAAAAACCTGAAGAAAACTATGAAGCACTACGTGATACATCATCTAAGGTTTTAAATTCAATTGTAAGTACTAATGATTTTATTTTAGGTGGTAGTGCTGATTTATTTACATCAACAAAAACATACATTAATGATTTAGGAGACTTTTCTTCTAAAAATTATTTAGGTAAAAATATTTTCTTTGGAGTAAGAGAACATGCGATGGCTGCAATTGTAAATGGAATTAGTTTAGTTGGATTTAGAAGTTATGCTTCAACATTCTTGGCATTTTCTGATTATATGAGACCAGCTATGAGACTTGCAGCAATTCTTAATTTACCAGTTACTTATATATTTACTCATGACTCTATTAGTATTGGAAGTGATGGTGTAACTCATCAACCAGTAGAGCAATTAACTTCACTTCGTGCTATGCCAAATTTAGAAGTATTTAGACCGTGTGATGCTAATGAAGTTATTGGGACTTACAAAACTATTATGAAGAAAAAAATTGGTCCAAGTGTTATTTCACTTTCTAAAACTAGGCTTCCAATTTTAGAAACAACTAGTTCAAGTGGTGTAGAAAAAGGAGCATACATTGTAAAAGATGAACAAAGAAAACTAGATGGAATAATTATTTCATCAGGAGAAGAAGTTCATCAAGCAATAGAAGTTAGTAAAAGACTTAATACTAAAGGAATTGATGTTAGAGTAGTAAGTATGCCATCTATTAAAAGATTCTTAGATCAAGAAGATTCATATAAAGAAGAAATCCTTCCTGTAGGTATTAAAAAAATAGTTATAGAAGCAGGTAGTTCGCTTTCTTGGAATAGATTGATTTTTAATAAAAAATACTTAATTACTTTAGATACATTTGGAGATTCTGGTAGTAGAGATGAACTTTATGAAAAATATGGTTTTGATATAAAAAGTTTAGAAGAAAAAATAGAAAATCTTTTAAAATAAAATATTTCGACAAAAAAAGACCCTTCTTAGACCTATACTAATATTGGTGAGGTTAATGAGAGTTTTTTATATTTTTAAAATTAAAGAGGAATTCAAATATTTATATAAAGATAATCCATCATCACTGTATAACTTACTTAAACAAATATATTATTTAGGTAGTGATGATATTTCTTATGGAGAAAATATCTTCCATCAATTAACAGATGAAATAGATAGTGATAGCTTGGATAGAAACTTATTTATAAAATTACATAAAGAAATTCCTTATAGTAAAAGAGATAATGTTCATATAATGAATAATTTATATAAAGATGAAGTTAGTAGGATGAAAATAAAAAAAGCCTTTATCAAAGTAGAAACTGAGTCTAGTTTTTCATCATTTTTTGATTACTTATCTTTATATGATGATAATTTCTTTGCTTGTGATTTTTCTTATTTAGATTTTTTCTTTTTGGATAGTTTAAAAACACTTGTCTAAAACTTATATTTTTAGTAAAATAAATTAATAAGGAGAGTGAATTTATGTTACATGACATTTTAATGATTATTATAGGATTAATAATTGGTGCAGTAATAGGTTTCTTTGTCGCAAGAACACTTATGAAGAAATATTTAAAGAAAAATCCACCAATCAATGAAGAAATGATTAAAGCTTTAATGATGCAGATGGGAAGAAAACCAAATCAAAAACAAATTAATCAAATGATGAAAAATATGAACAAATATATGTAAAATTAATCATATATTTGTTTTTTTTAGATGTAAAAATAGCTCTTTTATGGTATCTTATAATAGAGGTGTTAGTATGAATAATAATGATAATAACAAATCAAATTTATTAAGTGATTTTTATGGTTCTTCAACAAGTTCAAATAATAATATAAATACAAGTAATAGTGAAAATATTACTACTGTTAATAATTTTAGTAATGAGGAGATAGCTTCAAGTAACGAAAATATTAATGATATAGAAAGTCATGATAAAGGGTCTAATGATGTTAGTGATTTAATTATAAAAAACAGTAATATATCAAATAATAGTGGAAATGATCATTCTAATTTTGATAATAATATAAATAATAATGTAGATGAAGAAAAATTAGTTATGAGTTTCATAGGAAATAGTTATGATAAGATAATTAGTAATAAATTTTCTTTACCAGCATTTTTCTTTGGAGGATTATATTTATATTATAGAAAGATGTTTCTATATGGAATTATAGTTATGATTATTCAGATAGTTATGTCACTTTTTAATTTAGGAAATTATACTATTATAATCAATATAGTCTTAGCTTTAACTGCTAATAAAATATATTTATCTTTTGTAAGAGGTAAAGTTACTAAAATTAAAGAATCTTATCAAAATAGGGATGAAGATATAGTTGAGGTTTGTAAGAAAAAGGGTGGTACAAGTTTTGGAATGGTAATTGGAGGACTTTTCCTTGATTTTATTCTTACTGTAATAATTCTTCTTTTAGCTATAATACTTGGTATAGGATCCCTTGCAGGAAGCTTTTTAGGAGAATTATTTAAGTCTAGTATTCCTGGTTCTGCAAATAACTATAATGGTATCATCCAGTATGATGATTCTGTAAAACTTAATGATGTTTTTAGTATGGTAATACCAACTGATTTTCAAAATGACGATTCAACTGACTATATGTATAACTATAAAATGAATTCTAATCCTAATGATACTATGTTTGGTAATTGTAATTTTACAATAGGTATAGTAAATAATGCTACTTCTTCTGAAAAATTAGCTAAAAGTATGGCTAAATATAATAATGTAAGTGACAGCTTAGAAGAAAAAACAATTAATGATATTAAATGGTATTATTTAAATTACTCTAGTGTAAGTAAAGAACATGTATACTTAACAGAAATAGATAAAAAAGTATTCATTTATGAGTATGAAATTGGAACTGCAGCTAATGAAAATTTATGTATAACTAATAAAGATACTATAATTAATTCTATCTATAAAAAATAACTATTAATGACTAAAATTAATAGTTTTTATGTGGTATAATCTTTCTAGAGAGGAAAGTGATTTCTATGAAGAACTTTAAAGAAAAATTAGCACTAGTACCAACTAAACCAGGTAGTTATCAAATGAAAAATAAAGATGGTGTAATTATTTATGTTGGTAAAGCTAAAAATCTTCAAAGAAGACTAAGATCTTATTTTACAAGAACTGTTACAGGTAAAACTAAGATGCTAGTTGAAGATATAGATGATTTTGAGTATATTGTAACTTCATCTGAGTTAGAGTCATTGATACTAGAAATTACACTTATTAAGAAGTATGATCCTAAATATAATATTTTACTAAGAGATGATAAAACTTATCCATATATAGAATTAACCAAAGAAAAATATCCTAGACTCAAAGTAGTACGAAATGTTAAAAGAAGAAAAGATAAAAACTATTTATTTGGACCTTATCCTAATGTATCAGCCGCAAGAAGTACAGTTGATATGTTAAATAGATTGTACCCCTTAAGAAAATGTGAAACTCTAAAAAAAGATGTTTGCTTGTACTATCATATCCATGAATGTCTAGGTTACTGTAAAAAAGATGTAGATATGAATGAAGTTATAAATATGACATCTGAAATAACTAGCTTCTTAAGAGGAAATGCATCTAAGGTTATTTCAAAAATAGAAGATGAAATGATGGCAGCATCTTTAAAAATGAATTATGAAAGAGCCAAAGAACTAAAAGAAATGTTAGATAATGTTAATATTACTTTGAATAAACAAAAAATTGATTTAAATGATAATTATAATTTTGATTTGTTTAACTATTATACTGATAAAAACTATTTATCAATTCAAATTTTCTTTGTAAGAAATGGCCTATTAACTGGAAGACATGAAGAAATAATTCCAACTATTTTAGAAGAAGATGAATTGCTTGAATATATTATTAAATTCTATGAAAGAAATCCTATTCTTCCTAAAGAATTACTAGTACCTGATAGATTAGACAAAGAACTATTAGAAGATTATTTAAATATCAAAGTTGTTACTCCACAAAGAGGAAAACTAGCATCTTTATTAAAATTAGCTTTAGAAAATGCTAAACTAAAATTAGATGCTGAAGAGGAAACTATAAAGAAAAATGATGATGAAAGATACAGTGCAATAGAAGAGTTAAAAGCTTTACTTAATCTTTCAAAAGTATCAAGAATGGAATCTTTCGATAACTCTCATTTATTTGGAACATTCTATGTAGGTGGTATGGTGGTATTTAATGATTTTTTACCAATGAAAAATGAATATAGAAAATTTAAAATTTCTACAGATGTCAAAGATGATTTAGGTGCAATGAGAGAAGTTTTATATAGAAGATATTATAAAGTATTAATGGAAAACTTAGAAAAACCAGATTTAATTGTCATGGATGGTGGTAAAACTCAAATAGCTGTTTGTAAAGAAATTATTGGACAGTTAGGATTAAATATTCCTATCATTGGATTAGTTAAGAATAGTAAGCATCAAACAAGTGAAATTATGAATGAAAATTTTGAAGTGTTACCTGTAAAAAAAGATAGTAGTTTGTTTCTATTTTTAACAAAAATTCAAGATGAGGTTCATCGTTATGCGATAACATATCATAGAAACATTAAAGCGAAAGGTGCGCTTTCTTCACTTTTAGATGTGGTTCCAGGAATAGGTGAAGTAAAGAAAAAAGAACTTTTAAAAACGTATGGTTCTCTAAAGAAAATGAAAGAAGCAACAGTAGAAGAGTTAGAAAAAATTGTAAATAAAGAAGTTGCTAAAAATTTATTTTCATATTTAAAAGAAATATAGTATAATATTTATAGGATAGGTGAGTTTATGATGAAGAACAAAAAAGGAGGCTTTACTCTAGTAGAGTTATTAGCGGTGATAGTAATATTAGGTATCTTGGCAACGATAGGTGTTGTTGTAACGAGTAGATATTTAACTGAATCAAGAAAGAAATCATATAAAATAATGTCTCAGACTATATATGAAGCAACTATGAATTGCATGACACAAGGAAAGTGTGTTGTACCATCTAAAGGTGGTTCAGCAAGAATATCAACAGATACTTTGATAAAATATGAGTATCTAAAGAAATTGGATAATCCTAAAAACAATGGTAAAGACTGCTCTGGAACTGTGGTAGTACAAAATGTTGGAACTTCAAAGAATGAGTATCAACAATATAAATATTCTGTAAGTTTAAATTGCGAAGGTGTAGCTGATAATACTATAATATGGCCAGATGAAAAAAAGAATAATACTAATCTTGATGAAATTAAAATTTCAAATTCAAATAATAATTCAACAGAAGGTAGTAATACAGAAAAAACCATTTGCAGAAGAGCAAAAACATTACACACTGAAACATGCAATGAAATCAAAATTAATGATGGAGTAACTCCTTTTTGTAGCAGGACAGGTTACTCTGTTGGCAGTACAATCACTTATGGAAATTTAGGAATAAGTAATGTATTAAATAGTGGAGATGCCTTCGATTGTGATGTCAACGGAGATGGAGTATATGACGCAGCAACAGAAAGGTTTTATTACGTAACAGATTTGGATATAGATACTGCTGTATTACTTTATTATAGTAGTGTAAGTGGGGGGATTCCTACAAATACGTTAGGGTATGGGTATGGTAATGTTGTTGAAAACAATACTGGTCCTACTGTTGCTATAAAACAATTGCCGACAATAAATCAATGGAAAAATATAAGGCTTAAAAATACAAAAAGGGCTATTACTAATGAATTAGGGGAAGACTCAACAGTTGATGGGAAATTACCTAAAAACTTTAGTTATGATGGATATGCGGCAAGATTATTGACTTTTCAGGAGGTAGAAAAGGCTTGCACTTTTTCAACTACAATGTGGGAAAGTGCCTATACTTTATCCGGATGTGAATATATGTTAGAAAATACTCAGTTTTCTAATCCAATTGCTGGGCAAATAGTTGCATTTTGGCTAGAAACACCTATATCTTTTCATTATTCATATATTATGTATGTTGGTTCAATTGGATTGAATAGCTATTTTAGTACTACTCCTATGGGTATCAGACCAGCAATAGAAGTAGCAAAGAAAAATATTGACTATTAGTTTATTAGGAAAAGTTTCAATTCTAATTGAGACTTTTTCTTTTAGTTTAATTATTTTAATGATATACTATTTATAGTTTGGATGGTGGTATGAAATGTCTAATATTAAAGTAATGGATGATGTTTTAGCAAACAAAATAGCGGCAGGGGAAGTAGTTGAAAAAACTATGAATGTTGTTAAAGAATTAGTTGAAAACAGTATTGATGCAGGAAGTACTAGTATTATTATTGATTTAATTGATTCAGGTGTTAAAGAAATAAAAGTAACAGATAATGGTAAAGGTATGGATAAAAATGATGCTATTTTAGCATTTAGTCGTCATGCTACTTCAAAATTAACTGATTTAGATGATTTATTTAACATTTCATCTTTAGGATTTAGGGGAGAGGCACTTCCATCAATAGCGGCTGTTTCAAAGGTTGTTTTAAAAACATCTGATCATCATGTTGGAACAAAAATTGAAATAGATGGTGGTAAAGATATGAAAGTAGATTCTTCTGACTTACAAGAAGGAACTACAATAACAGTTAAAAATTTATTTTATAATACTCCGGTTCGATTAAAGTATTTAAAAAACTTATACGTAGAACTTGCTTATATTACAGAATACATAAATAAAATGGCCCTTGCTTATCCATCAATCAAATTTAGACTTACAAATAATGAAAAAGTCTTACTTGATACAACAGGAGATGGAGATTTACTTAAAGTAATTTATAATATTTACGGAATAGAAGTTGCTAAAAAGATGATTCCAATAGAAGCAGAAAACGACGATTATCATATTAGTGGTTTTATTTCCTATCCAGAACTTAATAAAAGTAATAGAAACTATATGACAACCTTGATTAATGGAAGAGTTATTAAAAATAATGATTTAAATAGGGCAATAGTTGATTGTTATCATACTTATATGCATAAAGATAGATATCCAATTATTGTATTGAATGTTGATGTTGATCCAATTTTAGTTGATATAAATATTCATCCTACTAAAATGGATGTTAAGTTTTCTAAATTTGACACATTAAAAGATTTGGTTGTTAAGACAATTACAAAAAGATTTGAACAAATTAATCTTATACCTGATGCCATGGTAAGAAACATTAATAATTTCAGTGAAGTTAGACATCAGATAATTGATAAGAGGGATGATAGTCTTGATAAAGATATTATTGATACTGAATATGAAGAAATGGTATTAGATTTTGATGTTAAAGAAGAAGAACTTCCTTATACTTCTTTAAAAAAGGAAGAAGAAGTTGTAGAAAAGAAAGAAGAAGATTGTAGAATAAAAAAGATGATTGCTAGAGGAGTAGTTTTTCTTACATATATAGTTGCTGAAAATGAAGATGGAATGTATTTAATAGATCAGCATGCAGCAGCAGAGAGAATCAATTATGAAAAGATTATGGCTAAATTGAAAGAAAAACCTGTTCTAGTTGATTTACTGGTTCCTTTTAAAATAGAACTTAGTAAAGATGAGTTTTTGGTTGCTAAAGATCATATTGATATGTTAAAAGAATATGGTTTTGATATTGATGATTTTGGATTTAATTCATACGTTGTAAGAAAATATCCTAACTGGATAGATGAAGATAAGGCACTAGATTGTATTAAAAAGATATTTGATATTATTTGTGATAAGAAAGAATTTGATTTTGATAAATTTGTTTGGAGAATGGCTGCCACTACCGCATGTCGTATGTCAGTAATGGCCAATGAATATATCTCACTAGAAGAACAACAATGGATTCTAGATAATATTAGAAAATGTGAAAATCCATTTACCTGTCCACATGGTAGACCAACTATTATTACATATACAAAGTATGATTTGGAAAAATTATTTAAACGTTCACTTGATTAGGAGAAATATATGAAAGATATTATTGTTATAGTAGGACCAACTGGCATTGGTAAAACAAAATTAAGTATTAGTCTTGCTAAAATTTATGACGCTGAAATAATTAATGGGGATTCTGTTAGTATTTATAAAAGGCTAGATATAGGAAGTGCTAAGCCAACAGTTGAAGAAATGGATGGAGTTGTTCATCACTTAATTGATATAAAAAATTTAGATGAAGAGTATAGTATTTATGATTACCAAAAAGATGTTAGAGAAAAAATCGATGAAATAACAAAAAGAGGTAAAAGAGTAATAATTGTAGGAGGGAGTGGTCTTTATTTAAAGGCAGCTTTGTATGATTATAGATTTGACTGTAATACATCAAATAACTTATATGAAGACCTAACAAATGAAGAGGTTCTTTCTAAAATAAAAAGTATAGATAATAATATAGATATCCATATTAATAATAGAAAACGTTTAGTTAGAACCTTAAATAAATTAGAATCAGAAGAAGAGATAACAAACAATAAAGATATTTGCCTATATCCAGTAAAAATAATTGGTTTAACTACGTCTAGAGATATTTTATATGATAGGATTAATAAAAGAGTGGATCTTATGATTAACAATGGTCTAGTAGATGAAGTTTTATCTTTAAAATGTGATTACAACAACTCTAGAGTCTTAAATACTGCTATTGGTTATAAAGAATTTTACGATTATTTATATAATAATAAATCTCTTTCTGAAGTTATTTCTGAAATAAAGAAAGATTCTAGACATTTTGCTAAAAGGCAATATACGTTTTTTAATCATCAAATGAATGTAGAATGGTTTATGGTTAATTTTGATGATTTTTATAAAACTATAGATGAAGTAGAAAATTATATTGCAAAATAATATTTCATTTTTTATTAATTTGTGTTAGAATTTAATTAAATTAAGAATAGAAGGAGATAAGAGTATGGAAAAGAAAAATATGGGTGCTTTAAATAAACAAGAATTAAAACAAAAGCAACAAATTATGTTTTTAATAGGAGCGATAGTAGTAGTTATTTTAGTAGTAATATTAATTTTAAATCTTATTAAAGGAAGTAAAGTAGAAAAAATTAATGTATCTAAAATAGTTGAAAATGCAGAAACTAAATTAATATTTGTAGAAAATAGTGATAAGAGTAAATGCAAGAAATGTTCTACAATAAAGAAATATTTAGATAGTGAAAAGATAAATTATGTGACATATGATGTTTCACTTTATACTAAACAAGAATATCGTGAAATGTTAAAAACTATTGAAATTAATCCTGATGATTTTGGATATCCTGGTGTAGTTTATATTAAAGAAGGAAGATTATATGCAGATGTAATCAATTTGGAAGATACTAAACCAGTAAAAGATTTCATAAAAACATACGATTTAAAGAAAATTAAGTAATAAAAGCGTAAAAAAAAGTCAAATTGTTTGAAGATTGACTTTTTTTTATGTATAATAAATTATGGAAAGTAATGGAGTTGATTAGATTATGGCATTAAAATATGATGATTCATCGATAAAAATACTAGAAGGATTAGAAGCGGTTAGAAAACGTCCTGGTATGTATATTGGTTCTACTGATAAAAGAGGATTACATCATTTAGTATGGGAGATTGTAGATAATTCAGTAGATGAAGCTATAAATGGTTTTGGTGATTACATTAAAATAACAATTCATTCTGATAAGAGTATTAGTGTAGAAGATCATGGACGTGGAGTTCCTGTTGGAATGCATGAATCCGGTAAATCTACTCCAGAAGTTATTTTTACAGTACTTCATGCTGGTGGTAAATTTGAAACTGATGGTTATAAAGTGTCAGGTGGTCTACATGGAGTTGGTTCTTCTGTAGTTAATGCTTTATCAAAATGGATGGAAGTAACAATTAAAAGAGACAAGGGAGAATACTATATTCGTTTTGAAGATGGTGGAAAGGTTGCAGCTCCACTTAAAAAGATTGGTACTACTAATAGAACAGGAACTACTGTAAGATTTTTGCCAGATCCTGAAATCTTTACGACTACTAATTTTTCATACACTACTATTTGTGAGAGGATGCAAGAGTCTGCTTTTCTTTTAAAAGGGATAACCATTGAGGTTGTAGATGAAGAAGATGAACGTGAAGTAAAATATTGCTATGAAAGAGGAATTGAAGAGTTTGTTGAGGACCTAAATAAAGGTAAAAATACTCTTCACAAAGTTTTATCAATATCAGGATTAAGAGATAAAATTGAGGTTGATATCTCTATGCAATATACAGATACTTATAATGAAAATATTGTTAGCTTTGTAAATAATGTTAAAACGGTAGATGGTGGTAGTCACGAAGTTGGATTTAAAACGGCTTTAACTAGATGCTTTAATGATTATGCTAAAACTAATGGATTTATAAAAGGAAAAGATAAACCACTAGAAGGTAGTGATGTTAGAGAAGGATTAACCGCTGTTATAAGTTTAAAAATACCAGAAGATTTACTACAATTCGAAGGTCAAACCAAAGGAAAACTTGGAACACCTCAAGCAAGAGTTGTAGTGGACTCCATTGTTACAGAACAATTAAGAGTATTCTTAGAAGAAAATAAAACAATCGCAACAGATATTATAAATAAATCTTTAAGAAGTAAAGTAGCAAGAGAAGCAGCAAGAAAAGCAAGAGAAGAAGCTAGAAAAGGTAAGAGTAAAAATTCAAAAGAAAGAAGTCTTTCTGGCAAACTTGCTCCTGCTCAAAGTAAAGATAAAACGCAAAAAGAATTATTTTTAGTCGAAGGAGATTCAGCAGGTGGTTCTGCTAAACAGGGACGTGATCGTAAATATCAAGCAATCCTTCCTTTGCGTGGTAAAGTTTTAAATACCGAAAAAACAAAAGAAGAAGATATCTTGAAAAATGAAGAAATTAATACAATGATTTATACAATTGGTGCTGGATATGGATCTAATTTTTCTATAGATGATTGTGAATATTCAAAAGTTATTATCATGAGCGATGCTGATGAAGATGGTGGGCATATTCAGTGCTTACTATTAACTTTCTTCTATCGCTATATGAGACCATTAATAGAAGATGGAAGACTCTTTGTAGCACTTCCACCACTATTCAAAATTCAAAGTGGTAAAAATATCGACTATGCTTACACAATAGAAGAAATGAAAGAAAAATCTAAGGGTAAAAAATGTGAGATTCAAAGATACAAAGGACTTGGTGAAATGAATGCCGATCAGCTTTGTGAAACTACTATGCAAAAAGGTACAAGAACACTAATAAGAGTTAATATTGAAGATGCACAGCTTGCTGAAAAACGTGTATCTGTGCTTATGGGAGATGATGTTCCTCCTCGTAAAGAATGGATTGATGAAAATGTTGAGTTTACTTTAGAAGATGAATATCAAATATAAGAAAGTAATTTGTAATATGTAGTTAAAACTAAATTAATATATCTATAATATTTATAATGATTGTAAATAAAAAAGAGATATAATGAAGAAAGAAAAATTAGAAACAATTACAAATTTATTTGAAGACAGTGAAGAAGATTATTACTTTAGTGTTGTTGATGTGATTGGTGCATTAACTAATTCTAATAACCATAGAAAATATTGGTCTGTTTTGAAAGTTAGGCTAAAAAAAGAAGGTAGTAAAGTGACTACAAATTGTAGTCAGTTGAAAATGTTGGCTCCTGATGGAAAAATGAGACTAAGAGATGCAATGTCAACAAAAAATATTCTTAGACTTATTGAATCTGTTCCTAGCCCTAAAGCTGAACCTTTTAAACTTTGGCTTGCTAATTTGGTAGTGAAAGAATAGATGAGGTACTCAATCCTGAAATGGTTGGTAATACAGCTAAAGTTGCTAGAGATGATTTGGAAAAGAAATTGAAAGAATCAGTAGTAACAAGAAATAATGAATTAAGCTATAAATATATAGATGATAATATACAGATTGAAAATAAATCTGAAAAATAAAAGAAAGTAGTGATAGTATGGCAAAGAAAAAAACAGAAACACAGGAAGTTATAGAAAAGATATTTGATTATACTCTAGAAGATATTATGGGAGAACGTTTTGGAAGTTATTCTAAATATATTATCCAAGATCGTGCTATTCCTGATGCTAGAGATGGGTTAAAACCAGTTCAAAGAAGAATTTTATATTCTATGCATAAGGAAAGAAACACTTATGATAAAGGATATCGTAAGAGTGCTAAAACTGTTGGTGATGTTATAGGTAATTACCATCCACACGGTGATACATCTATATATGATGCCATGGTTAGAATGAGTCAACCATGGAAAACAAGACTTCCATATATTGATATGCATGGTAATAATGGTTCAATTGATGGTGATAGCCCTGCAGCTTATCGTTATACTGAAGCTAGACTTTCTAAAATAAGTAATGAAATGTTACGTGATATCGACAAAGATACAGTTGAATTTGCACCTAACTTTGATGATACTACAGAAGAACCTACTGTCTTGCCTGCAAGATTTCCAGCTTTACTTGTATATGGCGCTCAAGGAATTTCAGCAGGTTATGCAACAAACATTCCTCCACATAATTTAGGAGAAGTAATTGATGCTACAATTCATCAGATAGATAATCCAAATTGTAGTCTAGAAACTTTAATGAAATATGTTAAAGGACCTGATTTTCCAACAGGCGGTATTATCGAAGGATTAGACGGAATTAAACAAGCTTATGAAACTGGCAGGGGTAGAATTGTTGTTAAGAGTAGATATCATTTAGAAGAAGATAAAAATAAAACTTCTATTGTTATTACGGAAATTCCATTTGAATCTAATAAAGCCATGATGGTTAAAAAAATGGATGACATTAGACTTGATAAAAAACTTGATGGAATAATTGAAGTTAGAGATGAGTCTGCTCAAGATGTTAGAGTAGTTATTGATGTTAAAAAAACAGCAAATATTGATTTAATAATTAATTATTTCTTAAAAAATACTGACATGCAAATAAGTTATAACTTTAATATGGTATCAATTGTAAATAAACGTCCTAAATTACTAGGATTAAAAGATGCTTTAAAAGCTTTTATCAATCATCAAAAAGAAGTTGTTACAAGACGTACAAAATTTGATCTTGAACATGCAGAAGCTCGTTTACATATTGTTGAAGGTCTAATCAAATGTATTTCTATTTTGGACGAAGTTATCAAAGTGATTCGTGCTAGTAAGAATAAGGCAGATGCTAAAGATAATTTGGTAAAAGAATTTGCATTTACTCCTATTCAAGCAGAAGCAATCGTAACATTGCAACTATATAGATTAACTAATACTGATGTTGTTGAGCTAGAAGAAGAAATGGCTAATTTGAAAAAGATAATTGCTGGTTTAAATTCAATTTTAGGTGATGAAGAAGTTTTAAAATCTGTTATGAAAAAAGACTTACGCGATGTTAAGAAAAACTATGCAGAAGATAGAATTACTGATATAAAAGAAGAAATAACAGAGATTAAGATTGATACAACAGTAATGATTCCAAAAGAAGATGTTGTAGTATTAATTACTAAAGATGGATATATTAAAAGGACTAGTACAAGAAGTTATCAAGCAAGTAACAATGATATGCCAACATTAAAAGAAAATGATTATATTATTGGTTTATATGAAATGTCTACACTAGATACATTACTTGTATTTACTAATAAAGGAAACTATTTATATATACCAGTTCATACTATCTTTGATATTAAATGGAAAGATATTGGTAAACATATTTCTAACTTAATAGAAATATCTCCAGATGAAAGAATTATTTCAGCTATACCTGTATATGATTTTGAATCAAATAAAAATATTATCATTACATCTAAAAATGGTATGATTAAAAGAAGTAAATTAAGTGATTTTAAACTCACAAGATATTCTAAACCAACTAGTTGTATGAAATTAAAAGATAGTGATGAAGTAATTGATGCTTATATAGAATCAAACCCTTGCGTATTCTTAACTACAAATAGTTGCTATGGACTAAGCTTTCCAGTTAGTGATATTCCTCTAGTTGGAGTTAAAGCTAGCGGAGTTAAAGCTATTATGTTAAAAGATGACTACTTAGTTTCTTCTAATAATTTTGATTATAATAGTCAAGAATTTATCTCAATTATTACTGATAAAGGCAGTGCTAAAAGAGTTAGATTAAGTGAATTCCCAATATCTTCAAGAGCAAGACGTGGATTGTTACTACTGAGAGAGGTTAAGACTAATCCTTATCAAATCTTAAAAACATTTATCATAGGTTCTAAAGAACATATTGGAATTAAAACTTCAGAAATTGATATTTTAAAAGTAACAGAACTTCCAATTATGGATAGATATTCAACAGGTAGCCAAATATCTAAAAAGGAAATCATTGATGCATTTGAGGTTAAAAACTTAGAGACAAAGGAAGAATTTAATGAAATAAAAAAAGAAGTGGAAAGTATTCCTAAAAAAGACAAAGTTGATTTAAAGTCAATTGATGATAGATTAATGACTATAGATGATTTTCTAAAATAAATTAAGATGTTAAGTCAAGACAGAAATGTCTTGATTTTTCTTTATGGGGGGGGGTTATAATAATCTTAGATATGATAAAGTAGGTGATATCTAAGATGAAAAAAGAAGTAAAAATTACAGTAGAAAGATTAATATTTATAGTAAGTGTTATCTTTGGATTTAATGTATTAAGTTTATCAGCTGCGACAAACTATGCAATCGGCGCCTCAAAAATAGGATATACGGATAATTCATCAATAGGAGCAGATAATGTTCAAGCAGCAATCGACGGAACATGTACCAACTTTTCAAAAAAGTTAGATGAATTAAAGAAAAGTATGTATCCGGTAGGAAGTATTTACATATCAACAAAATTATCTTCTCCAACTGCTGTAGCATCTGCAATAGGTGGTACATGGGAAGCATTTGGAAACGGAAAAGTATTAAGATCTTCAACTGAAAAATCTGAACAAACCGGAGGTTCTTCTACAGCAGTCTTAACAACAGCAAACCTTCCTTCTCATTCTCATTCATTTACACCTTCAGGAACAATAAACTCAACATTTAATGGTACGGCGGTAGAAACAGAATTAGCGGGAAATCATAATCATTTATTTGATGGATGGGTTATAAAATGGGGAAATGTCGAAAATGTAACACATATTAGGGCATCTATGGCATATGGAACAACCATTTCCAATAATCCCTACATAACCGCTAATTCAACAACATCAGCTGGAGCTCATACGCATAAAGTAACAGCAAAAGGAACAGTTACATCGACTTTTGCAGGAACTGCTGCAACAACTGCCGCAACAGGTGAGGGTAAATCATTTAGTACAGTTGATCCATATATAACAGTATACATGTATAAAAGAACAGCTTAATTTATTTAAAGAATATCATAAAAATAAATCCAATTATAAAGAATAGGTATGATATTCTTTTTTTGTTATACTCAAAAGAATTTTTTAGTAATTCAAATATTGATATATATATCATAATACCAGTAGTTAATGAAAGAATTATTCCTATAAAATAGTTATTTATGTACTTAAATAAGAAAAGGTAAGTTAAAATAGCTCCAAATACTTCTGAAAATCCAGATATAGCTGTATAAAAAACAGCTTTTCTTCTACTATTTGTAGAATAATAAATTGGGATTGATATAGATAATCCTTCTGGAATATTATGAAACATTATGGATAGGGCAAGAGTAAGTCCTAATGAAATATTAGTTGTAGTTGTACTAAATGTTAAAATACCTTCTGGGATATTGTGAATCATAAGTGCTAACATATTAATAATTCCTATTTTATAAAGTTTGTTATCAAGTCTTTTAAATACTTTATCTATGAAACTTGTGAGTAACACTCCAATCAGAAAAAATAGGATCATTAAAACAATTACTTTGTTAGGGCTAAGGTTTTCTTTTAGAAGATTATAACTTTCTGGAACAAGAGAGTTAATTGATACTGAAAACATTATTCCTGAGGCAAAAGCAAGTGCTATACAAATAACTTTGTTTATATCTTTAAATTTAATGTAGATAGGAATTATACCAAGCATAGTAGAAAGTCCCGCTACTGTTGTTACTAAAAAAGCAAATACTATATTATTCATAATAAAGTTATATGTTTAGAATTGTAAAAATATTAAAAATATGTTATTTTAAGAGGAAGAAAGAGGGATATATATGAATTATAATCTTTTAATGGAAGAAGAAATTGAAAAATTAAATGGCAACGTTAAAACTTTGTTGCTGCATGCTTGTTGTGCACCGTGTTCTTCTGCAGTAATAGAAAACTTGTCAAATTATTTTAAGATTACAATTTTATATTACAATCCAAATATTACAGATGAGGCTGAGTATCAAAAAAGGCTTGATGAAATTCATTCATTTATATCAAAGTTTAAAACAAAATATAAAGTAGACATCATTGATGGCAGATATGATACAAGTGAATTTTATAAGATGAGTGGGGGATTAGAACAAGAACAAGAAAGAGGCAAGCGCTGTTATAAGTGTTATAACTTAAGAATGGAAGAAACTGCTAAAGTGGCTTCAAAGCTAGGATTTGACTATTTTACAACAACACTTTCTTTGAGTCCTTATAAAAATAGTAATTGGATTAATGAAATAGGAGCTAATCTGGACAAAAAATATAATTGTAAGTATTTATATTCAGATTTTAAAAAGAAAAATGGTTACAAAAGAAGTATAGAACTTTCTAGTGAATATAATCTATATAGACAAAACTATTGTGGATGTATTTATTCTAAAAGAGATTAATTATGTAGTAGGGGGATTTAGAAATGGAACTTTTTACAGATGATGTTAGTTTTATAGAAAAACAAATAAATTATTTAAAAGAACAAATTCATCATGGCTATAATTTGGAAGATAAATCAAGTATTATTTATTCTCTTCAAGCTTTAGATTGTATTTCATACTGTTTAACTAATAAAACTAATTTAACAAAGAAAACATGTAGGAATAAAGATATAGTAATTAAAGTTAATACTAGAGATAGAAAAATGCATAATAAAAATTTAGATAACTTTATAGAAAATAAGGATGAACATCTTTCACTAGTTAATTGTGTTTTTAATGATAACAAAGATATATGCATACCAATATTAGATGAATATCTAGAGGAAGAATTTTTGAGTGATGAAGAAATGTATGAGATAATGAGTGACTATTTTTTAAGTGCAAATGATACGATTGGATATGAAATACTTAAAAAAACAGTAGAAGAAAATAAAATGTATATGTTGGAACTTGATAATTTTTCTTGTAGTGGAATAACATTTTTAAATACATTTTTAAATGATTTTAGAGTAATTATAGATGAAGCAACTATTAGTAATTCAATCGGTTTAATGACTACCATAATGCATGAAATAGGACATGTTATAGATTATACATATCTAAGAAATAACTTAGTTTATTATTCGACAAAATCAATATTTATTGAAACTTTATCTAGTATGTATGAAAAGGATTTTCTTGATTATTTAATAAGAAATTCAATTTATAAAAGGAAGGCTATAGAAAGAATTACAGACTTTTATGGAAATATGTATGATGAACTTAATAACATTGCCTTATCATGTAATATTCCGGATAGGCTGTTAAGAAGAGAAAAATACAAAAAAGTAACAAGAGAAAAGCTATATAGAATGGTTTCAGAAGAGGCGGAGTTATTAGTTCCATTAGAAGAGTTTCCTCTTCCTCAATCAATTGACGTTCTGGAGTCTTTAAAATATGGATATGGCGAGGTGTTAGCAACTTACTTTCTAAGATTAAAGAAAACTGATTATGATAAGTATCAAGATGAATTTTCAAAGTTTATGGAGTTAAGAACAGATTATTTCCCTAAAAATTTCTTGGAAAAGATAGGTACAAAACAAAATACTTTAGCGCAGACTATAGATGAAGAAATTATGGATTCTCCTTGTAAAATAATAATTAAAAAGTAGAAATATATTGTTAAATTTTACTTTTTGGTTTATAATTAGTATATCTTCATGTAAGAGGAGTAAATTATTTTAATCTTTTAGAGATAATGTGGTTGGTGAAAACGTTAATTTTAAAATAATTGAAGACACTTACTATAAAGTGAAGCGGATGACTCTGATAAAGGTTTTAATAAGAATAAATTAAGGTGGCACCACGAAGAGATTCGTCCTTATGCGGTGTGGCCTTTTTTTTAATTTTAAGGAGGAATAGAAATGATAACAAAACCAAAGGGATGTAGAGATATTTACGGAAATGATGCTAAAACTTGGAAATATGTAGAACAAGTAATAGATTCTGTAATGGAAAAATATAATTATGGATATATTCGTACACCAATTTTTGAATCTAGTGAATTATATCATAGAGGTGTAGGAGAAACTTCTGACATCGTAACTAAAGAGACATATGATTTTACTGATCGTGGTGAAAGAAAGATGACTTTAAGACCAGAAGGAACAGCAGGAGTTGTGAGAAGTTATATTGAAAATAAGATGTATGGAGATATGAATCCAGTTAAACTTTATTATAATGGAACAATGTATCGTTATGAACGCCCTCAAGCAGGACGTGAGAGAGAACTTACTCAGTTTGGGGCTGAAGCAATTGGTTCTGATGATCCGATGATGGATGCAGAAATAATTTCACTTGCTTATAATATTTATAAGTTATTAGGATTAAAAGATATCACAGTACATATTAATTCACTAGGAGATACTGAATCTCGTAATAACTATCGTGATGCTTTAGTAAGATACTTTTCACCATATATTAATGATTTCTGTGATGATTGTAAAATGCGTATTGCTAAAAATCCATTAAGAATCCTTGATTGTAAAGTTGATAGTGAAAATGAAATCTTTAAAAAAGCTCCAACTACTATTGATTATTTAAATGAAGAAAGTAAGAGTCGTTTTGAAAAAGTTAAAGAATACTTAGACCTACTTCAAATTCCATATGTGGTTGACCCTAAGATTGTTAGAGGACTTGACTATTATAATCATACTGTTTTTGAATTTGTTATTGATGTTAAGGAACTTGGTGGTCAAAATGTAATAGGAGCAGGTGGAAGATATAATGGTTTATGTGAACAATTAGGTGGACCTTCAACTCCTGGTATTGGTTTTGCATCAGGACTTGATAGGATTTTAGTAGCAATGAAATATCAAGATGTAAAAGTAAATGTTAAAGAGGGAATCGATTTATTCTTGATGTATGTAAATGATGAAGAAAAAAATTATGCTCTATACCTTGCCCAAGAATTACGCCTTAATGGATTCAATGTTGATACGGAATATACTTCACGTAGCTTGAAAGCTCAATTTAAACAAGCAGATCGTCTAAAATCTAAATTTACAGCAGTTTTGAATAGTGATGATTTAGATAATAATGAAATTAAAATTAAGAATAATGAAACAAAAGAAGAAGAAATAATATCAATTGATGCATTAGTTTTCTATTTAGATGAAAAATTAACTACAGACGAAGATCTTTATAATTATGATTTTACATCAGATGATGATGAGTGTCATTGCCATGATGATGAACGTTCTTGTGAAGATAACTGTTGTTGTGATGATTGCAGCTGTGATCATGAGGATTAAGATATGTTAGTTAGTTTAGAAGAAGTAGAACTTGCAAAAAGAATTGTTGATACTTGCAGTTATTCATTTTTGAATATAGAAGATATAAGTCAAAATTTTAGAGATTTAGGCTTTCTAGTAAATAAAAATAAAATGATAGGCTATACTTCATATATGGAATATGATGATGCAAAAAAGCGTGGAGTTATTTCTTATAGTGTTGAAGAAAGTTTAAAACGTCAAAAAGAAATCTTACTTTTGAATTTTTCATATTTTATTATAAGTAGCAATAAAAATATGAAAATTTATTACAAAGATATTCCTACAAAGAAAGCTCTAAAGAGATTTTCAAAGTTACTTACGGACACCTCTGTTGATAAAGAATTTGGTGTTTATGATGAAGATAGTAAACAAGGAGGTATAAAAAAATAATGAAAAAGATTTATAATACAGATTTAAGTATAAATGATGTCAAAAAAGAAGTTACTTTATATGGCTGGGTCCAAAAGAAGCGTGATTTAGGTGGGGTTTTATTTATTGACCTAAGAGATCGTAGTGGTCTTATTCAATTAGTTATTAATGATGATAATGAATTTTTTGATACTGCAACAACTCTAAAAAATGAAAGTGTAATTAAGGTTACTGGTTTAGTACGTGAAAGAGAAAATAAAAATGATAATTTAAAAACAGGGGCAATTGAAGTTGTAATATCTAATTTAGAAGTGTTAAATCAAAGTATTGATCTTCCTTTTGAAATAGTTGATGATACAACAGCACTTGAAGATACAAAATTAAAGTATCGTTATTTAGATTTAAGAAGAAATCCGGTTAAAAATAAATTGATTGCAAGACATAAAATTGTTACTTCTATTAGAGAATATTTGAATAATTTAAATTTTATAGAAATAGAAACACCTATTTTATGTAAGTCAACTCCAGAAGGAGCAAGGGACTACCTAGTACCTAGTAGAGTAAATAAAAATAAGTTTTATGCTTTACCACAATCTCCACAAATATTAAAACAATTACTTATGGTAGGTGGAATGGAACGTTACTATCAAGTAGCTCGTTGTTTTAGAGATGAGGACTTACGTGCTGACCGTCAACCAGAATTTACTCAAATCGATATGGAAATGAGTTTTATAGATGAAGAAGATATTGAAACAATTGTTGAAGGTTTAATGAAAAAAGTTTTCCAAGAAATTAAAGGAATAGATATAAAAACACCATTCCTTAGAATGAAATATGATGAGGCAATGGCTCGCTTTGGTTCAGATAAACCAGATATGAGATTTGGAATGGAACTTCATGATGTAACTAAATTATTTGAAAAAGGTGAATTTAAAGTATTTAGTAGTGCAATAGAAAATAATGGTATTATTTCAAGTATCAAAGTAGAAAATGAAGCTAATAACTTCTCACGTAAGAAAATTGATGAATTAACTGAATTTGTTAAACAATACAAAGCTAAGGGACTTGCTTTTATAAAATTAGAAAATAATGAATTTACGGGTGGTATTAGTAAATTTTTAACTGATCAAGAAAAAGCTAGTTTGAAAACAGAATTAGATCTTCATGATAATGATTTAGTATTCTTTGCATCAGATAAAAAAGAAATTGTTTATGCCTCTTTAGGTTCACTTAGATGCTTACTTGGAAAAGAATTAGGTTTAATTAAAGAAGATGATTATAAATTCTTATGGGTAGTAGATTTTCCAGTGTTTGAGTGGAGTGATGAAGAAAATCGTTTTATGGCATGTCATCATCCATTTACAATGCCTAAAGATGAAGATGTCGATAAATTATTAACTGATAAAGCAAATTGTCATGCAAAAGCATATGATATCGTACTTAATGGATATGAAGTAGGTGGAGGAAGTATTAGAATTCATAAAGAAGAAATTCAAGAAAAAATGTTTGAAGCTTTAGGATTTACGAAAGAAGAAGCTTATGATAAATTTGGATTCTTAATTGATGCTTTTAAATATGGAACACCACCACATGGAGGACTTGCTATTGGACTTGAACGTTTAGTTATGATTTTAACAGGAACTACTAATATTCGTGATGTTATAGCATTCCCAAAAACTACATCTGCATCTGATTTAATGATGAGTTGTCCATCATTCGTTTCAGAAAAACAATTAGAAGAATTATATATAGATACAAAGGAGTAATTATATGGATAAAAAAAATAATGCGATTACACCTCGTAATGAGGACTTTGCTAAATGGTATACAGATGTTGTTCGTGCTGCACACTTAGCTGATTATTCATCTGTAAAAGGATGTATTGTAATAGAACCAAATGGTTATGCTATCTGGGAGAAAATGCAGGAAATACTTGATAAAGAGTTCAAAAAACTTGGTCATGTAAATTGTCAAATGCCGCTACTTATTCCTGAAGATTTGCTAAAAAAAGAAGGTGAATTAGTAGAAGGTTTCGCTCCTGAGGTTGCTTGGGTAACAAAGGGTGGAGAAAAAGAGTTAGAAGAAAGATTAGCTATTCGTCCAACTAGTGAAACTTTATTTTGTGACTATTATGCAACTCATGTTAAATCTTATCGTGATCTTCCAAAATTATATAATCAGTGGTGTAATGTTTTAAGATGGGAAAAAGAAACTAGACCATTCTTAAGAAGTCGTGAATTCTTGTGGCAAGAAGGTCACACTATTCATGCAAGCCGTGAAGAAGCAGAACGCGAAACAGATCAAATGATGGGTGTATATCACGCTTTCCATAATAATGTTTTAGCAATTCCTTCAATCCGTGGGGTAAAAACTGAAAAAGAAAAGTTTTCCGGTGCTGAATACACATTAACTAATGAAGCTTTAATGTATAATGGTGTAGCTTTACAAGCTGGAACTTCTCATTATTTTGGACAAAAGTTTTCTAAAGCTTATAATGTTACTTTTTCAAATAAAGATAATGAGTTAGAATATGCTTATCAAACATCATGGGGTACAACAACCAGAATGATTGGTGGTTTAATTATGGTACATAGTGATGATTATGGATTAGTTCTTCCACCAAGAATCGCGCCAAGACAAGTCGTTATTATTCCAATTGGCGAAGATGCAGAAGTTTTATCTTTAGCAAGTAAATATAAAGATGAATTACTAAAAAATGATATTACTGCTTATATAGATGATTCTAAAAAATCTCCAGGATTTAAGTTTGCTGAAGCCGAAGTTAATGGTATTCCTGTTAGAATTGAATTAGGTAAAAGAGATTTAGATAATGGAATTATTACAGTCGCAAGACGTGACACTAGAGAAAAACTAACTACTACTAAAGATGTAGAAATCGTTTCATATATTAAAGATTTATTAGAAACAATTCAAAATGATATGTATAATCGAGCAAAAACTCGTCGTGATAATTTAACATTTGAAGCTCATAATTTAGAAGAAATGGAAAAAATTCTGAATACTCAACCAGGCTTTATTCATGCTATGTGGTGCGGAGATAAGGAATGTGAAGAAAAAATCAAAGAAATTCGTGGTTGTAAATCAAGATGTATCTTACCAGATGCAGAAAAAATTGATGAAGTTTGCGTATGTTGTGGCAAAAAAGCTAAACATCATGTAGTTTGGGGAATTCAGTATTAGAATAACAAATACTAAAATTTAACATAATTTATAGTAATGAAAGAGGTATAAAAATGAAATATTATTGTATAGGGATTAAAGGAACAGGTATGTCAACTCTTGCTCAAATACTATATGATTTGGGTAACGATGTATCAGGATATGATGATGCTAAAGACTATAAGTTTACTGAAGAACATTTAAGACAAAGAAATATTAAAATATTTTATGATCAATCTGCAGAACTTACTAAAGATACGATTGTCACTTATTCTGTTGCTTGTCCATTAGATCACAAAGAGTTAGTAAGAGCAAGACAACTTGGCTTAACTATTAAAAAATATAATGAAATAGTAGGTGATATTACTAGTTTATTTGAAACAATTTGTGTTTCTGGAACTCATGGAAAAACAACTACAACATCAATTATTCGTCATATTTTAGAAAAGACAGTTGGTTGTAATTATTTTGTAGGTTCAGGAGACGGAAAAGTATCAAAAGATAATAAATACTTTGTTATTGAGTCAGATGAATTCAATCGTCACTTTTTAGCATATCATCCAACATATACAATTATTACAAATATAGAACGTGAACACTTAGAATGTTATAAAGACATAGATGATATTAGAAATACTTTTGAAGACTTTGCAAATAAAACTAAAGATTTAATTGTAGTATGTGGTGATAACGAGGAAATAAGAAAAATAAATTATATAAATAAGCCAATTTACTATGGTTTTAATGAAGATAATGATGTTGTAATAAAAAACTTACAACTAGATGAAGATGGTTCTAAATTTGATTTATATTTTAATAATGAATTGTATGGAAACTTTATGATTCCCTTATATGGAAAACATATGGTAATGGATGCAACTGCTGCAATCATTATTACTAAAAATATAGGTATCAAAGAAGAAGATATTTCTAATTCCTTAGAAGATTTTGAAAATGCTAAAAGACGTTTTGCCATTGAAAAAGTAGGAAATACTATTTTAGTTGATGACTATGCACATCATCCAACAGAAATTAAAGTTACACTAGAAGCTGTAAGACAAAAATTCCCACATAAACATATAGTAGTAATCTTTAAACCTAATACTTATTCTAGAACCAAGGATTTTACTGATGAATTTATTGATGCTTTGCAAGTAGCAGACAAAGTCTTTTTAACAGAAATTGATTCAAACAGAGAAAAACAAGAAGATTATCCAGGCGTTAACTCTTCATTAATTACAAATAAAATTAAGGATGCTGAAATTATAAGTGAGGATGATTTAAAAGATTTAGCTAATTATAAAGATTCAGTTATTTGTTTTATGAGTTGTGCCTCAGTTTCACATCTAATAGATAAAGTAAAGGAGATTTTAAAATAAATCTCTTTTTTCATATTTTCCCATAATTGCTTGATAATTATTCTACATTTTTCTAGTACTCTAGATTTAGAAAAGGAGGTATGATAATTATAAGGGTTTCATAAAATTTTCAAAAACAAAATAAAATTACATGTTATACTATATGTAGTAGGTGATTTAGATGTATACAATATGTTACGTAGAAGATGAGGCTGACCTTTCTACCTTAATAAAAACTTATTTAGAAAAAGCAGGTTATAAAGTTGTTTGCTTTGATAAAGGATTAGATGCAATTAACTATATAGGAGAAAAAGTTGATCTTTGGATTCTTGATATTATGCTTAAAGATGGTGTTAGTGGTTATGACATAATTAAAGAAATTAGAGAAAAAGATTTAACAACACCAGTTATTTTTACATCAGCAAGAGACCATGACCTAGATAAAATTTTGGGTTTAGAACTAGGAAGTGATGATTATATTACTAAACCATTCTCACCAAAAGAGTTAGTTTTAAGAGTAAATAACATTATTAAAAGAGTTTATGATAGTAAAGAAGTCAATGCTATAAACTATTTAGATTATGTTATAGATATTAAAAGAAGAAATGTTTTTCTGGATAAAAAAGAAATAAAACTAACTACTTTAGAATTTGATTTATTACTTTTATTTATCAAAAATACAGATAAAAGTTTCTCCAGAGAAGAGATTTTAAGTGATGTTTGGGGAGATGATTATTTTGGTTCAGATCGTGTTGTTGATGATTTGGTCAGACGTTTGCGTAAGAAAATGCCTAAATTAAATATAAATACTATTTATGGATATGGATATCGTCTTTCATGAAATATATAAAAAACAAATTAAGTAGACAACTTTTATTTTTAATAGGCATAATCTTTGTTATTGTTTTTATTTCATTAGGAATCGTTCTTCCACAATTACTTTTAAGTGTATCAGAAAATAGTATGTATACGTATTTAAGTGAACCATTAAAAGTTATAGAATCAGATGTAGATGATAAACTTTTAAATACAAAAGTTGCTTATTTATATATCATTGATAATAGAATAGTTATGAATGATAATTTTGATACTTTAAAGGGAATTGATAATCCTGTTAAAATCCTACCTAAAATGAAAAAACAATATGGTAAATTTTTATATAATCACCAACTATATTATTATTATAAAATCGATGATAACAGTGGTACTAAGATTGCTATCAGTGATGATAGTTATATCATTGAAGTACGTGAAGAAATATTAAAAGCAATCTTTCCAATAGTTTTAATAACTTGTCTTTTAATAGGAACAATCCTAGTTTTATGGATTTCTATTATAGTTAGAAAAATAGGTAAGTTAAAAAGTAAAATAGATAATATCGATAATTTAGATTATCCTCATACAATTGATTTTACAATTGATGACGAGATTAAGTCTTTAGCTCTTGCAATAGAAGATATGCGAATAGGACTAATTAATCAAGAAAAATACAGAAATCAGATGTATCAAAATATTTCTCATGATTTTAAAACACCACTTACAGTTATAAAATCATATATAGAGGCTGTTCATGATGGTATTGAAGATAAAGATACTGCATTAAAAGTAATTGAAGAACAGTCTTATAAACTCGACCAAAAAGTACACTCACTTCTTTACTTAAATAAACTTGACTATCTAAAGGATAGTAAAAATATAAATATAGAACAAGTTGATATGAAAAAGATTCTAGAAGATGAAATAGAAAAATTTAAATTTCATCGTAAAGAAATTAAATTCGTATTAGAAACTGATAAAAAATCAAAATATTATGGTACATATGAACATTGGGAAACTATTCTTGATAATTTGTTAAGTAATTTTATGAGATATACAAAAACTACAATTAAAATTACTGCTAAACAAAATAAATTAGTTTTATACAATGATGGTGACAGTATTGATGATGAACTATTAGAAGCTATATTTACACCGTATCGTAAGGGAATTAAGGGTGAATTTGGATTAGGTTTATCTATTGTCAAAAAGACCTTAAATATTATTGGTTATGATATTTTAATAAAAAACGAAAAAAAAGGTGTTTCGTTTATAATTTCGAGAAGAAATTCATGAATTTGGATTTCTTTTTTTGGTTATACTATAAATGGTGATATCAATGAAAATCTTAATAGTAGGGGCAACATCAGGTATAGGATATAGTTTAGTAAAGTTTTTAGCAGGTAAAACTAGTCCTAATATTTTTATTGGAGTACATTACAAAGAACAAATAACCCCGTTAAAGGAAAAATTAATTCATGATGGAATAGTTGCTGAAGTTGTAAAATTAGATGTATGTGAATCTAGAGATAGACTTAAGATAAATTCTATTAATCCAGATTGTTTAATAGTCCATGATGGAGTTGGTAATGGAGGATCAATCTTGGAAGAAGATATCAATGTTTTAAGAGATAATTATGAAACTAATATTTTTGGAAATTTTTCTTTAATCCAACAATTTTATAACATAAAGAAAAAGAATAAGGAAAAAGGGAAAATTTTTGTAACGTCTTCACTTGCTTCTATAATACCAATTCCCTTTCTAGGATGTTATACATCTTCTAAAGCTGCTATTTCAATGCTTTGCAAAACTCTAAGACAGGAACTATTATATCTTAATAAGAACATTACAATTACTTTGATAGAGCCCGGGGCATATTTAACCGGATTTAATCAGGTTATGATTGATAATAAAGATAAATTTACTAATTTTGATAGTAAAATATATAGAAATAGAAAATTTATTAATCGTATTCAAAGAAATATATTTTTCTTAGTTGAAAAGAAAGATTATACTGATCTGGTAAAAAAAGTAGGTAAAGAAATATATAAAGAAAAGCCAAAATTCAGAATTAGAAGACCTATAATACAAAGTGTTTTTATAAAAATATATCTTATATTATTTGGGTAATATTTAAAAAAATTCAAAAAAGACTTGATAATATTTCAAATATTTGATATATTTAATGTGCTTGTTAAATGGCGATGTAGCTCAGTTGGCTAGAGCGCTCGGTTCATACCCGAAAGGTCGTGGGTTCAACTCCCTCCGTCGCTACCAAAATGGATATAAACTAACTAGAGATAGTTAGTTTTTTTGTTTCAATATTATATATAGGAATATTGAAGTGTAAAATTTTCTGTGATATAATATTTTAAATTATGGGAGGCATTATGAAAAAAGATAGTGAAGATAAAAATGATAACAAAATTGAAAAAATGAAAAGAATGATGTCAAGCAATCCTATACTATATACTCTTACCAAGGAATATAAGGATGAAACAGATTATATTCAGTTTATGAGAAAACATATAGAGGATTTTAAATTGTCAATTGGTTCTGAAACTGATGATGCAATAGTGGAAAGATTGATGAATATGCCAGCAATTGAATTTGATATAAATTACAAACAATTGTTATTGCAACGAAGAGAAATATTACAGCAGGAAATTAATAGAACTGATTCTGAAATAAAAATTCAACAAGATAATTGTGATCACATTAGTGTATGTGTTGGCTGGGATGGACCTTTTCAATATAGAGATACAAGTATCTGCAAATGTTTATTGTGTGGTGAAAATGAACCTAGAACAAATTATCCTGTAATAAATGCAGCATACTATAAAGAAGAAAATTATGGCCATGGTCAGTTTTATTCCCATAGAAAATCTAGATTCATTGAACTTCAGAAATTGATGATGGATGTACTTTCTGAAAAAACAGATATATCAAATGGTGAATTAGCTGATATGATGAATGATATTATTAATAATCCAGTAGAGAAAAAGTCAGGAAAGCAAAAACGAAAACTAAAATAAATATAGGTTTACTAGAAATGGTTGGTCTTTTATTAGAAATGGTTTTATGATTGATTTATAGTTTAAATAAGTTATTAGAAGTGTCAATTGTTTATTAATGATCAATAAATAAATTAATTTAGATAGTGATAATATTAAAGAGGTAATAAATATGAGTGATGTTGAAAAAAACAAGAGAGTAAAAAGAAGTTTAAATAATTTATACGAATATTATGACATGTATTCAGAAGATCAAGTAGATAGGATGTTAAGTTTATTGGATGATGATAGTAAAAAACTACTCACTTTAAGATATGGTGGAGATTTGAAGAATCCAGTTATAAATAAAAAAGTACCTAAAGAATTAAAGAAAATGTTTTATGCTAATGTTTTACCTAAAATGACCCGTATATTAAAAAGAATAGTGAAAGAAGATAAAGAATCAAGTATTTCTAAATCTAGTGTAGACATTATTAAGAAGGAAAAATCAAATAAAAAGACACAACAAGTATGTGATGATAATCAACTAGACATGGAAAAAAGAAAAAATGATATTTCTAAACCTGCTGAAACTATTAGTAAAAATGAAACTCTAAATAACGAAAAGCAACAAATATGTATTGAAAATCAGCAAGATATAAAACAAGAACAAAATGATAAATATATTAGGATTCTAGAAATTTTTAATACTGATGAATTTATTGAAATGACTATGAATAAACCGGTTAATGAATGTGTAATATTGGCATTAAAGCTAGGATATATTGATGGAAAATACTTTAGTTCATCATCAATAGCTAATTTCTTAGGTATTGATAAAAGTGATGTAGATGGTATTATAAGGAAAAACCTACTTGAGTACCAAGCAGTCTTAAATACGATGATAGATAACGCAATAACAGACGAAAAAAGTTTTGATTCGAAACCATATATGAAAGTAATGAAATATAACAACAAGTAAAACTATCCAAATTATTTACCTATGTAGTTTATGTAAAAATACAACGTAGAAATAAAGTGTAGACTGTTAGTGATTTTTGGCGTGTTTTAGAGAAATATCTTGACATAATAATCTTGAAGTATTAAGGCATAGAAGGTTTCTTGTGAAACTTTTTTTCATTTTTTCTATAAGAAATTGAAAAATTAAAATAAATGTGATATCATTTATAGTAGGAAAGAGTAGGAGGGAAAATATGGTAGATTTTAAATACGATTTTTCGTTTTTAATAAAGATGATTAAATTTGTTTTTTTACCAGTTTTGGCAATTGTTATTTTAACTGCATTTATTATTATGATTTATTCAAAGAAAGTAAAACAAAAGGATATTCAAAGATATAACTATTTAGTGGAGTTTTGGACTACGTTATTAGCAATTATGGTGATAGGTGCACTTTTAGCTGTCACTATTGGTTTTTCAATATCATTATCTGAGTCTATAAAATTGTATAATCTAGTCGAAGGAAATGAAGTTATATATTATATAGTTTTAGCTACACCATTAATACCATTATTATTTTTAGTTATATATATATATCGAATGATTATTGTTTTAATAAATAAACCAAAAAAACAAAGGAAAATTGAGGTAGAAGAACAAGAAATAATCCCAGAACCAAGCGTTATAGAAAAAAATACCTCATTAGTTTCAGATGATAAAATAGATAAAGACACTACAGAAGGGTTAGATACAAATGATGAAATTAAGGGTGGTGATGAAGAATTTGTTCCACCATTAGTTTTTTCTGACAATATAGCTGAAGTTAATCAATCAGAAATTAATACTGATAGTGGAGAAATTCCAAGCAACAATTTTGAAAAAATAGAAGAAAAGAATGTAGAAACATTAGATGGTGTTGATGAAGAAGAAAATAATGAAGAAATAGAAGTATTGTAGGATAATTAACATGAAAAAAGAAAAAAGCCCAGTAGTGGTAGTACTTTGCATAATCTTTCTTTCGTTATTTATAATACTTCCTCCAACTTTTAGAACATTAATTCCTAAAAGCAAAACCAAAAATAATACATCATCTTCTTCAAATAATCCAAAAATAATTCTTGTTAATTGTAATAAGATTTATTCCAACGAATTGTATCAAGTTAATTCAAAAACTAAATTTGTTAATAATAGTCCAACAAATGTAATTACATATCAAAAATTAGATGCTTTACCTGATAATTATGTTCCATCATCAACTCCGGATACTTCAACAGCTGAAAGTGAAATTACCTATTTTAAAAGCCTTGTTGGAATCAAAGTAGAAGAAAGTGAAAATATGATACGTTTTACTATTGATGATAGTCTTCTTAATAGTAATCCAACAGATGCAACTTTGGTTAATTATTTAGCGGCTGATTCTGATATGCAAAAATTGAATTATGAAAATATAGGTTATACATGTAATAAAATGGAAAGCTAATTGCTTTCTTTTTTGATGATATTTTTCATAATATTAATAATTAGGCTTAAAGCTATAGTATATTCAAATAAATAAATGAAAGAAAATAGTTTATCTAAGTGATTTACAAAGTTAAAAAATGTGATAGTTTTTAGAATAGATATTCCTGGATATGAATAGGTAAGAGGAAGTTTTGTTCCAAGTGTTCCAATAACAAGTAAAATATCAAAAAACGATGAACAAGAACCTATGATATATCCCGTTACAATATTATTCTTTCTAATATAGAATAAAACAAAGACTAATAAATATGGTAAATAGCTCATTCCAAAATTATTAAATTTAATAAAGCTTTCATAATTTCCTACTTTGATTAAAGAAATTAAACTGATAGAAATAAGTAAAGCTATTACAATAAAAATAAATAAAAATATTTCACTAATAGAGGCAATTGTTTTAATTTTATCTTTACCAATTATATAAGAAATAGTAAGAAGAGAAAGTCCTACAGAAAGATAATTATTATATCTGAAATAATTGATATTTATAAAGTTAGTAGCGTTAATTAATATAATTGAAAATATAAGTAACATAGAAATTAAATATAACCATTTAAATAGTTTTGTTTCTAAAATATTTACTTTTATTTGTTTCATTATAATAATTAAAATAAGAATAGAGCCTGCGGTTAAAAGATAAGAATAGATATTTGTAAAAGTATACATATTAAAAAAACATCTTGTTAAGAAAAACGAAAGAGCAATCATTGATAAATCTTTTCTAGGCATTGTTATTACCTCCTAATTCATCATATTTATAAAAAATTAATCTTTTATTCTTATCAATCTTAACTATTGGAATCTTGATTTTCTTATTTTCAAGTTTAGCTTTTTTAATACTGCGTAGGGTAATGTTGTCTTTTATAAGATTGTTTACATATTTATAACTATTATTATAATCTAATATCTTAACAGGATCGGTTTCACTTAAGATGATATTAAAATTGTCTAAGTCACTCTTTAAAAACTTATCTAAGTCATAGATAATGTTAACGTCATCAGTCTTAATAATAATATTTTCTAAATGTTCTAAGTAAACTTCTTTGGTAACATCTTCTTCTAAATTATAAAAAGCATGTTGTAAGCTATTACTTGTATTAGTATAGTATTTAAAATTTTTAACTACTTTATTATCTTCACGTTTAGGAATTATTTCTTGGAATGTCACTTTATAATTATCTTTTTCTTTAACAATACTTATATTTGTGATAATAGCCAAATTATTTAATTCAATATAATTCTTATTACCAATAAAAATAATTAAAAATATTATTACATAGATTATCTTTTTCACTAATATTCACCTCGACTTTTGTTAGTAGTTAGTAAAACATTGCGATATTTCTTTCCTTCATTTTTAGTTTTTATAATAGCGTCTTTTTGTTCTTTTTTTATGAATGGTGAAAATGGAGCAAGATAAGGCTTATTAAAAGGGGCAAGAGTAATTAGTTTAAATAAAAGGTAAACTGCTCCCAAGTAAATTCCATAAATTCCAAGGATAGATGCGATTAAAATAAAGATAATTCGATAAATTCTAATAGCGTTAATAAGTTCAATTGATGTAAATACAAATGAAGCAATAGATGAGATTGCGATTACTATAATCATAATAGGGGACATTATACCTGCTGATACAGCAGCATCTCCTAATATTAATCCTCCTAAAATTGATATTGCACTACCAGTAGTAGATGACATTCTTAAGTCACTTTCTCTTAAGACTTCAAATGATAAAATCATAAACAAGGCTTCAATAGTCGCAGGAAATGGAACCGATGCTCTTTGGGCTTTTAATAAAAGTAAGAGGGATAAAAAACAAGAATCTTGGTTATAGGTAGTAATGGCAATATAATAAGCAGGCACGAATATTGCTATAAAGAAAGCAAACATTCTAACAATTCTAATAAAAGTAGTGTTAAAAGATTTTTGATAATAATCATCAACTGTATGAAAATAATCAACAAAGAAGTTAGGTAAAATAATCGCATATGATGACATATCTACTAAGATAACAGCCTTTCCTTCTAAAAGTGCCATTGAAACTTTATCAGGACGTTCAGTTAGAATGACTGTAGGAAATAAATTATCACTTTCCAACTTATCTTTTAGATAACTAGAATCAATTATGCCATCAATATTAATGCTTTTTAATTTCTCTTCTATATCGTTAATAAGCTTTTTATCAACAATATCATTCATATAAATAAGACCCATTTTAGTTTCTGTTTTAGTACCTAGATTAATCTCATTCCACCATAAATTATTTGACTTTATTCTTCTTCTAATAAGACCTAGATTAGTATTGAAGTTTTCTGAAAAAGAATCTTTCGGACCGGTTAAGGATAATTCACTTTCTATAGTTGTAACTCCTCGTTCTAAACTTTTTTTAACTTCAACTGAAAGAATTTTATCATTTATAATGATAACTAAAAATCCTTTATTTAAGTAGGCAGTCATTTCTTCTTTAGTTATATCTTTAATATTACAAGCTGGAAGATTGTTTTCTATTTTTTTTAACTGTTTTTTTGAAAGAAGTACTAACTCTTTTAAAATAAATTCTCCAATATCATCACTACTAGTTAATACTTCATTAAATACAAGTAATATATTAGTATTTGAAACAGTTAGTTCTTTATAAATATAATCTTTTGATGCACCAGTTTCTTCTTTAATAAGTTTAATATATTTATTCATCTATCTTCACCTAATTATAGTATGGTAGATTTTAAAAGAAGTATGCTATAATAAGAACGAGGATGATTAGATGAAAGTTTTAAGATTAGATCATTATGGTCGCGGAATTGTTAGTGTTAATAATAAAGTTTGTTTTGTAGAAAATGCTTTAAAAGATGAAAATGTTGAAATTAATATAAAAAAAGAAAATAAGAAATTTTTACTAGGAGAAGCAAGAACAATCAGTAATATTAGTGTTGAAAGAGTAAAACCTAAATGTAAATATTATGGATTATGTGGTGGTTGTAATTTAGAACATATGAGTCTTCTTTTACAAGAAAAATTTAAATGTGAAAAGATTGAAAATATTTTAGAAAGAACTTTAAAAAGAAAAGTTATGATAGAACAGTTTGTTAAACTTAATGATTATAATTATCGTAATAAAGTAGTTTTACATGTAGAAAAAGAAAAATTAGGTTTTTTTGAGAAAAAGACTAATAGTCTAATTGATATAGATGAATGCTTACTTCTTGACTTTAAAATAAATGCTATTATTAAAAAGCTAAGAGATTATATTAAGAATGAACATGATATTAAGACTATTACAATAAAACTTGGAAATAAAACAAATGAAGTAATGCTTATCATAGAAGGTAGCGTTAATGATTATGAAAGTTTACTAAAACTATGCGACGTTTTATTCATTAACGATAAATGTTTTTCTAAAAAGAATTATATAACTTCGTTTATTGGTAGTAAGAAATATTTAGTCAGAAAAAATAGTTTCTTTCAAATAAATTATTTAATTTCAACAGCAATGTATGATGAGATTAAAAAGCATGTTGTTGATAGTAAATCTTCTAATGTTTTAGATTTATATTGTGGTTCTGGGACTATTGGAATTTATATAAGTGATGTTGTAGATAACGTTATTGGAGTAGAAGTTGTTAATGATGCTATAAAGTCAGCAAAAGAAAACAAAGAAATTAATAATTGTCAAAATATAGAGTTTATTTTAGGAAAAGTAGAGGATAAAATTGATTCTATTTCTAATAATAATATAGATACTATTATAGTAGATCCTCCACGTAGTGGATTACATAAAAAAGTCATTAATTCTTTAGAAAAAATAAATCCAAAGACTATAATCTATGTATCATGTGATCCAATGACTATGGCAAGAGATATAGATTTGTTAAGTAATAATTATGAATTAAAAAGTGTTTCTATTTATGATATGTTTCCAAATACATATCACGTTGAATGTGTATGTGTTCTAAATCTTAAATAAAGCCTTATATTTCAACAAAAGCCAACTGTTCAGTGCATATCAAAAAAAAGCATATTTTTGATAAAAAGCACTTATTTTTGTAAAAAAATGATAAAATTTTATGGATGTTGTTTGAGGAGAATATATTTACTCATACCATATTAGGTGGTATGGGTTGATTAAACAAAATAAAAAGTAGAGATTATAGGAGAAATAAAAAATGGTATTAGGTGATTTTATTTTATTACTTACAGGAATATACACACTTTACAAAAATGATATAAGTAAGAAAAATGACAATGCAAAAAGGTATAAGTGTAGATGTATGGAGTGGTGAAAAATGATAAATAAAATGAAAATTGACGAAGCATTTGAATTTTATAATATAGAAAAATCATATAAAGAAAAATGTTATAGGTGTGCTGAAAAGATAAATCAAAGTGAATATTATGGAAAGTTATTTAATGATGTATATAATACTTTATATTGTGATGATTTTATTAAAATAAAAGAATTATGGAAGGTAAAAGATATTAATGAATTATTCGGAAATAATGTAAATCCATTTGTAACAAATTTAATGATAATACTAGGTTATGAATTACATAGAAATAATATTGATAAATATAGATTAGATATAAATCAAGTTAATATTCATAAAAATAGGGTAAAAGAATGTTTTGAGAGTGACTTAATATATAGAAATTATGATGGAGTAAGAATATCACAAATGTTATGGGCCGTATATTTTATTAGAGTTAGAATTATAGAAATAGGAAGATTACAATATGAATATGAGAGTACAGAAAAAAATATTTCTATAATAAAAATTCATATACCAAAAGGCAAAAAATTAGATTTAATCGAAGTAAAGGATTCAATAAAAGAATCACAAAATAAAATAAAACAAATATATGGTTTAGATAAAATTAAATATATCTGTAATTCATGGTTATTAAGTAACCAAATTTATAATATAGTTGAAAAAAATTCGAATATTTTCCTTTTTCACAATTTATTTGATATTAGGGATGGAGAAGATTGTATTAATGATATTATGAATTTTGTATATGGAGTAAACCAGTGTAGTGATTATAAAGAATTATCTGAAAAGACAACATTGCAAAAGAAAATAAAAGAAAGTTTAATAAATAATCAGAAGTTTTATTTAGGCTTAGGTGTTTTAAGAAAAGAGATTTATTAAAAACAAAGAATATTATAAATATAGATGTTAGATTAAAAATTGATATAGTTATAAAAAGAACACATTATGTAATGGAAAAAAAGTAATTTCTTTTATATTGTTAAAAATGTTTAGTATAATATATGTATATTTGATAAGGCAATTTATGAGTAAAAATTTAATAAAAAATGAAAATAATATTATATTTTATGAAGATGAAGAAGGAAACTCAAAAGTAGAAGTTGTTTTGAAAGAAGATAATGTTTGGTTAAATGCTAATGCTATTGCAAATTTATTTAATGTTCAAAGACCTGCAATTGTAAAACATATTAACAATATATATAATGATGAAGAATTAGATAAAAATTCAACTTGTTCCATTTTGGAACAAGTTCAAATTGAAGGAAATCGAAAAGTTTCAAGAAAAAAAACTACTATAATTTAGATATGATTATTTCTATTGGGTTTAGAGTTAATTCCAAAACTGCAATAAAATTTAGAACTTGGGCTAATAAACTAATAAAAGAATATATGGTAAAAGGATTTACTCCAAATGATGATAGATTTATTAATGGTAATAGATTTGATACAAGATATTTTGATGAATTATTAGAACGTATAAAAGTAATTCGTACAAGTGAAAGAATGGCTTATCAAAAAATTACAGATATTTTTATTACAACTAGTGTGGATTATGATAAAAAATCTCCTACAGCAATTAAATTTTTTAAAAGGGTTCAGAACAAAATGCACTATGCCGTCTCACATCAAACTGCTGCTGAAATTATATATAATAGAGCTAATGCAGCAAAAGAACATATGGGGCTAACATCATAGAGAAATTCACCTGATGGAAAAATATTAGAAATAGATGTTGTAATAGCTAAAAATTATTTATCTAAAGAAGAATTAGAAAGTTTAGAACTAATAGTATCAGCATTTTTGGACTTAGCAGAGAATAGAGCGAAAAGACATATTCCAATGACGATGGAAGATTGGTCTACGAGAATAGATAAGTTTTTATTAGCAGATGATTTAGATATATTAAAAGATAGAGGAAAAATATCACATAATATAGCATGCGATAAAGCATTAACTGAATTCGAAAAATATAGAATAAAACAAGATAGATTATATAAATCAGACTTTGATTTATTATTAGAAGAAAGTAATAAATATTAATTTGTAAGTTGATAAACAAATATTCAACTCAACTAATGGATGTATAATTTTTAATAATTTTATCTTAGGTAGTTAGCATTAATTGGTATAATAAAGAAGACCAAGTAAATAAAAAATATGCATATATTAGAAAGATATATTAATAAAAAATAACTTTGTTCGATTGTATTTATAAGAATAGTATGATATATATAAACTGTATTAATTATCTTGCTACGAGTTAATATGACAATTTGGACGCTAAGGTTCTAATTCTTTAAGGCAAGAAAAGAATTATTGCATGTTGCGGGATATCCCTTTCAATAGGATGAAGGGATATCCTTTTTTATTCTAAAGAGGGAGGTTTAATTATGAATGAAATAGTAGAGAAAGATGTTATAAACATTGAAAACATGATTTATGAAATTGATGGAAAGGAGGTAATGCTAGATTCTGATTTAGCAAAATTATATAATGTAGAAACAAAAAGAGTTAATGAAGCAGTAAATAGAAATAAGGAAAAGTTTCCTAATAGGATATCATGGATAACAAATGATAAAGAAGTTGATGTTTTGTGGTCGCAAAATGCGACCGCAAATATTAGTTCAAAGTCCAGAACTAATCCTAGAGTATTTACTGAACAAGGAGTGTATATGCTCGCAACAATACTAAAATCAAAAGAGGCAATCCAAACCAGTATTAGAATAATGGATACATTTGTAAAAATGAGACATTATATTAATTATAATAAAAATATATTACCTAGACGTTTTTTACTTTTAGAAGAAAAAGTTGATCATAACACAAAGAGAATAGATGAATTATTTGATAAATTTAATCCAAAAGAAATAACAAAAGATTCTATATTTTTTAAAGGTGATATTTATGATGCTTATTCTGTACTATTAGAAATATTCAATCTTGCAAAAGATGAAATAATAATTATAGATAATTATGTAGGAAAAGTATTATTAGACGAGCTAAGAAGTATTGATAAAGATATAATAATTATTTCATCAAATATAAATGCTAATTTAAAGAAAAAATACTTGAAACAATATAATAATATAAAATTTATAAAAAATGATTCTTATCATGATAGATTTATCATTATAGATAGAAAAATAGTATTCCACTGTGGAGCATCATTTAAAGATTTAGGAAGAAAATGTTTTGGAATACATGAAATAGAAAATTCCGTTGAAATCGAAAAACTAATAAATGAAGTTATTAAAAAATGTAGTATAGATAATTAATGCTATTTATGATAAGATTTAAATGAAATAGTAAGTTGCAAGGGAGATTAGAAAAATGAAAATAAGTTTTTTTGTAATATTTATGTTGATAGGCTTAATACTGTTAATCTTATCATTAATATTTAAGAGTAAAGACAAAAAGATGGTTGAACAATGTATTCTAACAACAAAAGGAAAAGTTATAAAGTACACTTTATGGAATAATAATGGAGTACATTTTCCTATAGTAGAGTATATTGTTAACGGTGTTAAATATAATCAAAGACTTAAATATGGTTGGATTGTAAATAAGTCGTCGTCTTTTAATAAAATAAAAACTAAAGTAGAAAATGATGTTCAAGAAAAAAATTTAATAATTAATAGCAATATCCATATTTCTACCAATGTATTAAAAGAACATTTTCCTATAGGCACAGAATTAGATGTTTTCTATAGTCCACAGAATCCAAATAAAAGCTATGTGATGAGATTTGTAAAAAATCCAGCAGAAAAAGTTTTATTTTGTGTAGGATTACTATTTATTGTTTTAGCATTTATTGGACTTGTCTTTTTACCAAAATAGAAAGTAGTATACATGTGTATGAAGTTATATATTGATTAAAAATATCACTTGATAGCATCCATGATAAAGTATTAGTAGAATATAAAATAAGATAGATTATATAAATTAGACTTTGATTTATCATTAGAAGAAAGTGATAAATAGTAAATTATTGAATAAAAGACAGAATAAAAAGTAATAAAATGGAGATGAGAAAAAGTGTATTTTAAAAACGAAGAAGATATATTTAAAACATTGAATAGTAATATTGATGGATTAGATAGTGAAGAAGCAAAGAAAAGATTAAGTGATTATGGGCAAAATATTATTTTAAATAAAAAGAAAACACCTTTAATTTTAAGATTCTTAAAGCAGTTTAATGATACGATGATTATCATATTATTAGTTGTTGCAGTACTTTTATATTTTTATGGATGTTTTTATTCTCATGAGTATACTGATACTATTGTTATTCTTTTTGTAGTTTTTATAAATGCTATTGTTGGATTTATACAAGAAGAAAAAGCAGCTTTAATATTAAAAGATTTAAAAAAATATGAAACCAGTACTTCTAAAGTAAAAAGAGATGACAAAATACTAATAATAAATACTAAAGAATTGGTTCCAGGGGATATAATATATTTAGAATCTGGAGAAACAGTTCCTGCTGATATTAGAATACTTAGATGTGAAAACTTAAAAGTAGATGAATCTGCTTTAACAGGGGAAAGTATTCCAGTTCAAAAAAGTGCTGATGTTTTAAAAGAAAATTTAATTATTCAAGAACAAAAAAATATGTTGTTTTTAGGAACAAATATTACAAATGGAAAATGTACTGGTATAGTTGTAAGTACAGGAAAAAATAGTGAGTTAGGTAAAATTGCATTATCACTAAATGAAATTGATAGAATTGAAACTCCGTTGCAATTAAAGATAAAAGAACTATCTAAAAAGATAACATTAATAGTATTTGTTATTCTAATCTTTATCTTTATTTTAGCTTTAATTAATAAATATACTATACTTGAAATTATAATGCTATGTTCATCACTAGCAGTTGCTGCTATTCCTGAGGGACTACCAACTGTAATTACAATAACTTTATCTGTTGGAATATCTAATCTAGCAAAAAAGAAAACCGTAGTAAAACAAATGCAAGCTGTAGAAACATTAGGAGCAATAGATATTATTTGCTCTGATAAGACAGGTACTATAACGCAAAATAAAATGACTGTTAAGGATGAATATGTAATAGATGAAAAGATGCTTAATTACATATGTGCTCTTTGTAATGATGGCCTTATTTATAAAGATAAATATGTGGGTGATCCTACAGAAACTTGTTTATATGATTATTTATATAATAAAAAAATTAATTCTCTTAATTTAAGAAAAAAATGTGAAAGATTATTAGATGTACCATTTGATAGTGATAGAAAGATGTTTACTACTTTAAATAAAATAGATGATAATATCTATGTTTTATGCAAGGGTAGTATGGATTCTTTAATTGAAAAAGTAAATTTATCTAAGACTCAAAAAGAAGAGGTTTTAGATAAAGTTAAGAATTTTTCTAAAAATTCACTAAGGACTTTAGGATTTGCTTATAAAAAGTTAGATTATGTACCAAAAAATATTAAAGAATTAGAAAAAGAGGAAAATAATTTATCTTTTGCTGGTATTTTAGGCATGATAGATCCGCCAAGAAAAAGCGTTAAGGAAAGTGTTGCTTTATGTAAAAATGCAGGAATTAGACCTATTATGATTACAGGGGACTCTATAGATACAGCAACTGCTATTGCTAAGGATGTTGGTATTATAACAAGTGATAATGAAGCAATACTTGGAAGCGAACTTGATAAATATAATGATAAAGAACTAGAAGATATTGTTAAAAAATATTCTGTTTATGCAAGAGTTAATCCAACTCATAAAGAAAAAATTGTTTTTGCACTTCAAAACAGTGGAAAAATAGTAGCGATGACAGGAGATGGAGTAAATGATGCTCCAGCTATTAAAGATGCTCATGTTGGTGTAGGAATGGGTATTACGGGCACTGATGTTACAAAGTCAGCTTCTGATATAGTATTAATGGATGATTCTTTTTCAACGATAGTCGTAGCAGTTGAAGAAGGAAGGAGAATATATAATAATATTAGAAATAATATAGTATTTTCATTATCAAGTAATTTTGCTGAGATATTTACTATTATCATAGGGTTGTTTACTAAAACGACAATTTTATTACCAATTTATATTTTATTTATTGACTTGGTAACAGATTCTATTCCTAGTATATGTTTGTCCTTTGAAAAAAGTGAAGATGGCATAATGAATAAAAAACCAAGAGGAATAAATAAACCGTTATTTACACCATTTATTAAAGCTAGTATCGCATTTTCAGCTATAATTGAAACTATATTTGTAGTTCTTACTTATTTTATTAGTCTGAAAATGTATGGACAAGAAATAGCTATGTCTTTAGCACTTCTTTCAATGGTAATACAAGAAATTGTTTATTCACTATCTTGTAGAAACTTAAAACAATCAGTTATTAAACAAGGATTATTTTCTAATAAAGCAATGAATTATGGACTATTGTTAATAATTTTAATTGAACTTATAGTGTTTATTACACCAGTTGGAAAATTAATAAGGGTAACATCAATAAACATTAGTTTAATATTAGTAGTATTTTTAATAAATTTCATGGCAATATTTATTTATGAATTAATTAAGCCTTTATTAGTAAAATGTTTTAAAGATTAAAGTGTATTTTAAGCAGTAAGAAATTAAAAATACTAGTTTGAAGTTGTGATTATAACTATCTTCATAAATAGTAATTTATCAAGCAGATCAATAAAAAAATTTACTTTCCTTATGGTATAATATAAGTGATGTACAAATGGTAAATTTGTAGTAATGATAGGAGTTGTTAGTATGGCTAGATTAAAGATGGTTGGTATTATAAATGAAAATGAAATTATTAAGTATCAAAAATATAATACAAATAAGAAAATGACTTTAATTAATAATGATAAAGATAATATACAAATAAAAGCAATACCTATTTGTGTATTCTTAATAATACTATGTAATGTAGTTTTATTTCTTAAATTATTTAATAGTAATATATCAATAAAACCAATTTTTTTAATTTTAGGTTTTTTGATAGGATGTATGTTATTAATTGTTCATGAAATTTTACATGGGATTGTTTATCCCAAAAATGTTAATGTTAGTATAGGATTTATAAAACCTATAACATTTGTAGCATTAGCATCATATCCTATGAGTAAAAGCAAATTTATTACAATGTGCTTATTACCATTTATATTAGGAATAATCCCAATGTTAATTTTTACATTAACAAATAATTCAACAATATGTAGTTTAAGTTTTGGCATGATGTGTATGGGTATAATATCTCCATATCCAGATGTATATAATGTATTTCAAATTATTAAGAAAGTGCCTAAAGGCAAAAAAGTGTTGTTTTATGAGGAGACTTTATCATATATAGATTAATCATAATATTTATAATCATGAACAACATAAATTACAATTTAGTAATTGGTTAAAGAATAGTGATAGTTGAAAAAAGAGGATTAATTATGAAAAAGATTGTATTTACTATTTTAGTATGTGGGATTATAGTTTTAGAATTAACAGGATGTAATAATTTAAAACAAAAACAAAAAGATGATATTCATTCTTTTGTTGGAACTATAATAAAGTGTGAAGAAAAATCTATGATTGTTCGTCCAAATGAAAACGAAGAAGAATATAATTCTAGCGATAAATTTAGAATTAAATATATTGATGGTTTTGATTCCTGCAAAATTAATGATAAGGTAAAAATCACTTACAAAGGTATGATTAATGCAAGTTATCCAGCACAAGTAGGGACAACAAATATTGAAATTAACGATTTTGATTTTTACATAACAAAGCTAGAAAGTTATAATGATATTAGATTTAATGATTATTATACAGCTGATAATCGTACAATTTATTTAGCAGGAAATATAGGTGAGTTTTATATTAAAGAGCAAGATACGGATATTACTTTGAAAACTTATCTTTCAACTGCATTTGAAACAGTTGATGATGGTATAAAACATATTACTAATAAGTTAGAATTAAAAAAAATATTAAAAGATGGAGGAACAAGAATCTACAAATCCAAAGATAAAAATGTTACTATGATAATATGTAACACTATTAAAAATGATAAAAATATATTAATTGGAGATTATTCTATGGAATATGTAGAAGGAGATTGTAAGAATTAATAAGTTATAATTTGTTAAGGAGAAAAAAACATGGAAAAGAAAAAAATTATTATAGTTGTTGGAATTATTATTTTAACAATTTTAGGTATATTGTCATTTATACTTTTAAATAGAAAATATCCTTATGAAGATGAGAATACGTTATATTTTAAAGAGTTTAATAATGCAATTCTTAGACTTGAAAGAGTAGATTATTCACTAGGTCAAAATCAAGTAGTTATAGTCCAAAAAAGTACAAATAGAGGTAAATCGTTTGAAGATATAACAAAAGAACCAATAATTTTAAGTATGGAACCTAAAATTACTTTTTTAAACGAAAAACTAGGATTTGTACTTGCTAAATCAAATTTAACAAAGAATAATAATTATTTAGGTTTGTATATAACAAAAGATGGTGGTAAAACTTTTGAAAATTGTAAAATAAATTATAACAACTCAAATATTGAAATGTTAACTATTGTATCTACACCTTTTTACGATAATGATATTTTAAAAATGGAAGCATCAATATATATTGTTAAAGAAGATCAAAGTGGTTATAAAAACAAAAAATTAGTATTTATAAGTGATGATAAAGGGTTATCGTGGAAAATGGAAAAATAGTTTATAGCTGGTAAAGAAATAAAGTATTCGATAGACTTTATCAATTTAGTTTGATAAAATAATACTAATAAAAAAGTAGTAAGGATGTTGTAGTATGAGTAAAACTTATAAAAATTATTTAAATAAAAACCATGACTTTGATAAATTAATGCTAGTTGGAATATTTGCCTTAGTAATTGTTATATCTGGTATATTTGGTTTTTTATATGAGTTTATTTTTTATTATTTTAATGGCGGTATGCAAAAATTTTATTGGAGAGGTGGTAATTTTCTTCCTTGGATTAATATCTATGCAACTGGTTCTTTAATGATTTATTTTTTAACCTATAGATATAGAAAAAAGCCATTAAAAGTATTTTTTATAAGTTTATTTTCAACTGGAATACTTGAATATATTTCTGGACTTGGTATGTACATAATTGGAAATGGAAAAAGATGTTGGGACTATAGTAAAGAAATTCTAAATTTTGGTAATATAAATGGTTTTGTTTGCTTAAGAAGTGTTTTGTTCTTTGCTATATCAGGATTGTTTCTGATTTATGTAGTAATGCCATTTTGTTTTTATCTAGCTAAAAAAATTCCTAAAAAGATATTTTTAACAATTAGTTTTACATTATGTACTATAATTCTAATAGATGAATTTTATAATTTATTAATCGCAAGAATTTTTCATCTACCAAGAGCTTATGATGTATATAGTAAATTAGGATTTAATTATGTTAAGTTTAAATAAGTGCGTATCATTTTAGTTATAAAATAAAATTTACGAATACATGTTTTTACATATGGATATATTAATTATTAGGATAGGAGATAAATATGGAACTTAAAAAGATAATACTTAGTGCAGTAGCATTACTTCTTGCATTAGGTGTAATGGTTTATTATTATTTAGATAAAGAAAAAGCAACAATAAATGTTCAAACAAACGGTGGAGTTCCTTATGAATGGCAGTATGAATTAAGTAAAGATGATATTATTTCAGTTAAAGAAACATCAAAAGAACATGACAAAGATGTAGCAGGTGGAGTAGTTGATATAAAATACATTATTACTCCTTTAAAAGAAGGTACTACAATGATGGAACTTAAATATATTAACATTACTGATAATAGTATTGATAAAATGAAGAAATATAAAATAAAAGTAGATAAAGACATGCATGTTTCGATAGTTGAAGTAAAAAAATAGGTAGAATTCTACCTTTTAATTTTGTTTAATTTTACTATTGACTTAGAGCAAACTCTAAGTGATATAAGTATTATGTTAGGAGGAATAATTTATGAAGAGTTTAGTTATTTATTTTTCTCATACGGGGGAAAATTATATGAGAAATGGCATTGAAAATATTGAAAAAGGAAATACTGAGATAGTTGCAGAAACTATTAAAGATTTAGTTGGAGCCGATTTATTTAAAATTGAACCTCTAAAAGAATATCCTTATAATTATCATGAGTGTTGTGATGTTGCTAAAGATGAATTAGAAAATAACGATCGTCCAGAAATTAAAAATAAACTAGAAAACATCAGTGATTATGATACTATTTATATTGGTGGCCCTGTTTGGTGGGGTCACTATCCTATGTGTATGTTTACATGTCTTGAGAATCTAGATTTTACTGGTAAGACAATTTATCCATTTACAACTCATGAGGGTTCAGCTTTAGGAGATGTTATGGATGATATTAAAAAAATATGTTCTGGAGCAGACATAAAAATAGGCCTTGCTATTCGCGGAAGTGATGCGAATAATTCTCTAGAAAAATTGGAAGGCTGGTGTAAATAATGAAAAAGTTAGTAGTCTACTACAGCTATACTGGAAACACCAAGAAAATAGCTGAAATGGTAAAAAATAAATTAGACTGTGATATTTTGAAGTTAGAACCACTAACACCTTTTTCAACAGACTACGATGAAGTGGTAAATGAATATCAAAATAACTCCATTGATAATAAAGAAGTTCCAATTAAGGATATTAATGTTAATTTAGATGATTATGATGAGATTATTATCGGAACTCCAGTTTGGTGGTATACGATAAGTCCTGTTGTTTCTACATTTTTGAAGAAATATGATTTATCAAATAAAACGATTTATCCTTTTGCAACCAATGCAGGGTGGCTTGGTAAAACATTTAAAGATATAGAAAAATTATGTCCTAATTCCAAAATAAAAAACGAAATGAATATAGTTTTTGAAAGCTATAGTGATAAATTAAAAACAACTGAAAAAGAATTAAATGATTGGATAAATTTTATAGAAAAATAAGAAAAAAATAATTATGAGAAAAGATTTAGGAAATAAAATGAATTTTTTACCACTTCCAGTTTTAATGATTGGAACATATGACATGGCAAGCAATACATACAGAGTTTTAGGTGAGCTTGTTGGAAATGCCTTCAAAGATGGATTAAAATTAAAAGATTAGTAACAAGTTTAAAGAAGAAATTGACAGAAAACTTCTTTAAATAGTAATTGATGAATTAAATTAAATTACTTGATAAATAATTTATAGAAAGGATGAAAAATTATGATTAAACAAACAGCAGGACGTGATGCATTAGGAGAATTTGCGCCATCATTTGCGCATTATAACGATGATATTTTATTTGGAGAAAATTGGAATGATGCATCAATTGATTTAAAGACAAGATGTATAATTACAGTGGTTGCTCTAATGTCATCAGGAATAACTGATAATTCATTAAAATATCATTTAGAAAATGCTAAGAAAAATGGAGTAACAAAAGAAGAAATGGCAGGAATTATTACTCATACAGCTTTTTATGTAGGATGGCCTAAAGGTTGGGCTGTATTCAATTTAGCTAAAGAAGTATATAAAGATAACGATTAGAGGGTTAGAAATGAGAAGAAGTGCAGGAATATTATTATGGAAAAAAGAAAATAATGAATATTTTGTGTTGTTAACCCATTTTGGTGGACCATATTGGGAAAATAATGATGTTGGTGCCTGGTCTGTTCAAAAAGGATTAGTAGAAGAAAAAGAAAAAATTTATGAAGCTGCTAAAAGGGAAAGTTTTGAAGAAACAAATTTACCCATTAGTAGTAATATTTCATATCTTGCTACTAAAAAGGTTTCTAAGAAAAAACTGGTAATTATGTTTGAAAGTTATTTTGATGGTGATATATCATCTTTTCAAAGTAATTACTTTAAATTAGAATGGCCTATTAAATCTGGAATTTATCAAGAATTTCCAGAAATGGATAAAATTAAATGGTTTTCTATTCAAGAGGCTAAAAAGCTTATTCACCCAACACAGGTCTTTTTTATAGAAAGATTAGAAAGAAAAATAATAGAAAATAATATATAAACAGAGGAGTAGATGAAATGAATAAAGAAGAATTTGATAAAGTAAATGTTTTTGGACTTGGAGAGCCAAATGTAAATTATGCTAAATATTTTATAGGAAATAGTTATTTAAATCCTTTAACAGAAATAGGTAAGACACCATTTTTGGCAAATGTGACATTTGAACCTGGTTGTAGAAATAACTGGCATATTCACCATGCTACAAAAGGTGGTGGCCAAATTTTAGTTTGTACAGCAGGATATGGTTGGTATCAAGAAGAAGGAAAAGAAGCGATTGAATTAAAACCTGGTATGGTTATTGTCATTCCTGCAAATGTTAAACATTTCCATGGAGCAAAGAAAGATTCTTGGTTTAGTCATATAAGTATTGAAGTTCCAGGAGAAAATACATCTACTGAATGGCTTTCAAAAGTTGATAATACATACTATAATAATTTATAAAAGAAGTTGAGGTTTAAATATGACAATCAAAGAAATAAGTGAAAAATATGATATAACAAAAGATACTTTAAGATATTATGAAAAAATAGGTTTAATTTCAGAAGTCCCTAGAAGTAAAAATGGAATCAGAAATTATGATGAAGCTTCATGCAAAAGAATAGAATTTATAAAATGTATGAGAAGTGCTGGAGTTGAAATTGAAATCTTAATAAAGTATATGGATTTATTAGAAAAAGGGACAAAAACAGCAATTGACAGAAGAAATTTACTTGCTGAACAAAAAGCTAAATTATTAGAAAAACAGAAAAGTATCAATGAAACAATTGAAAGACTAGATTATAAACTTAAGTTATATGATGAAATAATAGCTGGTAAGAGAAAAGACTTTGCAGAATAATAAAAACTATTTGTAAAGATTTATTAGAATTAAGTTTGATGAAAAAAAGTTTAGTAACTTATGCAAATAAGATTAATGGTTAGACAGAAAAATTATAGGAGGATGTTATGTATAAAATTTTAGATAAAATTGAAGATGTAAGTGATTTAAAAAAGATAGATAAAAAAGATTTAGAAGAATTAGCTTCTGAAATTAGAGAAGTATTATTAAAGAAATTAAGTATTCATGGAGGACATTTTGGACCTAATTTTGGAATGGTAGAAGCAATTATTGCGATGCATTATGTTTTTAATTCTCCAATTGACAAAATTGTTTTTGATGTTTCTCATCAAAGTTATACCCATAAAATTTTGACTGGTAGAAAACAAGCTTTTATTGATAGTAATCATTATGATGATGTTACTGGCTATACTAATCCGTCAGAAAGTAATCATGATTTATTTAATGTTGGACACACCTCAACTTCCATTTCACTAGCATCAGGACTTGTAAAAGGAAGAGATTTAGTAGGAGATAAGTATAACGTTATTGCTGTTATAGGTGATGGTTCGTTAAGTGGAGGAGAGGCTTTAGAGGGACTTGATTTTGCTGGCGAACTAGATACTAATTTTATTATTGTTGTTAATGATAATGGTATGTCTATAGCGGAAAATCATGGTGGTTTATACAAAAATCTAGAAGAACTTCGCAAGTCAAACGGAACATGTTCAAATAATCTTTTCAAAGTAATGGGATTAGATTATGTATATGTTAATGATGGAAATGATTTGGATAAATTAATTGAAGTATTTACTAAGGTTAAAGATATTTCTCATCCTATTGTTGTTCATATTAATACTTTAAAAGGAAAAGGTTATAAAATTGCAGAAGAAAATAAGGAAAATTGGCACTGGTGTATGCCCTTTGATATAGAAACGGGAAAAAGTAAGATTTCTTCTTTCGAAGATTATGGCAGTTTAACCGGAAATTATTTATTATCTAAGATGCAAAACGATAAAAAAGTTGCAGCAATAGTTGCAGGTGTACCTACTAATATTGGATTTACCAAAGAGTTACGTGATATCGCAAAAGACCAATTTATCGATGTTGGTATTGCTGAAGAACATGGAATTGCTCTTGCTTCAGGAATGGCTAAGAATGGATTAAAGCCCGTTTTTGCAACACATTCTAGTTTTATGCAAAGAACTTATGATCAGATATCTCAAGATTTATGCATCAATAACAATCCAGCAACAATAATTGTTAATACAGCATCAGTTTATGGAATGAACGATGTTACCCATTTAGGACTTTATGATATTGCTATGATGTCAAATATTCCTAACTTAGTTTATTTAGCACCTACATCTAAGGAAGAATACTTTGCTATGCTTGATTGGGCTATAGAACAAGACAAATATCCTGTAGCTGTTCGTGTTCCATGTAACGGTGTTATTAGCGATAATAGAGTTGTAGATAAAGACTACAGTGATTTAAATAAATACAAGATAGAAAAACAAGGTAGTAAGATTGCAATAATTGCTTTAGGTGACTTTTACCAGTTGGGAGAAGAAGTTGTTAATTATATCAAAGAAAAATTAAGTATAGATGCAACTTTAATTAACCCTAGATATATCACTGGTCTAGATAAAGAATTACTAGATAAAATTTCTCTAGATCATGAGTTAGTTATCACTTTAGAAGATGGTATTTTAGAAGGTGGCTTTGGAGAAAAAATAGCAAGCTATTATGGACCAGTTGAAACCAAAGTTAAGAACTATGGTATTAAAAAAGATTTTTATGATAGATATGACGTAGGAGAACTATTAAAAGAAAATCATCTTACTAAAGAACAAATTGTAGAAGATATCAATAAATTAATTTAAGACTAGAAATAGTCTTTTTCTTTTAAATAAAATTGACTTTTAAATATATTTTTTCTATAATTTAAATATATTATGGTAGGAGAGTGAGATAAGTGGAAGAAAAAGAAAAAACAACTGCTGTAGTGCCAGAAGCTAAGCAGGCTTTAGCAGATATTGAATCTAATAAGGTTCAAGATGGTAAAACTACTAAAAAAACAAGTAAAGCAGCAATATTAGTAGTAATTATTTGTGTAGTTGCATTTTTACTCATAGTAGCTGGTGTAGTTTACATTAATATATCTAGAAATAATAAAAGGGTTATTGCAACAGGAATTACTAATTTAACTTCTAAATTTGATAAAATATTAGAAGTTGATAAAGATTTAGAATTATCAAAAAATTATACCATTAGTGGTAATGTTAAATTAAATGTTGAAAGTAGTTATATGGATACGTTAGCTAACATAGATGCATATAAACCGTACATTAATTTAATTAATAATTTAGGAAAAACTAATAATGAATTTTCATTTCAACAAAACCTAGATTCTAAAAAGATGTTAGGCGGTATATCAAGTAAACTAAATAATGAGGAATTAATAAATGCTAAGTTATATATTGAAAAGGATAGAGCATATTACTTTGTTAAAGGATTTTTAGATAAGTATGTTGATGGTGGTAAAACTGATTACTTAGATACAATTAAAGAAAATCAAAATACATATGAAAATATTGATTATTTATATAAGTTCATTATTAATTCACTTAAATCTAATTTAAAAGATGAGTATTTTACAAAGACAAGTGAAAAATTAATGATAGATGGAAAAACTATTAATACTAAGAAAATCACTTTAAATTTAGATAATAAAAGTGGTAATGAATTAATAAATAATATTATAAGTGATTTAAAAAATGATAAAAAAGCGTCAAAGATTATAAAAGGATATGATATAAAATTAGAAAGTGTAGAGGATGGAAAAGCATTCTCAAGTGATGAGAAAATGACATTTAGTGTCTATGCTAATAATATTTCTTATAATATCTTGAAATATGATATTTCTGTTAAAGATTCATCAAATGATATTTTAGTAACTTATCTAGATCAAGAAACTGATGTAGTTGAAGTTTACAGTGATAATGAAAAACAATCAACTATAAAAATCACTAATAAAAATGATGTTTATGATTTAGATATTTTAGATAATAATGATAAAAAAGTAGCAGATTTTACGTATACAGATAATAAAAATAAAAAAGAATTAAATTATAACTTTAGTATAAATGGTACTACATTAAAGGGAAAAGTATCATCAAATACAACTAATATTGTTAAAAATAAATCTTATAATAATAAAACTATAATTACAGCTAGTTTAAAATCAAATGGAACTGATTTAGGATCAGCAAGAATAGAAGTAAATTCTAAAGCTAAAAGTGAAAGTGATATTAATGAAGATGTTACTAATGCAGTAACAGAGGATGAAATAACTGCTGATCAAAGTGATGCTTTAATGAATATTGTTACTAATGCTTTAACTAAATTAATGGCATAATACAAATAAATGTTAAAAGGAAGAGTTTTTCCTTTTTTTAGTTGACAAAAGTAGTAAAAGAATCCAATTTGTTCTTGAGAAAAATGCAAAAGTAATATATATTAAAATAAAGGAGAATAATAGGATATGGAAAAACTTAAAACAAAGAAATATCAAACTTTAATAAATTTTTTAATGTTAACGTTAGGTTCAATTATAGGGGCTTTTGCTTTAGAAACAATATTAATACCTAATACAATTTTAGATGGTGGAGTTACTGGTATATCAATTATTATTTCAAAATTAACTAGTATTCCATTAAGTATTTTAGTCTTAATTTTAAATATACCATTTGTATATATAGGTTATAAAAATATGGGTAAAGGATTCTTAATGCGAGCAGTTTATTCAATGGTGTTATTTTCACTTTCACTTTCATACTTTGCCTATTTTGATACTTTAATAGATGCAATTTTACTTGCAACAGTATATGGTGGAGCTTTATTAGGACTAGGAGTAGGACTCGTTATTCATGCAGGTGGATGTGTTGATGGTACTGAATCAGTTGCACTAGTTATAAGTAAAAGGACATCTTTGTCAGTAGGACAAGTTGTATTAATTTTCAATCTTATAATTTATTTTGTAGCGGGATTTATTTTTGGAATAGATAGAGCTCTTTACTCATTATTAACTTACTTTATAACCTATAAAGTTATTGATTTAGTATCAGAAGGATTTGAACAAGCAAAAGCTGCCTTAATTGTTACAGAAAAAGGAACCGATATGGCTGAAGAGATTTACAAGAAGTTAGGTAGAACTGTTACTAAATTAAAAGGAAAAGGTTTAATTAGTGGTGAAAAAGAAGTTTTATATTGTGTTTTGACACGTATTGAGGTTTTTGAATTAAAAAGAATATGTGAAAATCTAGATCAAAGTAGTTTTATATCAATATTAGAGGTTTCAGAAATTATTGGTGATCACATCAAGTCTAATAAAAAGAAGAAATTTAAGGGTTAAGTAAAATTTAGTTAGCGGTTATGCAAAGTCTTTAAACAGAGATTTTGAACCGACAGTCAAGCAAAATTTATGCTTGATTTTTTTTGTTCGGGGGGGGGGTATAATATTCTTAGATATATTAAAATAGAGGGTGTCTAAGATGAAGAAAACAATTGTGATAATTATAGTTAATATAATGATAGCTGTTATTATTTCTATAGGAGGTGTTTATGCAGCAACCACTTATGCCATTAGTGCCTCAAAAATTGGATATACAGATAACTCTAGCCTAGGGGCAGATAATGTTCAAGCAGCGATTGATGGAACATGTACTAAATTTTCTACTAAATTGAATAACATAATAGGGCAAATATATCCAGTGGGAAGTATTTATATATCAACATCTATATCAGATCCTAAGGTAGTTGCATCAACGCTTGGTGTTGGAACATGGGAAGCATATGCAACTGGTAGAACTTTAATTGGTTCAGGTTCTAATGGAACGACTTCTTATTCTGCAAATACAACAGGTGGAAATGAGAAAAGTAGTATTACATTAACAGTTGAAAACCTTCCTTCTCATAGTCATACATATGATAAGTCTAGTTCAACTACCGGTTCACATGTTTTGACTATTGCTGAAATGCCTAGCCATAATCATGTTGTTCAATTTGCTTTTGCAGGGAATTCTGGAACTGGTTCTGTTGTTACAGTTCCTGGCTATCCAAGTACAAATAAATCAGGTCAATATGAGGTAGGAACTGTCTCAAATACTGGTGGAAATTCTGGTCACACACATTCAATAAACTTATCATCTGCTAGTACGGGAGCAGTAGGTAGCTCCAAGGCCATAAGTGTAAATAATGTTCAACCTTATGTAACAGTTTACATGTATAAAAGAACAAAGTGATAATGTAACTTAAAGAACGAATTTACGAGTATAAATAAAAACGTTTATAAAGCCAACTAAGAAATATTTTGTGAGCAGTTGGCTCTTCATACATAGGAAATTCTCTTCTTATTGATAAAATTATAGTTATGTATTGTTATCACTTCCAAGAATCAAGTGAAGAGACAACTAAAACAATAAGTACAACGTGTGCTAATTCAACGTCAACTGAAGAATGTGCCAAAGAAGGTAATGATTATGCTAAAATAACTTTAATCAGTATAGATTAAAAAATTAGATAAAACGTTTCAGAAAAACTTTCATTAAAAGACAATAATACTATAGAAGGAAAAGTAATTCCTTCTATTTTTTGTTTTGGATAAAGGAAAGGATGTGATAAAATGTCTGAAACAAGAAGCAAATTTTATACTTGTAGGAATGATCGAGCCTTTAAGGAAGTGTTCATGAAAGAAGAAAGTAAAGATATTTTAACTAAATTATTAGAATCAATTCTAGATGTAAAGATAGAAGATATTGAGTTTTTAAATCTAGAAAGAAATGTTGATAATATTCATGTTAGAAGAAAACACTTTGATTTATTTTTACAAACTAATATAGGAAAGATTCAAGTAGAAGTAAATGCAGAAAAACCTAATTATCTTCATCCGAGAAATGCTTCATTCATCTTTGATACATATTCACATGAAGTAAAAAAAGGCGATGAATATAATGAAGATACCTTAGTAATTCAAATTAACTTAAGTTATTCTTTAAGTATAGAAGAGTTAGTAAGAATCTATAAAGTAAGAGATGAAGAAGGAAATGAATATATCAAAAATTTAATAATATATGATATAAATATGGATAAAATAAAAGATATATGGTATTCTAAATCTAGAAATGAGATAGAAAAATACAAATACTTAATAATGTTAGACTTAAATCAAGAAGAATTAAAAACTTTAGAAGAACTATCTCAGGATAGGAGTGTTGATAAGTATATGAAAACATTAGAAGAAGTAAATCAAAATCCAGATTTTAGAGAATTTATGAGTGCAGAAGAAGATAACCGAAAAATAGAGAATTCCTTAAGAAGAGAAGCAATTGAAAAAGGGTTAGCTGAAGGATTGGAACAAGGAATAGAACAAGGCTCAACAGAAAAAGCAATTGAAATAGCAAGGAATCTTTTGCAAAATAAAGTAGATATATCTATTATTTTACAGTCTACAGGAATATCAAAAGAAGATTTAGAAAAATTAAAATAATTATTCAAAAAAAAGACAAACTTATTATTGCTTGTCTTTTTTTAGTTCCTCTAAAAATTCATCTATTAACTTATTTGTTAGAGTCTGATATGCAAGGTATGAATAATGTTCTGCATTAGGATAAATTACTAATTTAGAATTTTCTATATTTTTAGCTATATAATATCCATCTTTTAAAGGTGTATCCTTATCTTTTTCTCCCCATATTATTAAAGTCTTAGTATCAATCTCTTTATAAAAATATTTTAAATCCTCATTAACAATATTCTTAAATGTTTCACACATATTAGAATCTAATACTTTATAATCACTTGAAGCAAAAAGTTTAAATAATTTTTTGAAATAAATATTTCTTTTTCTCTTAGGTAGTAGATATCTTCCCAATTTTAGTATCTTATAAATAGTTTGCTTTAATCTTTTATAAATTCCCCTTTTAGGTTTAATACCTGCGATATCTATAAGAATAAGACCATCTACATCATCCTTATAATATCCAGCAAGAAGTGTTGCGATACGTCCTCCAAATGAATGAGCAATAATTATAGGATTTTTAATATTTTCTTCTTCAATAAAATCTCTTATGATATTAGTATAATCATAAATTGTTAAATCATGTTCTGGAAATATACTTCTACCAAAACCAGGATAGTCAAAAATATAGATTGTATTTTCTTCTTCTAAATGTCTGATCATAAAATCAAATGTTTTTCTAGTATCTCCCCAACCAGGTAAGATTATAATAGTTCTTTTACCAGTTCCATACTTTTTATAATATAGTGAGTAAGTATCTTTATTAAAATACATCATATATCACCTATAGTAATCTATGAAATAAAAAAAATATGGTTCTTGCTTTTCTTATTCGCTATATTTTAGTATAATAAATAAAGAAAGTATAAAAAGTTAGTAGGGATTTAGATGAAATTTCAATATAATGATAAAGAATATGATGTTAACATTTGTAAGAAAAGAACTAATAAAAATACATATATTAGAGTTAAAAATGATTTAACTATTCAAGTTACAACTAATATTTTTACAAGTGATAGAGAGATACTTAAACTAATTAATGATAACTCATCATCAATTATTAGGATGATTAATAGTCAGTTAAAAAAGAAAGAATCTAATGAAGGATTTTTCTATTTAGGAAAAAAATATGATCCTGTTTATGTAGAGTATTGTGATATTTCATTTGGAGAAGAAAAAGTTTTTCTAAATAAAAATCTAGATATTGATAAATGGTATAAAAAACAAGCTAAAGACATATTTAAAAATCACTTAGATTTAAACTATAATAACTTTAGTAGAAACATCCCATATCCGTCTTTAAGAATTAGAAAGATGACTACTAGGTGGGGTGTATGTAATGTTAAAGATAAATGTGTTACTTTGAATTTAGAATTAATGAAAAGAGATTTAAAATATTTAGATTATGTTATTATTCATGAACTTTCACATTTGATAGAAGCAAATCATTCCGATAAGTTTTGGAAGATAGTAGAAGAAAATTGTCCTGACTATAAAAAAATTAGAAAAGAAATGAAATATTTTTAGAGGTGATAGTATGTTAATTACAAGTATAAATAATCAAACTATTAAAGAACTTGATAAATTAAAACAGAAAAAATATCGTGATTTAGAGCAAAAATTTTTAATAGAAGGTGAGCACTTAGTAGAAGAAGCTGAAAAGAGTTGGGTTTTAGAAAAAATTATTTTATTAGAAAATAGTGAATATCCTTCTAAACTAGAAAAAATTTATGTATCAAAAAGCGTTATGAAAAAACTTTCTTCTTTGGATACTCCTCCTAATGTAATTGGGGTTTGTAAAATGCTTTCTAGGAAGGAACTAGGCAAAAAGGTTTTACTACTTGATGATATTCAAGATCCTGGTAACTTAGGAACGATAATTAGAAGTAGTGTAGCTTTTAATGTTGATAGTATTGTTATGTCTTTAAATACTGTTGATTTATATAATCCTAAAGTTATTAGAAGTACACAAGGAATGATATTTAAAATTAACCTTATAAAAGATGATTTAGAACGAGTTATTGAAAAGTTAAAGAGTAAAAATATTCCTATATACACTACTAATGTTAATGGTGGAGAAAATATTAAAAATATAAATTCTACTGATTCTTATGGACTTATTATGGGAAATGAAGGTAATGGTGTTAAGGATGAAATTAGCGCTTTAGCAGATAGAAAAATTTATATTCCAATGAATAGTAAAGTAGAAAGTTTGAATGTTTCAGTAGCCGCAAGTATTTTATTATATGAACTAGGTGATAAAAATGGATAAAGTATATATTGGAAAAATAGTTAATACACATGGTATTAAGGGTGAGATTAGAATATTAAGTAATTTTTTATATAAAGATAAAGCTTTTAAAGTAGGAACTAATATTATTATTGATGAAGTTACATATAAGATTACTTCATACAGAAAGCATAAGCAATTTGATATGGTAACTTTAGATGGATTTAATGATATAAATCAGGTGTTATTTCTAATGAAAAAGAAAGTATATAAAAAAAGAGATGAACTGAAACTTAATTCTTCTGAGATATTAGATGAAGACTTGATTAAGTATAAGGTGTTTGATGAAAATGAAAATAATGGTATAATAGAAGAAATTTTTTATGCAAGTCCTACTAATAAGATTTTAAGAGTTAAATTTCAAAAAGAAGTATTAATACCATATAATTCACCTATGATAAAAAAAATTGATACTAACAATAAAACTATAGAAGTAGAATTAATTGAAGGAATGATATAGATGAAAATAGATATTTTAACTTTATTTCCAAATATGTTTGATAATGTTTTTGATGAATCAATCATTAAAAGAGCAAAATCTTCATCTAAGGTAAGTATTAATGTTCATAATTTTAGAGATTATTCTCTTGATTCTCATAAAAAAGTTGATGATACTCCTTATGGTGGAGGCTGTGGAATGGTTCTAATGGCTCAACCAATATATGATTGTGTTGAAAGCTTAAGAACAAAAGATTCTAAAGTAATAATTTTAACTCCATCTGGAACTCCATATAAACAAGAAATTGCCTATGATCTATCAAAAGAGAAACATTTAATAATTATTTGTGGTCATTATGAGGGATTTGATGAACGAATTATGGCACTTGCTGATATACAGTTAAGTATCGGAGATTATGTTTTAACAGGTGGAGAAATACCTGCTATGGTGCTTGTTGACTCTATTACAAGACTTTTGCCTGGTGTTATTAAAGAAGAAAGTCACTTAGAAGATTCCTTTAATGAAGAGAAATTACTTGACTATCCAACATATACAAAGCCTCAAAATTTTAGAGGAATGGAAGTACCTGAGGTATTAATATCAGGAGACCATAAGAAAATAGCTGAATATCGTTATCAAGAAAGTTTAAGAAGAACAAGAGAAAAAAGACCTGATTTATTAGAAAAGTAGGTGAATATGATGTATTTTCTAAATAGAAAAAGAATGAAAGATATAGTAGATGATTTATATTTATCAGGAGTAATGTTTGGAATAGAAAACAGAAGTTATAAGATAGGCACAGTAATTATTAAAAACTTAGAAATTTATGATAAAAAATTGGCTCATCCAATCGCTGTTATGCAAGTAAAGAAAAAATATGAAAAACTTATGAAGATACTACCTGATTTACTAATAAGTGATGATGATAGTGGAGAAAGTATTAGACATGCTTTAAATGAAATAGAAAGATTTAGACAAATAATCAAAAATAAATATCGTGAATATTTAAAAGAAAAAGATTTAAAATTAATGTCTAGTCAGTTGAAAGTGCTTCAACGTGAGGCAAAAGCAAAATATTTAGAAATACAAAATAGCTATAGTTATGCCTCTTTTAAAGGCAGTAGTAAATAAAGTGTAAATAAAGCTTACTTTCATCTATTTTTTTCTTGTAAGAATGAAATTTTTGATATAATCAAGAAAAGAAAGAGGTGCGTTATGGAAGAAAAGAAGAAGAGTGGGAAAGGAAAAACAGTATTTATAGTATTTTTAATTTTAGTAATTATTGGTCTTTCTGCCTATATTTGTTATGATAAGTTTCTAATAGGTGAAAAGAAGTGTGAAACTACAAAAGTTGATGATAGTGAAGAAGAAAATGTTGAAATATTAGACATTTATTCTAAAAAAGTACAGAATCTATATAATGAAACTCATCCATTTGGATGCTTAACTGGATTTGATAACTTGTATTATAAAGGTGCTGTTACATATTCTAATTTAAAGAACTATGCGTTCTATATGGGTGTTAGAATGCTTGAAGAAGAAAAAAATTCTAATACATTAGATAGTTTTACTTATGATGAAGTTAATACTAAAGCAAAAACTATTTTTGGAAAAGATTTTGTTTTAGAAGATAAGGAATACAGCTTATGCCCATATAAATATGATAGTCAAACTAAGACATATACAGTTGATAAAGATAGTGGATGTGGATGTACTACTGGTCCAGAAGGTCCAATTGAAAATTTATATAAGGCTGTAAAGAAGGATAATACTATTGAAATATATGAAGCAGTTATTTATAGCAAAGCCGATGAAGAAGGAAATATTATAGGATACTATAAAGATGCTTTATATAATCAAAAAATAAATGATGCTTGTTATGATGAAAAATTTTCATCTAAAGCCTGTATTGATGGTAGTACTAAGTACAAATATATTTTCGAAAAAGAAAAAGATAATTACATTTTGAAAAATGTTTATAAAGATACTGAATAATTTTTAGATAATTCGTACTATACGAGTTATCTTTTTTTTGGTATAATCTATTTAGAATAGAGGGATAGATTATGAAATATTTAACAAAAGAAGAAAATTTAAAACTACATAAGTATTTTAATGCTTTAAATTATTTATCAGTTGGACAACTATATTTACTTGATAATCCACTTTTAAAAAGAAAATTAAGTATTAATGATATAAAGCCTAATGTTGTTGGTCACTGGGGAACAGCTCCAGGTCAAAACTTTCTTTATATGCATCTTAATAGAATAATTAAAAAATATGATTTAGATATGATTTATATATCTGGTCCTGGTCATGGTGGAGAAGCAATGATTGCGAATAACTACTTAGAAGGTGTTTATACTAAATTTTATAAAGATATTACTATGGATGAAGCTGGAATGAAAAAATTATTTAAGCAATTTTCTTTTCCAGGTGGGGTATCATCTCATGTTGCTCCAGAAACGCCTGGTTCTATTCATGAAGGTGGGGAATTAGGATACAGTCTTGCTCATGCAACAGGGGCAGTTTTAGATAATCCTAATTTAATCGCAGCTTGTTGTGTAGGTGATGGAGAAGCAGAAACAGGACCACTTGCTACTTCTTGGAACTTTAATAAATTTTTAAATCCAAAGACAGATGGAATAGTACTACCAATTCTTCATCGTAATGGTTATAAGATTGCAAACCCTACTGTTTTTGGTAGAATGACTAAATTTGAAATGGAAGAATTTTTCTCAGGACTTGGTTTTAAACCATACTTAGTAACTGGTTCAGATATTACTAAAATGAATGATGATATGGCTCGAACTCTTGAAAAAGTTATTAAAAATATTAAACAATTAAAAGATGGAGTAACTTCTAAATGGCCAATTATTATTTTAACTACTCCAAAGGGGTGGACTGGTCCTAAAATAGTTGAAGAAAAACAAATAGAAGGAAGCTTTAGAGCTCATCAAATTCCAATTACAATATCTAATTCTAAATTAGAAGGATTAACTTTAGTTGAAAAATGGCTTAAAAGTTATCATCCAGAAGAGTTATTTGATGAGAATGGAAAACTAATTAAAGAATTACGTGACTTAAATCCAAAACTTGAAAAGTGTATGGGAATGAGTAAATACGCTAATGGGGGATTATTATTAAAAGATTTAATTACTCCTAATTGGGAAGATTATGCACTTGATATAAAAATTCCAGGTGAAAAAGATTTCCAAGATACAATTCAATTAGGTGCTTATGTTAGAGATTTATTTACTTTAAACGCTAAGAATAAGAATTTTAGAATTTTTGGGCCAGATGAGGCTTTATCTAATAGATTTAATCATATTTTTGAGGTTGAAAATAGAACCTGGGATAGTAAAATCCTAAAGAGTGATGAATATTTATCACCAACTGGTAGAGTAATGGATTCATATCTATCAGAACATTTTTGTGAAGGATTACTTGAAGGATATTTACTTACAGGTAGATATGGTTTTATTCATAGTTATGAAGCATTTATTAGAATAATTGATTCTATGGCTAGTCAACACGCTAAATGGTTAAAAGTAACAAAACAAATTCCTTGGCGTGAAGAAATTGCTTCTCTTAACTTTATGCTTGTATCACATGTTTTCCAACAAGATCATAATGGTTATACTCATCAAGATCCAGGATTTCTAAACCACTTGGTTACTAAAAAAGCTGATATTGTTAGAATGTATTTACCACCTGATACAAATTGTTTATTATCATGTTTTGATCATTGTATTAAAACAAAGAATCATATTAATGTAATCATTGCATCAAAGCATCCTAGACCTCAATGGTTAAATAAGGAAGAGGCTAAAATTCATTGTAAAAAAGGTATTGGTATTTGGGATTTTGCAAGTGATAAAGGAGAGGTCGATATTGTCTTTGCTTGTGCAGGGGAAACTCCAACTTTAGAAGCACTTGCTGCTGTTGATATATTAAAAACATCTATTAAAGATTTAAAAGTTCGTGTTATTAATGTTGTCGATTTAATGAGGCTTGTTTCACCTAGTGAACATCCACACGGATTAAGTGATGAAGAATATGATAGGCTATTTACTAAAGATAAGCCAATAATCTTTAACTTCCATGGTTATCCATCATTAATTCATCAATTAACATATAAAAGACATAATAGAAATATGCATGTTCATGGATATAAGGAAGAAGGAACTATTACAACAGCGTTTGATATTAGAGTTCAAAATGAAATAGATAGATTCCATTTAGTAATTTCTGCAATTAAAGAAATGCCTAAATATGAAAAAAGTGCACAAGTATTGGTTGATTGGTGTAATGATATGTTAGATAAACATAAGAAATATATTTGTGAATATGGTGAAGATATGCCATATATAAGAGAATGGAAATTTAAAAAATAAAAGAATCTGATTAATTTCGGATTCTTTTGTTTGATGCTATCATATTGATAAAAGACTAAAGTTATAGTATAATATGGTTCGATTCAAAAGGGTGATTTGGTTATGAATGAAGATTTAAAAATAATAAAGAAAAAATATGGCGAAAATATGATGAAGTTGTGTAGAGAACTCTTCCCTTCGTTATTGGAACAGAAGGGGTTATTGCCACAACTAATGCTTGAACATTTTGTTCCATCGCATGAACTATATGATGATATTGTAAATAATGGTTTAAATACAGCCTTTAAAAGCTATATCTATGATATTTCAAATATAAAAGAAGAAAAAATTGGGAATAGTACTGTTAAAACACCAAAAGAGTTATTAGATGAAGCAGGATATGATTTATATGAATGTCATAGTGAAGAAGAAATTCAGGCCTTTAGAAAATATTACAAAAATAATGAAGCGTTATGTACATTTAGGGGTAATCGCTTAGATAGATGTCATGTCTTTTTTGCTGTAAAGAAGAATGTTGATGAGATTAAAAGAAAAGATTTTGATAAACCACAAAGACAGGACTTATATGGAACATCAGTGATTAGTATTCAGTTTACAAGAGATGAAGCACATACACTATCCATAAAAAATAGATATAATCATAAAGTATCCAATCCTGATTCAACTTTTTCCAATAATCTAGATAATATTGTACCAGGTCTTACTGAAAGCTTTGAAAAGTATTATGGAATGGTTCAAAAACATAAGAATCAGGGATTTGAAATGCCAAATTATGTATGTGTAAATGGAAAATATTATAAATATAATTATGAAATAAATAACATCTATTACTGTACTGGTAATATAATAATAGATAATTTTGAAATAAAAGAATTAGCCAAGGAAAAATATATAGTATTTGATTATTTTATTTTAGATCTAGTAAATAAAAAAATAAGCTTATATGATGAATCATTAGAAAGTTCTTTTGTTGATGGTTTTAATGATATTGATACTATAGAGATAAAAAGACAGGATAATGAAAAAATAATTGTTATAAAAAATAGTGGTGATGATATATTTATTAAACTAGATAACGATAATAAAATTATTAGCTATATTAATAATAATATAGAAAAAATAGATGATACTTTCTTGTTTAGAAATCAAGAAATGGAAGAACTATATCTACCTAAAGTTAAAACTATAGGAAGGGGGTTTCTTTACTATAATACGAAATTAAAAAAACTATTTTTACCTGAAGCAGAAACAATAGACGATTCTTTCTTGGCAAACAATGAAGATATGGAAGAACTATCTCTACCTAAGGTTAAAACTATAGGAGATTACGCACTCTTATCTAATAGGAAGCTAAAAAAACTATATTTGCCTGAAGCAGAAACAATAGGTCATAATTTTTTACATAGCCAAAGTTTAATATCAAAAATTAAACTTTATTTACAACAAAAATATTTTATAAAAAAAGAGTTAGAATCTAATTCAGAACAAGTAAATTCTTTCTTGCATGATATTGGTATACTTTCATATAAAGACGATAATACTGATTTTAATACATCTAATAATCAAAAAAACAAAACAATGGTAAAGAAATAATAGCCAAAGATATAGATTAATTTATCTATAAGTCTAAAATCTGATTAATTTCAGATTTTTTTCATATTTTCCCACAAAATCTCCATAATTTCTACATATTGATTTGATATAGTTAATACAGAAAGGAGATGATATTATCGAGATAAAGATAATAGGAGTTAATTGTAGTAACGGGATTAAACTAAAGAAAATGGTTAATCGTGCTACTGAAGAAATTGAAGAGGAGGTAAAAGTTACCGAAATAGGAGAAAAGGATAAAAAGTATGGAATAAAAAATTTTCCAGCTTTGATAATAAATAATGATGTTGTGAAGGGAAGGTGTTAACTGTAAGAGAAATTAAAAAACTATTACTCTCATACTAAATATATATAATATTATAAAATTACTATCATATTAACTTTTAAATCTGACTAAATAGTCAGATTTTTCTATGGAAAAAATAATATAAGTATGATAAACTATTAATATAATAGAGGTGGTTAAATATGTATATTGATTTAATTTTATTAATAGTTTTAATGGTTATTGTTATAATGTTTTTCAAAAGATTCTCGTCTTTTGTATTCTTTATCGCAATATTTGATATTTTCTTTAGGATTTTGACATTCATTAAGTTAAATATTCCTCTTCAGGATGTAGCAACTGTCATGGATAAATATATTCCAACAGGAATACTTGGAATTATTTCTAAGTATACTAGTGGCATATTTACGACTATATTTGATTGGGCCTATGTTATTATTATGGCAATTTTCTTATTCTATATTACTAGAATCTTCTTTAAGAAAAAGAAAATTTAAAAAACTCCTGGAATGGAGTTTTTCATTTGACGTTAACTTGTTAATTTAAATTGAAGAATAAACAAATATATGATATATTTTAATAGGTGATATGATATGAAAATAGAAACTGTAGTTACAGGAGCATTAGAAGAAAATTGTTATATATTAATAAAAAATAATACTTGTTTAGTAGTTGATCCTGGGGATGATTATCAACTTATTAAAGAGAAAATAAAAGATAATAAAATTTTAGGGGTATTAATTACTCATTCTCATTTTGATCATATAGGGGCTTTAAGAAATTTTTTGACTAAAAGAAGTATTAAAATCTTTAAGAAGAGTAATACTTTAGAGCAAGAATATTCTATAGGAGATTTTAAATTTAAGTGTATTTATACTCCAGGTCATTCAGCTGACTCCATTAGCTTTTATTTTGAAGAAGATAATGCTATGTTTGTAGGCGACTTTATATTTAAAGGTAGTATTGGTAGATGTGATTTACCAACAGGTGATACTAAAGTTATGCAGGAAAGTCTTAATATGATTAAGAATTATCCAGATGATGTTAAGATATATAATGGACATGGTGATGTTACTACATTAGGTGAAGAAAAGAAAAATAATCCATATTTTCAATAAGTGAATACGATCTTGTATTCACTTTTTATATGCGTTTGATTTTTATTTTTGTTAAACTATCTATAATATAATCTTCATGGATATCTTGATCAAAGTCATAGTCTGTAGTTATATCGAGTCCAAGATAGTATATTTTTAAAAATGCCCTTAAAGTTCTAGTATTGCCATCTAAGAAAATTTGTTCCTCCCATATATTATATATACAGTTTGAGATACTTTCTTGATCGATATTATTTCTATCATATGCTAATGTTTTCAATTTATCTAGCTCACACTTTACTTTTTCCTTAGAGTCTTGACTGACAGTACTTTTTATTTTGCAATCTTCCTCATCATACAAATCTGAGAATAAAAATATATGTAATTTTTCTAAATAGTTTAATGAAAAGATGCTGTCTTCATTAAATGAAAAATATTCATCTATTAATCTATGCTTGAAGTTAGTTACCTTGTATTCTAATTTTTTTAGTTGTATGTCATCACTAATTCCAAGTTTGTTTTTCATAATTATACCTCCGAATGATTAAGTTATTTATTTGTTATTGAAACATATGCCTATTAAAAAGTCAAATATCAGTTAAAAATTATAGTTTTAAAGTTTGAATGAATCATATTTTATTTTTATTGTTATTTTTAGCATTTTTTGGTATAATCTATCTCGAGGACTGATAGATTATGAAACAAGCAAATATAAGAAATTTTTGTATTATTGCTCATATTGATCATGGTAAAAGTACGTTAGCTGATAGAATTTTAGAAAAAACAGGTTCTATATCTAAACATGAATTAAAAGAACAAATGCTTGATAGTATGGATATTGAAAGAGAACGTGGTATTACTATTAAGTTAAACGCAGTTCAGATTAATTATAAATATAAGAATGAAGATTATTACTTGCATTTAATTGATACTCCAGGACATGTCGATTTTTCTTATGAGGTATCACGTAGTCTAGCTGCATGTGAGGGAGCTTTACTTGTTGTTGATGCTTCTCAAGGAATAGAAGCTCAGACTTTAGCAAACTTATATCTTGCCCTTGATAACAACTTAACGATTATTCCAGTCATTAATAAAATAGATTTGCCAAATGCTGATGTAGATAAAGTAGCTGGTGAGTTAGAAAATTTAGGTTTTAACAAAGAGGATATAATTTTAACCAGTGCTAAAACAGGAATTGGAATAGACGAGTTATTAGAAAGTATCGTCTTAAAAATACCTGCTCCAAAGGGAAATCCTGATGCTCCATTAAAAGCTTTGATATTTGATAGTGTTTTTGATTCTTATAAAGGGGTTATTACAAGTATTAGAGTTGTAGATGGAAAGTTAAAAACTAAGGATATAATTAAAATGATGGAGACTAATGCTACATATGAGGTGTTATCTCTTACTATTAATACACCACATGAAAAAGAAGTGAAGGAACTTTCTAGTGGAGAGGTTGGTTATTTATATGCTTCAATTAAAAGTTTGGAAGATGTTAAAGTAGGAGATACGATTACAACTAAAGATAGTCCTGCTGAAGAATCACTTCCTGGATATAAAGAAATGAAACCGATGGTTTATTGTGGAATATATCCAATAGAAGCTAATCGTTTTGATGATTTGAGAGAAGCTTTAGAAAAATTGAAATTAAATGATGCCGCTTTAACTTTTGAGGCAGAAACATCAAAAGCTTTAGGTTTTGGATTTAGATGTGGTTTTTTAGGACTTTTACATATGGAAATTATTGAAGAGAGAATTGAGCGTGAATTTAATATAGATATAATTGCAACATCTCCTTCAGTTATTTATGAGGTTTTACTTACCGATAAGTCTAAAATGATGATAGATTCACCAACTAAGATGCCTGACAGAAGTGTTATATCTAAAACTTATGAGCCTTATGTTAAAACATCTATTTTTACACCAAAGGATTATATTGGACCAATTATGGAATTATGTCAGGATAGACGTGGAACATTCATTAATATGGATTATTTAGATGATGACAGGGTAACAATATACTATAAGTTACCACTTTCTGAAATAGTATATGATTTTTTTGATAAATTAAAATCAGCAACTAAAGGATATGCTTCATTTGATTATGATTTTATTGGATATCAAGAAAGTAATTTAGTAAAAATGGATATCTTATTAAATGGCGAAATAGTTGATGCTTTATCAGTAATAGTTCACAAAGACTATGCCTATAAAAGGGGCAAAACTGTAGTTCAAAAATTAAAAGAAATTATACCTCGTCAAATGTTTGAAGTACCAATTCAAGCAGCAATAGGAATGCATGTTATTGCTAGAGAAACAATTAAGGCTATGCGTAAAAACGTTTTAGCAAAGTGTTATGGTGGAGATGTCACCAGAAAAAAGAAATTATTAGAAAAACAAAAAGCAGGAAAGAAAAGAATGAAACAGATAGGAAGTGTTGAAGTTCCTCAAGAAGCATTCTTATCAATTCTTTCGACTGATGAAAAATAAATTATAAAGGGTGGTTTTTAAATTGAGAAAATATACAATAACTTATACTAATTTAGTACTTAATACTTTATTAGATTTATCAAAAAGAAGAAATAGAACAACAATTGATGAAAAGGATATTAGTGTTTTTGAAAAAACATTAAAAAAGATATCTAAAGATAATAATATTGATTTAGATATAGAATATCAAACTGATGGTACTTTATTTGAAGAAAAAATTGGTAAGTATGCTCATATGGAAGAAAGCAAAGATCTAGGAGTTACTTATACATTGTATCCTTGGATAGACAGTAATGAATTAGAAAAAGAACTTCAATGTTCAATTTTTGTTAGTATGGAACCTGTATATAGAGTAACTAGAGATAGTTTAAGATTTTCTAGAGATGCTTTAACAGAAAACAGATTAAATCAGGTGACTTATAAAATTAATCATTATTATTTAGATAGTTTAGAATCTTATATTGCTGAGTTAGACGAAAAAAAACAAGAAGCAAAAAAACAAATCCAAAAAATTAAGACAAATTTTAAAATAAGGTAGTTATATATGATTAAAAACTGTTATATTCATATTCCTTTTTGTAAAAAAATATGTGCATATTGTGATTTTTGTAAAGTTTTCTACAACGAACAAATGACTGATAAATATTTAAAGGCACTAGATAATGAAATAAAAACGATATATAACTATGAAGAATTAGAAACAATTTATATTGGCGGGGGAACCCCTTCTTCTTTATCTATTAAGGAGTTAGAAGAACTTTTTGAAATAATTGGACAATTAAAAAGAAAAAAGAATTGTGAATTTACTATAGAATGTAATTTTGAAACAATAACTAAAGAAAAATTGGAATTATTTAAAAAGAATGGAGTTAATCGTCTTAGCTTTGGTATTGAGTCTATTTCTTCAAAGAATCTTGAACTGTTAGAAAGAAAAGAAGACAAAAAAAGAATTGAGGCTATAGTATCTGTCTCTAGAAAATTAGGTTTTTCTAATATTAATTTAGATTTAATGTATGCTATACCTGGTGAGAGAGTATCAGATTTAGATGAAGATTTAAATTTTTTAATTAGTCTAAATCCAGAACATATATCTACATATTCCTTAATGATAGAAGAAAACACCAAACTTTATCTAAATCGTATTGAAAAAATTGATGAGGATTTAGATAATACGATGTATAATAGAATATGTGATAGATTAAAAGAAGAATATAATCACTATGAAATTAGTAATTTTTCTAAGTCAGGTTATGAATCAAAGCATAATCTATGTTATTGGAAAAACAACGAATATTATGGCTTTGGTGTTTCTGCATCATCTTATAGGGGTGATGTTAGATATACAAATACTAAAAGTATTACTAAATATTTAAAAAACAACTATAAGTATTATCAAGAAAAACTTACTGACAAAGACAAAATGATTTATGAGATGATTTTAGGGTTACGATTGACAAAAGGTGTTTCCAAAGAGCGTTTTCATAATAGATATGGAATAAATATAGAAGAGTACTTTGATATTAAACGTCTTTTAGAAAAAGGATTAATTTTAGAAAATGATAGTAATTATTATATTGCTGAGGATAAGTTATATATCAGTAATGAAATACTATTAAGTTTTATAAAGGAGTAGAAATGGAAAGAATAGAAGTATTTAAAAGTGAGATTAATTTTATTAAAGAAAATAGAGTAAAACAATCACTAATATATATGATTAACAAATTACCTGATTATTTTTTTACAATTCCAGCAGCATCAACTGGTAAATATCATCCTGCCTATGCTCAAGGAGAAGGAGGATTATTAAGACATTCTAAAGCAGCAATGAGGATTGGTTATGAATTACTTTCTAACCCTGCTATTGGTGATAAATATACTGATCTTGAAAAGGATTTAATGCTTATGGCCTTACTTTTACATGATGGTTTAAAACTAGGGCTTCCTCAAGAAAAGTATACACGCTTTGATCATCCAATATTAATGGCAAATTTTGTTTTAGAAGAAGCAGATAATTTAGAAATTTCTAAAGAAGAAGCTGAATTTGTGACTGACGTTATTAAAACCCATATGGGGGTTTGGACTACTGATTACAATGGTAATGAAGTTTTAGAAAAACCAAAGACAAAATATCAAAATTTCGTTCATATGTGCGATTATTTAGCAAGTAGGAAATGTATATTATTACCTTTCGATGATAACAATAATATTAATGTGTAAATATTTTGTAAAACAAAAAAATCTTAAGTTTATTAACTTGTAATGAATAGCTTAATTTGATATTCTTTAAGTAGAGGTGGATGTATATGAAGAATGAGCAAAAAAATAATAAAAAAGAGATAATAATAACTGCTTTATCTGTTCTAATTTTAGTAGTTGCGGTATTTGGAATTTCATATTCTATATGGAGTCAAACTTTTTATGGAACTAAGGAAAATAGTATTAATACTGGATATGTTTCTTTTACATATAACGAGAGTGATACTAATGTTATTGATATTAAAAATGCAGTACCAATGACTGATGCTAACGGTAAGATGTTAACTGGTGGTTCTAATACTTTTGATTTTACTGTATCAGCTAAATTTGCAGGTGTTTCATCTATTGGTTATGAAGTTTACGCTACTCCGATAGAAAAAACTATTGATACTAAGTATGTTAAGGTTTATTTAACTGATCAAAATGATAATCCTATATCAGGATTTGATACTACTGTTCCTACATATGATACTCTTACAGATTCTAGTGAGACTGGATCTAAAACAATCTACAAATCTGAGCTTACTAAATCTGAAGAAGTTAAAAAGTATCGTTTAAGAGTTTGGATTAGTTCTGATTACGATTATCCGGAAGAGTCTAAAAAATTATCATTTAAAGTTAATGTTAAAGGTATGGCATAGAGTAATAAAACTACTTTGTGCTTTTTTAAAGGAGGAATTACTATGAAGGGAAAAATTATTGTTATTGAGGGTACTGATTGTTCAGGAAAAGAAACTCAATCTACTTTACTAGAAAAAAAATTAAACGAGATGGGAGTTAAATGTATTAGGTTTGAATTTCCTAATTACAATAGTCCCACAGGAAAAATTGTAGGTGGTGCTTATTTAGGTAAACCAGAAATATCAGAATCTTTTTTTGAAGAAGGGGCTACTAATCTAGATCCACATATTGCATGCTTATATTATGCAGCTGATAGGAAATATAATATTAAAGAAATAGAAAAATATCTAGATCTAGGCTATATTTGTATACTAGATAGATATACAACTTCTAATATGGCACATCAGGGTGGAAAAATACATAATAAAGATGAAAGATTTCATATGTATCAATGGATTGATAAATTAGAATTTTGGTTATTACAACTTCCAAAACCTGATAAAACAATTTTTCTTCATATGCCTTATGAATATGCAGTTACGCTTAAGAAAAACAGATTAAATTTGGATGCACATGAAAAAAGTGAAGAACACTTAAAAAATGCAGAAGAAGCCTATGTTGAATTATCAGAACTTTATAATTGGGAGAAAATAGAATGCGTAGAGGATGGAAAAATTAAGACTATTGAAGATATAGGCAATGAAGTTTTTGAAAAAGTCAAGAATATAATAAAAGAAGATAGCTAGTTTTAGCTATCTTTTTCTATACAACTGTTTCGGAAACGATTGTAGGAGTTGATTGTTTTAAATTTGGATTTTCAATTATATTATTATTTGCTTGAGCTTGATTGTTTACTTGTAAGTTAGGATTTTGGTTTTTGTCTTCTTGTGGTTTTTCAATGTTAACTTCAATTTTTGGAAATTCAATAAGAGTAGGTTCGCTTTGAGAAGGTTGTTGTTGATTTAAAATAGAGGATGTCTGATTTGAGATTGTAGCAGCTCCTGTTTGAACTTGAGAAGATACAATCTGAGGCGTTGCATTAGAACTATTTTCTTGTTGAGCGTTAGTATTTAATGATGAAGGACTATTTTGAACTGTTTTTTCAACGAGTGATGTTGTATTATTTGAAACATTACTATTAGTTGTAGCAGTTAATTGTTTAGTTTGCTCTTTTTTAGTTTCCTCTTCTTCAACTTCAGCTAACTCTGTAGTGTAATCATCATTATCATCTGAGTCTATTTCAATTATTCTATAGATTTCCTCAAATGAGGTAATACCTTCAAGTACTTTATTTAATCCGTCTTGCAATAGGGTAATAACATTTGATGTATATACTAGTTTTCTTAATTCTTCCTTGGTTAACTTCTCATTATTTAGAGCAAGTCTAATGTCATCATCTATTTCTAGTACTTCTTGAACGGCAATACGTCCACGGTAGCCATTATGACACTCACTACAACCATTAGGATTAGCATCAAATACAGTTTCAATATCTTTTCCTAAAGAACGTTTGAAAATCTTCTTCTCATAATTAGTAGTTTCACGACTAACACGACATTTTGGACAAATTTTCTTTGCTAATCTTTGGGATATAATACCAGTTAGAGCAGTAGAAAGTAAATATCTTTCAACATCCATATCTAAGAGTCTTTCAATTGTTGATAATGAATTATTTGTATGGATAGTAGACAAGACAAAGTGTCCTGTAATAGAAGCACGAACTGCTATTTTAGCGGTTTCAGAATCACGAATTTCTCCTATTAGAATTATATTAGGGTCTTGTCTTAAAATTGATCTTAAAACAGTAGCAAAATCAAGTCCAATTTCACTATTAACTTGGACTTGATTTAGTCCTTCTATATTCATTTCAACGGGGTCTTCAACAGTAATAATATTAACTTCTTTTTTGTTTAGAGTTTGTAATATTGAATATGTGGTAGTAGACTTACCAGAACCAGTAGCTCCTGTTACTAAAACTATTCCATTAGGAACAGCAATCATTCGTTTTAGTTTTAAAAAATTAGTATGAGAAAATCCTAAATACTCAAGTCCTTGTAAACTTCTTGAATAATCAAGAATACGAATAACTATTTTCTCGCCCTCATTAGTTGGTAAACAAGAAACACGCATATCTAAATATAAGTTACCAAATTGACCTTTAATAGCGCCATCCTGAGGAAGACGGCTTTCTGTGATATTCATATTAGCAAGTAACTTTAATCTTGTTGTTAAGTTTCTTTCGTAATCCTGTGGCACTAATGTATAATCTTGTAAATCGCCATCTATTCTAATTCTTACCATTAAACCATCTTCTCTAGGATCAAAATGGATATCACTGGCACCACTCTTGGCAGAATACATAATAATATAATCGGCTACTTGAGTGATTGGCGTTTTTTTATAATCAAATGTTACCATGAATTTTCAACCCCTTTTGTCTACTTTCCTATGGTTTTTTATCTTAATTTATTATATAATAGATTTATCATAATAGCAAGGAGTGAAATTAAAAAATGCTCAAATTAAATAAAAAGGGATTTGCGTTAGTTGAAACTTTAATTGTATCTGTTATTGTTATGGCAATTTTTTCTATTCTTTATACGAATTTCTTTCCTATGATGGGTGAATATGAAAGAAGAGAAGGCTATGACGATATAGATAGTATTTATAAATCCTACTTAATAAAGACTTTTTTAGAAACATCAGAATATAATGGTGTTGATTTTAAAAATCGTTTAGATCAAACAAATAATAGTGCTCAAGGATATTATGTGAAAATTTTTGAATCAACATTTGGTGATGGCAGTGTTCAAAAGGATACAGAATACTGTGAGGCGCTTGTTCTTAATAATGATGAAAAACAATTGGGATATTGCCGAAATTTATTTTATGAAACAGGTGTTAACAAGGTATATATAACTAAATATAATCTTTCTTCATTAAAACAAAATTTAAAAAAAGGTGATGATCCTCAAAGTGATTTAGATTCATCTACCAAGGATTATATTGATACTTTGCCATATTATAGTAAAGTTGAGAATAACAATGGTTACAGCTATAGAATTATAGTAGAATACGCTAAATATACTAATATAAATTCAGAAGCTGGTCGTAAAGAATTATATAGTTTTTCTACGATAGGGGTTGATTTATAATGAAAATCAAGTTGAATAATAAGGGATTAACAGCTATTGAAATCTTACTTTGTTTTGTATTAGTAAGTATAATAGTAATATCTATGATGAGTGTTGTTACTAATTATAAAGATAAAGAAGAAATTGAATCAACTAAAAATAATATTATAACTTATAAAAATACAATTACTAAAGCTATCTATGATGATATTATAAAAAATAAGGGAGTTACTAAAGCAACTATTACAGAAACAGGTAATAGCAGTAATGATTATGAACTAGAAAAACAAATAACCCTAACTTATAAAAATTCTACAAGTTCGGTAATAAAAATTCATGCATACTCAAAATGTTATAATGTTGACAAAAAAAACGGAAAATCAGAAAAAACATATAACCAAGTTTGCAATGAAAAAAATTCTTCAAACATTGATGAAAATAATAGTGAATATTATATTGATTTTAAAAAAGCAGGGGATAGTGCACCTGAGAGATTTTCATTAACAAAGATAGGTGGTTTAAAATTTAATGATATAAGTGTTGAAGATAGAACAAGTACTGATGGCACTTTAACCAATGCTACTAACTTTATAAGTATTCATATAGGGCTAATTCAAACCGATTTAGGAACTAAATATGATATTTTAAATATAGTTACACCTAATGTTGATGTTTATAACGGGGCATTAGGTTAGGAGAAGAACAATTATGGATGCAACTGCAACTTGACAGATTCTACCTAATAAAAAGTTTTTATATTCTATTTTTGTATCTGAGATAATACTAGCTACTTGCATATTAACATTGACTCCACCAAAACAAATAAAAGTAATTACTAGAATACTTTTAAATAAGACATTACAAGGAAGAGTGTTAATGCTTTGAATTCCTTTAGTCATATCAAAAAAACCGTTAATTAGACAATTTATATAGGAATTAAAATTAAAATAAGTAGAAATAAGTTTTGTAATTAAAAAGAAAAAACAAGTATTTCCTAAAATTAGGATTAATAAATCGATGGAGCTTTTAATTGAATTTGAAAGACTAGTTGAGAAATTTGGAATAGCACTTTGTTCCAGATTTCTTTTATTTTGAACTTGTTTAGGTCTTATAATAAAACCAATTACAAAATTTGCTAAGTACATAGAAATTAAAATAATGACTGATATTTTCATATCATTAAATATAGTTTTAGTGACTGTAAGAACAAATAATGGGTTGGCAAAATGAGTAAAAGAAATTAAATAGTTAGCTTCATCCAAATTAATCATATTTTTTTTATATAAACTACTGATGTATTTAGCACCACTTGGAAAACCAGATGTCATACTCATAATGATAATAAATGAAGCTGCACCACCAACATGGAAAACTTTTTCTACTAAACCTTTAAAGATTTTATTAATAGTATGAACAAAGTTATATTCAATTAACAAATCACTTATTAAAAAGAAAGGAAATATTGAGGGAAACAGTACATAAAAAAACACTTCCAATGCATTTCTTAATTCTTCTGTTACGACATTTGATAAAAATATAAGCGACAAGAAAATGACAAATAAGACTAACTCAATTATTTTATTTTTCATATTTCACCAACTTTTTGATATAATTAAATGTAGGAGATTGATTTAATGCTAAAAAATATATTTAATAAAACTAGAGAAATTATAAAAGAAAATTATAAGAGTATTATATTTTTTATAATCTTATATATTATATTTATGTGGCCACTTGATTATTACATAATTACAGGTGGAGGAATTATGAAAATTGGATCTAGAATTGTTGTTGAAGATGAATATAAGTCTAAGGGGAGTTTTAATCTTGCTTATGTGAATGAAGCTAAAGGAACTATCGCGACATACTTACTTAGTTATGTAATTCCTGATTGGGAAAGAGTAGAAGCAAGCAGTTATACGTATGATGATGAAGAAACAATAAGTGATATTGATTTCAGGGGCAAAATAGATTTAGAACAGGCCTCTTCTAATGCCATTAAGAATGCTTTTTTAGAAGCAGGAAAAACATATAAAATTATTTCTGACAATTTATATGTTTATTATGTAGATAAAGATAGTAGTAATGATTTTAAAGTTGGAGATAAAATTTTAAAAGTAGATGGCAAAGATGTTAAGAATGTAGATAATTTTCATGATACTTTGGAAAATTATAATGTAGATGAAGAAATAAAAATATTAGTAGAACGTAATAATCGTGAAAAAGAATTAAATGCAAAACTCTATTCTCAAGATGGTAAAAACATATTAGGAATATATGTTAGTGAAGTAGAAAAGTTTAAGACTTATCCAAAAGTTACAATAAAATTTAAAAATAGTGAGTCTGGTCCATCTGGGGGACTTATGGAAGCTTTAGATATCTACAATAAAATAACAAAAAAGGATCTTACTAAAGGATTTAAAATAGCTGGTACTGGTGAAATTGATAAGGACGGTAATATTGGTACAATTGGAGGAGTTAAATATAAACTTTTAGGTGCTGAAAAAAGTAATGCCGATATATTTTTAGTTCCTAAAGGAGAAAACTATAAAACATGTTTAAAAGTAAAGAAAGAAAAAAACTTGAAAATTAAAGTAGTTAGTGTTTCTACTTTGAAAGAAGCTATTAGTGTTTTAGAAAACTACAAAAATAATAGAAGGAAATAATTGGTTTTCCTTTTTTCTTTTGGAATTATTTGGTATAATGAAATAAGTGGTGAAAAATATGAAAAGAAGTACAGTAGATAGAACAAAATTAAGCCCTATGATGGTTCAATACATGGAAATAAAAGATAAACATGAGGATTGTATTATCTTTTTTAGGCTAGGGGACTTTTATGAAATGTTTTTTGATGATGCCATAATCGCATCTCGTGAATTAGAATTAACTTTAACCGGTAAAAATGCAGGATTAGACGAAAGAGTTCCAATGTGTGGAGTTCCTCATCATGCATATGCAACATATATTGATACTTTAATCGAAAAAGGCTATAAAGTAGCAATAGTAGAACAATTAGAAGATCCTAAAACTACTAAAGGTATGGTAAAAAGAGATGTTATTCAAATAGTTACTAAAGGTACTAGAATTGATAATAGTCTTGATAGTAAAAATAATAACTTTATTGCTAATATTTATGATTTTGAATACTGCAAGGGAATTAGTTATACAGATATTTCTACAGGTGAGTTTTATGTAGAATTACTTGAATGTAGTAATGATGATTTAATAAGAGAAATTGTAAGACGTGGGTTTAGAGAATTAATAGTTAATGATACTACTGATAGAGAACTTATAAATACATTAAGAACTACTTATGGAATTTTAATTACCATTACATCTTCTTTATATGAAGAATCTGACTATGAATACTTGTATAAAGATATAGATGATCTTAGAATAAAAACTACTATTAAACACTTATTAAGTTATGTATTAGAAACAAAGAAAGGTGATTTACATCATCTTAAAAAGTGTGAAATAGTAAAACAAAGCAAAACTCTATTCTTTGATAATAATACTAAGAAAAATCTTGAGTTAGTAGAAACTATTAGAACTAGAGATAGACAATATTCACTTCTTTGGTTACTTGATAAGAATAAAACAGCTATGGGTTCAAGATACTTAAAAAATCAAATAGAAAATCCTTCAACAGATAGAAAAGAGTTAGAACGAAGATACAATTTTGTAGAAAAGTTATCTACTGAGTTTATTTTAAGAGATGATTTAAGGACTACTTTAGATGAAGTTTATGACTTAGAACGTTTAGTTGGTAGAGTAAGCTATGGTAATTTAAATGCTAGAGATATGTTACAGCTAAAAAAATCATTAAAGGCTCTACCTAGAATAAAACAAATTTTAGAAGAATTAAAATATGATAAGACAATTGATACCTTAGATGAAGTTACAAGCCTACTTGAAAAAGCAATTCATGATGATCCACCTTTAACTTTAAAAGAGGGATCAATTATAAAAGATGGTTATAACAGTGAACTAGATGAATTAAGAAGTATTAGTAGTGGTTCTAAAGATTTTATTTTAGATATTGAAAAGCAAGAAAAAGAACGTACTGGTATCAAAACATTAAAAGTTGGCTTTAATAAAGTGTTTGGATACTATATAGAAGTTAGTAAGGGGCAAAAAAATCTTGTTAAAGAAGAATATGGATATGAGAGAAAGCAAACTCTTACTAATTGTGAAAGATATATTACCCCTCTTTTAAAAGAAAAGGAAAACATTATTTTAGGAGCAGAAGAAAAGATAATTAACTTAGAATATAAATTATTTATGGATATTAGAGAAATAATTAAAAGATATATTTCTAAAATTCAAAATATTTCTAAAACCATTAGTGAAGTTGATATGTTGCAATCTTTTTCTATTGTAAGTGATGAAAATAAATTTGTAAGACCAACACTTGTTAAGGAAAAGAGTTTAAAATTAATTGAATGTCGTCATCCTGTTGTTGAAAAGGTCCTAAAAGATAAATATGTTAGCAATGACATCATTATGGATAAATCCACTGATATTTTATTAATTACTGGTCCTAATATGGCTGGTAAATCAACATATATGAGACAATGTGCTATCACAGTAATTATGGCTCAAATAGGTTGCTTTGTTCCTTGTAAATCATGTGAGATGCCTATTTTTGATAAGATTTTTACAAGAATTGGAGCAAGTGATGATTTAGTAAGTGGGGAATCTACTTTTATGATAGAAATGAAAGAAGCTAATTATGCAATTAGTGAGGCAACAGAAAATAGTTTGATTCTATTCGATGAATTAGGTAGGGGTACTGCTACATATGATGGTATGAGTCTTGCTCAAGCAATACTTGAATACATTCATGATAAAATTAAGGCAAAAACAATGTTTTCTACTCACTATCATGAACTAACTGCTTTAGAAAAAGATTTAAAGAGGCTTAAAAATGTTCATGTTTCAGCTGTTGAGGAGGCTGGAAAACTTACCTTTTTACATAAAGTTAAAGTCGGTTCTATTGATAAAAGTTATGGTATTCATGTTGCCAGTCTTGCTCATCTTCCAAAAGAAGTAATTGATAGAAGTAAAGATATATTAAATGTCTATGAACATAAGAGTAAAAAAACAGAAGTGTTTACTCAAACATCACTTTTTGAACTAACTGAGGATGAAGTCAAAGAAGAAGAAAAGACAAATGAAATAGAAGAAAAAATCAAAAAAATTAATCCATTAGAAATGTCACCAATGGATGCTCTAAATTTCTTATATGAATTAAAGAAAAACATGAAATAATTGACTTTTTCTAATTATTGTGGTATAATTATTCAAATCTGAAAGAGGGGGATGGTTATATGGAAAAAAAGCTATCTGAAATAGTTGGAAAAATGTTTGGAGAATATAACGATAATGAAGTTGTTAAAAAAGCAATTAGTGATATTTTACCAGATGATGACGATGTTGAAAAACTAGGTGTTGTAAAGGATGGGACTATTTTGGCATATTCATTAAAGGAAAGTGATATGTCATATGTATTAACTATGGATGTTCCTACAACTACTATGTCGATATCAGTATTAAGTGAGGATGAACAATTAGAAAATCTTGAGCGAATTAGTATTAATAATGGTAAGGTTATATATAATGCCTTAAGGCAAGTTAAAAGTGAAAACGGAACTGTTATAACTGGCACAAGTAGTGAATTAGGTCTTAATAGATATGGTAGTGTTGTTCCAGATAAAATATGTACTGGAATCTGGTTCTATGATAGAAAATTCTTAGACAATATAGGAAATACCAAGAAAGAAATTATGTTTTTATCAGGTTGTCTAGATCCAATTAAACATTTGGAAGATTTAAATAATGATAATTATTGCAGATATCATGTATTACCTGATATGTATCAAAAGGTTAATGCTTATAGGAAATCAAGAGGAGAAGTTTCAGATTGTATTAGCTTTGCTGCTGAAGTAGAGACGTTTAATAGAGAAACTAGGGTTTTAAGTTTTAGTTATTCTTTAGAAGATGATTTCCGAGCTCCAATAAGAAAACTATATGATGGTGCTATTAAAAAGACGTATGCTGAGGACCGTGTGATTGCATTCTCTTCACTTGAAAATATCAATATTAATAGTGATGATCTAGGTGTGTTTAATATAAGTAATAAAACTACAAATAGTAATGAAATAGATTCAACTAATAAAGTTTTTACAAAAAAATAGTTGATCTATTTTTTTTGTAAAAAACATTGACGAACATATGTATTTATAATATACTGTTTTTGAAGTGGCTAGTAAAATATTAATTGGTGACTGAATTAATTAAAAAATATTTTGGATTTTATCATATTATTATGGTAAAATTATTAAGAGGTGTTAACTATGAAAAATAGAAGTGAATTAAGAGAAATTATTATGAAAATTTTATATCAAGTAAATATATTGAAATCAGGAAAACTTGAATATGATCTTGATAAATTAATAAAAGAACAATTAGAAGTAAAGAATGAATTTGTTGATGAAATTGTAAATGGTGTTGTTAATAATCAAGAAGAGATTAATGCTTTAGCAAACAAATATTTAAAAAATTGGACAATTGATAGATTAAATCAAGTAGATCAAGCTATTCTTTCTATGGGAATCTATGAACTTAAGTACACTGAAACGCCTTCTATTGTATCTATAAATGAGGCAGTTGAACTTTCTAAAAAATATAGTGATGAAGATGTTACAAAAATGATTAATGGTGTTTTAGATAGTATTTATCACAATGAGGAAAACTAATGGATGATAAGTATATTACAATTAGTCAATTAACAAGATATATAAAATATAAAATAGATAATGATGTTAATTTGGGACAAGTATTTATTAAAGGCGAAATTTCAAATTTCAAGGCTCACAGTAGAGGTCATTATTACTTTACTTTAAAAGATGAGACAAGTAGAATAAATGCTATTATGTTTGCAAGTCAAACCAAATCATTGAAATTTATGCCAGAAGATGGAATGAAGGTTTTAGTTACTGGTAAGATAAGCGTATATGAAGCAACTGGTGGATATCAAATATATGTGTCTGATATGATAGAAGATGGAGTTGGAAATTTATATGTTGCTTATGAACAATTAAAGAAAAAACTTGAAAAAGATGGGTTATTTGATGTTTCAAAAAAGAAAAAAATTCCTCGTATTCCTTCTAAAATAGGAGTAATTACTGCTCCAACAGGTGCCGCTATAAGAGATATTTTATCAACTATTAAAAGAAGATTTCCTCTTACTGAAGTTTTACTTTTTCCAGCCTTAGTTCAAGGAAAAGAAGCAGCTTCTTCTATAGTAGCTCAAATTAAAAATGCTGAAAATTATGATCTTGATACATTAATTGTCGGCAGAGGCGGCGGTAGTATCGAAGATATGTGGTGTTTTAACGAAGAAGAAGTAGCTTATGCTATCTATAATTGTAAAATTCCAGTTATCAGTGCTGTAGGCCATGAGATTGATTTTACAATTGCTGACTTTGTTGCGGATTTAAGAGCTCCAACACCAACAGGAGCTGCTGAACTTGCTGTTCCAAACGAAAAAGATGTTTTAGAATACATTAATCAATTAAAGATTAGAAGTCAAAAAGTAACAAGAAATAGAATAGAGTTTTTAACTCAGAAGTTGAATGAAATCACAAATAAGTATATTTTGAAAAATCCAATTAGTATTTATGAAGTAAAAGAACAACAATTTGATACATTAATAGAAAAACTTAAATTTAATATTAATAACTTATATAATTTAAAGGAAAAAGCTTATTTAAATATTAAATCTAGTTATGTATTTAAAAATCCAGAAAAGTTGTTTGAAGCCAAAACAAATAAGTATTTGCAGGTACTTTCTAAGCTTGAGACATTATCACCACTTTTGACTATTAAAAGAGGTTATTCTATAACTAAAAAAAATGGTAAGATTATTACAAGTTGCAACGACTTAAAAAAAGATGATAAGGTAACAATAGAATTAAAAGATGGTACTGTAGATAGTATAGTTATATAAAGATAGGAGATGTAATCATGGCAGAAAAAAAAGAATTAAGTTTTGAAGAAAATTTAGAAAAATTAGAAATAATAGTTAAGAACTTAGAAAATGGAGACATACCACTAGATGATGCAATCAGCAAATTTAACGAAGCAATGAAAATTGCAAAAATTTGTGATACAAAACTAAAAAATGCAGAAGATTCTTTAAATATGATAGTAAAAGAAGATGGAAGTATTGAAGATTTTAGTGTAGAAAGCAATTAAAGCTTTCTTTTTTTTGCTCTTTATGGTATAATAGGCGTATTCGAAAAGGGGACGGTCTAATAATGGAAATAATATATTTAGATTTAGATGAATGTTCAGAAGAAGAGTTAGTATTTGCAATAAATAATAACAATAGATATATAAGTAATATTGAGCAAGAATTAAAAATGATGAAAAAAGAAACAACGCAAGTTTCTCATGATAATAAAATATATGAAAAAAATACTAATTTATCGGTCGATATCTCTGATACTAGTAAAACGTATGATGATAGTTTTAATATAGACGAAACAGTTGATTATTATTTTGAAATAATTGACAGTTTAAATAGTGAGGATAATGATAAATTGACTACTGATATATTTGAGGCATTACCATCTAAAAATAGTCAATATCATGATGAAATATTTTTTAATATTCAATTACGTTTACTAAAAAATGTAAAGGAAATTAGGGAATTTATAGAAGAAATAGATGAGATAAATAAAGATGATTTAGAAGATTTAAAACAGGAATTAAACTTAAATATTGCCAAAATTCAAGCAATTAATGATATTAAAAATAAAAGTAGTGATATAGAAGAGACAGAAGATGCAAGAAATAATTTAATTTTTGTTCCTACATCTGGAGGAAATATAAGAGTACTTGATGAATTATCAAGTATAGATGGCGAATACTTGGAAGAATTTAGAGGGTTAATTAATTCTATTAGGGATGGAAGTTTCAAAAATGTAAAGAGGTTTCATAGTTCAAATAATAAAACAGCTTATGCTAGTGAGGTAAAAGATTATAAGATTAGGGTTGTATTTGATCGTATTGGACCACATGAATATGCTCTTATAACTGCATTTATCAAGAAATCAGATAATGATATTGGATATCAAAGGACACTTATTTCTAAAATTAAAAATTACATGAATATTAAAAATTCTTTAATTGAAAATTTATCTAATCCTTCTTTTCTAGCACTACAACAACAATATGAAAAAGAACTAGATACAATTTTTGAATCAAAATCAAGACAAGTTCAATATGTAAAAAAGAGTGGTGATAAATAGTGAATACTCTAGAAATACAAAGAAAAATTCAGGAAGAAGAGAATAGGTTATCTAATATTTTAGAAGAAGAAAATGATTATATTGTATTTTTGAAAAATTTCTTAGAAAATAATAATTTTTCGGGGATATATAATATTGAAAATATTAATATTCCAGACTTCTTTATTAGTTATATGTTATATAAATGTAAAAATTTAACTTATGAAAAGATAAAAGAAATTGTTAATAAAAGTAGAGATATTTTTAAAGAGGAAAATTTATTAGAAAATTTCGAAGACAGTTTAGGTAAAATATTTGATATTGCTACAACAGATATGTATGATACGTATATGGAATTAACATTAACAAACAATACTATAATTAAGTTTCTTAAATTTTTAGCTGACAAAGATTTTAAAGAAGATTTAGACTTAATAACTTTAATTCATGATTATCCTGAGGAAGCAGAAGAAACGGTTTCTTTAATTTATAGTATTATAGGTTTGAAAAGGCATAATATAACTATCCAATTAGCTACAGGTATTGATTTAAATGCTAAGGAAAACAGAAAATTTAAAAGACATAATAAGCAAGGAATTGATACATCAGAATTTGATGCGTGTATAAATGGATTTATTGAATATTGTACTAGACTTGTGGATTTAGAAAAGGGAAGAAAGAAACAAACAAAAAAAGAGCTAATTGCCTTAAGAAAAGTATCCTTTTGGGTAAATAGCCTTGAAACAAAAAATGAAAAAATAAATATTAATGAAGAAATTTCAAAAATAGGGAATGAACAACTACGATGCTTTATATTAAAGCAACTATATTCTCATAATCTTTCAATTTGTGAAAAAAGACAAGATGAATATCAAAAATTATTAAAAAATTCGAAAAATAATTATAAAAGAATTCTAAGAAAACACCATATTGATATAGAAGACTGTGAAATTGATTTTGCAATGGATGCAGATGACATGGATGATTGCTTAAATATCTTAGAAAAATTAAATATCACAAATACCGATACTATTATTCAAATTTTAAAAACAACGACAAAAGAAAGGGCAGAGACTTTAAATTCTTATATTGGAAGTGGCTATCTAGAAAAAAGTGTATTAATAAATTATCCATCTCTATTTAATTGTAAGGAAGGTAATAGTCTATTTGATAATTTAGGCTCTAATATAGTTCTTTTAAAACAAAAAAATATTTCAACTACAATTATTGGTAGTATGAATACCATTATTCTTTTTGATACTAAGTATTTAAAGAAAAATTTAGAGATTTTAGATAGTTATGGTTACACTCCTTTTCTTAAAAATTCATCATCATATAGCTTTTTACTTAGTACTGATCTTGAACAGAAACTAAATATTATGATAGAATTAGGTTGTTCTAGTAATTTAGAAACTGATTTATCTTTATTAGGATATTCTAAAGATGATTACAAAAAATTTACTATCTTAAAAGAAATGAATCTTCTTCCGGTTGGAAACTCTGAATTAGAAGCTGTTCTTAATAAACAATTTGGAAAAGATGATACAAATCTAGATGATTATATTCTTGATATGAGAAATTTTGCAGACTTTGAAGATGATGATACTTTTAGTAAAGATGAATTCTTACAAAGACTTGATGATTATGATGCAGAAAAAAGTGATTTAAGATGTTATCATTTTAAAGATGTACTAATATCTAGAATTAAAGTTAGAGAAGGTCTTAATATGATTACCAACGACAATCTTACTACAAGTGAGCAATTTGAAATTGTAACCAAAGATAAGATTTTAAATAGTGAAGAATATCAAGTAATAAAAAGTTTACTGGATTCTAAAAAAATAGTAGAATCTCCAATGGTAAAAATAAAGTAATATGAGAGGTATATAATGAAGTTAGCAGTCTATTTAGAAAATGAGGTACTTGGTGATAATTATATTGTGGATGAAGATAGTAACACAATATTTATTTCAAATAACCTTAATGGTGATTTAAAAAAAGCATACGATAATAATAAAATTTATGATATAGTAAGGCAAGATTATCGTGAAAAAGGATATTTTTATGACGAAGACGATTTAGAAAAATATAATTTTGAAAATATTAAGGAATTAGTTATAACCATTGATAATTCTGTTTCACTTTCAAATATAGCTATTTTTCTTGAAAATAATAGTAAATATTTTGATAAAGTATATGTAAATATATCTGAGGCAAGATATCACGAATTAGATGAGATTCTTAAGGTTCCTAATTCAGAAAAAATATTCTTTACTTTAGGATCAAATAGTAGAAATATAACTTATCATGAATTAAAAACAACTGTGGAAACCATTAATAAAATGGTTGAAGGTTTAGATGAGTTATCACCACTTGAACAATTGATGTATTTATATGATAAAGTTAGAGATAAAGTCTATGCTGATGACAAATTAAATAAAGAAGCATCTCGTGATGTTACAAGTGTCTTGATGGGTGATAAGATAGTTTGTCTAGGATATGCTCAAGTATTTAATCTATTAGTTAAAAAATTAGGTTTTAATGGAAATATTGAACGACTTACTAGTATCAAAAATCCTAAAGTTGGGCATGCTAGAAATATAGTATATGTAAATGATCCAAAGTACAATTTAGATGATGCTTTGCTGTTATTTGATTTAACTTTTGATGCTAAACAAGCTGAATGTGATGATTCTTTTTTAGAAAGTTATCGTTTTTTTGCAAAGCCAATTGATTTTTTCAGAAGAATGGAGATAGGACGTTATTCTAGTTCTGTTCTTCGATTCTTTGATAATATGGATTATAAAAATACCGTATCAAATATGAATGAGTTAGATGATTTTGAAAAAACTGGATTTATAACAACAATAATTGGTGGTTATAAACTTAAAAATCAAAGTAAAAATATTGTTGAATATTTAAATTTTTTAACTTTTAATATCGATAAAGAAAAATGTATGGCTGCTTGTGATGAAATGTATAAATCTTTAACAAAGAAAATTGCAAAAGAAGATTTTATAAAGTGTTTAATTAATGTTAGAAAAAAACAACAAGAAGAAGATGAAAAACGCTATAAAAGTGATTTAACTTCATTATCTAAAACCTTATATAATACATATAAAAAGACTGCTAGAACACAAGAAGAGAGATTATTACTTGAAGTATTATCTTTATCATTTAGTTTAGATGATGCATTAAAATTAACAGAAAAAACATTGGCAGAAAAAGGTAAAGTTAAGCAGAAGAACAAAAATGATTAATTGGAAAAATTTGATTGATTTAAATTAAGAGAAGAAGCTAAGAATATTAATGTAGGAAGTTTTTATGAGGTGATTGAAATGAATTTTAAAAACAGACTACATAATTTATTTGTACTACTTCTTCTTTTTATTATGCCACTAAATGTATTTGCTTATTCAAATTATGTAATACCAGGTGGAGATACAGTTGGAATAGAAGTTAATTCGAAAGGAGTATTAATTGTAGGTTTTTATAAAGTAAAAGATTCGTATATAGCGAAGGATGCTGGTTTTTTAGTAGGAGATAAAGTTTTAAAACTTAATGACAAAGATATAGATGACATTTCTTCTATGGTAGAAATTATTAATGCGACCACTACTAATACAGTAGAATTTACTATTTCAAGAAATGATGAATTAAAGAAAATAAAACTAGATTTAGTAGAAGATAATGACGGTGTTTTAAAAACAGGAATTTATGTTAAAGATAAAATTACAGGTATAGGAACACTTACATACATAGATCCTGAAAGTAAAATATTTGGCGCCCTTGGACATGAAATAGATGAAAAGACAACAGCTAGTAAATTTGAGATAAAAGATGGTGTTATTTTTGGAGCAAGTGTTGTTGGTATTGAAAAAAGTAGTAACGGAAAAGCAGGTGAGAAAAACGCTAAATATGATAGAACTAAGGTGTTTGGAACCGTAACTGGAAATGAGATTTCAGGTATATTTGGATCATATACTAGCGAAATAAGTAAAGATAATTTAATTGAAGTTGCAACTAAAGATGAAGTAAAACTAGGTAAAGCAACAATTAGAACCGTAATTGAAGGAAATAAAACTGAAGATTTTGAGATTGAATTAATTAATATTGATAAAAATAGTGATACTAAAAACCTTCTTTTTGAAATAAAAGATGAACGTCTTTTAAATAAAACTGGAGGTATAGTACAGGGAATGAGTGGTTCACCAATTATTCAGAATAATAAACTTATAGGTGCTGTTACACATGTTATTGTAAATGATACGACAAAAGGATATGGTATATTTATTACTACGATGTTAAAAGAAGGAGAAAATTAAGAGACAAATTGTCTCTTTTTTGTATATATATTAATTTTTTTTTAAATACTAATACTGGTGATATTATGAAAATAGATATATTAGAAGCAATAGACATTATTCCTAGAAGTGTTATATCATTAGTAGCGCTTTTTATTATTACAAAGTTGATAGGTAAAAAACAAGTCTCAGAACTTAGTTTATTTGATTATGTTATAGGTATATCAATTGGTAACTTTACAGCAGAAATGGTAATGAGTATGGATAATCAATATATTAATGGGATAGTTGCAATGGTATCTTTTGGATTAGTATCTTATATAGTATCTCATTTAACAGCAAAAAGTATCACTTTAAGACGTTTTATTACAGGAACACCTACAATTATTATCGAAGATGGAAAAATTAATATAGACGGGATGGCTAAGGCTAAAATTGATATTAATGACTTATTACAACAATGTCGTAATGCAGGATATTTTGATATTTCAGAGGTGAGTTACGCAATCATGGAAGTAAATGGAAAGATAAGTATTTTACCTAAAGTTGATTATCAAGTACCAAACTTACAAGATTTAAAAATAAAAAAAGAAAAAGAAAGTCTAACAAGTAATGTAATTATAGATGGTAACTTAATGATTCATAATTTAAAAAATAGTAATAAAAACTTAGAATGGTTAAATAAAGAACTAGCAAAACAAGGACATACTAACTACAAAAATATTTTACTTGCAACTATTACAGGTAATACTTTAACAGTATATGAAAAACTAAGATTAAAACCTAAAAAAGTTCTAGAGTAGTAATTGCAAGCATTAAAGATTTAGTGTATAATAGTAAGCTATAAAAAAAGGAAGTTGATTATAATGAAAGTATGGACAAAAATAAAGTTTAAAGAAGAAAATAAAGATATTAATCAGATAGCAACATCATTAGCAAGTTATATTTATAAAGATAATCCAATTAACGATGTTTATCATAAATGTAATGTTAGCTTAGAAGAAAGAGAAAAAATAGAAGTATATACTATAAATCGTATTGCAGGTCTTTTAATTCTTTATTTTTCCAAAGATACTAAAAGAATTAATGATATTGTAAATAAATATAATTATAATTCAACAAAAAAAATAACCCCTGAATTAGAAGGTTATGTAGAAAAATAGGTAAGTTAGTATTACCTATTTTTTTAAATATAGATTAAAACACTTAAAAATCCTAAAAGCATAACTATTGCTAAAAATAAAGACATATATTTGACAAATTTCTTTGACATTATTATCACGTATAATCAATCTTATAGAAATATTAATTAATTTCTTATTGATTGATCCCTTTCTATTTATATTTTTT
>CAKOXP010000002.1 GCA_934130175.1 uncultured Bacilli bacterium
ATTATATAAAATAAGAAATTAGTCAAGGGTATACAAGTTCACATGCGTTCACCCTTGACTAATAAAAAGATTTTTCCTCATAGAATTCCAAAATTAAAATCCCGTTAGTAAAAAAACGGGAAGTTAAATAAATAATTTACCAGAAATTAGCTTTCTTTTTTTTCTTGATTTTTCTTTATGGGGGGGGGTTATAATCATTTTAGATATAGTAAAATAGGTGGTGTCTAAGATGAAGAAAACAATTACGGTAATTATAATTACTGCAGTGATAACTGGTATTATTTGCATAGGTGGAGCTTATGCTGCAACAAGTTATGCAATTAGTGCATCAAAAATTGGCTATACAGATAATTCATCTTTAGGAGCAACTGATGTACAAGCAGCAATAGATGGAACATGTACTAACTTTTCAAAAAAGTTAGATGAATTAAAGAAAAGCATGTATCCAGTGGGAAGTATTTACATATCAACAAAACTATCTACTACAACAGCAGTTGCTGCTGCAATAGGAGGTACTTGGCAAGCGTTTGGAAATGGAAAAGTATTAAAATCTTCAACTGGTGAATCAGAACAAACAGGAGGTTCTTCTACAGCAGTCTTAACAACGGCAAACCTTCCTTCTCATTCTCATTCATATACACCTTCAGGCTCAAACTTATATAATCCTCAAGATTTAACGACTGGAGATAATAGTTCTAATCCAAGTGTAACATTTTCAACTGGTGGAAAAGCGTTTGTTATTAATTCAACTACAGTTGGTGGAGGTTTAACTAAAGAAGCTGGATTTATGACTGCTACAACAGGATGGTGGCAAGGAATTAGTAAAAATACATCTAATATAAGTGTATCAGGTTCTCATACTCATACTGTAACATCAGAAAATTTACAAAAAGCGATTGGGACTATAACGTTTTCAGGTAAAGAGGCCAAAACTACAGAATGTGTGAACTGCTCTGCTGATTCATTTAGTGTAATTGACCCTTATATAACAGTTTATATGTATAAAAGAATAAGTTAGTTTACCATGCAAATATGAAAAAGTAATATTGAAATCTTTGGAAATTGAAATTTTTTAAATCTATCTAAGGTAAGTTTGTATTGATTAATAAAATTAATATAGTTTTCTACTTTGATTAACTAACTTATCTTTACTATAGATATATATTGATTATTTTCACTAAAATTTCACAAAAAAAGTGGCTAAATGCTTGTATTATAAAGATATTAAAGATATAATTATTATGGGAGGTAGATTATGAAGACAAAGCATAATACAGTAAAAGTCGTTCTTGTAACTCTAGCAGTTTTCGTATTACTAACTTGGATTTTGCCTGCTGCATATTTCCAAAATAGTTACGTTGAACAAGGACGCGTTCAAATGGGAATTGCTGATTTATTCTCATATCCAACAACAGCTTTATCATATTTTGGTTATATAGCTTTATATATCCTAGTTGTTGGTGGATTCTATGGAATATTAAGTAAAATAGGTGCTTATCGTACATTACTTGATAAACTATCATCAGCATTTAAGAAACATGGAAAGGTTGCAGTATCAATTATTATGGTACTTCTTGCAGTAATTACTTCTATTTGTGGATTACAATTAGGATTAATTATGTTCTTCCCATTCTTAATTTCACTAGTACTATTAATGGGATATGACAAGATTGTTGCAGCACTTACAGTAGTTGGATCAACTATGATTGGTGTTGCTGGTACAACTTTTGCATATTCAAACACTAGTATAATAATTTCTGTACTATCATTAAAGATTACATCTAATATGTTAGTAAAAGTTATTATCTTAGTATTAGGATTAGCTTTGCTTATTTTCAATACAGTTAGATATATTTCTAAAATTGAAAAAGAAGAAAAAGCTGCTGCTAAGAAAAAATTAGCAGAAGAAAAGAAAACTAAAAAAGAAGAAGAAAAGAAGGCTACTAAGTCTACAACAAAAAAAGCAACTAAAGATACAAAGACAACTAAAACTACTGCTAAAAAGTCTACAAAGACTACTGTTGCAGCTGAAAAAAATGAAGAAGTTAAAGTTGTTAAAGCTGCAGGAAAATATGATGAATTTATTCCTAAGGCAGTTAGAGGTAAACATAATGTTTGGCCATTAGTTGTAATATTATCACTTGTATTCATAGTAATGATTTTAGCATTTATTTCTTGGTCAAATGCATTTAGTAATACTGCATTTGAAAGTGCTACTAAGAGTGTTACTGAATTCAAAATATTTGGTTTTGCTTTATTTGGAAAACTATTAGGTAATATTAATGCATTTGGAAGTTGGACTTTAGCTGATTTAATGGGATTAATGATTGTAGCAGCAGGATTATTAATGATCATTTACAAAGTTAAATTTAGTGAAGGATTAGAAGCTTTTGCAGCTGGTGCTAAAAAAGCATTAGAACCTGCAGTATTAGTAATTTTAATATATACAGGTTTAGTAATAGTTACATATCATCCATTCCAATTAGTAATTTATAAATTCTTATTTGGATTTACTAAAGGATTTAATGTAATTACTTCTACTATAGCTGCAATGCTATCAAGTGTATTCAATGCTGAACCATTATACGCATTCCAAAGCGTATTACCATATCTTGCAAGTTTAGTTTCTAAGAAATCAACATTAGCAATTGTAGGAGTAGTATATCAATCAATTTATGGTATTACTATGTTAATTGCTCCAACAAGTGTAGTTTTAATGACTGTACTTTCATACTTAGGAGTATCTTATAAAGAATGGCTAAAAAATATTTGGAAACTATTCTTAGAATTATTAGCTGTATTAATTATTATTTTCTTAATATTAGTATTAATCTAATAATTGTAAAGTCACCAAGCAATTGGTGTCTTTTTTTTGCAATTCTTGTCAGTTTTTTTGGGTTATAATTTCTTGCAATCATTAGCAAACTAAACATAAAATAGTCTTAGGAGGAGATAAGATGTTTTCAAAGTTTAGTGAAGAAGCACAAAAAGTATTATTGAATGCAAAAAAAGAGATGTCAGCCTTAAAACATCCATATGTTGGTAGTGAACATTTACTTTTAGCAATTCTTTCGAATAAAGATGAAGAAGTAACTTTAAAATTACAAGAGTATAATATTAATTATGATATCTTTAAAAAAGAAGTTCTTAAAGTAATAGGTAAAGGTAATATTTCTAATAATTGGTTTTTATATACTCCATTATTAAAAAGAATTATCGAAAATGCTAGTATTGATGCTAGAGAAAACAAAGATAAAGAAGTAGGTGTGTTGCATTTATTTTTATCATTACTTGAAGAAGGTGATGGTGTTGCCATTAGAATTTTAATGGGTATGAATATAGATGTTGATGCTTTATACGATGAATTTTCAAATAATTTTGTTTTGAAAAAATCCAAAAACAAGAGAAAATTAATGATAGAAGAATTTTCGGTTGATTTAAATCAACAATGTTTAAATGGTGATATAGATCCAGTAATAGGAAGAGATAATGAAATAAATAGAGTTATTGAGATTCTTTCTAGAAGAAGTAAAAATAATCCATTACTAATAGGAGAGGCTGGAGTAGGAAAAACTGCAATAGTAGAAGCTTTAGCAAATAAAATAGTATTTGGTTTAGTACCAGAATCTCTTCGCTCTAAAAGGATTCTTTCTGTTTCAACGGCAACATTAGTTGCAGGAACAAAATATCGTGGTGAATTTGAAGAAAGAATTAATAAGATAATTAAAGAAGTAGAAAACAATCCTGATATAATTTTGTTTATAGATGAAATTCATACTCTAGTAGGAGCAGGAGGAGCTGAAGGAGCAATTGATGCATCTAATATCTTAAAACCTGCTTTAGCAAGAGGTAAACTTAGAGTAATTGGTGCTACTACTACAGAGGAATATTCTAAGTTTTTAGAAAAAGACAAAGCTTTAGATAGAAGATTTCAAAAAATAAATGTAGAAGAATTAACACCAGAAAAGACAAAAGAAATTCTAAAGAAAATGAAGGATATCTATGAATCATTTCATAATACGATTATCAGTGATGAGATAATAGACTATATTGTTGATAATACTGATAAATATTTAAAATTTAGAAAATTTCCAGATAAAGCAATTGATGTTTTAGATGAAGTATGTGCTAAAACAGTTCTAACAAAAACAAGAAAAGAAACGATGATAAATAATCTTAATCAAAAATTAAATACAATTTTAAAGTTGAAGAAGGAAAAAATTGTAGAAGAAAACTTTCTTAAGGCAACTGAACTTAAAACAAAACAATATGAACTTGAAACAAAAATTAATAAACTTTTATTACAAACAAATAAAAATAATGTTCCTAAAGAAATTACTAAAGACATGGTATTAAAGGTTATTTCAGAGAAAGCTAATGTTCCGTTAACAGAATTCAATTTGGATAATAAAAAGATTCTTTCTTTAGAGGAAAAACTTAATTCTAAAGTAAAGGGCCAAAAAGAAGCTATTAATCTTATTAGTAATTATGCTAAAAGAAAGCAACTGGGATTTTCTAATAATAAAGTTCATTCATTTTTACTTGTTGGAAAAACAGGTGTTGGAAAAACAATGCTTGTAAAAGAATATGCTAAAGAACTTTATTCATTAAATCATTTTATAAGAGTAGATATGAGTGAGTATAAGGAAGAACATGCTGTAAGTAAAATAATTGGTTCACCTCCAGGATATGTTGGATATGATGATCAAAATTATTTATTGGAAAAAGTTAGAAATAATCCTTACTGTGTATTACTCCTAGATGAAATAGAAAAAGCAAGTCTAAATGTTATTAAACTTTTCCTTCAAGTTCTAGATGAAGGAAAAATCAATGATTCTAAGGGAAATCCAGTTTACTTTAATAATGTAACAATTTTTATGACTTCTAATTTAGGAGCAAGTAAAAATAGTATGGGATTTAATACTTTATATAAAGATAAATTAGTTAATACTTTACAAGAATATTTTAGTGTTGAGTTTATTAACAGAATTGATGATATAGTAGTTTTCAATTCTTTGGAAGAAGAGGTAATTACTGATATTATCAAAACAAAATTAAATTTATTAAAATCATATTATTCTAAAAAGAATGTTAGCCTATCATTTTCTAAAAAATTGATTAATGAAATTAAAAATGAATCCAATTATAATGAATATGGTGCTAGAAAGATAGATAAAGTTATAGATAGAAAGGTAAATAATTATATAATCAATAAAATATTACTTGGAGATAATAAAATTCTTGTATCAGAGACTAGTTAGTCTCTTTTTCTTTTAGATATTGTATGGTATAATTTTAACAGGTGAGGAAAAATGAGATTTTTTAATACTTTAACAAAAAAAATAGAAGAATTTATTCCTAATGAAAAGGGAAAGATTTCTATGTATACATGTGGTCCAACAGTTTATCATTATGCTCATATTGGTAATATAAGGACTTATGTTTTAGAAGATTTATTTGAAAAAACATTTAGATATATAGGTTATGATGTTAAAAGGGTTATGAATATAACTGATGTTGGTCATCTTCAAAGTGATGGAGATACTGGAGAAGATAAGATGTCAATTGCGGCTAAAAGAGAGAAGAAAACATCACATGAAATAGCTGAGTATTATACTAATGCTTTTTTTGAAGATTGTGAGTTAATTAATATTAAAAGACCTGATGTTGTAAGTAAAGCTACAGATAATATTGAAAGCTACATAAAAATGATAGAAAAATTATTAAAAGAAGAAAAAGCTTATATTAGCAATGGTAATATATATTTTGATACTTCAAAAGATGAAACATATTATGAATTGTCAGGTCGTAATGCAGATGAACTTATGGTTGCAGTTAGAGAAGATATAGAAGAAGATAATGACAAGAAAAATCCATTTGATTTTGGATTATGGTTTACAAACTCTAAATTTTCTAATCAGGAATTACAATGGGATTCTCCCTGGGGAAGAGGTTATCCTGGTTGGCATATAGAGTGTTCTGCAATTGCAATAAAAAATTTAGGAGAACATCTTGATATTCATATGGGAGCAGAAGATGCAATTTTCCCACATCATACAAATGAAATAGCTCAAAGTGAAGCTTATTTAGGACATAAGTGGTGTAACTACTGGGTACATTTATCATTTTTGAATGTCAATAATACAAAGATGAGTAAATCTAAAGGTGATATTTTAAGAGTAGTAGATTTGAAAAATAAAGGTTATGATCCACTTAGTTATAGGTATTTTATCTTAAATACTTATTATCATAAACAAGTTAACTTTTCATTTGATGCTTTAGATAGTGCTGAGGTTGCTTTAAAAAAATTAAGAAATAAAATAAAACAATTAAAAGATACAGGAAGTCTAGATAATAATATTTTCAAAGATTGGGATGATAAATTTAAATCTTATATCGAAGATGATTTAAATACTGCTAATGCAATGACATTATTATATGATTTATTAAAAAGTGATGTAGATGATTCTACTAAATTAGCTTTAATTCAGTCATGGGATAAGGTTTTTTCACTTGATTTAATTCAAGAAAATTGTGACGAACTAAATGGCGAAATACTTAAAAAAATAGAAGAAAGAAACTTAGCTAAGAAAAATAAAGATTTTGCAAAGGCAGATATGATTAGAGATGAATTACTAAAACAAGGAATTAAGCTTATAGATGGACGAGAAGGTACAACTTTTGAATATGTTAATAAAATGTAAAGTTATTTGATATTTTGTTAATTATTTATTTTTATATGGTATAATGCAATAAATAGTAGGAGGAGTTCTATAATGTTAAATAGAGAATCAAAAACAGGTACAATTAAAAAAATTGATGTTAAGCATTTGGCAGCAATAGGAGCGACTATTGGAGTATTAGCTGTTTCTATACCTGCGTTATCAAAGACAATTGGAAACAATACAAAAATAGGTTCATTCGATAGTGATAAATATACAAGTTATAGTCAACAAGTTGAGAGTATGTATGGTGTAGATATTGATGATAAAACAGAAGCAATAATTAATAGTTTAAGTAAGAGACAAGAATTGGTAGAAGACTATATAAATGCTACAAATAATAATGAGAGAAAACAAATATTTGATGAAATAAAAAATGATAGTTTAGCTGACGATGCCTTGACTGTAGTAAAACAATCTGTTGCTAAAGAAAATGGTGGTTCATGGGAAGAATATACCATTTCTAATACTGAACCAAGTTATGGACCAGCTAATTGGGTAATTCGTAAAGACGGAGAAAACACTATAGAATTAGATACAAAATCTTCTACGTTAGTTCAAAAAGTTGCTAATTTACAAAGTGTTTATGATACACAAAATATGGATAATTATGTTGATTCATATGACCAAGTTATTAAAGCAACAGTAAAATATGTGGGAAAAACATCAGATAAAGCAAAATAGTTGTTTTATCTTTTTTGATTAATGGAGGAAAGTATGAATGTTAAAGAAATAAATGTTTTAGTGCTTGCTTATTTAGGAGATACAATATATGAAGATTATATTAGGAAGTTTTTAATATCTCTTGGTATAAATAATGTCAATGAATTACAAAAAAAGGCAGTAGAGTATGTTAGCGCAAAACGACAGGCTAAATTTATAACTAAAATGTTAGATGAGGAATTTTTAAATAATGAAGAAATAGATGTTTTTAAAAGAGCTAGAAATTATAAAAGTTCCTCTCATCCAAAAAATTGTGATATTATAACATATAAATATGCAACTGGATTAGAAGCCTTGATTGGTTATTTAGAACTTTCTAATAATCATAGTCGTATTGATGAGATAATGAATTATATATTGGAGGATTAGGATATGTTAGTATATGGAAGAAATGTAGCAAAAGAATTATTAGAAAATGGTAAAGATGTTAAAAAAATATTTTTGCAAGATAATTTTGATGATAAAAAGATAATTTCACTTATGGAAAAATTAAAAATCAGTGTTGAAATCAAACCAAAAAGAGAAATGGACCATTTGTGTAATGGCCTACATCAAGGTATAATACTGGACATTAGGGATTACCAGTATTCAAAATTGGATGATGTTTTAAATAAAAATCCTAATTTTGTGGTTATTTTAGATCATTTAGAGGATCCACATAATTTTGGAGCGATAATAAGAACTAGTGAGGCAGCAGGAGTGGATGCAATAATTATACCTAAAGATCGTCAAGTACCAGTAAATTCAACTGTTATGAAGACAAGTGCGGGGGCATTATCTAACATGGAAATAGTTTGTGTATCTAATTTAGTTCAAGCTATTAATAAGTTAAAAGATAATGGTTTTTGGGTAGTAGGAACTGCTATGGAGAATGCTATTGACTATAAAGACATAGATTATTCTTCCAAAATAGCTTTGATTATTGGAAATGAAGGAAAAGGTATGTCTAGACTAGTTATGGATTCTTGCGATTATATTGCAAAAATACCAATGGTTGGAAAAATCAATAGTTTAAATGCAAGTGTAGCCAGTGGAATAATGATTTATGAGGTAGTCCGTAATAGAAAGTAGAGGGATGTTTTGGACTATAAAAATATTAATGACTATGAACAAATATATTTGATAAAAGAAAATGATGATGAAGCAAAAGATATTATGTTTAAAAAGTATAGACCTATCGTTTTTGGTATTGCTACTAGATATTATCAAAAAATGATACATATGGGTATGGATTTGGATGATATAGTTCAGGAAGGTTACATAGGCCTTAGTAATGCTATTAATTGTTTTAGTGAGGATAATATAGCTTGTTTTTATACATTTTGTACTGTATGTATTGAAAGACAGATAAAAGCTTATTGTCGTAAATTTTTAACCAATAAGGGAAAATTTCATAATTCTTTATTATCAATAGACAATGATTCTTTAGATAAGCAAGTTATATATATAAAAGAAGATGAAACCTCACTTAATAATCCAGATGTATATTTAGCAAGTCTTTATGACTATATTGAGTGTATTCATTTTAAAAATAGTTTAGAAGGGCTAGATAGTTGTGTATTTGAACTTAGATGCAATGGATTTAAATATAAAGAGATATCAAGATTATTAGATATATCATGTAGTAGAGTTGATACTATTGTTCATAAATTAAAAGAAAATTACAGAAAATATATAAATAAATAGCTTTTGCTATTTTTTTTTTAGAAAATTTGTTATACAATTGTAATAGTAGGTGAATAGGATATGGGAATGAAGATTAGGGATTGGTTTCGTTCTGAAAAGAATGATGAAAAAATGCATAAATTGTTTTACAACATGTCAACTACTATGAAATATATTCATAGTTATGACTATTATATTAGTAGTTTCAACTTGTCCGAAATAGAAATAAATAATCCTGAAGCTTTAACACCTATTCAGTATAATCATGTAGAAAAACTTGAAGAAAATGAATCTCAAGAAAAGATAAACAGAAATATCTATATACTTGCTTTAATGCAAGTAGGAGCCTATACAAATACCTTGGATAATTTAAACGAAAAATTTGTTAAGGAAAATTTTAATGAGTTTGAAATGTTTTTACCGGAGGATACAGTTCCTTATCTTAGAGGTGTTATTCAAAGAAATAGTCCTGTATATTATTGTGATTATGTAAATGAAAGAAATAAAAGAGAAGTAGAAAAATTAGAAAACGAAATTGGAGAAAAAGAAGGTTCTGGTAACGGTTTAGGTATGAGAAAGGTTAAGGCTAGTTCTGTTGGAATGGCTTATGCTGATAAAGAAACTCAAAAATTATATAGTTCACTAGATGAGAAACAAGCTGCCTTTACAGGATTTTTGATTTTACCACTTATTATGATATTAATTGGTATAGTATTTGCTTATATTATATTATTCATTCAATAAAGATTGACATTCTTTCATTGTTGTGCTATTTTAATAGTGAACACGAAAGAGTGTTTTTTATTATGATTTAAAAAGCAAAGAAAAGGTGATATTTAATGGCTGAAATAGTAAAGGCAAAGAAAAGACAAAATCTTGTCAATTATGAAGAAAAAGAAGAAAAGGTAGAAAAGAAATCGACTAAAAAATCACCAAAGAAAGAAAAGAAAACAGAAGAGTCAAAGAAAAGCGTTTGGCAACATATAATGATTTTCTTTAATGGTGTAAAAAGTGAAACTAAGAAAGTTCGTTGGACTTCAAAGACAGATATGGTTAAATATTCTGTTGCAACAATTGTTTTTATTTTGTTCTGTTCTCTATTCTTTTATGGAATAGATACAATTTTTGCATTAATTCAATCATTATTTAAGTAAAAGGAGTGTATAATATATGGATAAACAATGGTATGTAGTAAATACTTATTCAGGTCATGAAAACAAAGTAAAAGAAAAGCTTTTAATGAGAGCTGAATCTATGAATATGGAAGATTATATCTATAGAGTTATAGTACCTGAACAAAAAGAAGTTGAAATAAAAGATGGAGTAACAAAGGAAAAAGTAAAAAAGATGTTTCCTGGATATATTCTTGTTGAAATGGTTATGACTGATGAAGCATGGTATATCGTTCGTAATACTCCTGGTGTAACAGGATTTATTGGATCAAGTGGTAAGGGTGCTAAACCTACTCCATTACAACCATATGAAGTTGATAAAATTCTAAATAACATGGGAATGTCTAGAATAGATGTAGATAATGATTTAGAAGTTGGTAGCAAGGTTAAAATTGTTGCTGGACCATTCAATGGAATGTATGGAAAAATTGAAGAAATTGATTTACCAAATCAAAAAATTAATCTAACAGTTGACTTGTTTGGACAAGAAACATCTGTAGAAGTTGAATTAAATCAAATTGAAAAGGCATAATACTTGCAAAAGTGTGAATATTATGTTATTATTTAAGGGCTATATTTAATTTAATATAGATTTAGTGGGAGGCAAAAGCCTATTAAAGCGGTAATAGCTATTTGGACCACTCGCGAAAACAAAATAAAAGGAGGCGTTTTTCGTGGCAAAGGAAGCAATTAAAAAAATAAAATTACAAATTCCAGCAGGAAAAGCTACACCAGCTCCACCAGTAGGAACTGTTTTAGGACCAGCAGGAATTAACTTACAAGAATTTTGTACTAAATATAATGATGCTACTAGAGATAAAATGGGAGACATTTTACCAGTAGAAATTTCAATATATGATGATAGAAGTTTTGATTTTGTTATTAAAACTCCACCTACAAGTTTCTTATTAAAGAAATATGCTAAGATCAATAAGGGTTCAGTTAAAGGAGCACATGAAATTGTTGCAACTTTAACACAAGCACAAGCTCGTGAAATAGCTGAAATCAAATTACCTGATTTAAATGCATATGATGTAGATGCAGCAATGAAAATTGTTGAAGGTACAGCAAGAAATATGGGTATAGCTGTTGAAGGAGTTAATGATAAAGAACTTGAAGAAGAGGCAGCTGAAGCACATGAACAAGAAATTGAATTAGCTAAAGAAGAAGCTAAGGAAGCTGCAAAAGATGCAGCAGATGCACAAACAACAGTTGAAGAAAGTGCAGAATAATAGGTAATAAATAACCTTGTGGAAGGAATGTCCGCTTACATGAATTCCGAAATTAACCACATAAGGAGGAAAAATAATGAAAAAGAGAAGTAAGAAATACGAAGAAGCTTTTTCTAAAGTAGAAAAAGGTAAAGTATATTCTAAAGAAGAAGCAGTCAAACTAGTAAAAGAAACTTCTATTAGTAAATTTGATGGTTCTATAGAAGTTGCTATGAGACTTAATCTAGATACAAAGAAAGCTGACCAACAATTACGTGGTGCTATCGTTTTACCTAAGGGAACTGGTAAGACTGTTAGAGTATTAGTTATTGCTAAGGGTGAAAATGCAGCAAAAGCAAAAGAAGCTGGAGCTGACTATGTTGGTGATGTTGACATGATCGAAAAAATCGAAAAAGAAAATTGGTTCGATTTTGATACAATGATTGCAACACCTGATATGATGCCTTTACTTGGTAAAATTGGTCGTGTTTTAGGACCTAGAGGTTTAATGCCAAATCCAAAGACTGGTACAGTTACATTAGATGTTGTAAAAGCAATTAATGAAGTTAAAGCTGGTCGTGTTGAATATAGAACTGACTCTTATGGTAACGTTCATGGTATTATTGGTAAAGCTTCATTTAGTGAAGAAGACTTATTAGAAAACTTAAATGCTTTCGTAAGTGCTATTCTTAAAGTTAAACCTAGTACAGTTAAAGGTGATTACGTTAAGAATATTGCTATTTCTTCAACAATGGGACCTGGTATAAAAGTAGAAAATACTTTTGACAAATAAAAAAACATATAGTATACTAAAGACAATTTATTGGTGCCATAGACAGTAGGTGTTAAATAAATCCTACCGAGGACTTAAAAAGAAAAGAGTTCTTGGGATTTATTCTGAGAACTTTTTTATGGCATCCCTAAATAGAAAATGATAGAAAGGATGTGGAATAATGGCAAACGCAAAGATTCTAGAAGCTAAACAAAAAGTAATCGATGAAATCAAAGGACACGTTGAAGAATCAAGTTCAATCGTATTATTTGATTATCGTGGTATTACAGATAGTGAAGCAAAAGAGTTACGTGTTAAATTAAGAGAAGCAGATTCTGACTATAAAGTATATAAAAATACTTTAATGGCAAGAGCTTTTGATGATTTAAAAATTGATCTTAAAGATAGCTTAGTTGGTCCTAGTGCATTCGCATTTAGTAACGATCAAGTATCAGCAATTAAGATCTTAAGTGATTTTGCTAAAGACCATCCAGCATTAGTATTAAAAGTAGGGATTGTTGATGGAGAACTTGCAGATCAAGCAAAACTTGCTGAATATGCAACATTACCTTCAAGAGAAGGATTACTTACTATGCTTGCTGGCGGTATGATAGGACTTGTAAAAGACTTATCAATTTGCTTAGACTTATATAGTCAACAAAAAGAAGAAGAAGAAAATTAAAAATAATTAAATTTAAGGAGGATTATAAAATGGCTAAATTAACAAAAGAAGATTTTATTAGTAGTTTAAAAGAAATGAATTTATTAGAAATTAAAGAATTAGTAGATGCAATGAAAGAAGAATTTGGTGTTGATCCATCTGCTGTTGCTGTTGCTGCACCTGTAGCAGGAGCTGCTGCTGAAGCTGCACCTAGTACTGTAACAGTATCAATCGCTGATGCTGGAGCTGCTAAGGTTGGAGTTATCAAAGTAGTTAAAGAAATTACTGGATTAGGATTAAAAGAATCTAAAGATATCGTTGATAATAACGGTGTTGTTAAAGAAAACATTTCTACTGATGAAGCTAATGAAATTAAAACTAAGCTTGAAGAAGCTGGAGCTACAGTTGAAGTTAAGTAATTAACTTTACATAAAAAAGATGCACTTTGGTGCATTTTTTTGTTTTTTTTGTTTTTTGTATTGACAAAGCAACAAATACAGTATATAGTTTAAATATCCTAGATAATTTGTCAGCTTATATGTATGTCTATAAAATACGTATATGTTGATTAATTGATTTGTATGAATTAATAATTATCACAAATAGGATGACTGTAACTTTGTAAAGAGAAAGAAAACTCTTAATATGTATTTAAGATACTGATAATATTTTAAGTATAATATTAAAAACTCGGGATGATGAATCCTTAACTTTAGATAAATTTATATTTATCAATTTTCAAGGGGTTTTGTTTTATATTATGATATTTATATTCTAAAAGATGTAAGTATTATAATATTTGATAAAATCTTAGTTTAGTTATAGTATACGATATAGTGGTATATTATAATTGTTTTTCTTAGTAAATGAGTATTGTTTTATATTTGTGGTTAATAGCTTCATCTATATTAATGGTATGAATTTACAAAAATTTATTGGAATTAAAAAAATTCCAGTATGCCAAAAATAAGAGGTTAAAAGCCTTTTATTTTTTTGTATTAAGATTAGTAAATATAAATATGAAAAGAAGTATAAAAAATGATTGACAAGAATTTTATATTTAGATATAATGAACTTGTTAGTATAGTAATGTACTAGTAGTTACAGTTAAAGAAGGAAAACTTTATAGATAATTGGTTGGCCATAATGACAATGGTAGGTAGTTTCTACTTAACAACTATTCATTCTAAACCAAAATGTATTAATTTATCAGATTTATATATTTGATAAAAGAGTAGATGATTCTGTTATGAATTGGTGACAATGAGTATATGGAATTAGAGTTATACTTTTTTTAAAGGTAGTTATGTGTCATTTGTAACTATCTTTTTTTGTGAGATAAAAATTAAAAAAATGATTGACAATTCTATAAAAATAATATAGAATATGTTTACGAAAGGAGACAACATATAAAAATTTAAAAGTTGTCTCTTCTTTTTTGCATTTTGGAGAGAATAATTTATGGGACAATATTTTACAAATGAAAATTTACCTAGTAATGTTAAAAGTACATTTTGTGTTGTTAAGGGACATAAATTTACCTTTTTAACTGATAATGGAGTATTTTCTAAAGATGGTTTAGACTTTGGCAGTAGACTTCTTCTTGAATCCATCCCGCTTGATGAAGTTGGAGCAAAGGTCTTAGATATGGGTTGTGGTTATGGTACTATTGGAATTATTATCAACAAATTAACCAATCATGACATTGATATGGTGGATGTTAATTTAAGAGCGATGCATTTAGCAAGGCGTAATGCTAAAGAAAATGGTTGTAGTAATATTAATATATTTGAAAGTAATTGTTATCAAAATATTACTTCTAAATATAATACTATTATTACTAATCCTCCAATACGTGCTGGTAAAAAAATTGTTTATGAAATTTTAATGAGTGCAAAAAAGTATTTAGAACAAGATGGTAACCTTTTCTTAGTTATAAGAAAAGAGCAAGGTGCTAAATCGATAATATCCGACTTAGAGAAAGAGTATAATGTTGAGATATTAGAAAAGAAAAAAGGCTTTTTCGTATTAAAGTGTACAATTTAGTTGACTTGTTTATTTATTTGTGTTATTAATATAAATTGGCAACGTGTTATTTTTAATGCGATTTTGTTCTTTAAAAATATTATTGTTTGGGGTGAAAAAAGTGTCATATAAGATTGTTAAATGTGGTGACCACCGAGAAAGAAGAAATTTCTCAAAAATAAGAAATACGTATGAATTAAAAGATCTATTAGAGATTCAAAAAAAATCATACAATTGGTTTATTGAAACAGGTATAAAAGAAGTATTTGAAGATTTATTTCCAGTAGAAAATTTCTCTGGAACTTTATCGCTTGAATTCGGAGATTATCATTTTGATGAACCAAGATACTCTATTAAAGAAAGTAAAGACAGAGAGACTACTTATTCTGCTCCTTTAAAGGTAGAAGTTCGTTTATTTAATCGTGAAACAGGTGAAGTAAAAGAACAAGAAATCTTTATGGGTGATATGCCTATGATGACTGATAGTGGGACATTTGTTATTAATGGTGCAGAACGTGTTATCGTTTCTCAACTTGTTCGTTCTCCAAGTGTTTATTTCAATCATGAAATAGATAAAAACGGACGTGAATTAATAACTTCTCAAATAATTCCAACACGTGGAACATGGCTAGAATTTGAAGCAGATGCTAGAGATGTTTTATATGTTAGAATTGACCGTACAAGGAAAGTAACATTAACTACATTACTTAGAGCATTCGGTTTATCTAGTGATGAAGAAATTTTCAACATGTTTGGGGAAGATGATTACTTAAAAAATACTATAGCTAAAGATTCTACTAAAAATACAGATGAAGCTTTAATTGAAATTTATGAAAAATTAAGACCAGGTGAACCTGCTACTCTTGATTCATCTAAAAACCAAATTATTACTAGATTCTTTGATGAATTTAGATATGATTTAGCTCGTGTAGGTCGTTATAAATTCAATCGTAAATTAAATGTTACTGATAGACTTTTAGGTCAAACATTAGCAGAAGATATTATTGTAGATGGAAAAACTGTTTTAGAAAAAGGAACAGTATTTACAAAGGCAATTCTAGAAGAAAATAAAGAATTATTTGCTAATGGTTATGGTGTAGTTGAAGCTAAAGTAAATGAAGAATTAGATACATATAATAAAGTTCAAGAGATTAAGATTGTTGATCCATCTGATAAGAAGAAAAAGATTATTGTAATTGGTAATGATCAAACAATCGATGAAAAACGTTTAACTATTTCAGATGTATATGCATCAATCTCTTACTACTTAAACCTATTACATGGTGTTGGTAATTTTGATGAAATCGATCACCTTGCTAACAGACGTATTCGTCAAGTAGGTGAATTATTACAAAATCAATTTAGAATTGGTGTATCTCGTATGGAACGTGTTATTCGTGAAAGAATGACTACTCAAGAAATGGAAGAAGTTACTCCTAAGACATTAATCAATATTAGACCAGTAACTGCTGCTATGAAAGAGTTCTTTGGTTCTTCACAATTATCACAATTCATGGATCAAACTAACCCAATTGCAGAACTTACTAATAAACGTCGTTTATCAGCTTTAGGACCTGGTGGACTTTCTCGTGATAGAGCAGGTGTTGAAGTACGTGACGTTAATACATCACACTATGGTAGAATTTGTCCTATTGAATCTCCAGAAGGTCCAAATATCGGACTTATTACATCATTAGCAAGTTATGCTAAGATTGATGATTATGGATTTATTATGACTCCATACCGTAAAGTAGAAAATTGTAAAATTACAGATACAGTAGAATATTTAACTGCTGATGAAGAAGCAGATTACATTATTTCTCAATCAACTGTAGGAACAAACGAAGATAATATTATTACTGATGAACAAGTTAATGCTAGACTTCGTGGAGAAAATATTTTAGCAAAACCAGAACAAGTTGATTATATTGATGTATCTCCACAACAAGTTGTATCAGTAACAACAAGTTGTATTCCATTCTTGGAACATGATGATGCTACTCGTGCTTTGATGGGTGCAAACATGCAACGTCAAGCTATGCCTTTAATCAAAACAGAAGCTCCATTTGTTGGAACTGGTGTTGAACATATAGCTGCTAAAGATTCAGGAGTATGTATTGTTGCTAAGGCTGATGGTGTTGTTGAATATGCTGACGCTAAGAAAATTATAGTTAAAAACGCTAAAGGTAAAGATACGTATTATTTAGCAAACTTTGAACTTGCAAATGCTGGTATTTGTAATCATCAAAGACCAATTGTTAAAGTTGGCGATAAAGTTAAAGCTGGTGAAACAATCCTTGCTGATGGTAACTCAACAGATAAGGGAGAACTTGCTTTAGGTAAAAATATGGTAGTAGCATTCATGACATTTAATGGTTATAACTATGAAGATGCTGTTATCTTAAATGAAAATTTAGTTAAAGATGATAAATTAACATCTCTACACTTAGAAGATTATGAAATGCAATGTCGTGAAACTAAGTTAGGACCAGAAGAAATAACAAGAGATATTCCTAATGTTAGTGAAGAAGCAAGAAAGAATCTTGATGAAAATGGTATTATTACTATTGGTACAGAAGTTAAAGAAGGAGATATCCTAGTTGGTAAAGTTACTCCAAAAGGAATGGCTGAATTAACTTCAGAGGAAAAATTGTTACATGCAATCTTCGGAGAAAAAACTCGTGAAGTTCGTGATACATCATTACGTGTTCCACATGGTGGTGATGGTATTGTTCATGATATCAAGATTTATTCTCGTAAAGACAATGATGAATTACCTGCAGGTGTTTCTAAAGTAATTCGTGTATATATTATTCAAAAACGTAAGATTCAAGTTGGAGATAAGATGTCTGGACGTCATGGTAACAAAGGTGTTATTTCACTTATTCTTCCACAAGAAGATATGCCATACTTACCAGATGGTACTCCAGTAGATATTATGTTAAATCCACAAGGTGTTCCTTCTCGTATGAATCTTGGACAAATCCTTGAATTACATATGGGTATGGCTGCTAAGAAACTTGGTGTTCATATCGCAACTCCAGTATTCGATGGAGCAAAGATTTCTGATATTCAAGCAATGATGAAAGAAGCTGGAATGGACGAAGATGGAAAAACTGTATTATACGATGGACGTACTGGTGAAGCTTTTGATAACCGTATATCTGTTGGTGTTATGTACATGATTAAACTACACCACATGGTAGATGATAAATTACATGCTAGATCTACAGGACCATACTCATTAGTTACTCAACAACCACTTGGTGGTAAAGCTCAATTCGGTGGTCAAAGATTTGGTGAAATGGAAGTTTGGGCATTATATGCATATGGTGCAGCTCATACATTACAAGAAATTCTTACTGTTAAATCAGATGACGTAGTTGGCCGTGTTAAAGTTTATGAATCAATCGTTAAGGGTCAACAAATAAATCAAGCTGGTGTTCCAGAATCATTCAGAGTATTGATGAAAGAATTCCAAGCATTAGGACTTGATATTTCGATAATCAATGATAAAGGTGAAAACCTAGGATTAAAAGAAATAGAAGAGGATGAAGAAAAAGAAGATACTAATCCTGTTTCAGAAATAGTTGATACACCAGCACTTCCTGTTAGTGAAGATACAACTGATGAATCATACGATGAAGAAGAAACAGATGAGAGTGAAGAAGAAGACTATGATTTCGATGAAAGTGAAATTGAAGTAGAAGAGGAAGGAGCTGATCTTTAATGATAGAAGTAAATAAGTTTGAGGCATTAAAAATTGGTATTGCTTCTTCTGATAAAATTCGTGAATGGTCTTATGGAGAAGTAAAAAAACCAGAAACAATTAACTATCGTACTCTACGTCCAGAACGTGATGGTTTGTACTGTGAAAAAATCTTTGGACCAACTAAAGATTTTGAATGTGCATGTGGAAAATATAAAAGAGTACGTTACAAAAATATAGTATGTGATCGTTGTGGAGTAGAGGTAACTCGTAGCAAGGTTCGTCGTGAACGTATGGGACATATCGAACTTGCTTCTCCTGTTTCTCATATTTGGTTCTTTAAAGGTGTTCCTTCTCGTATGGGATTAGTTCTTGATATGAGCCCAAGGGACTTAGAGGAAGTATTATACTTTGTTAGTTATGTAGTAATCGATAAAGGAAATGCTCCTTTAGAAAATAAGCAAACTTTATCAGAAAAAGAGTACCGTGCATATTATGAAAAATATGGTACTGGATTTAAAGTTGGTATGGGTGCTGAAGCAATTAAGGAACTTTTAAAGAAAGTAGACTTAAAGAAAGAAATTGATGAAATTACTAAAGAATTAGAAACAGCACAAGGACAAAAAAGAACAAGATTATTAAAGAGATTAGATGTTTTAGCAGCATTCTATGAATCAGGACAAAAACCTGAATGGATGATTTTAGATGTAATTCCAGTTATTCCTCCAGATATTCGTCCAATGATTCAATTAGATGGTGGTAGATTTGCGACATCAGATTTAAATGATTTATATAGACGTGTTATTAACCGTAATAATCGTTTAAAGAAATTAATTGATTTAGGAGCTCCTGGTATCATTATTCAAAATGAAAAACGTATGTTACAAGAAGCTGTAGATGCATTATTCGATAATGGTAGACGCGGTAGAAGTGTTACAGGTGCTGGAAATAGACCTTTAAAATCACTTTCTAGTATGTTAAAAGGTAAACAAGGACGTTTCCGTCAAAACTTACTTGGAAAACGTGTTGACTACTCTGGTCGTTCAGTTATCGTTGTTGGACCAAGCTTAAAGATGTATCAATGTGGTATTCCAAAAGAAATGGCTCTAGAATTATTTAAACCACATGTTATTCATGGTTTAGTTTCTAAAGATATTGCTCACAATATTAAAGCAGCTAAGAGATTAATTGAAAATCAAGATCCAGTTGTATGGGATGTAGTAGAAGAAGTTATTAAAGAACATCCAGTTCTACTTAACCGTGCTCCTACATTACATAGACTTGGTATTCAAGCATTCGAACCAGTATTAGTTGGTGGTAAGGCAATCAGACTTCACCCATTAGTTTGTCCAGCATTCAACGCTGACTTCGATGGTGACCAGATGGCTGTTCACGTACCACTTTCTGAAGAAGCTCAAGCAGAAGCAAGATTATTAATGCTTGGTTCTAATAATATCCTTCATCCAAAGAGTGGAGATCCAATTGTTACTCCATCACAAGATATGGTTTTAGGTAACTACTATATTACAATGGAAAAAGCAGGAGAAGATGGTGAAGGTAGAGTATTCAAAAACGAAAATGAAGCTTTAATGGCTTATGAACGTAAAGAAATTACTTTACATACTCGTATTGCTCTTCCTGTAGATTCATTTAAACATAAATTATTTACAGATGAACAAAAAGGAAAATACTTAGTTACTACAGTTGGTAAAATCAAGTTTAATGAAATTTTACCTGATTCATTTGCATATGTTAATGAACCAACTGATACTAATATTCAAAGTATTACTCCTAATAAATATTTCCTTGAAAAAGGTACAAATATTAAAGAAGCAATTGCTGCTATGCCATTAGTAAAACCTTTTGCTAAAGGTACACTTGAAAAGATAATTGCTCAAGTATTTAAACGTTATAAAACTACTGAAACTTCTGAAATGCTTGATAAATTAAAAGACTTAGGTTTCTATTATTCAACTATAGCTGGTATTACAGTTAGTATGAGTGATATCGAAGCAAGTCAAAAGAAACCAGAAATCGTTGAAGAAGCACGTAAGGTAGTTGAAAAGATTAATAAACAATATAAACGTGGTTTAATAACAGAAGAAGAAAGATTTACTAAAGTTATTGATACATGGAATGGAGCAACAGACCAAGTTAAAGCTGAACTTGAAGAGATTTCTCAAACAGATATAGATAACCCAATCTTCATCATGATGAACTCTAAAGCTCGTGGTAACATTTCAAACTTTACTCAGGTTGCTGGTATGCGTGGTATTATGGCTAAACCAGATGGTACTCCAGTTGAAATTCCAATTCTTTCAAACTTTATTGAAGGACTTTCAGTTGCAGAATTCTTCTTATCTACACATGGTGCTAGAAAAGGTAGTGCTGATACAGCATTAAAGACTGCAGACTCTGGATATCTAACAAGACGTTTAGTTGATGTTTCTCAAGATATGATTATTAGAGAAGCTGATTGTGGTACTGACCAAGGTGTTGTTGTTAGTGATTTCATTAATGAAAAAACAGGAGCTGTTATTGAAAGCTTAAGAGATAGAATTGTTGGACGTTTTGCTAACAAGAAGGTTATTGATCCTAATACTAAGAAAGTACTTGTTGAACGTCTAGAAATGATTACAGAATCAATTGCTGATAAGATAGTTGAAGCTGGAATTAAAGAAGTAGAAATTCGTACAATCTTAACTTGTGGTACTGCTAATGGATTATGTCAAAAATGTTATGGACGTAACTTAGCTACAGGAAACTTAGTTGAAATTGGTGAAGCTGTCGGAGTTATGGCTGCTCAATCAATTGGTGAACCTGGTACTCAGCTTACAATGCGTACATTCCACTCAGGAGGAGTTGCTCATGGTGGTGATGCTGATATCACTCAAGGTCTTCCTCGTGTTCAAGAATTATTTGAAGCTAGAAATCCAAAAGCTAAAGCTACAATTGCTGAAATCGATGGTAAAATTACTAAGATTAAAGAAGAACATGGTAAATACAAGATTAGTATTACCAATAAATTAGAAACTAAAGAACATGTAACAAATTATGGTTCTAAACTATGTGTTGAGAAAGGTGACGAAGTTGTTTGTGGACAAAAACTTACTGAAGGAGCTATTAGTCCAAAAGAATTACTTGCTGTTACTGATCCAATTACAACTCAACAATATATCTTAAAAGAAGTTCAATATACATACCGTTCTCAAGGTGTTGATATTTCTGATAAACATATTGAAGTAATTGCACGTAGAATGATTTCTAAAATACGTATCGTTGAATCAGGAGATACTAAATTCTTACCTGGTAGTCTTGTTAACTTCCGTGAATTCACAGATGAAAACAAAGATGTTATCATTAAAGGTAAAAAACCAGCTGTTGGTAAACCAGTATTACTTGGTATTACAAAAGCTTCACTTGAAACTGATTCATTCCTTTCAGCAGCATCATTCCAAGAGACAACAAGAATCTTAACTGATGCAGCTATTAAGGGTAAAGTTGATCACCTAGAAGGATTAAAAGAAAATGTAATCATTGGTAAATTAATCCCTGCTGGAACTGGTAGTAAGAGATATTCAAATGTTTCTTATGACTTAGAACAAGAATTTGTTGATGAAGAACCATTAGACAAATTAGAAGATCAATTTATGGAATAGGCTATATTACCTATTCTTTTTCTTTACAAAATAATTTAAATAACATATAATTTTTATGGAGATGAATGCTATGAAGTTAAATAATAAAGGTTTTGGATTATCAGCAATGATTACTTTTATAGTTATATTATCTTTGTTTATTATTCTAGTTGCAGTATTAGCTCATCAAGATAAAATTGATAATAGCCCTAATTCATTATTAGAAACAAATTATATAATTTAGGAATAAAATATTGACATTAGAATAATATAGTGTTATATTAACTATGCTGATAAAAAAGCTTTGCTTTCGGGCAAAGTTTTATTTAGAGGGAAATATGATACACCTGGACATGTGTAAAGAAAGGAGAGTTATTTTATGCCTACAATTAACCAATTAGTTCACAAAAGACGTGGTAAAAAAGTAAGAAAGAGTAAAGCACCAGTACTTGGTGTTGGTATAAATACAATCAGAAAAAAAGCAACAGATACAAAATCACCACAAAAACGTGGAGTATGTACTCGTGTTGGTACTAAGACACCTAAGAAACCAAACTCAGCATTACGTAAATATGCTCGTGTTCGTTTATCTAATGGAAAAGAAGTAGATACTTATATTCCTGGTATTGGACATAACTTACAAGAACATAGTGTTGTTTTAATCCGTGGTGGACGTGTTAAGGACTTAATCGGAGTTCGTTATCATGTAGTTCGTGGAACACTTGATACAGCTGGAGTTAAAGACCGTAAACAAGGACGTAGTAAATACGGAGCTAAAAGACCAAAGAATTAAAATAAAATAGTGAAGGGAGGAAATTTAAATGCGTAAGAGACGTGCAGTAAAAAGAGATGTTTTACCAGATCCTATATACAAGTCAAAAGTAGTTACTAAGTTAATTAATACTATTATGCTTGATGGTAAAAAGGGAACAGCTCAATCTATACTATATGAAGCATTTGAAATAATTAAATCAAAGACTGGTAAAGATCCACTTGAAGTATTCAATCAAGCTATGGAAAATATTAAACCAGCTCTTGAAGTTAAATCTCGCCGTGTAGGTGGATCAAACTATCAAGTACCTATAGAAGTATCACCAGCAAGAAGTCAAGCGCTAGCTTTAAGATGGTTAGTTAAATATTCTCGTGAACGTGGTGGTAAGGGAATGGCTGAAAATTTAGCCAATGAAATAATTGATGCATCAAATGGAACAGGTGCAGCAGTTAAAAAACGTGAAGATACTCATAGAATGGCTGAAGCTAACAAGGCTTTCGCACATTATAGATGGTAGGAAAGGAATAATAATATGGCAAGAGATACGTCTTTAGAAAAGACAAGAAATATTGGAATCATGGCTCATATTGATGCAGGTAAAACTACAACAACTGAGCGTGTATTATTTCATACTGGTGTCACTCATAAAATTGGTGAAACTCATGATGGTGAAAGCCAAATGGACTGGATGGCACAAGAACAAGAACGTGGTATTACTATCACATCTGCCGCTACAACAGCTCACTGGAAAGGTTATAGATTAAATATTATCGATACACCAGGACACGTAGACTTTACTATTGAAGTTAGCCGTAGTCTTCGTGTACTTGATGGTTCTGTAGCTTTAATCGATGCTCAAGCTGGTGTTGAACCTCAAACTGAAACAGTTTGGAGACAAGCTTCTGAATTCAAAGTTCCTCGTATTATTTTTGCAAATAAAATGGATAAGATGGGTGCTAACTTTGAATACAGTTTAAAAACTATTGATGAACGTTTAGGAGTTAATGCTAAACCAATCGAATGGCCAATTGGTGCTGAATCAGAATTCAATGGAGTTATTGATTTAGTTACAATGAAAGCTTATAAATACGATGGTAAACAAGATGAAAATCCTGAAGAAATTGAAATTCCTGCTGACTTAAAAGATATAGCTGAAGCTAAACGTGCTGAGTTAATCGAAGCAGTTGCTGAATTTGATGATGAAATGATGATGACATATCTTGATGGTGGAGAAGTATCAATCGATATGATCAAAAAAGCAATTCGTACAGGAACTTTAAAAGCAGAATTCTTCCCAGTTATGTGTGGTACTGCTTTAGGAAATATGGGTATTAAGTTATTACTTGATGCTGTACTTGATTATTTACCAAGCCCACTTGATATTCCATCAATTAAGGGTACAGATTTAGATGGTAATGAATGTGTAAGACATCCAAAGGATGATGAACCATTCTCAGCATTAGCATTCAAAGTTATGACTGATCCATTCGTTGGACGTTTAACATTCTTCAGAGTTTATTCAGGACACTTATCAAGTGGTAGTTATGTATTAAACTCTACAAAAGATACTAAAGAAAGAATTGGACGTATTCTACAAATGCATGCTAACAACCGTAAAGAAATTACTGATGTATACACAGGTGATATTGCAGCAGCAGTAGGACTTAAGAATACTACTACTGGTGATACATTATGTGATGAAAAGAAACCAGTTATTCTTGAAAGTTTAGTAGTTCCAGAACCAGTTATTCAATTAGCTGTTGAACCTAAGTCAAAAGCTGATCAAGATAAGATGGCTCTAGCTTTACAAAAGCTTGCTGAAGAAGATCCAACTTTCAAAGTTCACACAGATCATGAAACAGGTCAAACTGTTATTGCTGGTATGGGTGAATTACACTTAGATGTTTTAGTTGATCGTATGAAACGTGAATTTAACGTTGAAGCTAACGTTGGAGCTCCACAAGTTGCATATCGTGAAACAATTAAACAAGCTGCTGATTGTGAAGGTAAATATATTAAACAATCAGGTGGACGTGGACAATATGGACATGTTTGGGTTAAATTCGAACCAAATCCTGATAAAGGATATGAATTCGTTGATGAAATTGTTGGTGGTGTTGTTCCTCGTGAATACATCCCAGTTGTTGACAAGGGATTACAAGAAGCATTACAAACAGGTGTACTTGCAGGATATCCTATGATAGATGTTAAGGCAACATTATTTGATGGTTCTTACCATGATGTTGACTCTAACGAAATGGCATTCAAGATTGCTGCTAGCTTCGCATTAAAAGAAGCTAAGAACAAATGTAATCCAGTACTTCTTGAACCAATCATGAAAGTTGATGTAACAACTCCAGAAGAATACTTCGGAAATGTTATGGGTGATTTAACAGCTCGTCGTGGTAAACCACTAGGACAAGAATCTCAAGGAAATGCTGTTAAATTAAGTGCTATGGTTCCACTTTCTGAAATGTTCGGATATGCTACTAACCTTCGTTCTAATACTCAAGGTAGAGCAACATTCATTATGATTTTTGATCACTATGAAGAAGTTCCAAGAAACATTGCAGAAGAAATAATTAAAAAGAGTGGAAATTAATAAAAAGTTATCAAAATAGTTGAAAATTATTCAATTATTAGATAAAATAGATTTTGTAATAAATAAAGGAGGAAAATTTATATGGCAAAAGAAAAATTTGATCGTTCAAAACCACATGTTAACATTGGTACAATTGGACACGTAGATCATGGTAAAACTACATTAACTGCTGCTATTTCTAAATGTTTAGCTGGTAAAAACGGTAATGCTGCTGTTGATTTCGCTAACATTGATAAAGCACCAGAAGAAAGAGATCGTGGTATCACTATTAATACTGCTCATATCGAGTATAGTACTGATGCTAGACATTACGCTCACGTTGACTGCCCAGGACATGCTGACTATGTTAAGAACATGATTACTGGTGCTGCTCAAATGGATGGAGCTATCTTAGTTATTGCTGCTACAGATGGACCAATGGCACAAACTCGTGAACATATCTTACTTGCTCGTCAAGTTGGAGTACCTAAAATGGTTGTATTCATGAATAAGTGTGATATGGTTGACGATCCAGAATTATTAGATTTAGTAGAAATGGAAATTCGTGATTTATTAAACGAATATGGTTTCGAAGGAGACGATACTCCAATTATTCGTGGTTCTGCATTAAAAGCTCTTGAAGGAGATCCAGAATGGACACCAAAGATTGATGAACTTATGGAAGCTGTTGATACATGGATTCCAACACCTGAAAGAGACAACGACAAACCATTCTTAATGAGTATTGAAGATGTATTCACTATTACAGGACGTGGAACAGTTGTTACTGGACGTGTTGAACGTGGTACATTAAAACTTAATGATGAAGTTGAAATCGTTGGTATTAAGCCAACTAAGAAGACTGTTGTTACTGGAATTGAAATGTTCCGTAAACAATTAGACTTTGCTGAAGCAGGAGACAATGCTGGTGTATTATTACGTGGTATTGCTCGTGAAGATGTTGAACGTGGACAAGTTCTTGCTAAACCAGGATCAGTTACACCTCATCATAAATTCAAAGCTGCAGTATACGTACTAAGCAAAGAAGAAGGTGGACGTCATACTCCATTCTTCAACAACTATCGTCCTCAATTCTATTTCAGAACTACAGACGTTACAGGTGTAATTACTTTACCTGCTGGAGTTGAAATGGTAATGCCAGGTGATAACGTTGATATGGAAGTTGAATTAATTCATTCAATCGCTCTTGAAAACGGTACTAAGTTCTCTATCCGTGAAGGTGGACGTACTGTTGGTGCTGGTTCAGTTTCAGAAATCGTTGAATAATTATTCAGATAAATTAAAAAAATCGGTTTTTGCCGATTTTTTTATTTTGTAGTAAAAATAAAATGATTAAGCTAAACTTTTTGCTTAATCATCTTTACTCTATTTGTTTAAATTCTTATATATACCATATTTAAAATTATTTAGGATAATATCATATTCACCAATATATTCAGTAACTGTTGAATTAAATCCTAATTTTGATTCGTTTAGACCAGCATATTTACTTTTTTTATCGAAGTTTCCACTTATTGCTCCTAAGTTAAAGTATTTCAACTTTTCATTTTGATAATCAGAAATCATTCTCCACTTTAATAAATAACTAGCATTTAAACTTTTAAACTTAGGGTCAACTCCTTCAGTAATTAAGAAAGCAGCATTATCATAAACTATGTTTAATCCTCCACCTATTATTAATCCTTCGGGATAATTCTTTAGCATGTTAGTGGCAAAGATTAAATTACTTTTATAAACACTTAATAATTTATCTGATAACACTTTCTTGTTAAATATTTCTCTTCTGTCACCTTTTTGTTGAGCTAAATTTTGAAATTCAGCAGCTATCTTTTCATTTTTTTCTTGTTCATCTTCATATAATTTTTTACTATTAATTACAAATTGTTCTGTATTTAGTTTAGCGTAGAATACATCAGCATTTTTTCCAAAGCTAGCACATAATTCTTTGTAATACTTAAATGGTTTTTTATCAGTTCTTTTTACAAATTCATATAATTGTGTTAAGTCTTTAACTTCATCTCTATAAACTTCTACTCCACACTTTAGGGCTTTATTAATTTTATTGCGACATCTTTTATCAAATGATTTGTATATTTCTCTAATATCTTTTTGTAATACAACTAATGTTTCCCATCTTGGTTTTTCTGTTTCAAAATAAATATTTTGGCCCTTATAATTAAATCCAGCTTGTTTTAAATTAGCCATTATCATATTAGCTTCATTATTGATATTAACTATATTACCTTTATTATCTCTAATAGTGATTGGAATAGCTGGATCCATTCTTAACGATAAAATTCCAGTTTTTCCTAAATCTCTTTTTAGAGCCTCAACCAATTCTTCAACTTTTTTAGAATCAGTAAAATCAAATAATATTCCTCTAGGTGCATAAGCAATTTTATTTTTCATAAAAGCATTTTGTAGAAGTAACATTGATGCTCCTATAAGTCTATCATCATTATCTTCAGTAATCCCTATATAAGAAACTTCATAATTAAATTTAGGCATTATTCTAGAATACATAAAAGATTGATAATAATTTCTGTACTTATGTTTTTTGGCAAAACTATCAAATTGTTCTTTTTCAATGTTACATATTTTCATTATGAGGCCTCCTATTTCATCATTATTAATTATAACACGTATGTTTTTTTGTTTCAATGCTTTACAAGACCATTTTTTTGATATACAATTATTATTATAAGGAGGCTAGTATGGAAGAAACTAAAAAAGAATTAATTACTATTATTTCAGAAGAAGGAAAAGAAGAACAAGTAGAAGTTGTCGTTGCTTTTAAATTTAAAGATACAAATCAAGAATATATAGTTTATACAAAGAATGAAAAGGACTCTAATGGTAATGTTACTGTATATGTTTCAAGAATAGTAGAGGAAAATGGAATATCTAAATTAGATGGTATCGATGATGATGACGAGTGGACTCGTATTAAAGCAGTACTAAGAGAACTTGCGAAGGATGAACAATAATAGTTGAAGTAGAGAAATCTACTTTTTCTTTTGCACAAATAAAGATGCTAAAAAATTATATATATAGTATAATATAAGTAGGTGATAAAAATGTTTGAAAACAAAAAAGTTTTAATTCTTGGTATGGCCAGAAGTGGTTATGAGGCTGCTAAAATATTAGTAAAGAAAAATAATAAAGTTATATTAAATGATTTAGGTAAAGAAGAAAAACAAAATCCTGAACAAGTAAAAGAGTTAAGAGCTTTAGGTGTTGAACTTATTTTTGGTTCTCATCCTGATGATTTATTAGATACTAGTTTCAATTATTTGATTAAGAATCCTGGTATTGCGATAGACCATAAATATGTTTTAAGAGCAAAGGAATTAGGAATAGAAGTTATTAATGAAGTAGAGATGACATATAGACTTTTACCAAAAGACGTTACATTAGTTGGTATAACTGGGACAAATGGTAAAACTACAACTACAACACTTACATATTTAATTTTGAAAGAAGCTTTTCAAGATAGAGTACATTTAACAGGAAATATTGGTTATCCTTTTTGTAGTTGTTTAGATAAATTAAAAAAAGATGATATTATTGTAATGGAAGTTTCTTGTCAACAGGGAGAAAATATTAAAACCTTTAAACCACATATTGGAGTATTTACAAATATTAGTGAAGCTCATATTGATTTTATGAAAACATTTGAACATTATAAAGAAGTAAAATCAAGAATGTTTTATAATCAAAATGCAGATGATATCGCAATTATTAATATTGAAAATAATGAAGTAGTTGATACTTTAAGTAAAATCAAATCAAAAACTAAATATTTTTCTTCAGTTAATGAGATTAATGGTTGTTATCTAAAAGATGGTTATATTTATTATTATCAGGAAAAAGTAATCCCAATTAGTCATATTAAAATACCTGGTAAACATAATTTGGAAAACTGTATGGGTGCGATTATGGTTGCTAAAGAGTTTAATGTATCTAATGAAATAATCGATAAAGTGTTGAGTGGATTCACAGGAGTTGAACATAGACTTGAATATGTTGATACAGTAAATGGTGTTAGATATTACAATGATACAGAAGCTACTAATATTAAATGTACACAAATAGCTTTAGCATCTTTTGATCAAGATACAACAATTATTTTAGGAGGTCTAGAAAGAGGTCAAGATTTTACTGAATTAACTCCTTATATGAAAAATGTCAAAAACATAATAGCGATAGGTCAGTGTCGTGAAAGAGTAAAAGAATTTGGTGATAGTTTACACATACCAACTTATGTGTTTGAAAAATTAGAAGATGGCTTCAAAAAATGTGTTGAAATTACTAAAAATGGTGGTATAGTATTATTGAGTCCTGCTTCAGCATCATGGGATCAGTACAAAGAATGTGAAATCCGTGGGGCAGAATTTAAGCAATATGTAAAAGGCATGAAGGAGAGTGAAGAAAATGACTAATAATGGTAATGCACATGATACTTTATTTTTGGTTATTAAAGAAGAAGATGGCGTTGTTGCTGAATATCAAAGACAGTTATACGAAGCGTCTTTACTTGGTATTGACCGTGTAATGTATTGTCTTGTTTGTGATTCTAATGAGAATAATGAGCATAACAGGATAGATGATTCTTTAGAAAAATTAGAAATGACATGTGATATATTGAAAATGCAGTTATTGAATAAAACATTTATTGTATGGGATTCTTTTGGCGAGGATAGTAGAATTATAAAAACAAATGACGAAGGTTTTATAATATCTAGTATTGCATGTGGTGATTATTTTGATTGCTATAAAGCAAAAAATAGTGACGTGTTACAAACTAGAGAAAAAGTTGGAAAAGTCCTTGCTAAAGGTGTGGCTCAGAAATATAGTTTAAAAAAAGTAAGTAGTGTTGCTGACTAAAAATATATTAATTAATTGTAAAAAGGAGAAATGTTTATGAAAATTAAAAATGTTATAGGACGTGAAATATTAGATTCAAGAGGTAATCCTACAGTAGAAGTAGATGTTATCTTAGAAAATGGAGTAATGGGTAGAGCTGCTGTTCCAAGTGGAGCTTCAACTGGAGAAAGAGAAGCATTAGAATTAAGAGATGGTGGAACTCGCTTTATGGGAAAAGGTGTTTTAAAGGCAGTTGAGAATGTTAATGGACCTTTAAGAGACTTAGTAATTGGAATGGACGCTGCTAATCAAAAAGAACTTGATTATGCAATGATTAACTTAGATGGTACACCTACAAAATCTAAGTTTGGTGCTAACGCAATTTTAGGTATTAGTATGGCTGCAATGAAAGCAAGCGCTAATGAAGAAGGTATGCCACTTTATAAATATGTTTGTGAAAAATTTGGAAATGGTAAAATGTCTTTACCAAGACCAATGATGAATATTATTAATGGTGGAGCTCATGCTGATAATAAACTTGATTTCCAAGAATATATGATTATTCCAATGGCTGAAACAATTCATGAAAGAGTAAGAATTGGAGCAGAAGTATTCCACAACTTAAAGAGTGTTTTAAAATCTAAAGGATTAGTTACTAGTGTTGGTGATGAAGGTGGGTTTGCTCCTGATTTAGAATCAAATAGTGAAGGTTTTGAATTAATCATGGAAGCTATTAAAAAAGCAGGTTATGAACCAGGTAAAGATGTATGTATGGCAATAGATGTAGCTGCATCAGAATTCTACAAAGATGGAAAATATGAATTAGTAGGAGAAGGAAGAAGTCTTACTACAGAAGAATTAATTGAATACTATGAAGAATTAATAAAAAAATATCCAATTATATCTATTGAAGATGCAGTAGACGAAAATGATTGGGATGGTTTCAATTTAGTAACTAAGAGAATTGGTGATAAAATTCAATTAGTTGGTGATGATTTATTCGTTACTAATAAAGCTTGTCTACAAATGGGAATTGACCATGAAGCAGGTAATGCAATTTTATTGAAAGTTAACCAAATTGGTACTATTACAGAAACATTAGAAACAATTGAACTTGCTAGAAGTCATAATTATGCTACTGTAATTTCACACAGAAGTGGTGAAACAGAAGATACAACAATTGCAGATTTAGCTGTTGGATTAGATTTAGGACAAATAAAAACAGGATCTATGTCTAGAACAGATAGAATTTGTAAATATAATCAATTAATGAGAATTGAAGAAGAACTTTAATTTTAGTTTAGGTCTATACTATATGGTATAGGCTTATTTTTTTTAGTAATGTTGATGTTATAGTAATTTTATGTTATAATATGCTTCAGTTAGGGGATGTTTGTATGTTAACAAAACTGGAAAAACAGTTATTAAGTGAAAGAAAAATTATTGGATATAACCAAGATGATTTAAATAGAACTATTATTATAACAGGTTCAGCTAGAGAATATAATGATGATAAAGTATGTTATATTAATCAAAAAAGAATGAGTGAAGAAAAATACTTATGTAAAAAGTTAAGCAGAAAAGGATAATAAATATATTGGATATTTGCATTTTTTCTGTATTTATGATAGAGTATTACTAGATTTAAAGAGGAGGCAATCTAATGGAAGTAGCATTATTAATTATTTCAATATTATTAATTATTATTGTCTTATTACAAAGTGGAAAAGCAGAAGGTGCTGCTCAAATTCTAAGTGGGAATACATCAGACTTATTTTCTAAGAGAAAAGAAAGAGGTTCTGAGTTAGTAATAAGTAGAATTACTTTATGTTTGGGATTGGCATTTTTCATTATTTCACTAGTATCATCATTTATAAATTAAAAAAGACTGTTAATTTGGTCTTTTTTTTTATATAATAAAGATATAAGAATAAAATGAAGGTGATTATGGTGAAAGAAAAGATTATTAAAATATTGAAAAAAAGCGATAAAGCACTATCTATATATGAATTAAAAGATTTACTAGGTATTTCTTCAATTCAAGATATAAAAGAATTAAATGAAACACTTACTGTTTTAGAAAATGATTTTGTTGTATATCATACCAATAAAAATAAGTATATGTTACTTGAGGATAGTCATTTATTAAAAGGAATAATGAGAATCAATAAAAAAGGTTTTGGATTTGTTGAAGTTGATAATAGAGAAGAAGATATTTATGTTAGCGAAAATAATTTAAATGGTGCTATTCACGGGGATATTGTTTTAGTTGAGATTATTAGTAAGAAAACAGCAAAAGATGTAGAAGGAAGAATCCTACGAGTTGTTAAAAGACCAGTAACTAGATATGTAGGAGAAATTAACTTTAGAAAAAATAATGGCTACGTTATTTTAGATGATAAAAAAGTAAAAGTAGAAATAGAAGTAAAAAAGGAAGATTCTTTAAATGCGGTAGATGGTCATAAAGTTGTTGTTGAACTTGGTAAAAAAATTAATAATCATAAATATCAAGGAAAAGTAGTAGAAATAATAGGCCACAAGAATGATCCTGGAGTAGATATTTTATCTATAGTTTATAAATATAATATAAATGTTGATTTTCCAGATGATGTAAAAGAACAAGTAAGTATGATGCCTATGGAAGTTAGTGAAGAAGAATTAAAAGATAGACGTGATTTACGTGATACTGTTATCTTTACAATAGATGGTGATGATACAAAAGATATTGATGATGCTATTTCAATTAAAAAGCTTTCAAATGGTCACTATGAATTAGGAGTTCATATTGCTGATGTTTCTTATTATGTTAAAGAAGGAAGTCCATTAGATAATGAGGCTATGGAACGTGGTACTAGTGTATATCTTGTAGATAGAGTTATTCCGATGTTGCCTCATGAACTTTCAAATGGTATATGTTCCTTAAATCCAAATGTTGATAGACTTGCAATTTCATGTGTAATGGAATTTGATAGTAATGGAAAACAAATCAAATACGATATTTTCCCAAGTGTAATTAGATCAAGAATTCAAATGACTTATAAGAAAGTTAATAGTATTTTAGAAGATAATGTAATTCCAGAAGGTTATGAAGAGTTTGCAGATGATTTAAGACTAATGAAAGAACTTGCTGATATCTTAAGAGCGATGAAAGTAAGACGTGGTTATATAGATTTTGATGTTGATGAAGCTAAAATATTGGTAGATGAAAACTGTGTTCCTACAGATGTTGTATTAAGAAATAGAGGAACAGGTGAAATGTTAATTGAAGACTTTATGATTGCAGCTAACGAATGTGTCGCAACTCATATTTATTTTATGAATTTACCGTTTATTTATCGTGTTCATGATATGCCAAAAGAAGAAAAAATTAGAAGTTATCTTTCATTTATTGGTAATTTGGGATATCAAATACCTGGAAATATAAAAGATTTTAAACCAAAATCAATGCAAAAGTTAATAGAATACTTATCTGATAAAAAAGAATTTAAGATATTATCTGAACTATTACTTAGAAGTATGCGAAAGGCTATTTATCAAAAGGAAAATATAGGACATTATGGTTTAGCAAGTTCATGTTATACACATTTTACATCTCCTATTAGAAGATATCCTGATACTACTGTTCATCGCTTATTAAGAACATACTTATTTAATCATGATATGTCTAGTGATACAATTAGACATTGGGATGAAAAGCTAGTATATGTAGCTGAACATTCTTCATCACGTGAAAGAGCAAGTGTTGATTGTGAACGCGAAGTTGAAGACATGAAAATGGCAGAGTATATGGAAAAACATATTGGGGAAGAGTTTGAAGGAATGATTTCTACAGTAACTAATTTTGGTATGTTTGTAGAGCTTGATAATTTAATAGAGGGTCTTGTACCAATTAAGGATATGAATGATTTCTTCCATTATGATGAAGAAAGAATGACTTTGACTGGTGAAAGAAGTCATGTTAAATATACAATTGGAGAAAGAGTTGTAGTAAAGGTAGTTCGTGCTTCTAAAGAAGAAAAGATGATAGATTTTGAGGTTGTAAGAAAGTTATAAAATATGAAACATTTAATAGAAGGAGGGTTAGGTCATGGAAATATTAAATAGGAAAGCAAGACATGATTATTTTATAGAAGATACATATGAAGCTGGAATAGAGCTAACTGGTACTGAAATAAAATCAATTAGAGAAGGTAATGCCAATATAAAGGATAGTTATGGAATAATAAAAAATCATGAAGTATTTTTACTTAATATGTTTGTTTCACAATATAAAGAAGGTAATATTTTTAATCATAATGAATCCCGTACAAGAAAGTTGTTACTACATAAAAAGGAAATAAAGAAGATTGAGGATAAAATAGAATTACAGGGATTTACTATTGTTCCTTTAAAACTATATTTTAAAAATAACATATTAAAAGTTGAATTAGGTATTTGTCGTGGTAAGAAAAATTACGATAAAAGGGAATCAATCAAAGAAAGAGATATAAAAAGAAATCTAGAAAAGACATTAAAGAATAGGTATTAAATAATATTTTTTGTATTTATATTACAATAATTACCATTTAAATGTGTCTTTTCTTTTTATTTATTTTATGATATAATCTACTCATATGGGGCTGACATGGTTTCGACAGGAATATTTAAGCATAGATGGCAAGTCGTACGCTTACGTTACAAGCAAAATTAAATATAACTGGAAACAGAAATCAATTAGCTTTTGCTTAATTAAATGCAAAGCATCTTACTATTTTTTATCTACAGGAAATAGCTAAGATTCAATTATGTGGATTATATTTTAGTGATGTCTATAGCTAAAATGAATTTAATAGACTAGCTTATTATTTTGGTCGTTAATTACTTGAATAGTAGGCAAATTTAATTAGTTAACTAAACTTGTAGAAGTTTATGTATTGGTATTTTTGGACAGGAGTTCGATTCTCCTCAGCTCCACCATTGAGCAATCTATTCTAACTTTTGTTAGATTTAAACATATAGTATCAACTTCAAGAAGAAGTTGATTTTTTGCATTTAAGGAAAGAAAGGATAGATTTAGATGATTAAATTAAAAACAAAAGAATTACATTTTGATGAAGAACTAAAAAAGAAAATTGAATTTATATGTGATTTTTGTAATACTAAACCAACAATTATAAATGGTAGTATCAAAAACATAGAACACACAAATTTGAACTATATAGAACCTCATAGAGTTATTATTAAAGGTATTACTTTTTTAGTTTTTAATTATTCTAAAACTATATATGTTGGAAGTCTTGCAAATTCCCTAGAAATAAAAGATTTGGAAAGCTTTATTAAATCATTAGATTAAATGTATTGAAACTTAATCAACTTCTCTTAAAATGCCTTTAAATAGGCAAAAAATGGTAAATATGTCTTGACTTTAAGATTTAAATATCTATAATAAGTAACCAAGAAACAAGTTTTATGTTTTTGGGGGTTAATATGAAACGAAGTTTGAATTATATTAATACAACTTATTTAGATTTTAAGAGGTGTCAAAGGCATAAAAATATTTAATGTGTCTTTGTCGCCTCTTTTTAGGTTTCAAAGATAAAAAGGAGGATTAAAAATATGAATGAAGAAAAGAAAATAGCAGGTTTATATATTCGTGTAAGTACTGAAGATCAAGCCAGAGAGGGTTTTAGTTTACCAGAACAAGAAAAGAGACTCCGAGCAATGTGTGAGTATAAAGGTTATGAGATTTATAAAATCTATAAAGATGCAGGAATAAGTGCGAAAACTGGAAATAAAAGACCAGCATTTGAAGAATTATTACAAGATATTAGAAACAAAAAATGTAATACTATTGTGGTTTTAAAACTAGATAGATTAACTAGAAGTGTTTATGATATGGAACATATTATGAAATTTCTAGATGAAAATAATGCTTATCTTGATTGTGCAAATGATGATATTAATACTACAAATGCAAATGGCAAAATGGTTGCAAGACTTTTAACAACTGTTTCACAAAACGAAATAGAAAGAACAAGTGAGAGAACTAAAATAGGTTTAGCTGGTGCAATAAAAGTTGGTCATATTCCACACAAGAGTCCATTTGGTTATAAAAGAGAGGGAAAAATATTAGTACCAGATTTAGCCACGAAAGATATCATTGTTAGAGTATTTAATTTATACTATGAGGGAAATTCTTATCAAACAATCGCTAATCTATTTAATAAAGAAGAAGTATTAGGTAAAACAAATTGGTATGATTCAACGATTATGAGAATACTTGAAAATGAAATATATAAAGGAGATTTTGTTCATGGTAAAAGAACAAAAAATCCAGTTTATTATAGTGGTGTAGTTGAACCAATCGTATCTAAAGAATTATGGGAATCTTGCCAAGTTCAACAAAAGAAAAATTCTAGAAGTTATAAAAGAACTTTAACTTATATCTTCTTACAAAAACTATGTTGTCCTAAATGTGGAAGAATACTTGGTGGTAAAGCAACAACTAAAAAGAATGGAAACTCTTACTATTACTACTATTGTAATGATTGTAAATTAACAATCAAAGAAACTGAAATAGAAAAAGAAATTGAGCATTTTATAGATGACATTAACGAATATGATAGTGTTGTTAATCAAACACTACTTCCTATGATAAAAACTAAAATAGAAAATCCAAAAGAAGATATACAAAAAGAAATATCTAATCAAAATCAAAAATTAGATAGAATTAAAAAGGCATATGTTAATGGTACATTTAAGTTGGAAGAATATGATGAAGAAAGAAAAATTGTAGAAACAACAATTACTGAATTAGAAAGCAGATTAAAGGAATGTCAAGTTTGTGAAGATTTAAGTTTAACACCAGATGATATTTTGATTAAAAGAGATATTGACTATATTAATAAATTGCTATACCCAAAAAAATATCAAGAAAATAATCTATCTTGGAGCGAACTTACAAGAGAAGAAAAACAAGATTTAGTAATGAGATACATTGATGAAATCAAACTAAAAGAAAGTTCAAACCATAAGTGCAAAGTAGATGAAATTTTGTTTAGAGAAAATATGTGCAACACTTGTAATGAGTTATATGATGCAGGTTATTTAGATAAAAAAGATTATGCTTTAATTGGTAATGTCGTTACAAAATTAAGATTTAGTGAGTATCTTCCTTTTGATAAAGTATCAGAGCATATATTTAGATTAAGAGAATTTTATAATGTTGGTTATTATGAAGCAACTTATTATTATCAAGATAAAGTAATGTTCTTCAATTACTACAATGATAGAAGAATTGTTAGAATATTTCCATTAGAAGATTATAGAAAAATGGATAAACTTGATAAGTTAAAACTTGGAGTTATTTATGTAAGTGATGGTGATAAATCAATACTAGAAAATGAAGAAGATGTATTTGAATATCTACCACCAGTTGTTAATTCAACTGAATATGAATTAGATGAAGAATCAAAGAAAAAGAGAGAACAAATTGAAAAGGAATGGAATGAGTTAAAGAATAATAAATAAAATTTTCTGCTAACTTTTTTCTAAAAAAAGTTATAACAATCGTGGTAAGTTTTGTTTGCAAAGCAAATGAAATTAGCGATAGATTGTTAAATAAAATTATGAAAGAATTGCTTACGATAGTTTGCAATTACTTGAATAATTTTTATAGATAAAATAATAAGCAGTGCTTACTATTTTATCAGAAGTCTTGTGTAGTTTTATTCCATTACGAAGTTTTGGAATATTACGAAATAAGACAGGTGGATTCTAAGGTTGCCTAAACCTTAGCCCCCAGATTTTGATACTTGTGTCAAAATATATAGGGGGTTAGAGATTTTGACAGAGCAAAATTACCCTACTATAAATAGTAGGTCTCTGTTCTAAAAAAGGGGGAATAAAATATGGATGACAAGGAAGAATTATCTTATTCATTGCATTTAAGTAATGATAAAAATAAATCTAAAAAAGCAAGAAGAAGTGTAAAAAATACTGAAACTGGAACTACTTCTCTATCTAATAATGCTATTCAAAACCATCAGCAATTATCAAAAGTTGATAAACACAATTTAAGAAAATATGATGAAGAACAAGAACTAATTTGCACGATTAAAGGTACTCCATCTATTGTTGAAGATACCAAAAATTTGTATTTAAAATTGTTTGAAGATGCTAGAATTAAATACAACGAAAAGCAAACTAGAAATGATAGAAAGATAGAAAACTATTTTAATCATATCTCAAATGATAACAAACGAGATCTTGCTTGTGAGATTATTATTGAACTTGGAGATATGGATTTTTGGTCTGATAAAGATGATAAATTCAAGCATAAAATGGTAGAAGTTTTTAAAGAACAAATCATAGATTTAGAAGAAGTTGTACCTAATTTTAAAATAGCCAATGCAACCATTCATTTTGATGAATCTAGTCCACATTTACATATTGTTGGAGTTCCATTTAAGGATGGAATGAAAAATGGTATGGAAAAACAAGTTGGTAAATCTGATGTCTTTAATAAAATAAGTCTAAAAGAAATTCAAGACAAAATGAGAGTATATTGTATTAATTCGTTCAATAGAATTTATCATTTAAACTACACTCTTAAAGTAAAAGAAGAAGGTAGAAATGTTGATATTAATGTTGCTAATATGAATAAATATAAAAAATTTAAACGAGAACAAGAAAAATATAAAAAACAACTTAAAGAATTAAATAATAAAACAAATGAATTACAAAATAAATCTAATGAGATTAATGATATTATTGATAATTTAAAACCTACAATAATGAATAAAAACAACTTCACTATTTCTAATGAAGATATAGATAAAATCAAAAGGTATATAGAGCAAACTAATGACACCACTTCAAATTTAAGAGATGCTAATGATGTAAATATAGTTTTAAAAAAATATGAAGATGATTTAAGAGAACACTCTAACGAAGTTAGAAATTTAAAAAAGAAAATAAAAATTCGTGATGATAGAATTGAAGAATTAGAATATGACTTGAATGATGCAAACAATACTATTGATGAGTTGGAAGATAAAGTATCAGAATTACAAAAAATAGTTGATTACTTTAAAGAGTTATGGAAAAAGTTTATAGAATTTTTACAAAACAAATTTTTCTCTAATAATAAGTATGATGACTTTATTAACGCTTTATATGATGAAGATATACTAGATGACAATGATATTGAAATTATTCAAAACAGTTCTAAAGACAATGAAAAAGATGACTTTGAAAGGTAGTAAAAAATGCTGATTTATAGTATAATTTTATTTAGAAATTGTTAATTTTCAAAGTTGGAGGTAGTATATGCACAAAAATGAAATATTAGATAAAGTCGATAAACTTATAAAAATGTATAATAATGGCGAGCTTGGTGGTGAGGTAATGCCAGAAGATGCAAATCCTCATTTTGAAAAATCTTCTTTAGAAAATTACTTATATTTTACTTTACCTATGGCATTAAATTATCAAAGAAACTCTTATACCCTTTGGGAAAGTGCATTAAAAACATATAATGATCTAGAAACTAAATTTGTATTTAATCCTAAAATTTGTTTGGAAAAAACCTTTGAAGAAGTACAATATGCTTTAACTAAATATAAAGTTGCTTTGCAAAAACAAAAGCAAACTGAAATTTGGTTATCACTATGTAACACCTTTGTAGAATTATTTGATGGCGATATAAGAAAGTTATTTGATACATTAGATAATGATGTAGATAAAATTAGAGATTATATTCAAAAAGAAAATAAAAAGAAATTCCCATACTTATCTGGAACTAAAATTTGTAATTATTGGATGTATGTAATTTATCAGTATACTGATAGAAAATATACAAATATAGAAAATTTAACTGTTGCTCCAGATACTCATGTATGTAAAGCAACTCATAAATTAGGATTAATTACAGATGATGAATTTAATTCTAGTAATGTTCAACAAATTGTTATAGATAAATGGCAGGAACTATTTAAAAATACAAAATATAAACCAATTGACATTCATACACCACTTTGGTTATGGAGCAGAAATGGTTTTAAGGAGGTAAAGTAATGAAAGTATTAATAGGGACAAAAAATCCAGGAAAAATCGAAGGAGCAACAGAAGCATTTAAAAATTATTTTGACGATTTTGATATTGATGGTATTCCAGTTTCATCAGATGTTAGCGAGGAACCAGTAAATAACGAAATCTATGAAGGTGCTAGGAATCGTGTTAATAATTTAATGCAATATGCTTTAGAAAATGGTATAGATGCTGAATATTTTCTAGGTGTAGAATCTGGAATAACTAATTTGTTAGGTAAATGGGTTATTATCAATATTGCTGTTATTAAAGATAAAAATGGTTATGAAAGTTGGGGAACAAGTCCTGCTTTCCCTGTGTCAGACAAATATGTTGATGAGATAATTTCAACTGATTTAGGAAAGGTTATGGATAAAATATTTATGCAAAATGATTTAAGAAGTGGCAAAGGAGGTATTAGTTTTGTTACTAATGGAATAATTAATAGAATAGATTTAACTAGAGAAGCATTTATAATGGCACTTACCCAACATACAAATGAAATTTGGAATGATAGAAAAGTATTAGAGAGAAAATGAGGAGGGAATAAAATGAGTAGAAATATTATTATAACTGGTGGAGATGATGGTCTAGGTAAAGCAATAGCAAAGTTATTAAGTGAAAAAAACAACGTTATTACTATTTCAAAAACAAAAGAAAATGCTATGAGAATTTCAAAAGAAATACCTAAGGCTGAATGTTATACTTGTGATATTACTAAACCTGATGAAGTTAATAATACTATTAAAACTATTATTGAAAATCAAGGAGATATTGATATTTTAATCAATAATGCTGGTGTTTGGTTAGCAGGAGATTTGACTGAAAATACTTATGAGCAAATTAGTAATTGCATAGATGTAAATACTAAAGGCCCTATTTATATGACAAAAACAATATTGCCAAATATGTATGAATCAGGACATGGATTAATTATCAATGTTTGTTCTCAAGCGAGTTTTGATAGTGATGATTTTTCAACAGTTTATAATGCTTCTAAATGGGCAATGAGAGGATTTAATAGATCTATTCAAAAGGATGTTAGTAAAAAAGGCATTAAAGTTACTGGGTTCTATCCTGGATTTATGCAAACAAATATTTTTAAAAAAGCTGGAAATGATTATGATACTTCAACGGGTTTAGAAGTAGAAAAAGTAGCAAAAGCAATTGAATTTATTATTAATTGTGATGATGATGTAATTATACCTGAGTTTGGTATAAAAGATATTGAAAATTATTAATTTGAAAGGAATGAATAAAGTTTTATGGAATTAATACAAATAGTTGATGAAAATGGAAATTTCACTGGACAAATTATAGACAAAGAAGAAGCACACGATAAAAATTTATTACATAATGAAGTTGCTGCGTTTATTATAAATGATAAAAAGCAAGTTTTACTTCAAAAAAGAAGTGCAAATAAAAGATTCAATCCAAATAAATGGGCTTTATGTGCTGGGCATGTAGATGCTTACGAAAGTTTGGAAGATGCAATTTTAAGGGAAATAAAGGAAGAAGTTGGGCTTGATATATCTAAAGATGATTTACATCAATTTGGTGAAAGAGAATTTACAATAAGAGATTCAAATTCACATATTACTTATTTTTACTATATTAGGTCAAATTTAAATGAAAAAGACTTTGTTATTCAAAAAGAAGAATTATCAGAAGTAAAATGGTTTGATATAGATGATGTTATAGAGATGATAAAGAAAAATGATAGTTCAATAGTTTTTGATGAAAAAAGGTTAAAACTATTTGAACAGTTATGAAATATATAATATAAATATGAAGTCAGTACTATATGTACTTGATTACTTAATTTTGCGAAAAGTTGTAGATAACTATCACTATCGCACCAGATTGATAGGAAACTCGAACTTTTCGAGTAGTAATAAATATTAACTAGAAGTACCATCTAGTTTTTTTGTTATTATAAGGAGAGTGAGGAGGTTTATGAAGAAAGCAAAATATTAGAAGTTGAAAAGGAAGTTTTAAAAAGAATTGATATGATATGTAAATTTGCTTGTTGTAAGTATTCTATTAAAAAAGGAAGTATTATTAATATTAAAAGAAGCAATATTGCTTATGTAAGTCCACATATTATAACAATCAAAGAGAATAATTATTTAATATTTAATGGAAGTGATAAAGAAAAAACAATAAACATTTTAAAAGAATGTTATGAAAAAGATTTATATAACTATCATGATTTAATAGATGTTTCTAAAAATACAGATAAAGAAATGGTAATAAATCATTTTATAAAAGAAGAAATATTAGAAAAAGAATACGACTACTTTGATTAGCCGTATTCTTTGTTTATACTAAATTTTTGATAAATTAGAAACACACTTGCAAATTGACATATCAATCAATTAGTGTGTGAAAATAGTTTATAAACTATTTTTCTAACATTACTCTTTTATCAAAATAGTAGTGCTTATTACATATTTCGGTTAGTTTTGGTCTATGAGTTACTATAAGACAAGTTTTATTTTTTAAATACTTATTAATCATATCATAAATTTTATTTTCAGATAAACTATCTAAATTTGATGTCGGCTCATCTAAAATATAAATTTCTTTGTCTAATAAAATACCTCTTATTATATTTAGACGTTGTTTTTGTCCTGCGGATAATTTAATTCCTTTTTCACCTACAAGCGTATCTAATCCATTTTCTAAATCATTTATCCATTCATCTAATCCTGCATCTTTCAAATATTCATTTAATATTTCATTTGAAATTCTTTTGCCTAAACATAGATTTTCTTTAATAGTTAAATCAAACAAATCAGATTCTTGAGAGATATAAGCAATGTCAAGAGTTTTTGATGTTGGTGTACCATCTGTTAAATAGTTTTTATCATCAACATCATAAAATCTACAAAATAAAGATAAAAATGTGGATTTACCTTGACCTGATTCACCAACAATGCTAATTTTATCTTTTTTATTTAATGAAAAATTAGGGATTTTAATAATAGTATTACTTTCATCATTGTATTTAAATTCGATATCTTTAAGTGTTATATTATTCCAATTTCTAATTTTATTTTGTGGCTCTTCTTCTATAATCATTTTTTCTATTTGATTATTTGCAGATTTAAATTTATTATAATGAATGAATAAAGATGCTACGCCTTTTAATTCAACGCTTAATCCACTAAACATTGAAGAATAGAACACTATATAACTAAATACATCATCACCATTTTTCATTCTAAAAAATAAACTAATTAATATAATTGCATACATTAGATAAACCAATCCATTAATACCATCAGATCTCATCGAATGAAATATGTGTGATTTTTTTAATGGCTTTTTTACAACATCAAATTTTTTATTCATTGTTCCGGTTGCATAATTTAGAGCATCAAAGTTTTTTACTATTTTAACATTTTGTAAGAAATCAACAGCAGTTGCATTATATTTAGCATTTGTATCATTATATTCTTCCTGAATTTTAACATTCGATTTTGTAATTATAACGTTATAAACAACAATAATGATTGTAAAAATTAAACATACTATAAACATAATATAACTTTGTGTCCATACTTGAATTAAAAATATAGTAATGGCAACACAAAATCCATTTACTGTCATCATTATCTCATCTAAAAGAGCAACCGTTTCTTCACTTATTATATCTAATTGCTTTTTTAAATAACCTGTATGAGTGTTATTTATTCTAGAAACATTCATATTACATAACCTTTTAAAATAAGCTATTTGTAAATCTTTTTTACTAACTTCAAGAAAAGGTTCTACTTTTGTATTCCATAAAATATTAAAAAATATTTCTAATATTTTAATTGCAATTGTAAGTATAATTAACCATTTAAATTTTTCTAAACTAAATGGTACAGTTAAAAATATTGACAGTATAACTGGCATTATATATAAACATATATTTTCTAAAAAAGCATTTATAAAACATAAAGCATATTTTTTCTTATTTAATACTTTAAATGGATACATCATAAAAACACCTCAATATAATTTTACCATAATTTTCTTTAATATTTTATAAATGTATTTAAATTTATTTGAAAATATGATATATTGATATTAGTTAATAGTTATTACTAACTATTTCTTTTTCTCAAAGAGTTGTTCTACTTCTTTCTTTAGGGCACCAGTGGCGAATCTGTTCGAACTATTCGAACTTTTAGATAGATATCAATCAGAAATGATTGATTTTTTTGTTGTGCAAAAAAATTATAGAAATGTTGGCGTTTATGATAAATATAATTAAAAAAGCAATTGAGTTTGATGAATTTTCTCCTCATCTTCATATAGAATTGCAGTTAAAGAAAATTGTAAAACAGGTATGAGTAAGCAAGTTGGTAAATATAGTGTTTTTACAAAAGATAGTTTACCTAAAATAATAAAATGGGAGATAAGTTTATTCAAATATTAATGCAGAACTAATCAGAGTGAATATAAAACAGTCTGATAGATTAATTCAGTTAAACGAATCTGCAAGAAATCAAATGGAAGTATTAAAAAATAATAAGAATATTAAAGAATTAGAAGTACTAAAACAACAAATAAATGAAGATAATAATACTTAATTGAAACCAAATAAAAATTAAAAATGATGGATTAAACTTCAAAATCCATCATTTTTAATTACTTAATATATTCTTTAGATATTTCAATTACAGGTCTTATTCCAAAGTTATCAAATGCAGTTCCGTTTTCATTCCATTCACCACCAGGTTTATAACCAACGATATGTCCTGTTATTGATCCACCTAAATCGACATAATAGATATATTTTCCTTTATCATATTGGATATTGCCATTGCTTTCTGCTTTCGTCATGGTCCAATAAAATTCATTTTTATATTTTAGCCATGAATTTTCTTTAACAGTATCGCATAAATCATTTTCTGATGGGCCACATCGTTCTTTATTAGTTAGTCCAGTTGCATTTATTTCATCTACAGTAATTAATCGTTTTTCTTTTATATTTGTCCATGAAGTTGTTAATTCATTCAATTTGCTTTCTATTAAAGAACCTTTGTATTCATTGCCATCTGTGAAGTCAGTATTAAATGCACTAGTTCCAATATTTTTTTCTGCAAATAAAGTAACATTTTCATCAGTTTCAGATGATTGCTTTAAAACATAAAAAGTTGACTCAATTGAGTCGTTTAACTTTACTGTGACTTTATCTCCAACATTATAAGCATTGTACTTTATTACTTTTTCATTACTATTTTGATTACTTTCTTTATTAGTATTATTAGAAGTATTATTGCTATTTGGTGTTATTTTTTCATATATAATATACCCTCCTAAAACTAGTACTAATAACGATAAAATAACGATTGTTATAATTGAACTATTCCCTTTCTTTTTTAATTCAAGTTCATTTTTACTGTTATCCATTGCATACACCTACCTTTCATAAATTATTTTATCATAATATTTTAATAAAGAATACAAAAATAAAAACTATGACAAAAATCGTGTGTTAGTGGTATAATGTATCTAATTATTGATATAAATCATTTGTCTTTACGCGAAAGAGTTGTAAACCATTTTGTCATTTGCACTAAATTGATAAGTAACTCGAACTTTATAGAGTTCGAATTTTAATATATGATAAGATATTTATAAGTTAATGTTTAATGACATATAAGCTATTATTAGTTGCATATTATTTATGATAAATAATTATGAAATATGGTTTTCAATAACAAAATAATCTACATGTGTGATATTATATTTGTAAATAAATTTTTGGGAGGTTTTTATGACAATATTGGATAGATTTATAAAATATATAAAAATAGATACTACATCTAACTCAAATAATGATAATACACCTAGTTCAAAGGGGCAATTTGTTTTTGCCAATATATTAGTGGATGAATTAAATAAATTACAACTTGATGAGATATTTATGGACGAAGAGCATTGCTATATATATGCAAGATTGAAAGGTGTTGCAGATTTACCAAAAATTGGATTTGTATCACATTTAGATACGTCCTCCTCAGCATCAGGTAAAAATATAAATCCTAAAATAATTTATAATTATGATGGAGAAAATGTAAAATTAAATAATAATACTGAGTTAGATGTTTCGGTATATTCAGATTTAAAAAATCATGTTGGAAAAACTTTGATTACTACTGATGGTACAACTCTTCTTGGTTCAGATGATAAAGCTGGAATAGCAGAAATAATGAATATGTTAGAATACTATTCTACTAATGATGTGGAACATGGTGATATTTTTATATGTTTTACTCCTGATGAGGAAATAGGAAATGGAACTAAATATTTGAATTATAATATATTTAAACCAGATTATGCGTATACAGTAGATGGAAGTAGTGTTGGAGAATTTTCTTATGAAAATTTTAATGCTGCAAGTGCAACTATAGAAATTAATGGTGTAAGTACTCATGCTGGTTCTGCTAAAGGTAAAATGATAAATTCCGTTAGGATTGCAACTATAATTAATTCTCTTTTACCAGAAGAAGTACCAGAAAATACTGAAGGGCATGAGGGTTTCTACCATCTTGAAGAAATCAGTGGTGATGTATCATATACTAAAATGAGGTATATAATAAGAGATTTTGATGAAAATAATTTAGAAAAAAGAAAGATGTTATTAAAAGAAATTGTTAATCAATTAAATAGTAAATATGGTAACATCATTTCACTTAATGTTAGGGATTCCTACAGGAATATGTTTAACATTATAAATCAGGATCCACTTGTTATAGAAAATACAATAAAGGCTATTAAAAAAACTGGAGTTGAACCTATAATAACGGAAATTAGAGGTGGTACTGATGGTGCTGATATAAGTTATATGGGTATAAAGTGTCCAAATATTGGTACTGGAGGTCATAATTTTCATAGTATATATGAATATGTATGTTTAGAAGATATGGAAAAGGCAAGCCAGATATTAGTATCTATAGTAGATACATTTTCTAAAATAGATTCTAAAACAAAAGAAAATGAGAAACAAAATACACCAGTATTAAAGAAATTAATATAGTTTGGGGAATTACTATGATTATTACAAGCAGTTATAAAGATTGGAAAAGTGATATATATAAAACATATTCTATTTCTGGTGATCGAGGTATGAGTGTATCTTATAAAGGAGAATGTTATAGTAAGTTAGCTCCTAAAAAAGATTTTTGGAAAGTATGGCATGATAATATAGGGGTATTATCAGAACTTGAAAATAATAGATATTACATCGAAAAATATTGGGAGGAAGTTTTATCAAAATTGGATCCTACAGATGTATATAATGAACTTAATAATTCTATTTTGTTATGTTATGAATCTAGTGATGAATTTTGTCATAGATATGTAGTTGCCGCTTGGTTTGAACTGTTTTTGGGTGTAAAAGTTTCTGAAGCCAAGATGAATGGTACTGAGATAGTAACTGTTGAAAGACCATCATATATTAAAGAATATTTAGAAGAGATAATAAGAGAAAACTCTGATATGAAAGAATTTAATTCTCTAAAAGCACTACATTTATATAATAGAGCAGAAAAATTTGATAATATGGCAACTTTGTTGGAAGCTAAAACTAAAATACCTCAAGATAGTTACATGAATGCTGCGAATTTTTATAGAAAGGAAGCAGCAAGTGAAGAAGCAAAGTACCAAACTGATAGTAAAAAGATTAAAAAATATGGAGAAAGAAAATGAAAGCTATAACAATTTATGATAATGAAGAGTTTTTAAGACAAATATCAAAAGATGTTGATCTTAATGATAAAAATTTATTAAATGATATAAAAGTGCTAGAAGAATATTGTAAGGAAAATAGAGTTATGGCCATGGCTGCTGTTCAACTTGGAATTCCTAAAAGGATAGTTTATTTAAAAAATACTAATCTAGATATAATAAATAAAATGCAAGAAAATGCTGCAACTGAAGAAGATGAAAAATATAATGAGGCAAGGGTGTTAATAAATCCTGTCGTAAGGTCACGTGAAGGATTAACTGAATATTGGGAAGCATGTGCTAGTTGTCTTGATAATACAGGTTTAGTAAAAAGACCATATAAAATTTTGGTTGATTATATTGACTTAAATGGTGAAAAGCATGAGGATATTTTTGAAGGTTTTGAATCAACTGTACTTTCTCATGAACTTGATCATTTAGATGGAATATTACATATTGATATAGCTGAAAAAGTATTAGTGCTTGATGTAGAAGAAAGAAAAAAATTAAGGCAAAAAGAAGGATATAAAGTTCTAACAAAGACAGGAAATTACAATAAATTAAAGAAAGCTGATTAAAAGATGTTTAATCAGTTTTTATTTTGAATATTTTTACATATACATTAATGAGAGGAGTAATTAAATGAATAGTACAAATACGTATGTAGTTCAAAAAGGTGATACTGTATATGGCATATCTAGGCAACATAATACTAGTGCTCAAAAAATAAGAGAATTAAATAATTTGATTAGTGATCTTTTAGTACCAGGTCAAGTTCTTATATTACAAGATAATAATGGTGACAATCCATCTGAATGTGTAATCTATACAGTCGAAAAAGGAGATAGTCTTTATAGTATAGCCAAAAAATATGATACAACAGCAGATGAGATAAAAAAATATAATGGTCTAACTACTAATCTACTTTCAATAGGACAAAAATTAACGATACCTTGTCATATGGAGGATACTAATGACTCAAATTTAGGTAAATATGTTTCTTATACAGTTGAAAAGGGAGATAGTCTATATAGTATAGCTAAGAAATTTGGAACAACTGTAGATAAGATAAAAATTGATAACAACTTAAAATCAAATACTCTTACAATTGGAAATGTTTTAAAGATTGAAGATAATACTGGTGTATCATCAGTTTTAGAGTGTTATGGAACTTACTTTGAACTTCCAGAAGATTATAGTGATTATACTGTAGAAAAAGGGGATAGTTTGTACAGTATAGCTAAAAGATATAACACAACAGTAAGTGAAATAATGAAGCTTAATAATTTAACTAGTACAGCATTAAAACTAGGACAAAAATTAAAATTACCGACTACTGTTACTAAATATACAGTTCAAAAAGGCGATAGTTTATATACTATAGCAAAAAAATTTAATACAACTGTAAGTGATATAAAGACTAAAAATAATTTAAAAAGTAACTTATTAAATATAGGTGATGAGTTAATTATTTAATTAAAAATTAATTATAAAGGAGAATTTTATGCAAGAAGTATTATATGATACTGCTAAATTTCCTGAATTTGCAAGAGATAATACAGCAACAGGTATATTGAAAGTGCAAGTTTCAGGAGCTAATCAAGCTTTTCCACTATCAGATGTGGAAATAGAAGTTTGGAAAGAGATAAATGGAGAAAAAGTTGAGTTTTATAAAGGAGTTACTGATTCTAGTGGGATTATAGATAATATTATATTACCTGCAAAAGAATCTAAAAAAGATATATCTTCAGTAAGTGATATAGTCTATACTTCCTATATATTAACTGTTACATATCCAAAAACAAATTTTAAAAAAGATTATAATGTTGGTATTTTTGATAACATAAAGGTTATTCAACCGGTTAGAATTTCAGTTATACCAGAACTAAGCACAGGTGATTTTTATGGTTAATGTTATAAATTATCCGTCTATTCCTACAGAAATAGTAGTGCATTTGGGTGCCCCAAATGAAGCTAGTAAAAATGTAAGTTTGCCTTTTATTGATTATATAAAAAATGTGGCATCTAATGAGATATATCCAACATGGCCAGATAGTGCAATCGAAGCAAATATTTTAGCACAAATATCTTTTGCTTTAAACCGTATTTATAATGAATGGTACCCAAGTAGAGGATATACATTTGATATTACATCACTACCTGCTTATGATCAAAGTTTTGTAGAAGATAAACAAGTATTTGATAAAATTTCTAGAAAAGTTGATGAAATCTTTAATCATTATATTTATAGACAAGGCCAAATTCAACCTTTAAATGCTGTTTACTGTGATGGTAAGAAAACTACATGTGATGGTCTTTCTCAATGGGGTAGTGTTGATTTAGCTAAACAAAATAAAACTCCACTAGAGATATTAAGACATTATTATGGTAATGATGTAAATATAGTAGAAAACGCTCCAACAGGAGAATTAATTGGTGTCTATCCAGGATATCCAATAAAATTAGGTAATGCTGGAGATAAGGTAAGAGTTATTCAAAGAGAGTTAAATAGAATTGCTAATAACTATCCAGCTATTCCAAAAATCCCTAAAATAAATGGTGTTTTCGGAACTTATACAGAAGATAGCGTTAAAAAATTTCAAGAAATATTCAATTTGAATGTAACTGGAATAGTAGATTATGCTACTTGGTATAAAATAAAGTATATTTATAATGCTGTAAAAAAGGTAAATGATATTTACTCTGAAGGAATCGAAGAGGATGAAGCAATTTTTGAATATGGAAATAAACTAAGTTATTCAGATGTTGGAATAGGTGTTCAAGTTCTTAACTATGTTTTACAGGCTATTTCTTATTTTGATAATGATCTGCCTTTATTAAGAGTAAATAGTGTTTTCAATGATAATACTAAAACTATGGTAATAAATTTTCAAAATAAATATGGACTTCCCGCTAATGGAGAGGTTGATGCAACTACATGGAACAAAATAATAGAAGTTTATGAAAACACAATTAGAAATATTCCTAAGGAATATGCTCAGTATGAAGATGAACTTTTTCAAGGAAGAATTCTAGCTCTTGGTATGGAAGGTGATGATGTTAGAATAATTCAAAGATTCCTACTAAAGATTTGTCAAAAATTTAGAAATATTCCAGGGGTTAGAGTAAGTGGTATTTTTGATGATTTAATGGAAAGATCAGTTATGAAGATTCAATCTTTGTATAATGAACCTATAACTGGAGTTATTGAACCCGTTACTTGGTATAATATTGTAGAATATTCAAAAAAATAAATAAGTAAGATTTAATTTTTACTTATTTTTTGTATATAAAAATTTTAATTTTTCCATAATAATTATGAAAGGAGAATTTTATGGAAGAACAAAATTATAATGTTGTACCTAGTATTATATCTTCAAAAGATTTAGATTATTTAAGTGATATGTTTGCTTGGAATTATGGTGCTATTAAAATGACAAATGCAAGTATTAATAGTGTTAGTTGTGAAGAAATTAAAAGTGTTATGCAAAAAGCATATAATGTTTTTCAAAATAATTTAAACGAAGTTTTAAATATTTTGAAAGAAGGAGGTTCAAATGAATAATAAAATCTGCAATAAAAAAGTTGAAGTGCCAAAAGGTATTGAGATGAATGATAAAGATTATATTACTTCTTTACTAAGTACTCTAAAAGATATGGAAAAAAATTATGTAATAGCTATGAGTGAAGCTAGTTGTGAGGAGTTATATAATAAGCATAAACAAGTATTTGATACTATAAGTTCATTGCAAAGGGAAGTTTATGAACTTATGTTTAGAAAAGGATGGTACTGTCTAGAACAAGCTGATGCTAATAAAATAAATCAAAAATATGAGATGTTAAATCAAGAATATAATGATTTAAATAGTTAAATGTATAAAAAGGAATAATTTGCAAATAATAGTAGTAAAAAAGAAAGGAGAAGTTATGGAAACAATAGAGAAAATAGCATTAGTATTTACAATTATTGGTGCACTTAACTGGGGATTAATTGGTCTATTTGATTTCAATTTAGTTACAATGTTATTTCAAGAAGGAAGTTTTTTAACTAAACTAATTTATATAATTGTTGGTATTTGTGGATTAATTAATATTGTGATTTTATTTAAGCATTTAGATTTTGAATAAAAAGAATTTAACAAAGTTCTTTTTTTTTGCTATAATTTAGTTATAGATGCCGACTTAGCTCAGTTGGTAGAGCAACTCATTCGTAATGAGTAGGTCGAAGGTTCAAGTCCTTTAGTCGGCACCATCAAATAATTTATCCTAACTATTGTTGGATTTAAATATATATGGTATCAAATTAATTTCAAAGAAAGTTTGTTTTTTACATTTTAGGAAAGAAAAATTGGATGCTATCTTGAAGAATGTTGAGTTTTAAATTAAAAATGATTAAAAAACACAATATTATTTATATAAAAAGGAGTATATTTATGAAAGATAAAGTAGAATATGTAAGAGATAAAGTTAAAGCTGGAGAGTTTACAGTTTTACCAGAAACAATTGCAATTGGTAAAGTGTACAAAATATCAAGAGGTGATAGTTTAGAAAAGAAAGGTATTGAAAATGGTTTTCTATTTATTCCAAAAGGAAGTGGAATAAAAGAACATCGTCATACAAATGATATTGAATTTTATACTTTGGTATGTGGTTCATTAAGCGTTTGTGGAAATAAGCAAGACTTAAATGTGTGTTTAATTGGAGATAAGCACAACATAGATGTGGTTGATGAAGATACTATTATTGAAACAAAAAAAATAAGCAAAAATAAAATAATTAATGATTCTTGGAATCGTGGAACAAAGGGTAAATCTATATAATTATTAGAAGGTGATAGTTGTGAATATAGAAAAAGAAATTAAGGAAATTAAAAAAAGAAATAAGAAAGTTGAATTAAATAAGGCATGGGAAACAAGTTTAACAAGAAGAATTTGTATTATGTTACTGACATATATTGTAGTTGTTTTATATTCCTTTTCAACTGATAAAATAAATGATATATTTTTAAGTTCTCTTGTTCCTGTAATAGGATTTGCTTTATCTAATTTGTCATTAAATGCAGTTAGAAAAATATGGGAGAGAAAAATTAAATAACTTATTTGGATATGCAAAGAAATCCACATATTTTTCAACCTACTGAGGAAGGAAAAACTTTACACAAGCTTTTAGAGTTTTCGAAGAAAGCAAAAAAATGGGCAAAATATATGCGATAATAATGAAAATAAAAGTGGAAAATCCAGATAAACAATAATGTTAGTCTAGTTGTTTACCTAGGCTTTTTTTATTGCATATGTTATAATATTTCTATGATGAAAGATATTAGTAAAATTAAAGATTGTAGAAGATGTTCTTTGTATAAAAACCAATTACCTTTACTTGATAATATTAAAGATATAGATGTTATGTGGGTAGGTTTAAGTGCTAAAGAAGTTAATGATATAGATAAAAATATACCACTAGAAAATAATACTAATAGTGGGAGGATTATAGAAAAAATTGAAAATAATTTTGATGATATTAGTTTTTATAAAACTAACTTAGTTAAGTGTTTACCCTTAGACAATAATAAAAAATTAAGATATCCAACTAAGAAAGAAATTGATATGTGTATAAATAATTTACTTTATGAAATATCTTATTTTAAACCTAAAGTTATATTTTTATTAGGTAATAAGGTTTCTTCTTATGTAGAAAAATATTTAAAAAATAATAATATATTAATTAATTCTAAAATTATAACTATTTATCATCCATCATATATTTGGATATATAAGAAAAAAGAACTTGATAAATATATAGAAGATATTACGCTTAAGATAAAAGAAAATACTAATATTTAGAACTGTTTAACAATTTAGACTTTAAAAAATCTTACGATAATGTTATTATATTATTGTAAGAATAGAAGGTGGATAGATGGATTTTATTATTACGTTTTTTAGGGACATACTTGATGGTCCTTTATATATAATAGTAGCAATTATATCAGGAATATTAATTTGTTCATGTATTGGATATATGGCTGAGGTTAGTTTAAATAAGAAAAAAGCAAAGAAAGAGTATGAAGAATCGCATGCTGATCTTTCGTCTGCTTCTATTAATCAAGTAGAAAGTCAAGGTCAAGCATCAATGCCTATATCTGATAGTTCTAGTCCTGTTAATCAGCCTCAACCAACAAATCAAACAGTTTCTAATCAAGCAGTAGGTGTTAAGGCCACTACTATTCCAACTCAAAATTTAGAACTAAATTCAAACATTAATCAACAACCTATGAATGTTAACTCTACAATTCCAGAAATGGGAGCAAGTCAAAATATGAATCAACCTGCAACTATGGGAGGTATTTCAAATACAATGCCAACTTCCGCTATAAATAATATTCCAGTACCAGCAAATAACATCCCAAATGCTATTAATCCTGGAATGATACCACCAACAGTTACACAAACACAACAAATAAATAACAATCAATAGATAACTTTACTAATTAGATAAAATTTTGTATACTAAATAAATATGAATATAAAGGAGACGATGTAATGACAATAACAGTTACAGATATAATTAATATAGCAAGAAAGCTAATTGATGTATCACTTGTTTGGTTAATATTTTATTTCATTTTAAAGAATATTAAGAATAATGTAAAACTAAGTATGTTATTTAAAGGAGTAGTAATAATCATTATCTTGATGTTTGTTAGTCAAGGATTAGGATTAACTACCGTTAGGGTTTTACTTGAATATATTATTCAGTGGGGACCTGTTGCTTTAATGATTATCTTTCAACCTGAAATTAGAAATATTTTGGAACAACTTGGAAGAAGTCAATTGTTGGGAAGACATAAAGTACTAACAGTTGATGAAAGAGAGCACTTAGTTTATGAAATAGTTCAAGCTATGGATTATTTAAGAAAAGAAAGAATTGGAGCTTTGATTGTTCTTGAACGTGATATTAGTTTAGGAAACTATATAGATAAAGCTAAGAAAATATATGCAGATTTAACAAGTGACCTTTTAATAGCAATATTCTATGAAGGTAATCCATTACATGATGGTGGAGTTATTATTCAAGGAGATAGAATAAGCTGTGCAGGAGCAGTATTCCCTACAAGCAATAGTACTAAGATTAATAGGAGACTTGGTACTAGACATAGAGCAGCTTTAGGTATCAGTGAAGAAACAGATTGTATTTCACTAATTGTTTCAGAAGAAACTGGTAGAATGTCTGTTGCTGTTAAAGGTGAATTATATTACAATTTATCTTTAGATGATATTCGTATTATGTTAATTGATGAGTTAAGACCAAAGCAAGATATGAATTTAGATGAAGATGAAATAGATGAGGAAGAGATATATGAAGAAAATAATTAATTTTATTGCAAGATTTTTGCATCATATTGGATCATTCTTTGACAAATGGCTAATTACTCCTATTACAAAGTTTATTTTAAAGATAACAGATTTATTTAAAAACAATAGTAAAAGCTTTGATAGATTTATGAGTAAAAAATCAACTTTGATAGTTATTAGTTTACTTCTTGCTTTTGCAGTATTTGTTTTAATAGATCAAGAGTCAAGTGTTATGGCTGATCAATATGCTGAAATTTTATATAATCAACCAGTAACTGCAGTTTATAATGAAGAATTATATGTTGTAGAAGGATTACCAAAATCAGTTGATATTACATTAGTTGGTGAAAAAAGACATATTTTCCTAGCTAAACAATCTCCTTCTAAAGGGGTTTCAGTAGATTTAACTGGTCTTGGTGAAGGAAATCATAAAGTAACACTTAAGTATTCTCAAAAATTAAAGTCTCTAGATTATAAACTAGATCCTTCAACTGTGACAGTTACAATTTATCCAAAAGTATCTGCTACTAAGAGTCTTACTTATGATGTTTTACATAAAGATGACTTAGATACAAAATTATCTATTAAAAATGTTGAACTTGACCGTGATAATGTAATTATTAAGGGTGCTGAATATAAACTTAAAAAAGTTGCTACTGTTAAGGCATTAGTAGATGTTGATGAAATTACTAATCCAAAAGCAGGAGATGTTACTTTAAAAGATGTTGATTTAGTAGCATACGATACTGATGGTAAAGTAGTAGATGTTGAAATAGTTCCTAAAAAGGTTACTGCTAAAGTAACAATAACATCTCCAAGTAAAGAAGTTCCTATTAAGATAGTTCCAAAGGGAGATTTAGCAACAGGTAAATCAATTCAATCAACTGACTTAAGTGTTGAAAAAGTAGTTGTTTATGGTAGTGAAGAAGCTATTAATGATATTGAATATTTACCAGTAGAAATAGACGTTGATGGACTTGCAAGTAATAAAACATACAAGGTAACATTAAAGAAACCTAGTGGTATTACAGCTATAAGTTCTAAGACATTAACTGTTACTGTAAATGTTGATTCTTCAACAAGCAAGGAAATTCCAAATATTTCTATTGCAACTGAAAACTTAGATAGCAAATATAAAGTACAAGCTTTATCAGAAGCTGATAGTAAAGTAGTTGTTATAGTTAAAGGTAGTCAAGATGTTGTTAATAAAGTTGATGCAAATTCTATCACTGCTTACATTGATCTTAAGGGCTATGGTGTTGGTGAGCATGAAGTAGAAGTTAAGGTTAAGGGTGAAGATTTGAAACTTTCATATACATCTAAGACAAAGAAAGTTAAAGTTAGAATTAGTGAAAAGTAAATCTAAGCGGTTTACTTTTTCTTTTTCGACAAAACTTGTCTTTTTTTGCGCTTTAAAAAATTTTTATATTGGTATATAATATAGTTGCGTGCAGTATAGGGAAGGAGAAATAATGGAAAAAACAAGATTATTAGTGATTGATGATAATAAAGAATTAATCAGTATGATAAAGGAGTATTTTAGTAAACACGCAAGCATTGAGGTTGCAATGGAGGCACATGACGGAGTTGAAGGGTTAAATATAATAGAGAAACAATCTGATAAATTTGATGTTATGGTACTTGATTTGATAATGCCAAACAAAGATGGAATATCAGTTCTTGAATATATGAAAAAGAAAAATATTGAAAGAAAGACAATTGTTTTAACTTCATATAATACACCAGATATAATAAGAAGAGTATCTGAATTAGGGGTAAATTATTATATTTTAAAACCATTTGAATTATCAGATTTAGAGAAAAGAGTTCTAGAAATAACTGATAATAACAATTACAAATCTAAGAGTATTGATTTATATCGAAATAATTTAGAAAAATCAACGACTAAAATTTTACATGAGTTAGGAATGCCATCTCATATAAAAGGTTATCAATATATAAGAGATGGAATAATGATGCTTTATGAAAGACCAGATGTAATTGGAGGAATTACCAAGGAGTTATATCCAGAAGTAGCCGAAAAGTATTCAACAACAGTATCTAGGGTTGAAAGAGCAATACGTCATGCCATAGAAGTTAGTTGGAATAGAGGCAATTGGCAATTAATGGAAGAAATATTTGGGCATAGCGTTGATATTGATAAAGCAAAACCAACTAATTCAGAATTTATTGTAACAATTGCAGATAAATTACGATTAGAATTTAATGAAGCCTCAGCAGTAAAGTAAGACGAGCAGTATTAGTCTTTTTATTTTGCAAATTTTTAAGACTTTTATTGACTAAAATATAAAAAAATAATATACTTATTTTAGAAAATATGTAGGGAGATGACACTTTATGGAACGAAAAATATCTTTATTTTTTACAAAATGGAAAAAAGATCTAATTAGAAAACCATTAGTTGTATATGGACCTAGACAAATAGGAAAAACTTTTACAGTTTTAGAATTTGGAAAAAATGAGTATAAGAATGTTGTTTACTTTAACGCTGATAATAATAAAAGACTACTTGATATTTTTAAACAAGAAAAGTCACCAGATAAAATAATAGTCAATTTATCCATTTTATCTGGTGAAACAATTCTACCTAATGATACCCTAATAGTATTTGATAATCTTAATAGTATTGATATAGTTAAAGGAATAAAGTTATTTGGTGGAGGTAATAATCCTTATCATATAATTGCTATAACTTCTAGAAGAGAAAACTTAAATGAATTTAAAGGTGTTGAGTTACAATTCAAATCTATGTATGAAATGGATTTTGAAGAATTTTTGTGGGCACGTGGTGAAAAACAGTTAGCAGATATTATCAGAGAATCTTTTATAAAAAGAAGAACTTGTACCTTCCATCAGGTAGCACTAGATTTATTTTATGATTACTTGAGAATTGGTGGACTTCCAGAAATTGTTAAAGCTTATTTAGATGGATATAGTGATAGTCAAATAAAAGCTTTAAAACAAAAAACTTTAGATGCTTATATAAAAGAAATTGCTTTAAGCAGTAATTTAATTGATATTCCAAGAGGAATAGAGGTATTATCATCAGTTTCTTTTCAATTACGTAAAGAAAATAAAAAATTTCAATATGGTTTAATTGGTTATGGACGTCGTGCTAAAGAGTATGAATCATCAATTAATTATTTGGTTAATAATCAGATAGTTGCAAGAAGTTATAAGATTAGAAATATTAAATCTCCACTTAGTAGTTGCAGAGAAGAAGAAAGTTTTAAATTATATATGTTAGATGATGGACTTCTTTATTCAATGTTAAATGTTACTAAAAAAGAATTTGAAACTGACGAAAATATCAGGGAGACCTTATATGAAAATCATATTGCAAAGACCTTAGTAGAATCAGGATATTCTCTATATTATTATCAATCTCAGGGAAAAGCAGAGGTTAACTTTGTAATTCAAAACCGTATGGGTGAGATTATTCCTTTAGAAATTACTACTAAGTTAATGTCAAAGGCTAAGTCATTATCTGTTCTAATGAAAAAATTCACAGTCAAAGAAGGATATCGTATAACGGAAAATAATTTTTCCACAAAGAAAGATATTAGATATTTACCTATATATGCAATCTTCTGTTTAAATGATAGTAAAATATAATTACATTAAAAACTAATAAATATAATATCTTTAATTAGTTTTTAGTGTATTTTTTTTGTTTGTTCGATTGTAATTATAGAAACTTTGTTCTATAATTAATTTGGGTGGTAGCATGGAGAAAAAAAGGATAATATTTCACGTTGATGTTAATAACGCTTTTTTGTCTTGGACTGCAGTCTTACTTTTAAAAGAGGGATATAATGTTGATATTAGAAAAATACCAGCAGTTATCGGTGGAGATGAGAAAAAAAGAAGTGGTATTGTTTTAGCTAAAAGTCCTATTGCTAAAAAGTTTGGAATAGTAACAGCAGAAACTTTGTATTCAGCTAGAAGTAAATGTCCAAATTTAAAAATATTTCCACCAAACTATAATTGGTATTATCAAAAATCAAAGGAGTTTCACGATTTTCTAAAGACATTTACACCTAATGTTTTAAAATATTCAGTGGATGAAGCTTTTATGGATTTTACAGGAACAAGCTATATATATAAGGATTATATAAAACTAGCTTATTATATAAAGGATGAAGTAAAGAAAAGATTTGGTTTTACAGTTAATGTTGGTGTTGCTAATAACATGTTATGTGCTAAGATGGCTAGTGACTTTGAAAAACCAGATAAGGTTCATACCCTTTTTGAGGATGAGGTTAAAACAAAAATGTGGCCTCTTCCTATAGAAAATCTATTCATGGTAGGAAGACAAACATCAAAGAAATTAAGAAATTTAAATATTAATACGATTGGTGCTCTAGCGGCTAAGGATATTGATTTTTTAAGATATCATTTTAAGAATCAAGCAGAATTTCTAAAAAATTCAGCCAATGGTATTGATGAAAGTAAGGTTGAACATCAAACATCAAAAAATCAAAGCATAAGTGTTACTGAAACTTTACCAAAAGATGAAGACGATATTTTAAAACTCAAGAAAGTTCTTTTAAGACAGGTTTCTAATATAAGCAGAGAACTTAGAGAAAAGAAGAAGTATTGTAATGTAGTAGCAATAATCTTTAAAAACAATCAGTTTGAAACTTATTCTAGACAAACTAAGTTATCAAATCCAACAGATAAAACAGAAATTATCTATCAAACAATAATTGAGTTATTAGAAAAATATTGGAAGAAAGATCCGATTAGACTTATAGGGGTTCGTTTAGCAGATTTATGTAATGATAGAAAAACTCAGGTATCCTTATTTGATTTAGAAGAAGAACAAGATGATTCTTCAATTCAAAAGACAATAGATGATATAAATTCTAAATTTGGAAATAATTTTATAATTCCTGCATCACTAGTTGAAAAACAAACTAAAGAAAAGTGATAATAATAATTAGGCTATAAATATTCATTAAAAGAAATTTTTTTGAATAAGTTTTTATGATAGCCTAATTTTTTCTTATAAAACGACAAAAAATGCTTGCAAAATAAGCCAGTAGTGTGCTATAATTTTAACTGTGTGACTGCTTAGATATGCAAGGTTGTCGATACACTAGGTTAAGTTGCTAACTAAGTATTGGGTTATTTGCATGGAGCAAGTCTATACTAGATATAGGCGAAGGGAGGATATATAAATGTCAAAAGCAACAGTTCGTATTCGTTTAAAAGCTTATGATCACAGAGTTTTAGATAATGCGGCTACTAAAATTGTTGAAACAATTAAAAGATCAGGCGGAGAAATTTCTGGACCAGTTCCACTTCCAACTGAAATAGAAAAGTTTACAATTTTAAGAGCTGTTCATAAATATAAAGATTCTCGTGAACAATTCGAAATGCGTACACACAAGAGACTTATAGATATCAAAAATCCAAGTAAGGAAACTATTGATGCGTTAGCTCATTTAGATTTACCAAGCGGTGTTGATATTGATATTAAAACAAAATAATTTAGGAGGATTAGAAAATGAAAGGAATCTTAGGTAAAAAAATCGGAATGACTCAAGTATTTACTAAAAATGGTAAATTAATTCCGGTTACTGTTATTGAAGTAGAACCAAACGTTGTTACTCAAATTAAAACAGTTGAAAAAGATGGTTATGATGCTGTACAACTTGCTACAGGAACTGTAAGAGAAAAAGTTGTCAACAAACCACAATTGGGTCATACAAAGAAAGCAAATACTGAACCTAAGCGCTTCTTAAGAGAAATTAGAGGTATTAATACAAGTGATTATTCATTAGGACAAATCATTTCAGTTGATACTTTTAAAGAAGGGGAAATGGTTGATGTAAGTGGAATCAGTAAAGGTAAAGGATTCCAAGGTGTTATTAAACGTCACAACCAATCTCGTGGTCCTATGGGACATGGTTCTCAATATCATAGAGGTGTTGGTTCACTTGGTACAATGTTACCAATGCATGTTCTTAAAGGTAAAAAAATGCCAGGACACATGGGTAATGTTAAAACAACAATTCAAAATCTAGAAGTTATTTCTATAGATACAGAAAATAACGTAATCCTTGTAAAAGGAAATGTTCCAGGTCCAAAACAATCATTAGTTATCATTCGTACAGCTGTAAAAAATCCTGATGTAGTTAAAACTCCAGCTGACTTAATTACTTATGTAGAAGAAGTTGAAGTTATAGATACACCAGAAGAAAATGCAGAAGCTACTGTTGAAGAAGTAGAAAATGCAGCAGAATAAATCATCACAGGCTAAATAATATGAATAAAAACTATGATAAATAATGTGATGAAAGGAGGAAATGATATGAAAAAAGTAGATCTTTTCAATATAAAAGGTGAAAAAATTAATGATGTTAAATTAAATGAAAATGTATTTGGTGTTACTCCAAATGATAAAGTTTTATATGATGCAATTATTTTAGGACGTGCATCACTTAGACAAGGAACACATTCAACAAAAACTCGTTCAGAAGTTAGTGGTGGTGGAAGAAAACCATGGAGACAAAAAGGAACAGGACATGCTCGTCAAGGTTCAATTAGAGCTGTTCAATGGGTAGGTGGAGGAAGATACGGAACTCCAGTACCTCGCGATTATAGTAAAAAACAAAATCGTAAAGAAAGACAAATTGCTATTAAATCAGCTTATTCTCATAAAGCTTTAGAAAATGCAATTATCGTATTAGAAGAATTAGTTTTAGCAACACCTAAGACTAAAGATTTCAAAAAAGTATTAGAAGCATTAAAAGTTGCTGATAAGAAAGTTTTATTAGTAGTAAATGAATTCGATGAAAATACAATTTTAGCTACTAGAAATTTAGCTAACGTATTCTTAGTTACACCAGAAGAAATTAGTCCATTAGATTTAGTTGGAGCTGATTACTTAGTAGTAACAAAAGATGCTTTAGCAAAAATTGAGGAGGTGCTAGCATAATGCAAGATACTAAATATTTAGAAATTATCAAAGCACCAGTAATTACTGAAAAGAGTCAAATAGCAAAAGAAGCTGGACAATATACTTTCAAAGTTGATCCAAGAGCTAATAAGACTGAAATTAAGGCTGCTATTGAAAAAATATTTGATGTTAAAGTTACATCAATTAAAACAATAAATGAAAAACCTAAAAAAAGAAGAGTTGGTCGTTATACAGGTATGACTAATAGATCAAAGAAAGCTATTGTTACACTTAAGGAAGGCCAAACAATTGATCTTGGTTAAGGAGGATAAAAAATTATGGCAATAAGAAATTATAAACCTACTACACCAGGACGTAGAAAAATGAGTACTTTAGTAAATACTGAAATTACTAAAACTACTCCTGAAAAAAGTCTAGTTGTTACATTAAAGAAAAATGCTGGACGTAATAATCAAGGTAAGATTACTGTTCGTCATCAAGGTGGCGGTGTTAAAAGAAAATATCGTATCATTGATTTTAAAAGAAATAAATTTAACGTACCTGGAGTTGTAGCAAGTATAGAATATGATCCAAATAGAACTGCTAATATTGCATTAATTAATTATGTAGATGGAGAAAAAAGATATATTATCGCTCCAAAGAACTTAGCAGTAGGTATGAAAGTTGAATCAGGAGAAGGAGCTGATATAAAAGTTGGTAATGCATTACCTATTATGTCAATTCCTGTTGGTACTACAATTCATAATATTGAACTTCGTCCAGGAAAAGGTGGAGAATTAGCAAGAAGTGCTGGTTCATCAGCTCAAATTCTTGGTCGTGAAGGAAAATATGTAATGATTCGTTTATCAAGTGGAGAACAAAGAAAAGTTCTTGGAACTTGTATGGCAACAATTGGTGAAGTTGGAAATGAAGACTCATCACTTGTAAAAGTTGGAAAAGCAGGACGTAAACGTCATATGGGAGTTAGACCTACAGTACGTGGATCTGTTATGAACCCTAATGACCATCCACATGGTGGTGGTGAAGGACGTGCACCAATTGGACGTAAAGCACCAGTTACACCTTGGGGTAAACCTGCACTTGGATATAAGACACGTAAGAAAAAACAATCTGATAAGTTTATTGTACGTCGTCGTAATGGTAAATAGGAAAGGATGATAAAGTAATGGCAAGAAGTTTAAAAAAAGGACCTTACGTTTTTGATAGATTACTTAAGAAGGTTCAAGAATTAAATAAGTCTGGAAAAAAAGAAGTTATAAAAACTTGGTCACGTCGTTCTACTATTTTTCCTGATTTTATAGGACACACATTTGCAGTTCACAATGGTAAAGAATTTATCCCTGTTTATGTTACTGAAGATATGGTTGGACATAAACTTGGAGAGTTTGCATTAACTCGTAAATTCGGTGGACATGGTTCAGATAAAAAGAAATAAAATATTGACTAGGAGGAAAAGTAAATGGAAGCAAGAGCAATTGCAAAGATGCTTCGTATTTCACCAATTAGAGCTCGTTTAATAGCTGATCTAATTCGTGGTAAGAATGTTAATGAAGCATTAAATATATTAGCAAACGTTAATAATAAAGCTGCTAGAATGACTAAAAAAGTTTTAGATTCAGCAATAGCTAACGCTGTTAATAATAATGGAGCTGACGTTGCTACATTATATGTAAAAGAAGCAAGAGTAGATGCTGGTCCAGTTATGAAACGTCATATGTTTGATTCACGTTCTCATATCGGACACAATAATCACAGAACTAGTCACATTATAATAACAGTGGCTACAAAATAATTAAGGAGGTTACAAGAATGGGACAAAAGGTAAATCCTAATGGACTTAGACTTGGTATCAATAAGGACTGGGAAGCTAAATGGTATTCAAATAAAAAAGATTTCTCTAAATATTTAGATAAAGATATTAAACTTCGTAAATATATAGAAGAAAACTTAAAGAATGCTGGTATTGCTAAGGTTGAAATTGAAAGAAATGCCAAGAGATGTGAAGTTGTAATTCATACTTCTAAACCAGGTGTTATGATTGGCCGTGGTGGAGAAGAAATTGAAAAACTAAAGAAAACATTATCAAAGGTTGCAGATGAAAACGTTCAAATTTCAATCGTTGATATTAAAAAAGTAGATTTAAATGCTCAATTAGTTGCTGATTCAATAGCTAACCAAATTACTAATAGAGCATCATTCCGTATGGCTCAAAAACGTGCTATTAGAAACGCTATGAAAGCAGGAGCTAAGGGAATTAAAACATCAGTATCTGGACGTCTAGGTGGTGCTGATATGGCACGTAGCGAAGGATACACTGAAGGAACTATTCCTCTACATACATTAAGAGCAGATGTTGATTATGCTACAAGTGAAGCTGATACAACATTTGGTAAAATTGGTGTAAAGGTATGGATCTATAAAGGAGAAATCCTAAATTCAAAAAAGGCTAAAGGAGGTAATTAATATGTTAATACCGTCAAGAACAAAGCATCGTCGTGTGCATAGATTACCTTACGAAGGAAAGTCAAGAGGAAATACAACATTAAGCTTTGGTGAATATGGTCTTCAAGCAAAAAGTGGTGCTTGGATTACTGCTAACCAAATTGAAGCTGCTCGTGTTGCTATGACTCGTTATATGAAACGTGGTGGTAAAGTTTGGATTAATATATTCCCACACATGCCACTAACTAAAAAACCAATTGGTACTCGTCAAGGTAAAGGTAAAGGTAATGTTGAAGGATGGGTTGCTGTAGTTAAAGAAGGAAAAATCATGTTCGAAATTTCTGGAGTTAGCGAAGAAGTTGCTCGTGAAGCATTAAGATTAGCATCACACAAATTACCAGTTGCCACAAAATTTGTAAAGAAAGAAAATGGTGGTGAATAAAATGAAGGTTAAAGAAATTAGAGAATTATCTACTGAAGAAATTCAAGCTAAATTAGTAGAAACAAAAAAAGAACTATTTAATTTACGTTTTCAACAAGCAACAGGTAATCTTGAAAAGCCTTCAAGAATTAGAGATTTAAGACACACCGTTGCTAGAATGAAAACCGTTCTTAAAGAACGCGAAGTAAATGAATAGGAGGATGTATATGGAAAAAGCGATTAAAAAAGAATTAGTTGGTAAAGTAGTTAGTGCTACTAACAATAAAACTATTACCGTTTTAGTTGAAAGTTATAAAAATCATCCATTATATCATAAAAGAGTTAAAAGCTCTAAAAAGTATTGTGTTCATGATGAAACAAATAAAGCAAAAGTAGGAGATGTAGTTCGTATCGTATCAACAAGACCAATTTCAAAAACTAAACATTTCTACTTAAAAGAAATTGTAAAAGAAGCAGTAATTATTTAATTGCTTAGGTGAGGAGGAATAATTTATGTTACAACAAGAAAGTCGTATGAAGGTTGCTGACAACTCTGGAGCACGTGAATTATTAGTAATTCGTGTACTTGGTGGTAGTCATGTTAAAACTGGAAATATTGGTGATGTTGTAGTTGGTACTGTTAAAAATGCAATACCTAACTCAAACATGAAAAAAGGAAAAGTTGTAAAAGCAGTTATCGTTCGTAGCCGTCAAGGTGTTCGTCGTGAAGATGGAAGTTATATTAAGTTCGATGACAATGCTTGTGTCATTATAAAGGATGACAAGAGTCCAGTAGGAACTCGTATTTTTGGACCAGTTGCAAGAGAACTTCGTGATAAAGATTATATGAAAATAGTATCTTTAGCAAAAGAAGTACTATAAGAGGAGGATAATATGAACTTAAAAGTTGGAGATAAAGTTGTAGTTATCACTGGTTCTGATAAAGGAAAAGAAGGAAAAATTATTAAGACACTTAGAGCAGAAAACAGAGTAATAGTTGAAGGTGTTCATATTGTAAAGAAACATCAAAAAGCTAATGGTCAAAACTCTGGTGGAATTGTTGAAGTTGAAGCACCAATTCATGCATCTAATGTAATGATTATTGATCCTAAATCTAAGAAAAGAACTAGAATAGGACATACAACAGATAAAAATAATAAAAAAATAAGAATAGCAAAAAAATCAAACGAAAAGCTTGATTAATTGAAAGGAGGGTAACTTATGAACCGCCTAAAAGAAAAATACTTAAATGAAGTTGTTCCAAGTTTAATGAATAAATATAATTATAAATCAGTAATGGAGGCTCCTAAACTAGAAAAAATAGTTATTAATATGGGAGTTGGAGATGCTACATCAAATTCTAAATTATTAGATGCAGCAGTAGCTGACTTAGCTAAAATCTCTGGACAAAAACCAGTAGTTACTAAAGCTAGAAAATCAATTGCTGGATTTAAAGTAAGAGAAGGTCAATCAATTGGATGTAAAGTTACATTAAGAGGAGAAAATATGTATAACTTTATGGATAAATTAATTTCAATTGCATTACCTCAAGTTCGTGACTTTAGAGGAGTTTCTCCTCGTGCATTCGATGGAAGAGGAAACTATACAATGGGAATTAAGGAACAATTGATTTTCGCTGAAATAGATTATGATGAAGTTGTAAAAGTTCGTGGTATGGATATCGTGTTCGTTACAACAGCAAAAACTAATGAGGAATCATTTGACTTATTAAATGGACTTGGAATTCCTTTTAGAAAGTAATTGGAGGGTAAAATGGCAAGAAAAAGTATGAAAATTAAAGCTAATAGACCACAAAAGTTTAAAGTACGTGAATATACTAGATGTTCTCGTTGTGGTAGACCACATGCAGTTATGAGCAAGTTTGGTATATGCCGTATTTGCTTTCGTGAATTAGCTTATAAAGGACAAATACCAGGAATAAAAAAATCAAGTTGGTAATTGGAAAGGAGGATATAAATTATGGCAGTAGTTACAGATACAATTGCAGATATGTTAACTCGTATTCGTAATGCTAACCAAATGCGTTATGAAGAAGTTAAAGTTCCTGCATCAAAAGTAAAAGAAGAAATTGCTAGAATTTTAAAAGAAGAAGGATTTATTAAAGATTACAAGTTAGAAAAAGATAATGTTCAAGGAACTCTAGTATTAAGTTTAAAATATACTGAAAAACGTGAAAGAGTTATAAATGGACTTAAGAGAATTTCCAAACCAGGACTTCGTGTATATGCGAAAAATGATGAAATTCCTAAAGTGTTAAATGGATTAGGAATCGCAATTATTTCTACATCTAAAGGAATTATGACAGATAAGGAAGCTCGTAAACAAAATATAGGTGGGGAAGTTCTAGCTTATATTTGGTAATTATAAAATATAAGGAGGTGTCAAGATGAGCCGTATTGGAAATAGAATAATAACAATTCCTGAAGGAGTTACAGTAACTTTAGAAAATAATGAAGTTGTTGTAAAAGGACCAAAGGGTGAATTAAAACAAGTAATGTTAAAAGATATTACTATGAAACAAGAAAACAATGAAATTATCTTAGAACGTAAAAATGAAGCTGCTAAAGCTATGCATGGAACAATGAATGCATTAATTTCAAATATGATTACTGGAGTAACTAAAGGTTACGAAAAGGCTCTTGAAATTATTGGTGTTGGTTATCGTTTTAATGTTCAAGGTAAAAAGTTAACTATTAATGCTGGTTATTCTCATCCAGTAGAAATGGAAGTTCCTGAAGGTCTTACAGTTGAATCTGTAAGCAATACTGAAATTACAGTAAAAGGAATTGATAAAGTATTAGTTGGTGAATTTGCTGCTAATATTAGAAAAGTTAGAAAACCTGAACCATATAAAGGTAAAGGAATTCGTTATAAAGATGAACATATTATTCGTAAAGAAGGAAAGAAAGCTGCTTAAGGCAAGTAGATAGAAGGGAGAAAATAAAATGATAAAAAAACAATCTCGTAATAGTATGCGTATTGTACGTCATGAAAGAATTCGTTCTTCAATTAAAGGAACAGCTGAAGTACCAAGATTATGTGTTTTCCGTTCAAATACTGGAATTTATGCACAAATAATTGATGACGAGGCTAAAACTACTCTTTGTTCTGCTTCAACACTTGATAAGGATTTAAAACTTAAAAATACAAAGAATATTGAAGCAGCTAAAGCTGTTGGAGAAGCAATCGCTAAGAAAGCTTCAAAAGCAAAAATTAAAAAGGTAGTATTTGATAGAGGTGGATATCTTTATCATGGTCGTGTAGCTGCTTTAGCAGATGCTGCACGTGAGAATGGATTAGAATTCTAATAGGAGGTTATTATGCAAAGAAAGGCACAAGAAAAAGACAAGACTTTAGAAGAATTAGTAATTGATGTTAAAAGTGTTGTTAAAGTTAACAAAGGTGGACGTCAAAGAAGATTCTCTGCTACAGTTGTTGTTGGAGATAGAAAAGGTCGTGTTGGATTAGGTATTGGTAAAGCTAACGAAGTACCTGATGCAATAAAAAAAGCTATTCAAGATGCTAATAAGAACATCGTTAAAATACCTTTAATTGATGGAAGAACAGTTGCTCATGAAGCTATTGGAACTAGTGGAGCTGCAAGAGTTATTATTAAACCTGCAAAAGCTGGTACTGGTGTAATCGCTGGTGGATCTGTTCGTGCTGTTCTTGAATTAGCAGGAATTCGTGATATTGTTTCAAAGTCCCTTGGAGCAAGAACAAAATTAAATATGGCTAGAGCTGCAGTTAATGCATTAGCATCAATTAAAACACCAGAAGAAGTTGCTGCATTACGTGGTAAAACAGTAGAGGAGATATTAGGATAATGAAGTTACATGAATTAGAGAAAAATATCGGAGCTAAACAAAGCAAAAAGCGTGTAGGTCGTGGACCAGGAAGTGGACTTGGAAAAACTTCTGGAAAAGGACAAAAGGGACAAAAAGCACGTAGTGGTGGTAGTATTAATCCAGTATTCGAAGGTGGACAATTACCATTATATAGAAGACTTCCAAAAAGAGGTTTCTCAAACTACTTATTCAAAACTGAATATGCAGTTATCAATGTTGAAGATTTAAATGTATTCGATAACGGTACAGTAGTTACTCCAGCATTATTAAAAGAAAAAGGAATAATTAAAAAACAATTAAAGGGTATTAAAGTATTAGGAAATGGTAAATTAGAAAAGAAATTAACTATTCAAGCTAATAAATTTTCTACTAGTGCTTTAGAAAAGATCAAAGAAAGCGGAAGTAAAGCTGAGGTGATCTAGGATGTTTAAAACCATGAAGCAATTATTCACTCCTACAAATAAAGACTTACGTCATAGAATTTATTTTACACTTGGTGCTTTAATGATTTTTATTCTAGGAATATCAATTCGTGTTCCTGGAACTGAAGATTTAAGTGAAAATTTAAGTTTCCTTGAATTATTAAACACTATGGGTGGAGGAGCTTTGAAGAATTTTTCAATATTTGCTTTAGGTGTTATGCCTTACATTACTGCATCAATTATAATGCAGCTATTACAAATGGATATTATTCCATATTTTACAGAATTAAGTAAACAAGGTCCAACAGGACGTCAAAAATTAAATACAATAACAAGATATATGGGTATAGCTTTTGCCTTTATAGAAGGTTATGCATTCGCATTTGCTTTCATTGGTAAAAATGGAAATCCAATGGAATACTTATATATATCAACAGTATTAACTGCTGGTACATCATTCTTGTTATGGTTGGGTGATCAAATCACTCAAAAAGGTATTGGTAATGGTACAAGTTTAATTATCATGGCTGGTATTATTGCTACATTACCTCAAATGTTCGTAACAGCTTTCCAAAGCTTAGTTACATTTGATACAGTTCAAGTGGCTGCACTTGGTATTACTAAGTTTATACTATTTGTAATTGTATATTTCTTAGTTGTAATTGGAATGATTTATGTTCAAGAATCAGAAAGAAGAATTCCTATTCAATATGCTAATAAATCAACATCAGCATATGGAAATGCAGGACAATCTTTCATGCCAATTAAGATTAATACAGCAGGAGTTATTCCAGTAATTTTCGCATCAAGTTTAATTTCTATTCCAGGAATTATAGCAAGAGTAGTAAAGAATGAAGCATTTTCAGTATTTGTTTCTAAATACTTATCTTATACTACCCCAGTTGGTTTCTTAATATATGTTATACTAATATTCTTATTTGCATATTTTTATACATTTATTCAAGTAAAACCAGAAGAATTTGCTAAAAACTTGAAAGAAAATGGTGGATACATTCCAGGTATTAGACCAGGTGATGATACTCAAAAATATTTAGTTAAAATCTTATCAAGATTAACTGTTTTAGGAGCTGTATTCTTAGTAATAATTGCAGGTATTCCAATTCTATTTTCTAATTTCACAAGTATGCCTACAACTGTTTCAATCGGTGGTACTGGTTTATTAATCGTTGTTGGAGTTGCACTTGAAACATACAAACAATTAGAGGGTAGTTTACTTGCAAGAAATTATAAGCGAGGATATAGAAGATAATGAAGAATATAATGTTTATTGCTCCACCTGCTGGAGGAAAAGGTACTCAAGCTGAAATTATTGAAGCTAAGTACCATATTCCACATATTTCTACTGGTGATATCCTAAGAGATATAGCAGAAGAAAATAGTGAATTAGGACAATATGTTGCTGAAGTTCTATCTAGTGGAGAATTAGTTAAGGATGAAATAACCGATAAGCTAATTGAAAATCGTCTAAGAAAAGCTGATTGTAAAAATGGTTTTATAATAGACGGTTTTCCAAGAAATATTGATCAAGCACTTCGCTATGATCATATTTTAAAAAGATTAGGCTATGATATTGGTGCAGTCCTATTAATTAATATCGAAAAGAAAACATTAGAAAAAAGGGTAATTGGTAGAAGAGTATGTGAAGATTGTGATGCTGTATTCAATATCAATATTGAAGATAGTAAGCCACAAGTTGATTCCATATGTGATAATTGTGGAGGAAGACTTTATCAAAGAAATGATGATAATTTAGAAGCATTTGAAAATAGATATAGTCTTTATTTAGAAAAAGTTACACCAATTATAGAACATTATAAAAATTTAGGTGTTTTATATGAAATAGATGGTAATAAACCAAAAGAAGATGTAACAAAACAAATTGAGAGTATTATTGGGGATGATCATAAGTGATTACTTTAAAAAGTAAGAGAGAAATTGAATTAATGAGAATTGCTGGTAATATAGTTTACAAAACTCATAAATATTTAGAACCATTTTTAAAACCAGGTATTACTACTCAGGAAATTGATGATTTAGCAGATAAGTATATTAGAAGTTTAGATGCTACTCCATCATGTAAAGGGTATGAAGGTTTCCCAGCTGCTATATGTATTTCTGTAAACGATGAAGTTGTTCACGGTATTGCTAGTCAAAGAAAGCTTGAAGAAGGTGACATAGTAACACTTGACATTTGTGCATGTTATAAAGGTTACCATGGTGATTCAGCTTGGAGTTATGCTATTGGTAATATTGATGAAGAAAAAGCTCATTTAATGAAATATACAGAAGAAGCTTTGTTTGCTGGTCTTAATGAAGTAAAACCTGGGAACAGAATTGGTGATATTGGCTATGCAGTTTCAGCACTTGCTAAAGAACATGGTTTAGGTGTTGTAAGAGAATTGTGTGGTCATGGTATAGGTACTGATTTACACGAAGATCCTGACGTTCCAAATTATGGGTTAAAACATACTGGAGTAAAATTGAGAGAAGGTATGGTTATAGCAGTTGAACCTATGTTAACTGCAAAGAGTCCAAGTATTGAAATCTTAGATGATGACTGGACAATAGTAACTAGAGATCATCATCCTGCTGCACACTTTGAACATACAGTGGTAGTAACGAGTGATGGTTATGAAATCTTGACAGGAGAGTGGAAAGATGGCTAAAGAAGATACAATTGAAGTAGAAGGTAAAGTCCTTGAGATAATACCTGGTGGTAAATTCAAAGTTCAATTAGAGAACGGCCACATTATAGAAGCCCACGTTTCTGGTAAAATACGAATGCACTATATTCGTATCTTAGCAGGGGATACTGTAATGGTCGAATTATCACCATATGACTTAACACGTGGGCGTATTACCTATCGTAAATAGTAGGAGGGATAAGAATGAAAGTAAAAGCATCAGTTAAACCAATTTGTGCAAATTGTAAAGTAGTAAAGCGTAAAGGAAAAATAAGAATTATTTGTAGTAAAAATCCAAAGCATAAACAAAGACAAGGATAATTAATAGGAGGTGTAGATAAATGGCACGTATTAAAGGTGTAGACATTCCAAATGATAAACATATCGTTATTTCGTTAACTTATATTTATGGTATTGGAAGAAGTTTAGCAAAAGAAATTTGTGAAAATGCAGGTGTTGAACCTACTAAAAAAGCAGGAGATATCACTCAAGAAGAATTAATTAAATTACGTGATGAAATTAATAAGCATTTAACTGAAGGTGATTTACGTCGTGAAGTTAATATGAATATTAAAACTAAGATGGAAATTAATTCATATGAAGGTTCTCGTCACAAAAAGGGATTACCTGTTAGAGGACAAAGAACAAACCGTAATGCTAGAACTCGTAAGGGTAAAGGTAAGACTGTCGCAAATAAGAAGAAAGTATAGTAATTAAAAGTTAAATAAAAATAATGAGGAGGTTATAATTATGGCTTACAAGACAAGAAAGAAAAAAGTCAAAAAGAATGTTCCAGAAGGTGTTGCACATATTCACTCAACATTTAACAACACAATTACAACAATTACAGATAAAGATGGTAATGCAATTAGCTGGGCATCAAGTGGAGCACTAGGATTTAAAGGTAGTAAAAAATCAACTCCATTTGCTGCAGGTATGGCAGCAGAAGCTGCAGGAAAAGCTGCATATGATATCGGTATGCGTAAAGTTGAAGTATATGTTAAAGGATTAGGTCCAGGACGTGAAACTGCTATTCGTTCACTTCAAACAGCAGGACTTGAAGTAACAGCAATCTATGATGTTACACCAATACCACATAATGGATGTCGTCCACCAAAACGACCACGTGGTTAATTAAAGGGAGGTTAGTAATATATGTTACAATTTGAAAAACCAATTTATAAAATAACAGATTCAGTAGAAAGTAATTTTTATGGCAAGTTTGAACTTGAACCATTAGAAAGAGGATTTGGTACTACTTTAGGTAATGCTTTAAGAAGAGTTATGTTATCATCTCTTCCTGGTAGTGCTATTAGTAGTATTAAAATAGATGGTGTTCTTCATGAATTCCAAACAATTGAAGGAGTATATGAAGATGTAACAACTATTATCTTAAATTTAAAAGGTGTAGTGTTAAAGAATCATTCTAATGAAGCAAAAGTTGTTAGAATTAACGCTGATAAAGAAGGAGTAGTTACTGCTGGAGATATTGAACATGATGCTGATATCGAAGTAATTAATCCTGATAAAGTTATTGCAACTTTAGCTAATGGTGGTCACTTAAGTATGGAAATGACTGTTACAAATGGTCGTGGATATGTTAAGAGTGAAGAAAATAAGAGATTATATGACTTAAAGAAAGCAGGAGTTATTGCAATAGATTCATTATATTCTCCAATTGAAAGAGTATCATATGAAGTTGGAAATGCTCGTGTTGGTCAAGATGAAAGTTATGATAAATTAACTATGAATGTATGGACAAATGGTTCTATTAAACCAGAAGAAGCTATCGCTTTAGCATCTCGTATTTTAATTGAACACTTTGAAGTACTTACAGATTTATCATCAATAGCAGATGCTACAGGAATGATGATTGAAAAAACTGAAGATCCAACAGTAAAAGCTTTAGAAACATCTATTGAAGATTTAGATTTCTCAGTAAGAGCTTATAACTGTTTAAAAAGAGCTGGTATTCATACTTTACAAGATCTTGTTAATAAGAGCGAAAATGATATGATGAAAATCCGTAATCTAGGTAAGAAGTCTCTAAAAGAAGTTCTTGATAAGATTAGAGATATGGGATTAGTTTTACGTGATGATGATTAAAAGAGGAGGAAATAATTATGGCATATAGAAAATTAGGTAGAGACAACAAACATAGAAGAAGTATGCTTGCTACATTAACTAAGCAAGTAATCGTTAATGAATCAATTAACACTACTGAAACAAGAGCTAAAGAAGTTCGTAAGTTTGTTGATAAAATGATTACTTATGGTAAAAAGGGTGATCTAGTTTCTCGCCGTAAAGCATTAGCTTTCTTACATAACGATAAGAAAGTTGTTGATAAAATATTCAATGAATTAGCACCACGTTATCAAAATCGTAATGGTGGTTATACACAAATCTTAAAATTAGATGAAAGACGTGGAGATGGATCATTAATCGTTATGTTAAAATTAATGGATGGTGATTCACAAGCAAAATAAGACAGATTTCTGTCTTTTTTTGTTTTTCCGTCCTTTTTTTGGTATACTTAAATTAGATATGGGAGAGTGATTACAATGTCAGAGAAAATTGATAATATTTATATCGATGAAAAAACTGGTAATGCTATTTTTGCAAAGAAAAATGAAAATGGTAGTTATAGTTTCTATGGAACAAGAAAAAATGATGATGGTAGTTTTTGTATAAATGAACTGAAACCAATAAATGATATTTTTGATTATATAGAAAAAAACAACATAGATGTAAAAATTCTTTCTAAAAAAGATGTAAGTGTAGGTGGAAAGAATGGAAAGTAATGATAAAGATTTATATCAAGAATGTGATGATATCGTAGATAATATTCTAAATAATTATGCATCATATTCTAATGATGAAAAATTAAGAAAACTTTATATTGAAGTTGGAAAGCTACTATCTAAAAGTCCCGTTTTCTTTTATGAAAGAGATCCACAAAAACAAAAAGAAATCTATGATAATTATAAGATAATTAAAAATAGGGAAGTTGTTTGTAAAAGTGTTGTTTTTCTATTTTGTGATTTAGCTAAAAAACTTGATTTAAAGTGTCGTCCGATAGAGTGTGATGATATAGAAAATATTAATTTTAATCACTGGGCATTAGTATATGAAAATGAGAATAAAAAATATCTAATTAATCCTATTCCTGATTTTTATAGAGTTCAAATGAACTCATCTACTAAAAGTTTTTGTCATACAGAAGATTATAAATTTTATCAAGATGAAAAGTTTGATAGTATGAGTGATGAATATTTAAGGCAAATAGATAAATCAATTGGTTATTTAAAAAATGATTGTTATACTGATGAATTGTTTGAAAAGCTTAGTGAAGAAATGCAATCTAGTTTAGGTACGTTTATTGTTAGAACTAGCAATTATTATCAAAAATATTATCTAAAACTATTAGATTTAATTAAAAACGATAATTTGAGTATTGAGGAAAAAATGGCCGAAGTTGAAAAAATGGACACAAATTATGATAAAAATAAAACAATAATTGAAGATACCTTCCAAAAGAAAATAATTAGTTCGAAAATGAAAAGAGCTATTCACGGAGGTGCATATAAATCTTTAAGAAATACGGATTCTGATATGAACAAATCCCGTTATGGTGCTGATTTTGTTGGGAGTATGGATGTTACAAATTTAAAAGAAATGAAAAGAGATATTATGTTGTATAAATTTAATTATCTTATGAAGTGTATTCCTAAATATACCACTAATTTGACTGGCTATATTGAAAATAAGAATTTCATAGATGAATTAAGTAAAATGATTTTCAAATCTCCTGTTGAAAAAGAATGCATACATAGACACACTGTTGTACAAGAAAAGGATGATGGAACAAAAAATTACTATCTAATGTTTGCGATAAAAGATCCAGAGGAAGATAATAGTTATTATTGTTTTTATGATCATAATAGTAAAACTTTCGAAATGCCTCTTGAACCAATTTCATTTATGATGAAACATAAAATGTCACCATTGAAGGATAGTTCTTTAAATGAAAAAATAGCTAATGAATATAAAACTAGTGCATTAGCTGTTAATACACATTTTATACTTGATAGTGTTGGTGTTAAAAAGTAGTTATAAACTACTTTTTTGTTAGCATTTTTTTTGATATAATAAAGAAAAAGAGGTGATTAATGATGAAGGCCTTAATTACAGGAGCAAGTAGTGGAATTGGACTTGAATGTGCTAAATATTTAGCTAGTAAGAAAATAGAGGTTATTTTAGTTGCAAGAGATAGAGAAAAGTTAGAAACTATTCAAAAGACTTTACTAACAAAAACAACTATAATTGTAATGGATTTAAGTAATGAACAAAAGGTTAAAGAGCTATGTGCACTTCTTAAGAATGAATCTATAGATATTTTAATTAATAACGCAGGATTTGGTTCATTTGGTAATTTTACAGAAACAGAATTAAATAGAGATTTAGAGATGATTGATACTAATATAAAAGCTGTTCATATCTTAACTAAATATATTTTAAAAACAATGAAATTAAGAAATAGTGGTTATATTCTTAATGTTTCTTCATCAGCATCTTTTATGCCTGGTGGACCATTAATGAGTACATATTATGCTACTAAATCATATGTTTCAAGTTTAACTAAAGCAATTAATTATGAACTAAAAAAAGAAAAAAGTAAAGTAGTTGTTTCAGTTTTATGTCCTGGTCCAGTTGATACTAATTTTAATAATGTAGCAGGAGTAAAGTTCGGAGTTAAACCACTATCTGCAAAGTTTGTCGCAAGATATGCAATTGATGAAATGTTAGATAAACATAAAATGCTTATTATTCCAGGTAAGAAAATGAAATTAGCAAAATTTTTTAGTAGATTTGTATCAGAAAAATTTTTATTAAAAATAACTTATAAAATACAAAGAAAAAAGAAATAAGGAATAGGAATGATACTACATGAATGAAGTACTACAAGTAAAAAATTTAAATTATAAAGCCTTGTTTAAAGACTTAAATCTAACTATTTATGAAAATACCATAAACTTAATTACAGGTTCTAATAATTGTGGTAAAACGACATTTATCAAAATATTAAGTGGTTTAATTGATACTGAAAAGTCTGTTTTTTATCAAAAAAAAGATATAAGTAAGTTAAAATCCAAGGAGTTAGCGACTACTTTTTCACAAGTAATCTTTACTAATAATTTTAATTTTCATTTTTTAAATTTAGATCAAGAAATTCTTTTTTATTTAGACAAAACTGATTTATCTGTTTCTGAAAAAAAGATGAAATATAGACATTTGGTAAAACTATTTGACTTGGAAATGTTTTTATATGAAGATATAAATAGATTAGACTATTATACAAAAATTAAAATTTTAGTTTTATTTGCGACTATATCTTCACCCAAAATTCTCTTTTTAGATAATGTATTAGACAATCTAGAAGAAAAAGAAGGATTAGAAATTATTAATACTTTGAAAAAAATAGGTGGAATGACTGTTATTATAAGTTCAAGTAGTCTTAACTTGGCTCTTAGTTGTGATTATATTCATGTCTTAAGTAAATCTAGTTTTGTTTTATCAGATACTACTATGGAAGTATTAAAAGAAGATAGCCTTCTAAATAAAATTGGTTTAACTTTACCATTTATGGTTGATTTATCACTTAAATTAAAATACTATGATTTAATAGATGATGTTGAACTTGATATGAATAGGATGGTTGATAAATTATGGAAATAACCTTTGAAAGTAAATTTAAATTAAAAAGTAATCAAATAATTGGACTTATAGATAAAAATAAATATTTTATCAATTATTTAGAAAAAATAGGTTTTACAAAGAATAATATTGTTGTTGATAAAAAGAAAGTATTAATAAAAGAACTCGGTAACTTTAAAAAGAGAATAAGTATTGTAAATAATTATTTAAATGATACCTTAGATTTAACTGTGTATCAATATATGAAATATATTATTTTTACAGATATGTTAGATTTGAAAAACTACAAGAAAAAAATTTATGACTCTTTAAAAATTATTGGTTATCAAGAAAGTTATTTAGATAAGAAAATAAATTCTTTATCCAAAACTGAGAAGCAATGGATAAGTTTTGCGATAGGCTTGTTTTCTAATCCTGATATGATTGTTTTAGATAACTTTTTTAAATCATTTGATTTGAAAAATACTAAGAAAATGATGAGACTTTTAACACAATTAACAGAACAATATAATAAGATTGTTGTTATTTATGAAAATAGTTCTGATGTTATTTATTCTTTATCTAAATATACTTTTATTATAAAAAATGGTGAGCTCTTAACAGAAGGAGATACTAAAGATATATTTAGTAATAATATGAACTATTTGTTAACTAATGGTGTAGAAATACCTAAAACGGTAGAATTTTCTTATCTAGTAAATGAAAAGAAAAAAGTAAGATTAGGATACTTTAAGGATGTTAGGGATTTAATAAAAGATATATATAAAAAAGTTTAGGTGATAGAATGAGATTTTTAATATGTTTTTCATATGATGGTTCTAATTATTCTGGTTACCAGATACAACCAGGAATAAATACAATTCAACAGTGTTTAGAAGATGCAGTATATAAAGTTAATAATAGTATTAAAAGGTGTGTTCATTCATCTGGAAGAACGGATAAACATGTTCATGCTTTAAGACAATACGCTCATGTTGACTTAGATATTGATATAACTCCTAAAAAATTAAAAAGGGCTTTGAATAGTAATTTGCCCGATGATATTCATGTTATTGATGTATTAGAAGTATCAGATAAATTTCATGCTAGATACAATGTTTCTTCCAAAGAATATAAATATTATTTGAATATGGGTGAATATAATCCAATTGAAAGAAATTATGTTTTTCAATATAATTATAGTCTTGATGTAGAAAGAATGAAGGATGCTATAAAGGTATTTTTAGGGGAACACGATTTTAGAGCTTTTGTTACTGATAATAAAGAGAAAGAAAATTGTGTAAGAACCATTACAACTGCTGATATTGATATTTTACCTGATAAAAAAATTGTTTTCACTTTTAAAGGAACTGGTTTTTTACGTTATCAAGTAAGAAATATGGTGGGTATTTTAATTAAAGTTGGAGAAGGAAAAATATCCACAGAAGATGTGGAAAAAATACTGTTGAGTAAAGAAAGAGGTTCTTTATCAAAAACAGCACCAGCTAATGGTCTATATTTAGTTGATGTTAAATATAATAATATTGAATTTTAGTTATAAAACTATTGCAATTTAATAGTTTTTTTAGTATAATGATAACTGGTACATTCAAATATCCCCACATAAATTGAGTCCTGGGAAAACTCGATTTAAGTAAAAGGAGAAAAAAATTATGAAAAGTTATATGCAAAAAAAAGAAACAGTAGAACGTAAGTGGTATGTTATTGATGCTGAGGGTAAACCTCTAGGTAGAGTAGCAAGTTTAGCTGCAGTATATTTACGTGGTAAAAACAAACCTACATATACACCACATATTGATTGTGGAGATAATATTATTATTATCAATGCTGAAAAAGTATTATTAACAGGTAATAAGGAAAATAACAAGATGTATTATAATCATTCTATGTATTTAGGAGGATTAAGAGAAAGAACAGCTAAAGAAATGAGAGAAAGATATCCAGAAGAGATGGTAGAAAGAGCCGTAAAAGGAATGTTACCACATAACAGATTAGGACGTCAAATGTATAAGAAATTACATGTATATACTGGATCAGAACATAAGCACGAAGCTCAAAAGCCAGAAGTGCTTGAAGTTAAGTAGGAGGTTTAAAGTATGGCAAAAGATAAGAAAAATGTTTATACTGGTACTGGACGTAGAAAGACAAGTGTTGCACGTGTTAGTCTAACTTCAGGAACAGGTAAAATTACTATTAATGGACATGATGTAAATGAATATTTTCCTAATAAATTATTAGTTCTTGATTTATGTCAACCATTAGATATCACAAATACAAGAGAAATGTTTGATGTTACTATCGTAGTTAAAGGTGGAGGTCTTTCAGGACAAGCAGGAGCAAGCCGTTTAGGAATTTCTCGTGCATTACTTGATTATGACAAAACAACACCAGCTGACTCTGAAAATAGTTTCCGTAAAACATTAAAGGTTGCTGGATTTATTACTAGAGACGCTCGTAAGAAAGAACGTAAAAAACCAGGTTTAAAGAAAGCACGTCGTGCACCACAATTCTCAAAACGTTAATCTACAAAGTTTCGAAGACATATTTATATATGTCTTTTTTTGTTTGATAACATATAATGAATTAGGTGATATTATGCTTATTGAATTATTTAAAAAGGTTTTATTTGTTGCAATAGTCATTAGTACAATTTCATGTTCTTTTATTCAAAAGACAAAAAGTGGATTTAAAAGTAGTAAATTTTTAGTGTTTTATAGTTTTATAATAAATATGGTTATAAGTATTTTATTTTGTAAAAGTTTTACTGACTTTGATATAGGTTATAGTATTTGGGTAGGATTCTTTTCTTTTATTGGAGCAGATACTATATTTAAAACATTAGAAGGTAAAATTAGTTCTTACAGTGATTTGAAAATAAATAATAAAGCTAGTTGATAGCTTTTTTGGTTCATAAAGAAATAAAATTAATTCCATAATACTTATATTAATTAATCATTCACAAGGAGTATATATAATGATTACAGACGATACAAGATCATTGACTTTTTCATTATATTATGGTATAATTAGCTAAATTTAAAAGAGGGGGATAATTATGGAAAAGGTTAAGTATAATGTCGCTGTTAAAACATATATGGAGGTATTTGATTTTTTAATAAATAGTAATGAATTTGTTTTTGAATCAAATCATGATTTCTTGAAATCTAGAATTAAAATAGATGCTAGATATGGTTTTATTATGGAAACCCAAAGTATAAGAGGAAGTTGGGAGAATTCTACAGAAGAAGTTGTTCCTGCAATTTTTATTCTAAAAGTTTTAACCGATAGTATTGATGGTGTTTTAAAAACTAGAGATATACCTGCCATTTCAGGCGAAAAATATGCGTATATTAATGATACTAAGGCAAAAATATCTGGTAAAAAAACATACTATAATTCATATCGAGAAATAGTTTCAAAACTTAGAACTGTTAAAAGATTACAAGAAGGGGTTTCTTATTCTGATGGGAAGGTTATAAATTTTGAATTATCGAAATTAAAAGAATTAAGTAGTACTTTCAATAGAATGTCTCCTTTAGATAAGAGAACTGTAGAATGTTATGCTAGAGTAGAAGAAGAACTAGTTAATTATACTTCTAATTTATTACTTGTAGATGAATATGGTTATCCACTTGATTATTTACATAGAGCAACATTTGATGGAAAAGATGATAGTGTAAGGGTAGCAAGCAAAGATACATATGTTAAGTGGGAAGATTTTAAAGACTGTATTTTAGATAATTATACTTATCAAAAAGAAGAAAATAAATTTGATCTAGCTGGAGTATATTCACCTTGGGATAGCAATCCATATATATCTTCATTAGGTTTAGATGGTAAAACAAAATAAATATAAAGCTAATTAGGTAATAACAAGATTTATAAAGTTATTACCTTTTAATTTTAGTCTAAAATAAAACATATATATTAAATAGGTGAAATTATGTTAAAAAATAAATATAGAACTTTAATATTAATATGTTTTTTTCTACTTGTTACTTCTTTTCAGGTAATATCTGCTAAAGAACTTCCTCTTTTTCAAAAAGTAATTGTTGTAGATGCTGGACATGGAGGTAGGGATCCTGGCACTAGGTATGGAAACACCTTAGAAAAAGATTTGAACTTGGAAATAGCTAAGGTTTTAGAAAAGGAACTTTTAAAACAAGGTGCTATTGTTTATATGACAAGAGATGAAGATGAGGATTTGTCCAATAGTAGTGATTATCGTAAAAAAAGAGCTGATTTAAGAAGAAGGGTTAATTTTATTGAAGAAAAGAAAAGTGATTTATATTTATCCATTCATCTAAATTGGTATAAAGATTATTACTATGGTGGAGCAGAAATACTATATAATGGTATCAACAAAAATAATAAAGTTTTAGCTGCTAATCTAAAAGAATCTTTAACTAATAGTAATATAAAAACACGAGATTTGAAAACGACAAATCTTTATATGTATAGGAATACTAATGTAGTAGGGGTATTAGTAGAATGTGGTTTTCTTTCTAACAAAAATGATCGTTATCTATTAAAAACTAAGTGGTATCAAGAAAAATTTTCTAAAGCGCTTGTTGAAGGGGTTATAAAATACTTCAATTAATTAGTAATTACTGGTTGTAAATTAAATGAAAAAAAGATATAATAAAATAGAATAAAAAGATAGAATGGGTGGTACCAGTGATTGTTAGATTAATTAAAAAATCAAAAATGTATAATTTTTCTTTACCAACTAAAATTGCTGGTAATTATTGGTTAACAGACGATGATCGTTCTGGTAACAATAGAAATCTTATAAATATTGAAGCAGAAGATGGAAAATGGAAAATAAAGAGTGATTTTGAGACGAAAGTAATGTCTGGAAATCAAGAAATAGATTCTGCTTATTTAACAGAAAATAGCCTATACTTTTTAAAGATAAATACAGATAATGAATTCGTTATTTTATATTGTTCTCCTTCTATAGAAAAAAAAGAAAATAAAATTCAAATTATTCGTAGTGGAGAAATCTTAATTGGAAATGATTTTAATGCTCATATAAATTATAATCATACACTAGTTTCTAAACAACACGCTAAACTTATATACAATAATGGTAGTTGGGTGATTCAAGATTTAAATAGTAAGTATGGTACTTATGTTAACAATGTTGCAGTTACTACTAAAGCCTTAGAATATGGTGATATTATCTTTATTATGGGATTAAAAATAGTTGTTATGAAAGATTTTATTGTTGTAAATTCTATTGGAGATAACATTAGATATGATAGTAATACTTTTTCAATTATGAATCCTATAGTTCAAAAACAAACAGCAGCAGATGTAGTAGAAGATGAAGGAATAGATTTTTATAATGAAAATGATTATTTCTTTAGGTCACCACGATTTAAATCAAAAATTGAACCTGTAGACATCGTTGTTGAAGATCCACCAGCAAAAGAAAAACCAAATGAAATGCCAATGATTTATGTAGTTGGACCAATGCTTACAATGGCTATGAGTTCAGTTGCCTTTGGTTATACTTCTTTATCTGGTGTAATTAATGGTACTCAAGAGTTAAGTAGTGCGATGCCAACACTTGTAATGTCTGTTGGAATGCTTTTATCAATGCTTTTATGGCCATTACTTTCTGCTAAATATCAAAAAAAGCAAGTAGAAAAGAAAGAAAAATTAAGACAAGATAAATATACAGAGTATGTTGAAAAACGTCATCAAGAAATAACTGCTCAAATGAAAATTCAAAGACAGATTCTAATTGATAATTATTTACCTCTAGAAGAAGTTAAAACAATTATTCTTAATAAAAAAAGAAATCTATGGGAAAGAGAAATAAAACAAGATGATTTTCTTGATTTAAGACTTGGAGTAGGTTCAACAGAATTAGTTGGTAACATTAAATTTCCGGAACAAAAATTTATGTTAGAAGAAGACAATCTTAGAAATTTAGTTTATAAGGTAGCTTCTGAATCTAGGTTACTTGTAGATGTGCCAATTTCTTTGTCTTTTGTTAAAAATTATGTAACAGCTATTATTGGTGAAGGACGTCAAAAACAAAAATTTATTGAAGGATTAATTCTTCAAATGATGGCTTTTCATAGTTATGAAGATTTAAAAATTGTTTTATTTACTAATCAAAAAAATGCATCTAAATGGGAATACTTGAAAGTACTACCTCATTGTTGGAATAATGATAAATCTTTGAGATTTTTTGCTACTAATATTGATGATATGAAAGAATTATCATTATATTTAGAAAAAGAATTTCAAAGAAGAAATAAACGTGATGATGAAATAGGAATTAGAACTGATGACAAAGACTATGATGATTATTCGCCATATTATATGATTATTACTGATGACTATAAAATGGTTAGAGATTTAGAAATTATTAAAGATGTAGCTGCTCAAGAAACAAATTGTGGTTTCAGTTTAGCTATTATAAGTCCTAGGCTTACAAATCTACCAAATGAATGTAAAACATTTATAAGTATTGGTGATCAAAAATCAGGTATCTTTGAAAATGAACTAGTATCTAATAAACAAAAAGAATTTGTAGCTGATTATGATAATAATTTAGATATGAATCTTTACTGTCAAAGACTTGCTAATATACCAATTGATATTGCTAAAGAAGAAAAAAACATCCCTAATGTTGTTAGTTTCTTAGAAATGTATAACGTTGGTATGGTAGAACAGCTAAATATTCTAAATCGTTGGAAATATAATGATCCTACTAAATCACTACAGGTACCAATAGGTGTTGATAAAAATGGAGATCAATTTAAGCTTGATTTACATGAAAAATTCTATGGACCACATGGATTAGTTGCTGGTATGACTGGTTCTGGTAAGAGTGAACTTATAATTTCGTATATTTTATCTATGGCTATTAACTTTAATCCGTATGAAGCATCTTTTGTATTAATAGATTATAAAGGTGGGGGATTAGCAGGAGTATTCCAAAATAAAGAAACGGGAATGAAGCTTCCTCATTTAGCTGGTACTATTACAAATCTTGATACAATTGAAATGAATAGAGCCTTAGCTTCAATTCAAAGTGAACTTAGAAGAAGACAAAGAAAGTTTAATGAAGCCCGTGATAGTTTAAATGAAAGCACAATTGATATTTATAAATACCAAAGATTATATCGTGAGGGTAAAGTTAGTGATCCTATTTCACATTTATTTATAATTTCAGATGAGTTTGCAGAATTAAAATCTCAACAACCTGATTTTATGGATCAATTAATTTCAACAGCACGTATTGGACGTAGTTTAGGAGTTCATTTAATTCTTGCAACTCAAAAACCAGCTGGTGTTGTTGATGATCAGATTTGGTCCAATTCTAAATTTAAGATTTGTCTAAAAGTTCAAGACAGATCGGATAGTATGGATATGATTAAGTGTCCAGATGCAGCGGCCCTAAAAAATCCTGGACGTTTCTATTTACAAGTAGGATACAATGAATTGTTTGCTTTAGGACAATCAGCTTGGGCAGGAGCACAGTATTATCCTACAGAAAAAAGAAAGAAAAAAGTTGATACCGGAGTAGATTTTATAGATAGTGTGGGAACAGTTATAAAATCATTTGACTCTTCTGATAATCTTCCTCAAGTTAAATCTGAAGGAGAAGAATTACCTAATATTGTTAAATATATAGTTAAAGTAGCAGAAGAAGAACATATTTCAATACCACAATTATGGCTAGATAAGATTCCAGACTTTATTTACGTTGAAGATTTAAAGAGAAAATACAGTTATCAAATTAAATCTAATCAAGTAGAACTAGTAATAGGTGAATATGATGATCCAGATAATCAAAGACAAAATATTCTTACTTTAAATTTATCTGAATCTGGTAATACTATTATCTTTGGTTCTACTGGTAGTGGTAAGGAATTATTACTTTCAAGTATTATTTATTCAGCCATTACTACTTATAATCCAGAAGAAGTTAATTTCTATATTTTAGATTTTGGTGCTGAAACATTGAAGATGTTTGAGAAAGCTCCTCAAGTTGGTGGAGTCTTAGGTACTACTGATAATGAGAAGATTGAGAATTTATTTAAAATGATAATGGATATTATTGATGAGAGAAAGCGTATCTTTGCTGATTATAATGGTTCATTTAATTTCTATAATGAACATAGCAATAAAAAACTACCCCTAATTACAATAATTATTAATAACTACGAAGCCTTTTCTGAAACTTATGATGAATATGAAGATTACATCTTACAGTTAACTCGTGAAGGGGAAAAATATGGTGTTGTCTTTATTCTATCTACTAATAGTACTAATGCTATTAGATATCGTCTAAGACAAAACTTTAAACAAAATCTAATTTTACAATTAAATGATTCATCTGATTATAGTGATGTCTTACAATCACGTACTAGAAAAGAACCATCAAGAATATTTGGTCGAGGTTTAATTGAGTTAGATGGTGTCTATGAGTTTCAAACAGCTTATGCTTATCAAAATGAAAGAATGTCTGAATTTATAAAAGTAATTTGCAGACGTCTTAGAGAAATTTGTGATACTTCAGCTGCTAGAATACCAATATTACCTGAGGTTGTATCAATCGAACATGTCGAAGAAAAAATAGGAGATTTAGCAACTATTCCAATCGGTATTAGAAAAGATAATCTAGATATCGCAACATTTGATTTTAGTGCTAACTCTATATCTTTAGTAACTGCAAGTGATATAACTATGAAATCTAGTTTCTTTACTCCATTTGTAAAGTTATTTATGAAAGTTCCTTATCAAAAGGTTGTTGTCATTGATGCTAATAAGATATTTAATCCAGGGGATATTTCAGAAAATTATATTAATTCTAAATTCGAATCTATAATAGAGGTTATTTCTAATAATTATAATAAACAAAAGGAAACATACGAAAGTAATAATTATAATGATGAGGTTTTAGGAAAATTTTCAAAAACCACTTATCTTATTTTTGGAATATCTAATTTACTTAGTAGGGTAAGTGATGATGCAAAAAATAAATTAACTACAGCTTTAAGTGGTAATAAAGAGCTTAATGTTGATCATTTTGTAATTATTGAAAATGCTGATAAACTTAAGTCTTTTGCCTATGATGAATGGTATAAGTCATCAATAGATACATCTGAAGGTGTTTGGTTAGCTAATGGTATTAGTGATCAATATGTATTGAAACTTACATCAACGCCTCGTGAATTACGTGAAGAAATTCCAGAAAACTTTGGATATGTTGTTAAGAATGGTAAGGCAGTTCTTGTAAAACTTATAGAAGAATAGGTGATTTTAATGGAGAATAATAAAATTTTATTAGAAGTATACGTTCCATCAATTGAAAAAGAATATGACGTATTTGTTCCTATAAGTAAAAGAATAGGCACTATTAAAACTCTAATTGAAAGAGGTATTCTTGATTTAGCAAGTGATGGATTTCAAATCAAAGAAGATAGTAATTTTTATAGTAAAACAACAGGTCAAATTTATGATGTAAATAGTAAGATTATTGATACTGATTTAAAAAATGGGTCAAGGATAATTCTAATTTAGGAGGTATGTTATGAATGAATATGAAAATTATGTAAAAGAAGTAAATAATATATTTTCTATTTTAGAAAAGTTAAAAAATTCTTGGTCTAATAATGATAGTTTGACTCATATAGAAGAAATTAATCAATTTAAGAAAGCGGTTATTAAGGGTGCTGATTTCTTAGATAAAGAAAGTAGAAAGAAGGGATAGTTATGCTAGGTTCACTTAGTTATGATGAGATTAAAAAGTTAAATGATAGTCTTTCTAATTCTTCTAATAATATCAGACAAATAGTAACTAAATATAATGATGAACTTGCTGATGTAGTTGATTTTTGTAATAGTCTAGATGCTTATGCAAAATTTATTGATAGTAGTATTAATCTAAATAAAGATGCAGATGAAGCCCTTAAATATATGATAGAAAAAAATAAATAAAGGATAACTATAACTGGTTATCCTTTTTACTTATATTTTTTTATTGAAACATCTTTAAAGTAGTATTTAATAATACTTAAGTAATTTCCCCCATTTTTAGCAATCTCATTGGCACCAAATTGACTTAGTCCATATTGATTACCCCATCCTTTAGTGATACATCTTAAAAAAGTAGGATTTATGATTAAAGTAACATCACTTGATTTTAAATTTAATAAAGCTCTAAAGTGTTCTCCACTATATGTTTTATGCCCAACCTTAATTTCTTCAATTTGATTACTTTCTCCAATTTTAGTAATATTTATCTTTTTAATAGTTGCTTCATCTTCATTGAATATCTTTTCTAATTCCTTATAGTTATAATCTTTAATTTCTAAATAGTATGGTGATGCATAATCCCAAAGACTACTTACTTTATCAAGATATTCATAGTCTTTATTTTTACTTGTGTAACCATTATTACAAATATGAATAAATGGGTAGATATATTCATCATTGTAAGTTACAAATTCACCATCAGTATCATCTATTGCTTTTTCAATAGTATTAAAGTTATCTTGGTAATTTTCTAACCAAAACATCTTATAATATGAAATTGGTTTGTATATTTGATAAGGATTACTAGAATCAATATAGTTATTCTTTTTCATCTCTTTATATGCATAAGTTCTATACAAAACACATAAAGCTTTTAGAGTAGTTAATTCTAAATCTTTTATCTTATTGGTAGCGATAATACCTAATAAATAATTTTTTAAAGTCATAGACTCATACTTATCTTTAGAATATCTAATATTAATAATGAAATTATCATTTAAATATTTATTGCCGTCAGATACATCTTTAACTACATATTCTTTATTGATATCAAACGTTTTAATTATAATACCATCTACTACTAAACAAACTTTAGATCCATTATAATCAATACTATTATTATTAATAAACTCTTTAGTTTTTTCTAGAATAGTAGACTTTTCATCATCACTATCTAAGTCCTTAGAAAACTCATAAGTCATAGTTAAGTATAAGTATAAAACATCTTCTTTTCCATTATTTTTTATTTCATATCTATAAAACATTTTCTTCACCTATAGATATTATGGTAAGAATATATCTATCTTATACTAGAATTCAAAATATATTTGTTTCTTTTTACTATTACAATCAATTCCTGTTAAATAGCTTCTATTTTGAAATAAAGAATCTATATTTAAAGATGTATCTTTAAAAAAGTAATCATTAACTTTTTCGATTAAATTTTTTGCTTCTATTAAGGAATCTTGATATAATTCATCAAAACTTTTGTGACTCTTAATTGTTCTATCAACAGGATAGTTCCATTCTTTATGATTATTGTTAAGATAATCTATATTTTTATTTCTTATGTTATATGAAACTGATTCTAGTTTGAATGCTTTTCTTGATGTAAATTTATCAATGAATCTGTATATATAACTTTTATATTTATGTGAATCAAGTCTAAATGTTGTAAGGAAAAAATTCATTTGTTTTAGTGAATTATGATAAATCTTATCCATATTATCTACTTTATAAGTCTTTTTAAATGCATAAGAAATAACTTGATTTAATTCTTCAGTAAATGGTTCTAATGAAAAGCAAAATTTTTTAAAATTCATTTTAGAAATATGGTGTTTTTCAAGCATGTAGTTATCTAAATAGGCTTCCATGTTGTGATGAAGTCCATTATATTTATAGGTTTTATCATCTTCTTTTATAAAATAGCCAGTCTTATATACAATAAAAGGATGAGTTCTGCTATCTAAGACAAAATGACAAATAAATCCATATAAAAATACTAAAATATCGGGATTATTATAATATTTATTTTCTTTGATATATTTAATTGTATTTTCAAAAAATAAATTAGTCTTTTCCGTATGTGCGACAAACTGTAATTTTCTTATTTTTCTTCCATTTATAGGTGTTAATATATAAAACATTAATGGATCAGTATTTTGAGAAAACATCATTAATTCTTTTTTCTTATTACTTATTAATCTTTTTGTATTTTTATCTAAAATATTGAATAAATCTTCAGCAAAGTAAGCATGAGTAATAGTAGCTGGCATCTAATCATTCCTTTCAAGTAACTATATAATAACACAAAAATTCATGAAATTTTCATATTTATTATCAGATATATATGGTATAATTTATAGTAGGTGAGAATAATGATAGATAAACATTTTAAAACTCTTGATGAACAAGTTGAAATTTTAAAACAAAAGCACATGGTAATAACTAATGAAGATTATGCTAAAAGTGTACTTTTAAGAGAAAATTATTTCTTTTTAAATGGTTATAGACATCTATTTATGATATCTAATTCAAATAGGGTTTATAAAGAAGGAACAACTTTTGAAGAATTATATAGCTTATTTCTATTTGATAGAGCATTCAGGAATATTTTATTTAAGAACTTGCTTATTATTGAGAATAATTTTAAATCTATTTTTTCTTATCAATTATCAAAAAAATATGGTTATAGAGAAAGTGATTATTTAAGAAGTAAAAACTTTACGAGAAGACCAGACAAACAGCGACAACTAAATGATCTATTAAAAAAGATGAAAAGACAAATACGTATCAATGGAAATCAACATACTGCTACTCAACATTATGCATCTAATTATGGGTATATTCCATTATGGATTTTAGTAAAAGTTTTATCATTTGGAATAGTCTGTGAATTGTTTTTAGTTTTGAAAGATGAAGATCAAAAAGCTATAAGTGATATTTATGATTTAGATGTAGATACTTTTTCAACTTACTTACCATTCTTATCTAATTATCGTAATTTGTGTGCTCATGAAGATATTTTATATGAAAATAAAACTCAGAAACTAATTGATGATACTATTTATCATAAACTACTTGATATACCTAAACAAGATGGTGAATATATTTATGGTAAGAATGACGTTTTTGCTTTATTAATTATAATGAGGCAATTATTGGATCAAGATAAATATAGGTCAATGACAATAGAAATTGAGAATGCAATTAGAACACTTGATTACAATCTAAAAACAATAAAAATAGATGATGTGTTAAATAGAATGGGGTTTCCTAAAAATTGGAAAGAGTTGGCTAACATTGAAAGGAGTGTAGATAAAGATGAATGAAAAAGAAAATAAAAATATTGATAAAGATAAAGAGTTAAAAGAAGAAAAGGAAAGTTCTGAATTATCAGATAAAGATAATAAAGAAAAGAAGGTTACAAAGAAAGAATCTCTTAAAGAAAAATCTAGTGATATAGAAGAAGAAGTTGAAAAAGCAAGAACAAGTGAAAATATAGAAAAACAAGTTTCGACTGATAGTTTTAGGCAGGATGATACTAGTAAAAAACTTGAGGTAAAGAAAAAAAATCCTAGTTTATTAAAACTTTTCTTTACAGTTGTGCTTGCTATAGTCGTAGGTTCAGTAATTGTTATTTCAATTCTTAAATGGACACCTTTATTATCTAAGTTAGATACAACGGTATCAAGTAGCAGTAATGATAAAATAACAACTAATACGAAAAAGAATACTGTTTATGAAAAATCAAGCTTAGCTGCTGCTATTGAGAATGTTTATGATTCTGTGGTAATGGTTCAGTCATATAAAAATGGTGAGGTTCAATCAACAGGAACTGGATTTATTTATAAAAAAGATAGCAATTATGGTTATGTTATGACTAATCAACATGTAGTTTCAAATGCTGATAAAGTTGTACTTGTTCTATCTAATGATGAAGAGATAGAAGCTAAAATTCTTGGTGGGGATGAATATTTAGATTTAGCTGTAATGAGTATTTCTAAAGATAAAGTTCCACAAGTTGCAACAATTGGTTCTAGTGAAGATATGAAAGTTGGAGATACAATCTTTACTGTTGGTACACCTATGGGCTATGAATACCGAGGAACAGTAACTTCAGGAATTTTATCTGGTAAAGATAGATTGGTTTCTGTTAGTGTTTCTAATTCAAGTAGCAGTGATTGGGTAATGAAAGTATTACAAATAGATGCTGCAATCAATCCTGGAAATAGTGGTGGTCCACTTGTTAATGCTAGTGGTAAAGTAATTGGTATTAACTCTATGAAATTGGTTCAAGATGAGATAGAAGGTATGGGATTTGCTATTCCTATAGAAATAGCTATGGCACATATTGATGAACTTGAAAAGGGCAAGAAAATAGAATGGCCATTATTAGGTATTAGTATGGCTAATGTTACTGATTCTACATTATTACGTAGAAATGATATTACAATTGATAAAAGTATCAAGGAAGGTACAGTAGTAGTTGAAATATCTGAAGGTAGCGGAGCAAGTAAATCTGATTTAAAACCAGGAGATGTTATTACTAAATTAAATGGTGAAAAGGTTAAAGATACTGCTTATTTAAGATATGAATTATATAAGAATAAGCCGGGAGATACTATTGAAGTTACATACATAAGAGATGGTAAGGAACACACTACAAAAGTAGTATTAACAAAAAATAATGATTAATAAAGAGTTATAGTAATGATTTTTCAAAAATAAAAAATTCATTGCTATAAACTCTTTTTTTATGTAGGAAAATGCATTTAGATTATTATAAAATAAAGATGAGCTTAGTTTAGACTAAAGAATTTAAAACTTGATTTTTTTACTATACAAAAAAAGGCTTATTATTAGCCTTTTAATACATATTTATATATTGTGTTTTCATGAGTAATTGTGAATATAGCAATATTATTATAAACATTTTCATAAAGAATAATAGGAATTCTTAACTCTTCTTCTAAATCTAACATTTCTTCAAAATCTTTAACAATTACAGTACTGAAATTTTTTTCTTTTACTGGAGTTTTTACTTCTATAACAATCTGACCATAATTCTTTAATATTTTCGTAATTTTTTTAGTGTAGCTATCTTTAGGTTTTATATTAAATATAGCTTTGAATGTAAGTAAAAATAAAATTATTGATAATATAGTAATTGATAAACAAAGAACTGTATATGATTTATTTTCTATCTCTATATTTTTTTCTTGTTTATATATTTCTTTTACATCTTGTTTTTTATAGTCTTCTTTTATTGAGAATGCTTGAGTACCAACAGGAATGTCCATTATTATTTTGTCTGTTTTAGAAATTTTTTCTTCTTTATATTTTCCTTCTGTTTTAATAGTCATTGTAACTCTTAATTTAGTAGTTAGTGACATACCGAATTTTTTTCTGAAGTTTAATACTTCTTCTTTATATTTGGGATAATCTATATCTATATTTTCATTTATTGCAAACCCTGTTGAATTTGTAGTTTTTTCAATTTTATCTAACAAGGTATAATCTTTTTCCCATACTACTTCGTTAGAATCTGTTGCTTGACTAGATTGATTTTCACCGGTAAGTTTTGCTTTAATATCATAAGTATATTTTAGATCTGTTTTATTAGTTCCAGAATAAGTATAACTAAAGTTGGTTCTAATGTTTTTAACTAAATCTGAAATATAAATCTTATTAGCTTCCATTTCTGTATCATCAGTAAAAGTATTATCATACAGTTGTACTTTATAATTTAAATTTTTGTCAGTTCTATAAGTATATATACTTTCATTTGTTGTAGTATTTTTGACTTTTATAGAGTTTATTCCTATTTCAAATAGAGGTAAAAATATACCTAGCATTACAGTTATACTTAATAACAAGCGGACCCATAATTTCAGAGTTGGTCTTTTTCTAACACTTTGGCTCATAGTAGATTTTACCTCCTATCTATTCTATAGATTATTTTCCTGTTTCAACTTCAACTTGTTTTTTATTAAAGAAATCATTTAACCATACACTTGGATATCCAACTTTTGGTACACTTAGTTTAACAATACCATTAATTTGTTCTGGTTTAACTTTTTCTTTGTCTGCGACATTATTATTATCACCCTTAGTTATATATAACTTGCTGCCATCATTGTGTTTTTCGATGTAAATTATTCTATGGGCTACTATAATATTATTTAATCTATATTCTATTATATCATACTTTTTTAAGTTTTTAATATTTTTTGAATTAACTTTTTCTATAATTACAACATCACCTCTATCATATATGGGATGCATACTATTTGACATAATTGCTGTAGGTTTATATTTGAATAATCCTGCTACAAATAAAGAAAATATTATTAAAGGAAAGATAAGAATTATAGTTCGAATAGGTTTTTCTTTTTTTAGTCTTGATTTTGTCTTTTGATTTTCAATTCTATCATCTAAATACTTTATCATTATAAATGTGATTGTTGGAAGTAGTATTCCAAGAAGACTTGTAAAATACCAATCTAGGTCTGGAAATATAGGAAGAATAATATTTGTTATTTCCTGAGGTAGTAGATAAATTAGATTAGTTATGTAACCAGATGTTTTAGTGATATATGTTAGTGATAAATTTTTAACAATTGATGGTAAGATTACTGAAAAAACATTTTTAAAGATATCAGCTTTATCTGTTAGGCCAATTATATTAAACAGATTAATATCTATCAATGTAAATAATAGGGAAATGATAATAAAATAGACTTTGTGGTTACTTACATTTCTTACTAAAGTATTTCTTATTAATTCAATAAATATAATTGGAACTATATAACTCCAGGTATTTTTTATGATTCCTAAGAATGAATGTGAATATATGCTTTTTACATATCCCAAAAATAATCCAAGGAAAACATAAATAATCAAATAACTTATTGTTAGAATAAATACAATTTGATATTTATTTGTTTTTGCTTTAATTCGCTGTTGATTGGTGGTGTTTGAAAGAAATAAGCAAATGAAAAATAATATTATATAAAATAGTGGGTTTATAATGTTAATCATTTGATTAGCAAAGTATTTATATCCAAAAAAAGAAGAAAATATAATATAGCTTGCTAATAGAATATAGATTACGATTAATTTTTTATTGGAATGTCTCATATTTTCCTCCTTATACTTTTTTTGTATATCTTTAGTTTATTGCTGCAGTAATGGTATCACCTGATGAAGTAATACCTACAAATGATACTGCTTCTGGTGCAGGTGGTGCTACTTGTAAATTTACTTCTGCTGTTCCACCTGGTGGAAGGGTTGGCGCCCAACTAGGCCCTGTTACGGTAATAATACCATTTTCCTCATCATAGGTGTAGTTACCACCCCAAAGATTAGCATTTGTCATTGTATCTTTTGAGGTTACTTTAAATGTTACAGTCCAAGACGTTATAGTTTCAGTCTCTGATGTATTTTTGATATTTAGAACATGCCATTGACGTGATCCCCAGTCATTTTTCATTTCATATGTGATATATATGTAGCTGACATTTCCTGGATCTGGGTCAGGATCAGGGGTTGGATCTGGATCTGGTGTAGTACCACTTGTTTTAAATTTAACATCTAATATATTTAAAGAATAATCATCATCTTCCATTGCTAACCTTATATTAAAAGATGTTGATGTATTATTAGGAGATAAACTACCATTATAATCTGCATTTGTAACAGTTAATACTTCTCCTTCAATTGAACAAGAACTAGCGTTGTAGCATCCTTCAACTTGGGTTGTATAGGGAACTTTAATATATGTTTCCCATCCAGTTGTTGTCTCAGTACCAAGATAAGTAATAATAACATTATATTCATAGTAGTTAATGTTACCAGTTTTACTTTTTGATATTTCAGTTATTTCTACTTGATAGTTTTTTTCTTGTTTTACAAGACTTGCGGTAGCGTTCATTGATAAATCTTCATTTAAAAAAGAATAAGCAGTGCTTATTGTTAACAGTAATATTGTATAAACAATACCTAATAACATATAAATACTTATCTTATTCTTTTTTGTTTTCATTATTATCACCTATTAATTAGCTTACTTTTTGTTCGTAATTTAAGTAGATAGTACCTGTTTTTGTAGTTGTTTCTGTAGGAACTTCAGTAGAAGATGCAGGCCATTCAATAGTTACCCTGAAATAGTTTTTACCAGTAGTATTTAATAAATCACCAGTACCTTGAACAGGTGAACCATTTTCACTATCTAAACGATCAACTTTGTAAGTAATTTGAGTTGGAGCAGCAGCATTTAATTCAGTAACACCAGTAGTTTCAGTAAATGTAGCATCAATAGTACCAGTATTTTGAACTACTAAGTCATATACCATTTTTGATCCTGGTGCTGGTAATTTAACATTAAATGTAGCAGCTGTACCACTTGCTGTTGGTTCATCTACTTCTACAGCGTCTGTAGTAGATAATGTAGTATTCTTAGTTATTGATAAGAATGAAATATCCCAACTTGCGTCTCCTGTACTAGCAGTACCGTTAATTGTTAGTTGTGTAGCTAATGCTGCATAACCAATTGTCATTAAAGCGATTGTTACTAATAATGCTCCAATGATTATACCATTTCTTTTAGTTTCGTTTCTCATTATTTCTCTCCTTCTATTATTATTTGTAATTTAATATTATCACATAATTATTTTTGGTGCAATAACCTTAGTGAAAAATGATTTAAATTACCATAATTTGACAGCCACTTGGGGATATATTAAAATATTGGTATTAGTTTTGATGGAGGTAGTTTATGAAGCGTGTTGGAATAATTTTTGCAATGAAAGAGGAATTAGATGAATTACTAAAAGATGTGAAAATAGATAAAGAATATTCTATCTTTGATTTAACGTTTTATGAGGCAATGATAGGAAATGTTAAATGTATAATGTTAGAAAGTGGTGTTGGTAAGGTAAATGCTGCTAGAAGCTGTCAGATATTAATAGATAATATTGGTGTTGACTATATATTTAATGTTGGTGTTGCTGGTGGAGTAAGTAATAGTTTAAAAATTGGTGATATTGTTATTGGATGTGAATTAGTACAGCATGATTTTGATATAACTGCCTTTAATCATGAAAAGGGGTACATTCCTAATGTTGGAACATATATAAAATGTGATGAGTATTTGATGGATGTTACGAAAAGAGTTTTAGATAAAGAAAATATAAAAATTAGTAGTGGTGTAATAGCATCAGGTGATATATTTTGTACAGAATATAATATGGCAAAGAAAATAAATAATAAGTTTAATGCTTTGTGTGTGGAAATGGAAGGAGCTTCAATTGCTCAGGTTTGTTATTTGTCACATATTCCTTTTATAGTGCTTAGAAGTATATCTGATGCTCCTAATGATAATAATGTAGTTGATTATGAGACTTTTTTGAAAGATAGTAGTGAAAAAATTGCTAAAGTGTTGTATGGTGTAGTAAAAAAATTAGATGAAGAATTAAAATAAAGTAATTAAAAAGAACAGAAATGTTCTTTTTTCATATATTAGTATAGGTGATTAAAATGTTTAGAAATGATAACGTGAGAGTTATTGTAGATGCTGGTCACGGTGGCGTTGATAGTGGAGCAGTTAATGGAAATATTTTGGAGAAAGATTTTACCCTACAAGCAGCTGAGTATATATTTAATAGGTTAAATCAGCTTGGTATACCTGCAAAGATGACGAGGACAGAGGATGTTTCTTTACCTAAAAATGAACGAATTGCTAAAGTAGATCAATTATATGGTAGAGATGAAGATGTTATACTTGTGTCTAATCACATAAATGCGGGAGGAGAAGGTTAGCTCATCCAAGGAGTTAATTTATAAGGGTATTAAGACGACTATATTTGAATAGCTTTATTAGACGACGAATAGAAAAATGTTAAGGATAATATTGTCAGATTATTGTTAGATTTTCTAAAATATGATAAAATTGACATAGTGAAAGGAGTGACTTTACTTATGCAAATGAGTGATGATTGCAAGAAAAAATGCCAAATTTTTACTCCTGAAGAAAACGTGAAAGAATTACTGAATTGGGTAGGATATAATAAAGATTTATATGGTAAAAAAGTAATTGAACCAAGTTGTGGACAAGGAAATATATTAATAGAAGTAATAGAAAGATATATTTTGGATTGCTTAAACAAAAAAATTTCAAAAGATAAAATACGAGAAGGGTTGGCAAGAGATATTTATGCAATTGAATATGATCCAGCACATTATACTATATGTTTAGACAATGTTAATTCAATCCTTCATAAATATAATATAGATAGAATCAATTGGAATATTTATTGTGAGGACTCTTTAAAAAAAAATATAGATATGAAATTTGATTATGTTGTTGGTAATCCACCATATATTAGTTATAAGATGTTAGATGAAAATACTAGAAAATATGTTAGAAAAAATTTTGAAGTATGTAAACAGGGAAAATTTGATTACTGCTACCCTTTCATTGAAAAAGGAATAAATTTATTAAAGGATAATGGGAAAATTGCATTTTTGGTTCCTGGAAGTATATTTAAAAATGTTTTTTCTAAAAATTTAAGAGAATATTTAAAAGAAGATATTATAGATATTTATGATTATGCAACAAGGAAACTTTTTAATGAATACGCAACAGGCGAGAAGAAAAAAATTTTGACATCATCTGTTGTTTTTGTATTACAAAAAGGCAGTGGAACAAAATTATTGAATTATTATAATCTTGATAATAATAATAAGACAATATTAAAAAAGAAAGATTTGGAAGAAAAATGGATCTTTAACAAGATTAATAATGGGGATAAAAGATTTGGAGATTATTTTAAGGTGTCTAATTCAATAGCTACTTTATGTAATAAAGCTTATATTATAAACGAAAAAAGCGAATTGTTTTACAATAAGAAAGAAAAAAGGATAATAAAGGATTCGGTTAGTCCAAAAAGTATTGAACTAAATAAAAAAGAAAAAATTATTTTTCCATATTATTATAATTCGTCTGGGAGTTTGATTAAAATTAAAAAAGAAAAATTCTCTAAAATGTACCCCTGTGTTGAATCTCATTTGAAAGAATTTCAAAAAGAATTAAATACTAGAAAATATGATAATAATATACAGTGGTTTGAGTATGGTAGAAGTCAAGCTTTAAATGATATGAATCAGCCAAAACTTTTATTGTCAATTATTGTTACAGGTAAAATTAAGACATATCTGTTGTCAAAAGATACTATACCTTATTCTGGAATATATATTATTCCTAAGCAAGATATGACTTTAAATATGGCTAAAGAGATTCTTGAATCTAATGAATTTTTGAATTATATTAAAAGTGTAGGAATTAATGCGAGTGGAGATTCTTATAGAATAACAAGTAAGGATGTTAGTAATTTTTATTTTTAGTAGGTGATAAAATGGAAAAAATTAAATTTAATGTTTCTTCTAAAACAGCACGACTAATAGGTAGAGAAAATATTTCTGATTCTAATGGTGCTATTATTGAGTTGGTAAAAAATGCCTATGATGCTGATGCTGAAAGTGTATATATTAATTTTGATATTATTTACGAAAATATACCAAATGAAATTATTATATCTGAAAATAAAAAATATTTTAGTGATGAAGAATACGATATCTTATTATCTTCATATAATCAAGATGGTGATATATTAAAAAAGAAAGATAATTTATCGCTTGAACAAGAAAGTATATTGAAGAATCTTTTATTTAGTAAAAATAAAATAATTATATTGGACAATGGTTCTGGAATGAATGAAACGATAATTAAAACCGTCTGGATGAATATTGGTACAAGTGATAAAGAGATAAATACATTTAGCAGAAAAGGGAGAATTAAGACTGGTGCTAAGGGGATAGGAAGATTTGCTTTAGAAAAATTATCACAAAAAACAATTGTCTATTCCAAACATGATAAAGATAAATTAGTATATTGGGATTTAGATTGGACACAATTTGATAATAAAGATTTATTAAATGAAATAAATGCAAATGTTAATACATTAGATTTGAAGTTTGAAGATATTGTATCACAGCATGTTGACTTGTCAGAATTAAAACTTAAAAATATAAATCTTAATTCAGGAACTTTGATTATCCTTTCGGGTACAAGAGAAATATGGGGAGATAGAATCTACAATAGAATTAACAATAACTTAAAAAGTATTAATCCATTTGGAAATGCTGATAAATTTGATGTTTATATTAATAATAATAGAAAAAAAGAATATAATTATTTCCCTCAAAATAAGTTTTTATCTGAAGATGATTATGATTATATAATAAATGCTGATTATGATGGAGAAGAAAAAATATCTATTACATTAACACGAAACGAAGTAAATCTTTTAGCAAAAGTTGAACAAAGAGTTATAAATGATAAAATATATAAATTTAATATAGATGACTTTTGGAAACGTGATGCATTTAAAAACTTTCCGTATAGAAAAGAAGATTATTCATCAATTCTAGTCGAAAACTATAAAGTATTAGACCTAATAAAAAATACTACACTAGATGAAGTGAAAAAAATTGGTAAATTTAGTCTTCAATTATATTTTTTAAAATCAGGTAAAAGTGAATTTAGGTTTGTGAAAGATATAAAAGTTAATAAAAGAAAACAATTATTATCATCTTTTTCTGGTATAAAAATATATAGAGATAATTTTAAAGTTAGACCATATGGTGAGGAAGGACCAATGTACGATTGGTTGCAATTAGGAGCTCGTGTTCAGAGTAGCCCTGCCGGTATTACACATCCTAATGGTGCTTGGAGAGTCAATACATATCAATTGATTGGAAATGTAAAAATAAGTAGAATAGATAATCCGAATTTGGAAGATATGGCTAATAGAGAAGGACTTACATTAAATGATACGTATTATTTATTTGTTGAACTAATACAAAATATTATTTCAAAATTTGAATATGATAGGCAATATGTATATAGAGAATATGGGGCATGGATTAAAAAAAATATTGATTGTATAACACCAACTGGTGCGATTGAACAAAGTGTTTTAGAGGAAAAAGCAAGTAACAGAAAAGTAGAATCAGAATTTTCAGAGGACGAATATAGGGAAGCAATATATCACACTGTAAATGATAAGAAACAATATATAGATACCCAGAGAATTTTAATGAATTTTAGTTCGGTTGGAGTTACAGCAAACACTTTTGCACATGAGATGAAGAGTATATCTACAAATTTATCCACCAGAAATAATCAATTGAAGATTTGTGTTGATTATATTTTAGGAAACAAAGACTATGATGGCCTTGAATTTTATAATCCATATACTGCGATAGATAGTGGAGAACAAAATGATATCTTACTTAGTAAATGGTTAAAATTAATTATGGATAGTGTAAGTAAAGTAAACTCTATAAAAGAAAAAATATCATTATCAGAATTTTTTAATGAATTAAATGATGATTGGACGGGATTATTACAAAAAAAATCAATAAATTTAATCATAAATAATGAAAATGATTATTATATTGTATGTGAAAAAACTGATTTGTATTTGATATTTAATAATTTAATTTTGAACTCAGCATTTTTTTTAGAACGAGAGATTAATGGTAGTGAACGAACTATTACTATATCACTTAGTGAAGAAAAAGATTATATTATTTTTGAATTTGAAAATAATGGACCAAAATTAGACAAAAAATATACTAGTACACCTGATATAATATTTACAGCTGGAGAAACGACAAAAGAAAATGGAACTGGATTAGGTTTATGGATATGCAAAGATGCAGTTCAAAGAAATAATGGTGAAATTCATGTTGTACCATGTGACTTAGGATTTAAAATAAAAATTAAATGGCCAAGGGTGAGTTAATATGAAAGAATATAAAATTGGAATTATAGAGGATACTTTAGAAGAGTTAAATTCGATAAAAAGAACTATACATTCGCACTTATCAAAGAATTATATTATAAACTATAAAGATTATGAAATAAGTAGTAATAAGGTAAATTTGGATGTAATAGTAAAAGAAATAGAAAATGATATTTTAAATAATAATATTATGTTATTAATTATTGATAATAAACTGGTCATTGAAGGAATTAGATTAAAGGGGACTTCGATATATGAAAAAGTAAAAAAGGTTGCTAGTGATTTCCCAGTAATTATTATGACAAATTATAAAGATGAAACATATGATAGTGATTATGTTGATCCAGATAAAGTTTACGATAAGGAAACCTTCTTTTTAAACCAAGAATATACTAAAGAAAAAATTAAATCTATATGTTTATGTATAGATAAATATAATAAATTAAAAAGCAATATAATTGCAGAAAAAAATCGTTTAATTGATGAATATAAAAAAGATTCAGATGATGACAATCAGAAAACATTAAATGAATTATTAAAAGTAGAATTAGAAATGAAAAAGTATACCCCAGTGGAAACTACATATTTAGAACAATTAATATCGCCTGATTATGTAAAAGAAATAGTTGATCTGTTAGATGAAATAAAATCTAAATTGGATTAAGAATGTAATGGTGGAAGTAATATGAAGTATAAAGATTTTAGAAATTTTAGAATAACAAGAAATTGTAAAAAGGAATATGACAATTATAAATCATATTTATCAAATTTGGCTGAAGACTTTAATCATAGATGTGCTTATTGTAATACACTTGATAAACATATGAATCAAAGCTATCCTATTGACCACTTTATTCCTCAAGAAGCTCTCAAGGGTACTGATATGGAAAAATTAATACATGATTATAATAATTTAATGTATTGTTGTCCAAAATGTAATAATACTAAGAGTTCCCAATATAAAGGAGATATACATGACGGTAGTTATAATAACGATTTGTTTTATAATCCAGTAGATACCGATTACAATGAGATATTTTATAGAAATGAATATGGAGGAATATCATCTGAGGATATGAAGGGAAAAGACATGATAATTAACTTAAAATTATTTTCCCCTATATATAATTTTTCATTTCTAATTGAAGAAGTAACTGAGGTATTAAATAAAATAAATGATAAGATTGAAAAAACTACTGACCAATCTGAAAAAGAATATTATAATGAGGCATATCGAAAATTAAATGTATTTTTGCTAAGAATTAGAGATTTATTTAATTGTAATTATTATAAAAACTCTGTAAAAGAGGATAGTCAATAAGTAAGGTAATAGTATAATAAACAATTAGGAGGTTAAATTTATGATAGAAAAAGAATTAGATTCAAGTATTAATGAATATGAAGAACAATATAAATCGAGTAATTACGTAAAACAATTACAGTGGGATATGGCCATTGGACTTCAAGAAGTAGATAATTTAAAACCTTCTAAATATCTTGAAAAATTATTAGATGAAAATGTTACTGGTGAAATGACAATAAAACAAGTAGAACAGAATTTACGAGAATATTATATTGAACAAGAAAAGCAAAATAACATTAATCATAATGAATTAGAATGTGATTTTGTTTCAACAAGAATAGTAGAATTATTACAAAAAGATAATTTTGAATTATCAGTTGATTATTTAAAGTATGTTCATAAATATCTGTTTCAAGATGTTTATGAATTTGCAGGTGAATTTAGAAAAATAGACTTCTCTAAACATGAAAAAATACTTAACAATGATTCTGTTGCTTATGGTGATTGTACCACTTTAAAAGAATCCTTAGATTATGATATATCTTTAGAAAAAGAAAAGAACTATAAAGAAATGAATATTGTTGAAGTTGTAAATAATATAACAAAGTTTTCTTCTAATATATGGCAAGTACATCCTTTTAGAGAAGGTAATACTAGAACTACAGCATTATTTATTGAAAATTATTTAATTAGTTTGGGTTATAATGTAGATAATACTCTATTTAAAGATAAATCAATTTATTTTAGAAATGCACTAGTTAGAAGTAATTATTTTAATAATTATTTGAATATAAAAGAAGATAGTAGTTATTTAGTTAAATTTTATGAGAATTTATTATTAGGTAAAAATAATAATTTACATTCAAGAGATTTAATTGTCCAAGAACTGTTTGATAAAAAATAATTAAACTATTGCTTTTTTTAGCAATTTTGATATATTAGTTATGTGAGAAAAAAGTAGAAATACTTTTGCAAGGGCACTGTCATTTTTGATGGAGCCCTATTTTTCTTTTTATTATGTAAAAAAGTGCATATAACTATTTTCTAGTTACACACACTAAAAATTATACAACCTTTATAATTTATTATAAGATTTTTTAGGAGTGCTATCATTTTTTGAGAGTACTCTATTTTTTTGCTTATAGGTAAATATTGACTATTAAAAAATATAAGTATGGTATAATAGTATATATAAAAGGAGATGAATTCCTATGAAATGTACTTTAATGAATAAAAATAAAGAAGTAATGCTAACAGAATATGATTCTGCAACAGGAGTATTTACTATTATTTATGATGTTTATAATATTGATTATGCTCCATATATTTTAAAAAGTTTATATAAAAATGAAGATATTAATGATACTTCTTTAAGAACCAATTTAAGTGAATGGTTTAAAGGAAGAGGAATACCATCTTGGAGAGATAAGCTAGACTTATTACTACATAGACTTAATATTAGTGCACCATGTGAATTATTAGATAAAGCATTTGGATTATCTTTATCAGATCAATATTGGTTAAAGCCAGTAGATTCTGATATTAAATATGAAGATATTAATTTCTTTGATAATGATTTTGATTATGCTGAATTTATGGAAGCATCACTTTCTAAAAACAGTAAGATGATTCATAATGCAACATCTTTAAAAACACCTAATAATACTACAGATGGTATGTTAAAAAAAGCATGGATTATTGAAGATGGTACAAGATATTTATTAAAAGGTGGATATAAGAATGAAACATTACAACCATTTAATGAAGTATTAGCAAGTGAAATATGTAAAAGATTGGGATTTGATCATGTAGAATACACACTAGATACTTATAAAGATATGGTTGTATCAAAATGTCCTTGTTTCATAACAAAAGATACAGAACTAATTACTTGTAATCAAATAAGAAATGATATGAAAAAACATAATAGTATAGAAGATTATGAAGAATATATTAAAAAACTAGAATCAGAAGGAATTAAAGATGCAAGAAAAAAAATAGAAAATATGTATATTTTAGATTTTCTAATTATGAATGAAGATAGACATCTTAATAACTTTGGAATAATAAGAGATGTTAACACTTTAAAATGGTTAGATGTAGCACCAATATTTGATAATGGTCAAAGTTTAAATATAGAATATTATGATGAAGAAGAAATGCATATTATTGGTGATGGTAAATTATTCTATGAAGTTAAACCATTTGATGAAATAATTAAAGTAGTAAAAGATATAAAAAGAATTGATATAAGTAAACTAGAAGATATTCCTGAATGGTTTGATAATTTATTACATGAGTATCAAGATATAACTGGATACTCAGATAATAGAATTAATAAACTATGTATTTTATTAAATAGACAAATAAATAAATTGAAGAAATTAATAGAAAATAGTTAGAAGTTAAGATTAATTTCTTTTTTTATGGAGTTTTGTTTAAAATATAATTTGTATTTAATGACTAGATGAACCAATGAATATATTTAAAAATAATTTATCAAATTCATTTTATAATTTTATCGCAAGTATTGCAATTTTTTTGATAAAATTATATAATTATTTTAGTCGCAAGTGTTGCAATTTGATATGAAAATTGTTATACTTTAATAGTAGTAGGTGATACATAATGAATATAGATCAAAAAAAGAAAAAATATAGAGTAATTTCACTGTTTTCTGGAGCAGGAGGTATGGATTTAGGATTTATAAATGCTGGTTTTGATATTGTTTGGGCAAATGATTTTTTTAAGGAAGCAGTTGAATCCTATAAAAAAAATGTTGATGATAGGATTGTATATGGGGATATAACAAAAATTGATAGCAAAGAGATGCCAGATGATATTGATTTAGTAATAGGTGGATTCCCTTGCCAAGGATTTTCTGTCGCAAATACAAAAAGAAGTATGAAAGATGAAAGAAATTTTCTATATAAAGAGATGTTAAGAGTTATCGACGATAAAAAGCCAAAATTTTTTGTTGCAGAAAATGTAAAAGGAATTCTTTCAATGAAAAAAGGAAAAGTCATAGAAATGATAAAAAAAGACTTTAGAAAATTAGGTTATAAAGTTGATGCAAGACTATTAAATGCTGCTGAATATGGAGTTCCACAGGCGAGAGAAAGAGTGTTAATTATTGGTAATAGAATTGGGGTAGAAAATCCATATCCAATTCCAACTCATTGGGTTGACAGCAAAAAATATGAATCAAAAGAAGGCTTGAAAGCACCAATAACAGTAGAAGAAACTATTGGTTTTTTACAAAATGTTAGACTTAGTGATAAGCCTATAACATTAGATAATGGAATGATTATTTATAATCATATGGCTGCTACCAATGTATATGATAAATTTTGGGGCAGAAAATATAAAGTTAAGCAGGAAGATATATGTGATTATCTAAAAATGTGGCGAGATAAGGCTGGATATACAACAAAAAAAGTTGATGATCATTTTGGATATAAATATACAGCTGGTCATTGGTTTAGAAAAGATAATCATTCTGGTAGTATTCCAAATCCATCAGATTGGTGGGAGTTAAAGAAAATTTTAGGATTTGATAATAAATATGATAAAAAAGTAACAACTATGGTCGAAAAAGAAATAAAATTTGAACAATCTTTGAGAATTACAAATTGGGATAGGCCAAGTGATACTATTACTGCAACTAGTCCTGAAATTCATATTAATAGGGAAAGAAGATTAAGTGCCAGAGAATGTGCAATGTTACAAACATTTCCAATGGATTATGAATTTGTAGGTAGTTTAAATGTTGTTTATAGACAAATAGGGAATGCAGTTCCAGTCAAATTGGCAGAACAAATAGCTAAAGGAATTTATGATATATTAGAAAAAAATGAAGAATCTTAATTGGATTCTTCATTTAGTTTATCGTATATTTTATAATATTTATGTTCACCACACCATTTTTCATTTTTAGAATTATATCTTTCTTCTAACCAAGCATCATTAAATCTGGCCGTATTACCATTTTTTACTGCCATTAAGTATATATCCCAGTGATTGTTTTTTTTCTTTTCCACTGTCCACCAAACTACCTTCTTTTCACAATCATAGTATCCTACTTTATTTTGCCATGTTACTTTTTTCCATGTTTCAGGAATATCGGTTTGCTGCTGAATTCTATTAAATTTTGCAGATTCTGTTAATGATATAAATTCATCTTTTGCTGTAATATATCTTGGTTTATAATAAATACCTGATACTGTATCATAATATGTATATTCTTTAAAATTTGAAAATAAATCATCGTCAAATAAGTTACTTAAAGTTCCATTTGGTAAACAGGTAACTACTATACTTGGATGGTCATTACTATTTATAAAATTAAATATTCCATGATTGTCATCAGAGTAACCAATTTTTACTAAAAAAGTTAATAGTGGCTTATGTGTTCTAGGGTCAATGGCTTGTAAATTTGATTTTACTATAAACCCAGGAAAATCTCCTGAAGCTAAAACTTTTTTATTAATAAATGAAGTTTGATTGTGCTCAAATTGAGTCGTATTTAATTCACCAGCATTGCCCACTTTATCAATTGTTTTTACATCTATGTTTAAAATAACATCTTCCAATTCTAATGCAATATCGCAACTAATTGGTGAAGAATAAAATCTTTCAGAGCCACTAAATTTTAAGTAAATATGATGTCTAAGTAATCTTTCAGATACTTCTTTAACTTTGTTTTTCTTTCCCCAAACTTCTTGAAGAATTTCATAATATTCCTGTGTTTCTTTCTCAATGTGCTTTAAATCTTCTAAAAAAATTTTTGATGTAACAATATCTTCAATTACATGCATATATTTTTCTTCTAAATCTAAAATTTTATTTTGGTTAGTTTGTCTAAAATAGTCAATATGTTGTCTAGACATAGGCATCACCCCTATAAAAATTATATCATCAAATACGAAAAAAACATAGTATACTAGAATCATAAATTTTAATTTATATGTTAACTGGCACAAAAAAGCATTGAAAAGCATCAAAAAGCATCGAAAAACATATAAAAGCATAAAAAAGCAAAAAAATGCAAAAAAAAGCAGAAAAAAGAAAAATAAAGCACAAAAAAGCATCGGATATTCATTGACTTATCAAAGTCAAGTGCTACAATATAGTAAAATGAAATAATTATGCGAAGAGGACTTAGGTCTTCTTTTTTTTCATTTTAAGGAGATGGTCATTATGTTTATCATCCTATTAATTTTTATATTTTTATAATAATAGGATGAACTAATAAGAATTAAAATTAAGAGAAATAAAGGATATATTTATTAATCATCCTTTATAAGTACCTACAAAGTAGGATGAATTTCGTAAGTACGAAATAAGAATAGCACCATAACAGTTTCTTATATTATAAGGAGTTTTTTTATTTGTGGTGCTATCTTCTTATCCTGCTTCAATTAAAAATAGTAAAAACAATAGGACAAGCATCCTATTTAGGAAGGAGGAATAGTTTGAGAATATTTAAATTATATTTACCAATTGACTTATTTAATAGAATAAAATTAATGTCTAAATTTTATAGAGTATCTATTTCTAAAATGATGACAGAGTTATTAGAAATAGGTTACTTAGAAATACTAAAAACAAATACGAAGGGAGAGTAATAAATGGAATACGATAAATATGTAAAAATACCATGGTTTATAATTTTAGATAGAAA
>CAKOXP010000003.1 GCA_934130175.1 uncultured Bacilli bacterium
TTTGTGTTTAACTCAATTATACGACTTAAGTCTTTTTTTATATAGAATTTGTTTCACATCAATTGTATAACAACAAAAATATTTGATGCAAAAATAGTAGTTACTACTATTTTTTTTCATTTTGTGGTAAAATTAAAGAAGGTATGGGAGGTTTAATCTTGTGTATTGTAAAAATTGTGGAAATAAGTTAAAGGATAACTCTAATTTTTGTGAAGTTTGTGGTTTCAAAGTTAAAGAATTAACAGATACTAATACTGTGATAAATATTGATGATGACAGTTTAATAAAATTATTTATTGGTAATAATTATAATAAGATTGTATCTTTGAAATTTTCATTTCCAACCTTCTTTTTTGGACCACTTTACCTACTTTATAGAAAACAATATCTAGTTAGTTTAGCCTGGACTATTCTTATTATTTTACTAAATGTAATAATACCAAGTTATGCTTTTATATTATTAACATTATTTTCATTGATATTTGCTTATTTTTTCAATGAATACTATTTAATTGATGTATCAAAAAAAATAGATGATATAAGAAAAAATAGTACTTTCAAGAATACAGAAGAATTAGAAAGAATTGTGAGAAAAAAAGGTGGTACAACTATAGTGCCATTTCTAGTATTATTAAGTATTTTATTTATTTTTGCAATTATACTTTTATATATTAAAATAATAAATTATTTTAATAGTAAAGTACAGCCAATAAATAATACTGTTGTTAATGATAATTTATAATAAAGAAAGGTGATAAAATGAAGACAGTTAGAGATTTTGATTTAAAAGATAAAAAAGTATTAATAAGATGTGATTTTAATGTACCAATTGTAAACGGTAAAATTTCAGATAATACGAGAATTGTGAAAAGTCTAGATACAATAAAGTATTGCTTAGAGCAAGATGCTAAAGTAATTTTATTTTCTCATCTAGGAAGAATTAAAGAAAAAATAGATTTAGAGAAAAATAATTTAAAGCCAGTAGCTAAAGAGTTAGGAAAATTATTAGATAAAAAGATAATTTTTATAGATGAAACTAGAGGAGAAAAATTAGAAAAAGCAGTAGCTAATTTAAAATCAGGAGAAGTTTTATTAGTTCAAAATACAAGATACGAAGATTTAGATGGAAAAAAAGAAAGTAGTAACGATGGTGAATTAGGAAAATATTGGGCATCTTTAGGTGATATTTTTATAAATGATGCATTTGGTACTATTCATCGTGCTCATGCTTCAAATGTTGGAATTGCTTCTAACTTGCCACATGGAATTGGCTTTTTAGTTGAAAAAGAATTATCTGCTTTATCTTCACTTAACAGTCCTGAAAAACCATTTATTATAATTTTAGGTGGAGCAAAAGTAACAGATAAAATAGGTGTTATTAAAAATCTTATTAAAAAAGCTGATTATATTTTAATAGGTGGCGGTATGGCTTTCACATTTTTACAAAGTGAAGGATTTGAAATAGGCTCTTCTATTGTTGATAAAGATAGTCTTGATTTTTGTAAAGAAATATTAGAGAAGTATCAGGATAAGATAATTTTACCAGTAGATGTTTTAGTAAATACAGCATATGAAGATGTAAAAAATCCAGAATTAAGATTAATCTCTGAAATAAAAGATGATGAAATGGGACTAGATATTGGACCAAATTCAATTAAAGTTTTTGAAAAATATTTAAAAGATGCTAAAACAGTTTTATGGAATGGACCATTAGGAGTATGTGAATTTTCAAATTTTAAAAATGGAACTTTCAAAATTATGAAGTATTTAGTTAATAATGATATAAAAACCATTTTAGGTGGAGGAGATATAGTAGCAGCATCAGCCAAAGCTAAATTGAAAGATAAAGTATATCATGCTTCAACTGGAGGAGGCGCAACACTAGAATATTTAGAGGGAAAAAAATTACCAGGACTTGAAGCAATGAAATAAAAGTAGGTGAAAGTTTTGAAAACAGTAGTATTAAATCCATATGATAGTAACCAAACAAGTTTAATAGAAAAATCTAATTATCAAAGTAGTTTACAAAAATTTATTAATGTTCCCAAATTTTATACTGAGGAAAAATATAAATCTCTAAAAGCAAGAAGCAATAGCCTTTTTGATTGTCTTTTACTAGTTGAGAGTGATGAAATCAAAAATTATTGTATCTTCACGGGAACAAAAGATAACAGGCTTGTACAATTGCAATTTGCTAATCTAGAATCAAAGGAATTCATAGAAAAATCAGAGGCTTATGCATTCTCTTTTCTTGATGCACATACCATAACAATTTTTAGTGATGATAGTAGTACAAATCTAGAAAAGTTAGGTTTTGAAAATTTGGGAGAAGATGATGGCATAACAACATACATAAAAGAAGAAAAAGAACTAGAAATGGAAAGAATTAGAAGATGAAAATATTAAAAGATGTTAAAAAAAATACAATTATATTAATACTTATTACTTGTTTGGTAATGTTTTTAGTACTACGCAAAGATTTTAGTAATATCGTTGATTTATTATTAAAAATGGATCTAAAGTTTATTTTAGTTGCTTTTTTACTATTTTTTATATCTATATTTTTACGTGGTTATATTACTTATAGAACAGTAGATGATAAAGAAAAATTTAGCTTAATAGAAGCTGTAAGACATAATGTTATTACGCAATTTTTCAATGGAATAACACCTTTTTCAACTGGTGGACAACCTATGGAAATATATATGTTAACACGTCATGGAATCAGTGCCAATAAAGGAACTATGATAATTTTACAGAACTTTATTTTTTATCAAGTAGCTTTAGTTTTATTTGGTATTATGGCTGTAAGTTATAATTATATATTCCATATATTTCCTAAAGTTGTTCTATTAAGAAAATTAGTTTTAATTGGTTTTTTGGTTAATACTTTGGTAGCTGTAGGTATATTTTTAATTTCACTATCAAAGAAATTTACAACTGGCTGTATGAAATTTATTGTTAAGATTTTAAATAAATTAAAGATTGTTAAAAATAAAGAACAGGTAGAAGAAAAACTAAAAGTAAGATTAGAAGAATTTCATGAAAGTGCTAAAGTATTAAGAAAAAGAAAATTTCTTTTTATAGAAGGTGTTGTTTTTAATTTCTTAAGTCTTGCTTGTTTATATGCAATACCTTTATTTGTTGTTTACAGTATGCATGACTTTACAAGTATAAGTTTACTTGAGTGTCTAACTGCTTCAGCTTATGTTTTATTAGTAGGAGCATTTGTTCCAATCCCTGGGGCAAGTGGAGGTATTGAATATAGTTTTTTAGCATTTTTTGGTAACTTTTTATCTTCATCAATTAACAGTGCAGTTTTACTAATTTGGAGATTTATTACTTATTATTTTGGTATGATTATAGGAGCAATTGTTTTCAACTTGCATGAAAGGAGAGAAAAAAGATGAGAATAGGATTATTTACAGATACTTATCCTCCTTTTATTAATGGAGTATCTACAAGTGTTGATATGTTAAAAAAAGCTTTAGAAAGACAAGGACATACAGTTTATGTTATAACAGTTAATGATAGCTCTTTTAAATATGATTATGATGATATTAATAAAGTTTTAAGGATACCAGGTGTTCCAATAGGAATTTATGACTATAGATTAAGTAGAATTTATCCTTTGAAAATGGTTAATCTTATTAAAAGTTGGAATTTAGATGTAATTCATTCCCATACAGAATTTGGTATTGGTATTTTCGCAAGAATACTTGCTAAACAATTTAATATTCCGCTAGTTCATACTTATCACACTATGTACGAAGATTATACTCATTATATAACTCATGGATATTTTGATAAATCAAGTAAAAAAATAGTTGAATACTTAACCAAATTTTACTGTGATACAACCGCGACAGAATTAATTGTGCCAACTAATAAAACATATCAATTATTTAAGGAAAAATATAAATTTGAAAAAAATATTCATATCATTCCAACTGGAATTGAAGTAGATAGATTTTTTACGGAAAATGTAGAAAAAGCAGAAATTACTGATTTGAAAAAACATCTAAATATATCTAAAAATGATATAGTTATTATCTTTGTTGGTCGTTTAGCAGAAGAAAAAAATGTTGAATTTCTATTAAATGCTCATAAAAAGTTAGTTTCTAAATATAAGAATGCTAAACTATTAATCGTAGGTGATGGCCCTGATAAAGAAAAATTTGAAAATATTTCAAAAAAACTAAAAATCAATAATAATGTTATTTTTACAGGCAAAGTAGCTTGGAGTGAGGTGCCATATTATTATCATGTATCTGACATCTTCACAACAGCATCTAAATCCGAAACTCAAGGTTTAACAGTAATAGAGGCTATGGCTTCCAATGTTGTTCCTGTAGTTATTGAGGATGAAGCCTTTAATGGAACAGTTGTTAACAATTTAAATGGAATAATTTTTAAAACAGAAGAAGAATATTTAACTGATATAGAAAATCTTATAAAGAACAAAAAATTAAGAAAAAGTTTGGCTATACAAGCAAGAATTCAATCAGAACATTTAAGTTCAAATCAATATGCATCTAATGTTTTAGTAGTATATGAAAGAGCAATTAAAAATAAAAATAAATATCAATATGGTATATTTTCAAAAATTGCTAGTATTTTTAAGGAGAATAAAAAATGATAGTAGTATTGAATAATAAATGTAATTTATTAATAGATGAATTTATAAAATATCAAGCTGGATTAAATACTTTAGAAAGTAAACATGAATTAGTCTTATGCCCATCAAACATTTATTTATCTAGATTTAACCTAAATAATTTTAAATTAGGAAGTCAAAATGTCGGAAGTAATTATGAAGGAGCTTTTACCGGTGAAGTTTCTGCTAGTCAACTAAAAGCATTAAATGTGAAGTATTCAATTGTAGGACATTCTGAAAGAAGAAAATATCAGAAAGAGTCTAATGAAGAGATAAACAAGAAAATTGGAATGCTTTTAGATAATGAAATCACACCAATATTATGTGTTGGTGAAAATAAGAATGAAAAAGAAGCTAATATGACAATTGTAAAAATAATTACTGAAATAAAGGATGCGTTTAAAGATATAGAAGATACATCAAAAATAATTATTGCATATGAACCAATTTGGGCAATAGGTACAGGTAATACACCAAATAGAGAAGAAATAGACAATGTTCTAAGAAAGATAAAAGAGGACTATCCTGAGAATTTACTATTATATGGTGGAAGTTTATCTGCAGAAAATATTGAAGAAATAAATAAATCAACATATATAGATGGCTATTTACTAGGTGGCCTTAGCCTAAAAGTTGAAGAGTTAAGAAAATTTTTAAAGATAATAGGATAATTTACAAATCCTATTTTTCTTTGGAATAAAAAGCATATCTTTCCATATAATTAAATGAAGAATAAATATGAGGTGAAGAAATTGAAAAAAATTATTCCATTAATATTATTAGTTGTTAGTATTGTTTTAACTGGATGTGGAAAATATGGAGAAAAAGGAATTATCAAGGATTTAACAAAAAAAATAGAAAAGATGCCATCTTATAAATTAGATGGTAATTTAGAGATAGTAAATAATGATGATGTTTATAAGTATAAAGTTGATGTTTCTTATAAGAAAGATGATTATTATAAGGTAAGTTTAACTAATACGGCTAATAGTTATGAACAAATAATACTAAAGAACAAGGATGGAGTTTATGTTGTTACACCATCATTAAATAAGAGTTTTAAATTTCAAAGTGATTGGCCATATAATAATTCCCAAATTTATTTATTAAATTCACTTATAGATGATATTAATAATGATAAAGAAAAAGAATTTAAAGAAACAAAAAATAGCTATATATTTACAACAGATGTAAATTATCCCAATAATAAGAAGTTAATCAAACAGAAAATTACTTTTGATAAGAAATTAAAATTAAAAGAAGTAAAAGTTTATGATGAAAATAATATTCCACTTATGACTTTAAAAGTAAATGATATTGATTATTCTCCAACCTTTAAGAAAAATTATTTTAGTGTTAAAGAATCTCTTAAAATGTCAAAAACTGATAATACTACTAAACAAACAGCTAGTTTAGAAGATACAATTTATCCACTTGTTTTACCAACAGGAACTAAATTATCACAAGAAGAGAAGGTTAAAACAGACGGAGGAAATAGAGTAATAATGACATTTGATGGCGATAAACCTTTCTTGCTTGTTGAAGAAACTGCCAATATAGAAGAAGAAATGACAATTGTACCAACATATGGTGAACCATTTATGCTTATGGATACATTTGGTGCATTAACAGATAATTCCCTTACATGGACCAGTGGAGGAATTGATTACTATATTGTTAGTGATGTTCTAAATCAAGATGAATTATTAGAAGTAGCTCAATCTATAAATGTATTACCTACTATGAAATAGAATCTTATATAGATTCTTTTTTTTCGTAAACTAGTTTTTTTCTACAATAATATTAATGAGTAATAAATACAAAAAGTCGTGATGAATATATTTGAGATTTATAAGTAATTTTAGGGGGATTTTATGATAGAAAGCAAGGACAAATATTTTGAAGTATTGAATGATATTAAGAAAACTTTAATTGTTACTAGAAATAGAATAGTAGAAAATGCAAATAGGGATTTAGTTTTAATGTATTATAATATTGGTTTAAAGTTGATAGAAAATAATAAATGGGGTTCATCATTTATTGATACATTGGCAAAAGACTTAAAAGTTGAATTTCCTACATTAAAGGGAATGTCAGCAAGAAATTTAAGATACATGCAAAAATTTGCAACAGAGTTTGCTAACGATGAATTTTTGCAAGGAGTCCTTGCAAAATTATCCTGGAATCATAATCAGATACTTCTTGATAAAGTAAAAAATAAAGAAATTAGAAAGTGGTATGCAAAAGAATCACTTGAAAATGGTTGGTCTGTTTCAATATTGATACATCAAATATCTAGTAAATTGTATGAAAGACAAGCATTATTAGAAAATAAAACAACTAATTTTGATAACACTCTGCCATCTCCAAATAATGAACAAGTAAAAGAGTTATTAAAGAATCCATATATATTTGATTTTATAACTGCTGATAAAGATTTAAAAGAATTAGATATTGAAAGAGAGCTAACAGCTAATATAACTAAGTTATTATTAGAACTCGGTAATGGTTTTGCTTTTGTTGGTAGACAATATCATTTAGAGATAGAAAATGAAGATTATTATATAGATTTATTATTCTATAATTTAAAAGTAAGAAGTTATGTTGTAATAGAACTAAAAACAACTGAATTTAAACCTGAATATACAGGTAAACTTAATTTCTATTTAAATGCAGTTGATAAATATATCAAAGGCAAAAATGATAATCCTACATTTGGAATATTGTTGTGTAAAGATAAGAAAAGAGTAACTGCTGAATTAGCATTAAAAGATATAAATAAACCTATAGGAGTAAGTGAATATAAAATCTTATCAGAGATTCCAGATTATTTAGAAAATACCCTTCCAAGTATGGAAGATATAGAAAAAAGACTTAATTAGAATGAAAATAGCTTTTGTAAATAATAATATTTATGATATAATTGTCTTGGTGAATAATATGACAAAGAAGAAAAATACAACAAAAAGTAATAAAAAAAGTAAAAATGTTCAAACTAGAAAAGAAGTATTAAATAATAGTATTTATGAAAGCGACACTTCTAATGTTATAAAATGTGTTGTTATAGTATTAGTAATCCTATTAGTTATGTATCTATTAACTGTTTTGATATTAAAAAAATCATCTACTGATTATATTAGTAAAGAAGATGAAAAAACAGCTATTCAATACTCAGAAATTTTAGCAGGAACTAGTTTTAATAAAGATGATGAAGAGTATTTAGTTTTATTTTATGATACAACTGCCGATAACGCTTCTGTTTATGGTAATATGATTAGCACATATGAAGCAAAAGATAGTCACTTGCCAATTTACTATGTTAATCTAGCTAATACAATGAATAAAAGTATTAATTCTAGCGAGTCAAATAAAGACGCAAAAGATGCATCAGAATTAAAAATTAATCAATCTACATTGATTAAATTCTCAAATGGTGGTATAGTAAACTATGTTGAAGGACAAGATTCCATTAATGAATATTTAAAATAAGGTTAAATTAACCTTTGATGCCTCAATAGCTCAGTTGGTTAGAGCACTTGACTGTTAATCAAGGGGTCCTAGGTTCAAGTCCTAGTTGGGGCGCCATTAAGAAATTAAATCAAGACAAAAATGTCTTGATTTTTTTCATCTGGGGGGGGGTATAATAGGCTTAGATATATAGTAAAATAGGTGATGTCTAGGATGAAAAAGAGTATGAAAATACCACTTTTAATGGCAATAGTAACTTGCATTATTTCAATAAGTGGATCGTATGCAGCTACAAATTACGCGATAAGCGCTACAAAGATAGGTTATTCAGATAACTCTAATTTAGGAGCAGATAATGTTCAAGCAGCAATAGATGGAACATGTACGAACTTTTCAAAAAAGTTAGAGGAATTAAAGAAAAGCATGTATCCAGTAGGAAGTATTTACATATCAACAAAACTATCTACTACAACAGCAGTTGCTGCTGCAATAGGAGGTACTTGGCAAGCATTTGGTGATGGTAAAGTTTTAAGATCATCCACTGGAACTTCTGAACAAACAGGTGGGTCAAGTGATGTAACTTTAACAACAGCTAATTTACCAAGCCATACACATACAGTAACAGCAACTGGAACAGTTTCTTCAACATTTAAAGGTACAGCTGTAACATCAGGCAATAATAGTAAAACACCAACAGCATCCTTTGCAGGAACAAAGGGTACTACGAGTAGTGATGGAGGACACACTCATTGGTTTTCACTTGTGTCTTCTGAAGGACCAGCTGGAAGTGGATGGTTCTATGCATCATTAGGTCCTGGAACAGCATATGAAACCACATCTAGCGGAGAACACACTCATTCATTTACACCAAGTGGAACAGTGACATTATCAAATACTACTCATACACATAGTGTAACGGCAGCCGGAACAGTTTCATCGACTTTTGCAGGAACAGCTGCAACAACAACCGCAACAGGGAGTGGGACAAAGTTTAGTACAATTGATCCATATATAACAGTATACATGTATAAAAGAACTGCCTAGTTCTTTTTTTCTTTTTGGTGTATAATTATTTTAGTGGTGATAGCTATGAAAAAAATATTGTTTTCAATAAAAAAGTTTTTTGCAATCCTAATTTCATTTATCTTTGGCCTTTTCCACAAATCTGTGGATAAAAATATAGAAGAAAAAGATACACATACAGATAATATTCATTCAAAGAAAAAGTATAAAGAAAATAGACTATTTTCTGAAGATGATTCAAACAGTAAAACTATATTTTCTCCTAAAGGTAATGAAACTAAAATTTTATATTTTGCAAAAAAAGATATTCAAAAACTTATAGTTATTCAAGACTATATTATGAAGTTAGAATATGAAATAGAAAATTGTAATGATTTAGAAATATTGGAATACTACAAAAATCAATTAGAAAAAGAAAAAAACAATTTGAAGAGCATTACCTCTTATTATGAAAAGACAAATTTAAACAATAAAATTATTCTTGATATTAAGTCAATTGATAAAACATGTACAGATTCAATAAAAAAGTCAGAAAAAGAACTTGATAAGAAAATATATAAATTAGAAAAAGAAGAGAAATCTCCTAAAGAATCCACAGAAACGGTGGAAAAAGCATTTGATGATAATAAAGAAGAAGAACAAAAATTAGAAGATAAAGTGCAAAAAGAAAACTTAAAAGAAGTTGAAACACCAGAAGAAGATATAGAAAAAGAAAACAGTAACGCAGAAAAAAAGATTCTAGAAGAGATAGTAATAATTGATACTATATTAAAAGAAACTATTGAAAAAAAACAAGAAAAGCAAGTTTCTAAGAAAAAGGATACACCTAGTAGTAACAAAGTTACTAAAGAAAAGTTTGAGAATAAAATTTCACCAGAAATAGAAAATAAGAAGACAGTAAAAAATATTGAGAAAACATCAAAGAGTAGTCTTCACATCGAAGAAAAACCAAAAAAGTATAAAGTTAATAAAACGAATTTAGAAAAAAATGTTACTAAGCTTAAACTAAAAAGAAAAGTTGCTAATGTAGCAGTGATTGCAGTTATATTAGCACAAGCTAAAGCTATTGTTGGAAGAGCAAATATTAATCAATTAATTAGTTTAAACAGTTCTTTAGTTGTAAATACTCTTCTAACCGTAAATAATCAAATTAGAAGATCAAGAAGTCTACTTGGAAGAAAGGTTAAAAAGTTAAAATTAGAAAAAGTAATTAGAAAAATTGGACCTAATCCTATTATTCAAGTTAGAGCAATTATTGGTAATAGTTTAAGTGAACTCCGAAAATTAAAAGCTGAACTTATAGCTTTTGGGATGGAACCAGAAGTAATAGAAGCTTTAAATACAATCAATGAATTAGAATTTGAATTACTTTCTCAAGTAAATGAACTAGAAAGTCAAAATAATTTAAATAGAAACAGAACGAGATAAATATATTAGAAATGAGGTGAACTTAATGAGTAAAAAGAAATCAAAAAAGAACTCAAAAATTAAAAAAATTAAAACTTGGTTTAGAAAAAATAAATTACAATTTAATTTTTCTGAAATGATGACAATTACAGTTTTAGCTATTATGATAGGTTTTTTAATAGGTAGTAGTTCAAGTTATAATAATTCAGATATTTCTTTTAGCAAAAATTCTGCTGAATTAGAAGAATTAGTATCTACATATAATAACTTATATAATAATTATTATCAAAAAGTGGGAGAAAAAACTTTAGTTAATGCAGCCATTAAAGGAATGGTTTCTTCTCTTGATGACCCATATTCTGAAATGTTAGAAAACAGTGACTCAGAAACATTTAATGAAAAAGTAGATGGTGAATATGTTGGGATAGGAGCAACTGTTCAATATAATGGTGAACATGTTAGTGTTATAGAAATTTCAAAATCATCTCCAGCAGAAAAAGCTGGCTTAAAAGTTAATGATGAATTATTAGAAGTAGATGGTAAAAGTATTTTGAATATGGAACTTAGTAAAATAAGTAACTTAATAAAAGGAAAAAGTGGGACTAATGTTAAATTAAAAATTAAAAGAGATGATAAAGAAGAAGAAATTACAATCAAAAGAGGTAAGGTTGTTATTCCAAGTGTATCGTCAAAAGTGATTAAGAAAAATGATAAAAAGGTAGGTTATATATCTATTGGGATATTTTCAGCAAACACAGCAAAGCAATTTGAGAAACATTTGAAGAAATTGGAATCTAAAAACATAGATTCATTAATAATAGATGTTAGAAGTAATCCTGGCGGTCATTTACTACAGGTTACAGATATTATTGAATTATTTACTAAGAAAAACGAAGTAATTTATCGAATAGAAAAGAAAAATGTTGTGAAAAAAATAAAAGATAAAACAATAACTTCTAGAGATTATGATATTGTTGTTTTAATAAATGGTGAAAGTGCCTCAGCATCAGAAATTTTAGCTTCAGCAATGAAAGAAACTTACAAGGCAAAACTCGTTGGTACAACTACTTATGGTAAAGGAAGTGTCCAAACTGCATATACTTTAGAAAGTGGAGCAACCTTAAAATATACAATTCAAAGTTGGTTAACAGCAAAAGGAAATAGTATTAATAAAGTTGGTGTAAAACCAAATTATGAAGTTAAATTAGATGACAAATATTATGAGAATCCAACAGAAGAAAATGATAATCAATTAAATAAAGCTTTAGAATTATTAACAAATAAAGAGGAAAAAACTAAGTAATTTCCTCTTTTTGTATGAGATTAGAATTAACTATTAATTGCTTTTTAGAATCTTTCTTACTACAAGTAGTTAGCACTAATTGATTATCACTCGATTTGGTAATTTCAATATCACCATCTTTTTCTTCCTCAAAAATTTTATCAACTAAATAATGATAATTAATATTATTATACTTAAAAATAATTTCATCATTGACCTTTAACTTGTCTAAATCATTAAAGTAAGCAATATCACCAGTACCAGAATGAGCTGCTAAAAAGATGGTTCCTTTATTATCAGTTGGTAAGCTACTACCTTCTAAAATAGTAACATTTTCCTCAACATTATTATTTGGAGAATTAATATCATATAATGCTTGATCTAGTTTAATTTTTTCTATTATTAATCTTCCAATAGGAATAATCTTAGGACTAACATTCTTATTAAAAACTCTATTAGTTGAAATAGAACTTGTTTTAGAAATTGGTTTAGAATTCATCTTAGGCGTTGTATTTATAAATATCATAATAATTATCCCCAAAATAACAGTACTAACAAAATACCATTTTCTTGACATAAATTAATCCCATTAAAATTAACAAAATTAAGTTGTAATTATTTTCTTCATGATAAGTATTAGGTACCTTAATTTTATAGTCATACAATTCTTTTGTTAACTTAATATTATCTAAGACATCTATATTAAAATCATCAATTAAATTATAACCAGCAGTTGTATTTCTTTGTTTTATTAAATATTTTCCATATGGTAGCTTAATCTTAGCGATACCATTTTTATCAGTTGTAATAGTATCATATAGATTATTATTACTATCTATAATATCAAAACCAATGCCTTCTTCTTTTGAAAAACTATTACTATCTTCAATATACTTAATTAATTCTATCTCTTTTTCAATAACCTTATTCTCAAGTTCAATACTAATAACTGGATTATTTTTATCTATATTTATTTCATAAATTTTATCATCAAGTTGATAGCCAATACCTGCTTCTATTTCTTTAAGATAGTATTTTCCAAAATCAAGATTTTCAATACTAGCTTTCATATTCTTAGAAATTACAAGTTCACCTATTTTGTTTTTATCTTTATCAAGCAATTCATATTTAGCTTTCTCTAGCCTAGCTTCTCCTCTTGGTGTAGTATTTTTATTGTCACTATCAATTTTAGTTATTTCTAATTTTGTTTTAACAACATTAATATTCAAGTAAATGTCTAGTTGTTCTAAATCTCCACTAGTAGCCATATTTTGACTATCAGGTGAATTATAAAAAAATGGAATTTGAGTAGTTCTAACTTCTTTTCTATATAGATGAATTCTATTATTACCTTCATCTAAATCTTTGATAATTAGATTATTACCATCTATAGTGACTTTATCTGAGTCAGATTTATATCTAGATAAGACATTATTAGTATCTGTAAGTGTTAAATCTTTTCCCTTTACTATATCTATATTTGTATTAGCAATACTAGGAATAGTATAATACTCATTTATTAAAGAATTAATTTCTGCTATTTCACTTTCAAATCTAGTAATTCTAGGACCATTTAGACCATTAGTAAAATAATAATCTCCTGTAGGATCAGCTACTTGCCATACCATAAACTGTGTAATCGCATACCACTTTTTATCATAGTGGGTACCATATAAATATCCAAAATTAATAATTGCTTGTATTCTTTTCATTTGTTCACTTGATAAATTATCAGCAGTTAAACTTAATGTATAAGAACCATTTTCGTTAAACATGGCGAAAGGTTCAATACAATAAGCTTCCTTGTTCCTATTAGTCATATTGAAAAATCTGGCTCTTTGATAATACTTAACCCCTCCTTTCTCTTTTGTCATATAAATATCTCCTATGTAATCTCCTTCATAGAAGGTATTTGTTGCAGCACTAACATTTATTAAAGACAAAATATTAGTAGCTAAAATTGTCATTAAGAAAACAAATATTTTTTTCATCTAATTCCTCCTTTTTTTCTTAATGCTTAAGAATATAAACTAACTTTAAAATGTTTTCAAATCGAAGAAATTACTAATTTAAGAATCTTTTTTTGGCAAATTTTTAAATTCAGCTAAGAAATTATTAAAATTGGAATAGTTATGTCTATTGAAAAAATAAGTTTCATAGTTTTTAAAATTTTTTTCTAATTCTTAAATTATCGATAATTGACAAAAGAAAGTAATAAAATTATAATGAGATTACTGGAGGGGATAAGATGAGTGATTTAGATATTGAAAAAAGTGTTGTAAAGAAAAATATTATTGATGTGGCATCAAAACTTGGTCTAACTTCTGATGATTTGATTCTATACGGAAAAGATAAAGCTAAAATAATTGTTGATAACGATTTAAAAAAAGGAAAACTAATTTTAGTTACAGCTATTAATCCAACTCCATATGGGGAAGGAAAAACTACTGTTAGTATTGGACTAAATGATGGCCTAAATTTATTAAATAAAAAATCAGTTGCAGTATTAAGAGAACCATCTATGGGGCCAGTATTTGGACTTAAAGGAGGCGCTACTGGAGGAGGATATTCTCAAATAATTCCATCTAACGATATAAATCTTCATTTTACTGGGGATATTCATGCGATTACTTCAGCAAATAATTTACTATCTGCTTCTATTGACAATCATATTTATAACGGTAATAGTCTTCAAATAGCTAAAATTTTATTTAATAGATGTTTAGACGTTAATGATAGAAGTCTAAGAAAGGTTGACTTAGGTAATTATTCTACATCTTTTGATATAACAGCAGCAAGTGAGATAATGAGTGTTTTTTGCCTATCAAAAGATTTATCTGATTTAGAAGCTAATTTAGGAAACATTGTTATAGGTACGAGAAGTGATAATAGTTTTGTATTTGCAAAAGATCTAAAAATAGAAAAAGCTCTTACTGCTATATTAAAAGATGCATTTTATCCTAACCTTGTACAATCATTAGAAAATAATCCAGTTATAGTTCATGGTGGACCTTTTGCTAATATTTCTATAGGATGCAATAGTATCAAAGCAACTAACTTAGGATTAAGTTTAGCTGATTATGTTGTAACAGAAGCAGGATTTGGAGCTGATTTAGGAGCAGAAAAATTCTTTGATATTAAATGTAGAAAAATAGCTAAAAAACCAGATTGCATTGTTTTAACTGTAACAATACGTGCCTTAAAATATTATGGAAGTACAGACTTACAACAAGGAATTAATAACTTAGTGATTCATATCAAAAACTTAAAGAAGAATAATACCAATATAGTAGTTGCTTTAAATAAATTTGAAGATGATAAAGATGAAGATATTAAGTTTGTTGAAGAAATTTGTTCTTTACAAAAGGTTGGTTTTTCTTCTATTACGTCTTATAAAGATGGTGGCAAAGGCGCTACTGATTTAGCAAATACAGTTTTAAAGTCCTTAGAAAATGAAAATAACTTCAATTATTTATATAATTTAGAAGATACTATTTTTGAAAAAATGCAAAAACTAGCTTCTATATATCAAGCTAGTGGAGTAGATTACAGCGCTAAAGCCTTAGAAAAAATAAAACTTTTAGAGAAAAATAGTCTATCTTATCTTCCAATATGTGTAGCTAAAACACAATATTCAATATCAGATGATAAAAATAGATTGCTTATAAATGATAGTTATAATATTCATGTAGAAGATATAAAATTATATAATGGAGCAGGTTTTATAACTGTGTATTTATCAAAAATTTTAACTATGCCAGGGCTTTCTAAAAATCCTAATTATGAAAATATACAAATCATTGATGGAAATATAGTTGGTATCAAATAAAAAAATTCCTAGTTTTAGGAATTTTTATTTGTATTGATATTAGTATTACTATCATCTTTATTAACTGTATTATCTTTTATTGTTGAATCATTAGTAGTAGTACCAAATTTTGGTTCATAAATAGTTATTGTATTTGTATATAATTTTCCATTATAACTAATAGAATATAAATATCTTCCAGGTTTTGTTACATCAACATTGCTAATATCAAGTCTAACAGCAGCAACCACTTCAGGTGCTAATTGTTCTTTGATGTATGTTGTAACATCAAGAGATAGTTTAGTATTTGTTTCAAATGATAATGATTTTAATGTCATTATATCAACTTGAGGAAGAGCTTTTGCCTTTACATTAACTGTTCCATTATAAATCTTTTTATTATATGTAATAGTATAAGTATAACTACCAACTTGATTAACATTTACATTTGATGTATCTAATTTTAATCTATTTATAATACTTGTATCAATATCATTTGGAGTTTTTAAATAATCTTTAGCATTAGTACTTAAAGGATTATTAACTTCAACATTAATATCTGCAAGCTTTATTTCATTACTTTTACAAAAAGATACTTGCTTTTGAGTAACGCTTAGTTTAACAACACTGTTTGTCTCAGTATTAGCTGCAAGTTTAGGTATTGCAACCCCACTTGTTATGCATAATACACCCAAGAAAGCAAAGGATCCTGATACGAAATAATTAAAGGAATTTTTCATTTTATCTCCTACCTTCTATATAGAGTATAACAAAGCGTTTAAATATATTCAAGAAATATTTAAAAAATTAGTGAAAATAAAGTCGAAATATGTTGAAAAATAACACTTTATGAAATATACTAAAGGGGAGGTGAGAGAATGGTTGATATCTGGATTATTATCTTTTTAGTTCTACTATTTATCGAATTAGTAACTATAAATTTAGTATCTATTTGGTTTGCAATTGGAGCTTTAGCTAGCGCTATTTCAACATATTTTACTGATAATATTACAATTCAAATCATAGTATTTATTGTAGTAAGTGTTATTGCTCTAATAATTACAAAACCAATAGTTAAGAAATTAAGAGTCAGAAAAATAGAACCTACTAATTTAGATAGAATAATAGGAAAAGAAGGTGTGGTTACCAAAGAAATCTCAAAAAATACTTATGGAGAAGTAAATGTAAAAGGAAGTATTTGGACTGCTACTAGTAAAAAAGAGATAAAAAAGGGTGCTTCAATAAAAGTTTTAAAAATAGAAGGCGTAAAACTTTTAGTTGAAGAAATAAAGGAGGAAGATTAAATGTTATTAACGATTATAATTATTATTGTAGTTATAATAGCTGCAGGTGTTAAAATTATACCTCAATCTAAGGCTTATGTTGTTGAACGTTTAGGAGCATATGATAGAACAATGGAAACTGGACTTCATTACAGATTTCCAATAATTGATCGTATTGCTAATGTTGTAAGTTTAAAAGAAATAGTAAAAGATTTTGCACCTCAACCAGTAATTACAAAGGATAATGTTACAATGCAAATTGATACAGTTGTATATTATCAAATTACAGATTCAAAATTATATACATATGGAGTTGAAAATCCTATTAATGCAATTGAAAATTTAACTGCAACCACTCTACGTAATATAATTGGTGAACTAGAACTTGATGAAACACTAACTTCACGTGACATTATCAACACTAAAATGAGATCAATCTTAGATGAAGCAACAGATCCTTGGGGAATCAAAGTTAACCGTGTTGAAGTAAAAAATATCATACCACCTCGTGATATTCAAGATACTATGGAAAAACAAATGCGTGCAGAACGTGAAAGACGTGAAGCTATCCTTAAGGCAGAAGGAGAAAAGAAAGCTGCAATTCTTATTGCAGAAGGAGAAAAAGAAAGTGCTATTTTAAGAGCTGAAGCTAAGAAAGAGTCACAAATTAAAGAAGCAGAAGGTGAAGCAGAAGCAATCTTAAAAATCCAACAAGCAACAGCAGAAGGATTAAAACTTTTGAAGGATGTTAAAATGGATGAAGCTGTTTTAAAATTCAAGAGTTATGAAGCTTTAGTAGATGTTGCAAATGGACAATCAACTAAGATTATTGTTCCAAGTGACTTACAAAACATTACAACAATAGGAACAACACTTGCAGAGACAATGAAAGGTAAAGAAAAAAAGTAGGAGTGAGTTTATGAAAAAAATACAAAAAGTATTTTTATTACTAGCTATATTAGTTTTACCATTTATGGTAACTGGTTGTGGTAAAAATAGTAGTGCTAAAGATGTAGCTGTTCAAATGGTTACAAAATTAAGCAAAGATGATTACAAGAATATTGGTAAAATATTCTATCAAGAAAAAGATAGTTATTTTGATGAAGAAGCATTCAAAAAATTAATTCAAGATAAAGAATTAAATATTTCAGGAAATAAAACAATTAAGGTTAAAGAAGTAGGTGAAGAAATCACTGATTCTGAAACAGGTAATTTAAAAGTAGAAGTAAAGATTGCTATCGATGATAATAAAATATTCAATATTGACACTATTAAAGTAGGAAATAAATGGTATGTTTATGAACCTGATTTCTATGATGGAAATATTGAAATAGCAGTACCAAGTGGAACAACTGTTAAATTTAATGGTAAAACATTAAATAAATCATTAATGAAAACAAAAGAAACAGATACTAAAGTATATTATCCAGATTCATATAGAAATGTTGAATTAGAAGATGTAAAGATGGATATATATAAAGTTAAAAATGTAATTGCTGGTAAATATAGTGTAGCAGTTAAAGGTAAAGATACAAAAGAAATTAAAGATGTAGTTTATACATACTCTAAGAGTGGTTCTACTTCAGATAATTATGATAAAGACACAGATTATTCTGATAGAACTAAAACTTATACATTTAAACTAGCAAGTTCTAATAAAGATGTAGAAAACTATGTTAAGAATTATTTAGATAATGTTTATTCTAATGCTTCAACTGGAAGTTTTGATGGAGTAGCTAAATACTTTGATAGCGAAAGTGATGAATATAATAATATCAAGAAAAATTATGAATCATTAGCAAAAAAAGCTAAAAAAGAAGAAAGTAGTTACTCATATGCAAGTGACTTTAAAGTAGAAGATTTAAAAAATAAAGGTACTTATTACTATGATGATAATAATATTGTAGTTATGGTAGAATATAATTTAACATATAAAATGAATTACTCAAGTAGTAGTTATGATAGAAAATATGATACAAAATCAATTTTAGTATTAAAGAAAGATTCTAAGGAAAAATATGTAATTACAAATGGTTACAATATTTTTGTAAAGTAATAGGAGGATAAATAATGTCAATTACAAATGATTATGGAAGTTATTCTTCTTTTGGAGGAGTAGCATCAGCTGGAGCAGGTTTCTTAGGTGCATTCGTTGTTATATATGTAATTATGATGCTTTTAGCATTAGCAGCTTCAGTTATTATGATAATTTCTGAATGGAAAATATTTGAAAAAAATAATAAACCAGGATGGTATTCTCTAATTCCATTCCTAAACATGTGGACTTTATTTGAAATAGTAGGAGTTCAAGGATGGTGGTGTTTAGTACCATTTGCAAATGTTGTATTTACATATATTGTTAGTTATAAATTAGCAATTAAATATGGAAAGAGTACTGGATTTGCAGTTATCACTTTACTATTCCCATTCGTTGGTTATCCAATGATAGCTTTTGCTAAAGATGAAACAGAATCAACAAAAGAAAATAAAAAAGCTGAAGAAAAGAAATCTACATCTAAAGCAAAAGAAGAAGTAGCATCTAAAGATGAAAAAGAAGAAAAAACAGAAACAAAGAAAACAACAAAAAAGACAACTAAAAAGAATGTAAAATTCTGTGCTAAATGTGGTGCAGAAATGGAAAAAGATGCAGTATTTTGTCCAGAATGCGGAACTAAAGCTTAATTATGACAAACAAAAAATAGCATTAACACTAAATTAATTGCTATTTTTTTTTGCCAATTTTCCCTGATAAGTATCTCTTCTTACCATTTCTTTATCAATATCATTTAATACGCAAAATTTCTTAGTTAACCAAGTAGGAGCAACTAAATCATCTAATTTGGGATCTCCTGTAATTCTATTTATAACAATTTCTTCACGTAAATTTTCAAGTTGTGATATAACTATATCAATGTATTCATCTTTTGTTAAAATGTGAAACTTTTCATCATTATACAATTTTTCTAGTGGTGTATCCTTTAATACACTTAACATATGGATTTTAATTCCTTGAATATCAAGGTTATTTAAATATTTAACTGTTTCAATCATATCATCTTTATCTTCATATGGAAGCCCATTAATAATATGAACTACAACATTTATATTTCTTTTTCTTAATTTTTGTACCATATTGTAAAAGCAGTCGAGACTTGAACAACGATTAATTAACTTTGCAGTTTTTTCATGTATTGTTTGTAGTCCAAGTTCTATAGTTAAATAGGTTCTTTTATTTAATTCTTCAAGATAATCTAGGCATTCATCAGTTATTGAATCACTTCTAGTAGCAATATTAATTCCAATAACATTATCAAATTTTAAAACTGTTTCATACAGACTTTTTAATTTTTCAACAGGTGCATAAGTATTAGTTCTGGCCTGAAAATAGGCAATATATTTAGCGTTAGGCCATTTAATATCATATATTTTTTTTACTGTTTCAAATTGCTTAGAAAGAGAATCGTTTATATCTCCAGCAAACTCGCCACTTCCCGATTTAGAACAATATATACACCCTCCATATCCAACAGTTCCATCAAGATTTGGACAACTAAATCCAGCATTTAAACTTATTTTGCAAACTTTGGATTTAAATTTATTTTTATAGAAGTAATCTAGCGTATGATATCTTTTGTTATCATTACTATATTTAAATGTATTTTCCATCTAGACCTCACTTATGGTATACAAATATAATGCCTCTATAAACTCTTTAGGATGAAGAATTCCTGTTGTTCTTAATAACTTATAGTCTTTTTTTAACATCATTTCATATAGTTCTTTTATAGTTGAGATTTTTTTGGAATTAACTTTATTTTTCTTAAATTCTTTTAGTAGTTTTTTATTGAATTTCCTGAATTTATAAATTTTTGTTTCATCAAACTCTAAAAGTAATCCTATCTCTTCGGCAGTTTTAATGATTAATTTTTCTGTATCAATTAAATTAACATCTATTAATTTTATCAATTTTTCTGAATTTAGAATTTGATTTAGATTATGAATAAACAACTTATGATATTCGCTGATTGCTTCATCAATATTTTTCTTTTTAAATGTATATTTGTAACCTTTATATTTACCAAAAACTTTCATTGTATCATTATAACCAAACTTTATATTTCTAATAGAACCCTCTTCATAAAAATTAAGAAAATTAGTTAATTTATTATTTGGTTTTATTGTAATTGTATCAACGTGTTTTTTAGGCCTTGCTTTAACGCCAGGAGCACACAAGTCCACTGCAATAATTGAATCAGCACCTAAATCAATCGCCAAATTAATGGGCATATTATCAAAGATACCACCATCTATAAATTTATTTCCATCTATATCCTTCTTTTGAAAAGCTGGATAACATGAAGCACTTGCCATTAAATAATCAGTCAATTTATCTTTAGGTATATCTTTTTTCTTCATTTGAACGGCTTTTTTTCCACTAAGATTAACTGCTACTAAACCAAAATCAATTTTTGAATTATAAAATGTATCTTTATCTATATATTTATCAATAACATCTTCTAATATTTTGACATCCATACCACCATTTTTAAAAAAATTAATACGGTACATATTAAGAACATCTTTAATTTTAGTAGAATTAGTAGCTTCATCACCAAAAAGAAGCTGCATATTAATTTTACTCCATAATTTAATAGCTTTATGAAATTTATTCTGAACCATTAAAGCACCATTTAAAGCACCTACAGAAGTTCCTGTTACGATATCATATTTAATATGTAATTTTCTAAGAGCTCTCCAGACTCCAATTTGATAAGAACCTTTAGAGCCTCCTCCAGATAAAACGATTGCTTTCATAAATATCACCAAAAATATTATACCACAAAATTAAATTATGATATAATGTTTATAATTGGAGGTAGTTTATGGTAACCAAGAAAAAAGTTAAACTTAAGGCTCCTGTATTAAATGTATTAAAAGTTATAGGAGTAATATTTATAATTATATTAGGAGTGTTTATATTTTATCGAGTTCAAATAAATGATTTAAAAAAGCTAGGATATAGTGAAAAAGCTTCTAAAAATATTTTAGCTAAATTCAAAAAAGATGATGTTTTAAATATTGGTAAAAATAAGACTTTAAATAAGGCTTTTGAAAGTTCAGATTACAAAGAGAAAAACTTTAATAGTTATGCAAAAATAAAATATAAAGATGAAAAATATGTAATATCTAATATAAATGCTTTAATTAAGGATGGTTATGATAATGAGCAAATTACAATGATACTTGCTCATGGAACAGGGGAAGAAGTAAAAGAGTTTGCTAAAAGAAAAAAAGTAAGATATTTAGAGGAGTTTTATACTTTAAGTTACGCAAAGATAAAATATTATGATCGTTATGTTTCTTATATGAATAACTCCAGAGAAGATGAAGAAACTAGTGTTTTATTAGTTAATTTAGATATGGATAAAGAAGATTATAAAGATCCCATTGAAATAAAAAAGTTTTCTTATACAATGTTAGTTAATAAACATAGATGTTTAAATAAAGATTTTAGACCAAATGATTTAGTTACTATTAGTACAGATGATGCCAAAGAAAAAGGTATGAAAGCTAATAGAACAGCTTATATAGCTTTTAAGAATATGAAAAAAGATGCAGAAAAAGAAGGGTATGGATTAATAATAAATTCAGCATATCGTAGTTATGATGAACAACAAGAAATATCAGATACTTATAAAAATTTATATGGTGATGCTTATGTTGAAAAATATGTTTTAAAGCCAGGTTTTTCAGAACATCAAACAGGCCTTTCATTTGATATAGGAAGTACAACAGCAAATGTTTTTGCAAGTAGTAAAGAGTATAAATGGATTGTTGATAATTGCTATAAATATGGATTTATTTATAGATTTAAACCTGATTTTGAAGATATTACAGGAATAAGACATGAAGCATGGCATTATCGTTATGTTGGAAAAGATATTGCTAAAGAGATATATGAAAAAGACATTTCTTATGAAGAATACTATGCAATGCATTTAGATAAATAAAGCCATTAATTGGCTTTTTCTTTTTTTAATAAAATTTATTGAAACATACACGAACGTATGTTATAGTAAAACTCGGAACATTTAATAGTTGGGTGCTTTGCCTCTTTTTTGAAGAAAGGAGGTGGTAAGATGTCAAAGAAAGATTTTTTAGTATTTCTTTTGATTATCATTATCCTTTTACTTATAGGTTTACTTTTTGTAACTATAAAATAAAAAAACACCTAACATAAGTTAGGTGAACACCTTTTAGGCAACACCCAACAGAGAAATATTGAATGTTCCATTTTTATTTTATGAAGTAAACTTCATCTGTATACATAGTATCATATTTTCTTTTTCTTTGCAATGTTTTTATTGAAACGTACACGAACGTATGTTATAGTAGATTTTGGAACATTTAATAGTTGGGTGATTTGCCTCTTTTTTGAAGAAAGGAGGTGGTAAGATGTCAAAGAAAGATTTTTTAATATTTCTTTTGATTATCATTATCCTTTTACTTATAGGTTTACTCTTTGTAACTATAAAATAAAAAAACACCTAACATAAGTTAGGTGACAACCATATTGGCAACACCCAACAGAGAAATATTGAATGTTCCATTTTTATTTTATGAAGTAAACTTCATCTGTATACATAATATCATATTTTCTATTCTTTATCAAGTTGTTTTCTTTTTCCTTGGAAATAGTAAGAAAATGTGATATCATTATTCTAGAATAATAGGAAGGTGTTGGCTATGTATCCATTAGGAAAGCAGTTTTCAATAGATAATTCTAAGTCTCGTCCTGAAGAAAAAGCAATTTATAAAGGACCAAATTATCGTATTAGTATTATAACTGAACGTGTTGTACGTCTTGAATATAATCCAGATGGGAAATTTGTAGACTCACCAACACAGTTAATTCAAACTAGAAATTTAGGTTATCCTAATTTTAGAGTTAACCAAGATCAAAATATCTTAGAAATCACAACCAAATATTTTAGACTTACTTATTTGAAAAGACAACCATTTATTGGAACAAAATTAGATCCAACTAAAAATTTAAAGATAACATTATTATCAAGAGATCCTGCACGTCAAAAAGATTGGTATTTTAATCATCCAGAAGCACGTAATATGGCAGGAAATATGGTATCTATTGATGTACCATGTTCGAAAATTCTCCAAAGAGGTCTATACTCTCTAGATGGATTTGCGAGTATAAATGATACTCCTAATAAACTTTTGAATGTTGATGGAACAATGTTTGATAGAGATCCAAACTCCATTGATGTTTATGTGTTCATGTACGATTACGATTATAAACAAGCTCTTCTTGATTATTATAAAATGACAGGATATCCAGAGTTAATACCAAGATATGCCTTAGGTAATTGGTGGAGTAGAAATATAGAATATGATGATGAAAAAATTACTAGTTTAGTAAAACATTTTGAAAAAAAGAAAATTCCATTATCAATTCTTTTACTTGATAACGACTGGCATTATAGAAATGTAGGTAACGCTAAAGGGTTAAAGACTGGTTTTACTTTTAATAAAAGTTTGCTTCCAGAACCTAAAAAAACTATAGATAATCTTCACAAAAAAGGAATTAGATTTGGTCTTGTTATAAACCCAGAAGAAGGAATTTATCCACACGAATTATATTATAAAGTAGCAGCGTCATATCTAGGAGTTACTGATAATAAAATAATTTTATTTGATCCTTTAAATCCAAAACTATTAGATGTTTATTTTAAGATTTTACTACATCCATTAGAAGATTTAGGAGTGGACTTTTTCTGGAGTGATTATAAAGGAAATTCCAATTTGACAAATTTATGGGCCTATAATCATTATTTGTATCTTGATTCAGGAAGAAAAGCTGAAAAAAGAAGTATGATACTTGCTCGTAACGGTATTTTTGCTCCTCATAGATATCCCGTTCTTTATGGTGGTTCTAGTGAAATTAGTTGGGAAGAATTAAATAAAATTCCTAAATATTATCTTGATGCTGCTAACATTGGAGTATCATTTTGGAGTCATGATGTAGCAGGAAACCATGGAGGTATTGAAGAAGCAGAACTATATATTAGATACTTAGAATTAAGTGTTTTCTCACCAATATTAAGATTTCATGCTGCAAGGGGGCCATATTATAAAAAAGAACCATGGTTATGGGACTATGAAACACAAAATATTGCTTCTGAATATTTAAGATTGCGTCATAGATTAATCCCATATTTGTATACAGAATCATATAACTATACTAAAGCTGGGACACCGCTTATTCAACCATTTTATTATAATTATATGTGGACTTATGATGACGATTTATATAAAAATCAATATTATTTTGGTTCTCAACTACTTGTATGTCCTATTCTTACCAAAATGGATGAAGTAATGAATCGTACTATTCATCGTTTCTTTATTCCAGAAGGTGTTTGGTATGATTTTACAACAGGTAAGAAATTCCCTGGTAATAAGAAATATGTTTCTTTCTATAAAGAGGAGGATTATCCTGTATTTGCTCATGCTGGTAGTATAATTCCTTTGTCTAATCGTAGTGATTATAACAATACAGGGCTACCAACAGATTTGGAGATTCAAATATTCCCAGGAGTATCTAATACTTATACCTTGTATGAAGATGATGGTGTTACTGCTTTATACAAAGATGGTTATTATTTAAAAACATCAATTGATTACAATTACTTAAAAAATAACTACACACTTATCATTAGATCAATAGAAGGAAAAAGTGGCATAGTTCCAGCTAAAAGAAACTATAAAGTAGTCTTTAGAAATACTAAAGAAGCAGAAAGCGTTACTGCATATTATAATAGTCAGCCATGTAAAGTAGAAAGTGAATTTGATGGAAATGACTTCGTTGTTTATGTAAATAATATTCCAACTATTGGGCAGTTAACAATTAATTGTCGAGGAAAAGATATTGAAATAGATGCAGTTAGAGTTATTAATGATGATGTAAAAAGTATTTTATTAGACCTAAAAATTAATGTTTATTTAAAAGAAGAAATATCTGATATAATGTTTAGTAATCAATCTATTAGTAAAAAACGTATAGCAATTAGAAAACTAAGAGGAAAAGGATTATCTAGAGCTTATACTAATTTATTCTTAAAACTACTTGAATATATTAGTGAGTTCTAGTATAATAAATTCAAATATTTGAAATATTGGTAGTAGTAGTAATGATTAATTTCAGTTAAGAGAGTTTATGGTTGGTGAAAATAAACCTGAAATGATTATGAACTTGACTATCTTTAAGTATATTGGGTAAGACCATTATCTCTATTAAGCCGCATAGATTTATTCTATGAAATAAGGTGGTACCACGGAAATAATTCGTCCTTATATATTAAGGGCGTTTTTTATTTGAAGGAGGAGTATGAAACAAGTAATTTTATTTTTACTAACATTTATCTTTGTCTTCTTATTTTATCAAATATTTATAATTAGAAAAGCAAAGATAAAAAAAGAAAAGAAATCAAAGAAAAAACTGTTTAAAAAGAAAAAAAATAATAAAGGTAAAGAAGATATTTTACCAAAGAAACCAATGGAGATAAAACTTTTAGAATCAAAGTATAAGCTTGATTTAGATAAAATTAATTATAACAGACTACTACTAGTTGTATCTTTAGTTAGTTCGTTAGATATTTCTATTTTAGTTACGTTAGTTTTAATTATAGATAATTATCTACTTCAGATTTTACTGGCTTTAGTACTGGCTTTTCCATTAATACTTTTAAGTTATAGTTTTATTGGTAAATATTATGTTAAGAAAGGATTGATTAAAAATGAGTAATTATACAAGTATAGAAAAGAAATGGCAACAATATTGGGAAGATGAAAAGGTATTTGTTGCAGATAATAAAAGTAGTAAACCTAAATATTATTATTTAGTAGAATTTCCTTATCCATCAGGAGCAGGACTTCATGTTGGACATGTTAGAAGTTATACTGCCCTAGATGCTTTAGCACGTAAGAAAAGAATGAATGGATACAATGTTTTATTCCCAATGGGATGGGATGCTTTTGGAGCACCAGCAGAACAATATGCCATTAAAAATCATATTCACCCTAGTGTTGCTGTAAAAGAAAATATTAAAAACTTCAAGAGCCAAATTAAAGCAATTGGTCTATCAATTGATTGGACAAGAGAATTCGCAACAACTGATCCAGAATATTACAAATGGACTCAATGGCAATTTTTAAAATTCTTTGAACATGGAATGGCTTATAAGGCAAAGAAAAATATTAACTGGTGTCCAAAGTGTAAGATGGGATTATCTAATGAGGATTCATCAGGTGGAGTTTGTGAACGTTGTGGAACAGAAGTAGAACAAAGAGAAAAAGAACAATGGATGCTTAGAATGAGTGATTATGCAGAAGACTTAATTACAGGACTTGATGATACTAAATTTCAATATAGAATAAAAACAGCGCAAATTAATTGGATAGGTAAATCAACAGGAGCAGAAGTTAATTTCAAAGTAAAAGAAATAGATGAAGAATTAGTAGTATTCACAACAAGACCAGATACACTATATGGAGTAACTTTCATGGTTGTCGCACCAGAACATCCAATAATAGATAAGAATAAAGATAAGGTTTCTAATTTTGATGAGATTGAATCATATCGTGAAAAGATTAAAAATAAAACAGAATTCGAAAGAACTCAAGTAAATAAAGATAAGACAGGTGTATGTATAAAAGGTCTTACTGGAATAAATCCAATTACTAATAAAGAAATTCCAATCTACATTTCAGACTATGTTATGATGAGTTATGGAACAGGAGCTATTATGGCAGTACCAGCCCATGATGAAAGAGATTATGAATTTGCTAAAAAATTTGGAATTGATATAGTTGAGGTAATTAAAGGTGGAGATATTTCAGAAAAAGCTTACACTGGCGATGGTGAAATGGTTAACTCTGGAGTATTAAATGGACTAACTAATAAAAAAGATTCTATCAAGAAAATGATTGAATACCTAGAAGAAAATAACCTAGGTCATGAAAAAGTAAATTACAAATTACAAGACTGGATATTCTCACGTCAAAGATTCTGGGGAGAACCAATTCCACTAGTTTATTGTGAAGATTGTGGTTGGGTTCCAGTAAAAGAAGAAGACTTACCAGTTAGACTTCCAGATGTTACAAACTATGAACCAACAGATGATGGTGAAAGTCCACTAGCAGCAATTACTGACTGGGTAAATACAACTTGTCCACATTGTGGAAAACCTGCTAAAAGAGAAACTGATACAATGCCAAACTGGGCAGGATCATCATGGTATTGGTTAAGATATATGGACGCTCATAATGATAAAGAATTCGCAAGTCAAGATGCCTTAAAATATTGGGGTAAACTAGATTTCTATAATGGTGGTATGGAACATGCAACTAGACACTTACTATATGCTAGATTCTGGAATCAATTCTTATATAATATAGGATTAGTACCAAATAAAGAACCATTTGAAACAAGAGTAAGTCATGGTATGATTCTAGGAGAAGGCGGCGTTAAGATGTCAAAATCACTAGGAAATGTTGTAAATCCTGACGATATGGTATCTTCATACGGTGCAGATGCTTTAAGAACTTATGAAATGTTTATTGGTGACTATGAAAAAGAAGTTGCTTGGAGTGAACAAGGACTTAATGGATGTAAAAGATTTATTGATAGAGTAGTTAGAGTTGGAGAAAAAGTAACTGATAAAAATGGTTACTCAGAAAAGTTAGAAAATTTAATTCATAAAACTATAAAAAAAGTTACTGAAGACATAGATACAATGAAATTTAATACAGCAGTATCAGCTCTAATGATTTTACTAAACAAATTTGAAGAACAAGAAGAAATAACAAAAGATGATTACAGAACATTCTTAATCTTATTTAACCCAATTGCGCCACATATCACTGAAGAATTAAATGAAAAATATAATTTAGGTGAAGCAATATGTAAGAGTAGTTGGCCTAAGTATGATGAGGCAAAAACTATAGACGAAGAAAAAGAAATAGCTGTTCAAGTTAATGGAAAAGTTCGTGCTACTATAAAAATTAATGTTAATGAAGACGAAGAATCAATAAAGGAAAAAGCTTTAAAAGAAGAAAATGTTAAAAATCATACTGATGGAAAAGAAATTGTTAAAGTGATCGTTATTAAAGGTAAAATTGTAAATATTGTTGTTAAATAGTTTTCAACAAGAAATGTGGAAAATAATATTCTACATTTCTTTTTTTTAACAGTTTTTGTGGACAAAGTATTTTATAACTATTATAATAAAAATTAATCATCAAAAAGGAGATAACATTATGACTGGATTAGAATGGGAAAATTTTGAAAAATATGATAGTAAGGAATATATAGTAGAACAAAATAGTGAGTTTATTAAATACTATGAAGAAAAACTAAAAGAAGGTTATCATCCGACATTGAATCTAGATGAAATTCAGAATCTTATTGATAAATTAGCAATGTTTTTTGAATTTAAATATCCCGAAGAAATCTTTGATGCATTTAGATATGTTGGTGGCACAGAAAAGAAAGCTTTTTATGAATGCGTGAAGATAGCTAAAAAACTTGATATTGAACAATTAAAATATAGATTGAATCATGATGAATTGCGTTTCTTAGAATGTGAGTATCCAGTATATTTAACCTTAAGAAGACCTAAAAAATTATTTGGAAATTCTATTTCAATGATTAGAGTTGATAGTAATGGAAAAATTGCTTCATCCGAACTAGAAGATTTAGAATTTGAGGATTTCATAAAAGACACAGATGGAATAACTAGAATTGAGGACCTCTTAGGAAGGTATTTTGGCTTAGAAACAGATGTTGATTATAGCGAGTTAGAACGTGCCGTTACGAATCATAAAAATTCTGTTGCTATAAGAAATAAGGTTTTAGAGATGACCATGTTAAAAATGTTATATTCTTCTTTACCTGAACATGGTTATATCAGGGCTAAACGCTTTATGAGAATGTTTAATAAAGAATATGATTTAGATTTAAATATGGAAAAGTTAGATAGTATTATGAGTATTGATTATAAAGATACAAATTATGTAAAACAAAAAATAAAAGAAAGAAAACAAGCTTCTTAATCTTTCTTTTTTTGTGAAATTACTTAGAAAATAGCAAGTTATAACAATTAAATTTATCTATATAAATGTTTAAAAAAATAAAGATCTATGATAATATAAGTATGATTGGATGTTGATAAGATGAAGAAAAAAAGAGTTAATAAAAACAAAGATATTATGAAAAAGAACAATTTTGTTCAAGGGGCTTTTATTGCAACACTTGGTATTGTTATAACTAAAATACTTGGTATTTTATATGTAATTCCTTTTTATGCAATTATAGGTGAACAGGGTGGAGCTCTATATGGATATGCTTATTCAATATATTTGGTATTTATGGCTATATCATCCGCTGGAATTCCTTTGGCTATAAGCAAAATAATAAGTGAATATCAAACTCTTGGTTATTACGATGCCAAGCAAAGAGCTTTTAAAATAGGTAAACAAATAGCAACAACACTAGGTATATTATGTTTCATTATTTTATTTGTTTTTGCTCCACAGATTGCAACAGCAATACTTGGAGACTTAAAAGGTGGTAACACTATCGAAGATGTCACTTTTGTTATAAGAGTAATTTCAACAGCTATAACAGTAGTTCCTGTTTTAAGTATTTATAGAGGTTATTTTGAAGGACATAAATTCATTACACCTACAGCTGTTTCCCAAGTATTTGAACAAGTAGTTCGTGTTTTAGTAATAGTAGTTGGAAGTTTTCTAACTTTAAAAGTATTTAAATTATCTTTAACTACTGCTGTTGGTGTTGCTGTTTTTGGAGCAACAGTTGGTTCGTTTGCTTCATATTTCTACTTAATAGAAAAAAGATTTAAGAATAAGAAAAAATTTGAAGAAAAAGAATTAAACGTTAAAGAACCAAAAATTACTAATAAACAGATATTAAAAAAGATTATGATTTATGCTTTTCCATTAATCATGATTGATATATTCAAATCTTTATATAGTGTTGTTGATACTGTTACAGTTGTTAAAACATTAGGACCAATCTATGGAACAAAAACAGCTGAAAGTATTATGAGTATTTTATCTACTTGGGCTGCTAAATTCAATATGATAATCATTTCTATATCAACAGGAATGATAGTAAGTTTAACTCCTAACTTAACAGCAAGTGCTGTAGTTGGAAATACAGAAGATGTTAAAAAGAAGATAAATCAAAGTTTTCAAATGTTAATATTTTTAATACTTCCAATGACAGTTGGATTAAGCTTTTTAGCAAAACCTGTTTATACAGTTTTCTATGGAGCTAGTAAATATGGTCCATCAGTATTATCTTTTTATGTATATGTGGCCTTAATTACAGCTTTATTTACAACAGCAATAACTATTACTCAAGTCTTAAAATATTATAAAGTTGTTTTTGTAAGTTTAGCCTCAGGTCTAGTTTTAAAATCTTTAATAAATGTTAGTTTAATAAATCAATTATATAATTTAGGTTTGCCTGGTTATTATGGGTCTGTTCTAGCATCTATTTTAGGTTATGGTTTATCATTTATTATTTGTTTAATAGCTCTTCATAAAAAATGCGGAGTTAATTATGAGAAAACTATAAAACAAACAATTAATGCTTTATGTGGAACAGTTTTAATGGTTTTAGTATTATCAGTCGTTAAATTAGTTGTTCCAATCTCTGTAGCATCAAGATTTTTAAACATCTTAATAATCGTCGTATATGCAATTATTGGTATGATTACATATTTCATCTATATGAAAAAAACACACTCAATTGATGAGGTGTTTGGTAAAGACTTCCTAAATAAATTTAAGAAGAAAAAGAAAAGAGCTTAATTGCTCTTTTTTAATATCTATTTTTATTTGCAAGCTTTTTCATTTCTCTTTTATAGGCAATAGTTCTAAGAACATAATTATATTCCCCAATAAGTTCAATGACTTTACCATTATACATTTTATAATCATTTAATAATTTATTATTTTCTAAACTATTTCCAATACCATTGAAATTAAATACTTCAATTCCCTTTTTCTTAGCAAATTTAATTTCTTCATAAAAGCAAGAACTTAATGGGTTAAAATTATTAAATTTATCAATAACAACAGTACCTAGTACAAGATATTCATTATTATAAATTACAGATAAAACTCCTCCAAGCATGATTTTATGTCCATATTTATATTGCATATTCTTAATTGTTTCTATTTGTTTATCTAACTTTTCAATTAAACTGGGATTATTTCCAATATTATTTTTACTTTCAATTGTTGACTTTAAATATTCATCAATATCAAGTTCACTAATAGATATTCTTAATAAGTTATGTTGAGATAGTATATCTATAATATTTTTAAAATTATTTTTATTAAGATCAAGATAATTAATAACATTATTATTATTTATCATCATATCTAAGTATTTATTATATTCTTCTTTTTTTAAAGGATAAGTAGTAATTCCAATTGAAGAATTTCTTTTAATGATTTCTTGTAAAGATAAGTCAAAATCATTAAATATTTCTTCTTCATTTTTACCTTTTAAGTTTAATTTATATAGAAATGAAGGTTTTAATAAATAATCAGGATTATCTATTTTTTTCCAGTCTAAATTAGTTAAGTTTTCTACTACTTTAGAATTGTTTAGGCCACCCTCAATTAAATCACCAGAAAAATTACGATCATGATACATAACATTAGGATCTATTTTTATGTATATTCCTTTTTTTTCTTTAGCAAAATCTTTAATTGCAATCGTAAATATATTAAGTAGTTTTTCATCACGATAATCTATAATAAAACCTCTAGGTGCATAGAAAACTCTTTTTCCAAACATTGAAACATTTTTAGATAATAGCATACAACAAGCACGTATAATTCCATCTTGTTCTAGACCAAGAAAATAAGTGTGATATCCTTCTTTTCTTTCTATTTGAGCGAAATACTTGCTTTGAAAAAAATTATCTTGTATACTTTCTTTACAAAAATTTTCAAACTCTTTCTTATTTATTTCTATTAACCTCATTATTAATCTCCTTTTTACTTCTTTTCCTTACTAATTTTCTATAAAACGGTACTAGTTTAGTAAATACAAAGTACATAAAATGATTAGTAATATAATCAAACTCTCCTAGAAATTCTACATAATCTCCACCAAACTTTTTCTTAAATTCATGAAGTCCCATACGTGGATTATCTTTTCTTAAATCTCCTATAGTTCCAAACTGATCATATATTTTAACTCCATGTTCATAAGCATATTTTATATGTTCAAAATAAGTATTATAATTAGCGTAGCTTTCAGTTAAAACATTATGATTTCCTGCGTATAGCACCCAAGCTTTATCTTGATAGAATATTATCATATGAGCATTAAGAGTTATTATTTTTCCATATTTATCTTGAGCATCTTTATACTTTTCAATTTCTTTTTCATTCTTATCAAAACTTTTCTCTAATTCTTTAAGTTTATTTTTACTACTTTTACTTAGTGATGATGTATCAGTTCCAAATTCTTTTATTTTTGCATCAATTTCTTTATTAGCGTTTTCTAAATTATTGATGACTTTTTCGGTATTAACTTTTCCTAAAAATAGTTTTACCATGTTATTTTTTGATAAAATTTCATATTGAGTTTTATAATAATCTTTAGAATAAGAAACAAAGTCTTTTCTATTTTCTGTAAGCATCATTAAATTATAAAAAGTATCAATATCATCAATTGTACCAATTTCAACTTCTGTTTCTAAATTTTTAGCTTTTTGAATTCTTTGTTTTGTTGTTTTTGAAAAATGATTGTAAATATCATCAAAACTATTATTCATATCAATTCTAAAAGTATATCTTGGTTGCATCGTTTCAAAATTTTTTGTAAACCCCAAATGTTTAAATCCACAGTTTATTATATTTTTAAATATTTCTGAAGCATTATTATCTAATTTGATTTCTTCATTATTATAGTTGTATGATTTTCTGATAATATCTGGATCAATCTTTAAAAATATTGCTTTTTTCGTTTTTACAAAGCTAATTACTTTTTTAGTCATTTCATCAAATAATTCAAAATCATTATAATCAATAACAAAACCTCTTGGAGAGTAGAAATAAGAATATCCTAAAGGTAATTTTTTTTCTAGTAATAAACAAGCTGCTTTTACTTTCTTTTTATCATCGACTAATCCCATATAGTAAGGATTTAAATTCTTTTTCTCTTTAGAAAATTCTCCCCAATAATAAGATTGTAAAAAATGAGATTTTGGATTATCTTTCATGAAATCTTCAAATTGTTCTTTTTCTAGTTCTACTAATTTATTCATTATATCCCAACTTTCTACTATATTTATATTGTACCAAAATTATTGTGAAAAATCATTATATTTAACAAAAAAAAGAACACTTCTAGGTGTTCTAAACCATGTATATGCCGCCTTCATCATTTGGATTATTATCTTTAGTAGAAACTAATGGTTTATATTCATATGTATTTACTTTTTTTTCAAGTCTATGGAGTTCTCGCTCTAACCTATTAACTCTTTGTTCAAGTTCACTTATTTTATTATATTGAAATTGTGGATTCATCATATTAAAGTCTGGCATAAATGGATATGGCATGTTATTCATAATTACTCCTTTATTCGTTTTATTATATGCATTAATATATATTATGTGATAGAATAACTATAGAAGCGAGGTAGTAATTATGAGAATTAGAAATGTTAAAAATAAAGAAGAAATCTTAAATAATTCCAAAATTGTAATTAAAAATCCTGAAGATTATAGAGGAAAGTGGCAAGAATTTTTTAATAATACTAATCCTATTTATATAGAAATTGGCATGGGAAAAGGAAAGTTTATTTTAGAAAACGCTAAAAAATATCCTAATATTAATTTTATAGGTCTTGAAAAACAAGATAGTATTATCGCTAAAAGTGTAAAAAAGTTAGATGAAGAATTACCTAATTTAGTTATAGTTAGATTAGATGCCTTAAATATAGATAAGGTATTTTCAAAAGAAATATCAAGAATATATTTGAACTTTTCTGACCCATGGCCTAAAGTTCGACATCATTTGCGTAGACTAACTAGTAGTATATTTTTAGATAAGTATGATTTAATTTTTAAAGATACAAAAGAAATTTATATGAGAACAGATAATGCTTTATTATTTACTTATTCAATAGAATCTTTAAGTAATCATAATTATTTTCTAAAAGATATTTCACTTTCATTGCACGATGATAGCAAAGAAGAGTTGATAACTACAGAATATGAAGATAAGTTTTCTAGTGAAAATAAACCAATCTATTCTTTAGTTGCAACTTCTTCTAAATGTCTAAAATAGTAAATAATTTAGGAAAATATTTTTATTTTTATAAATTTTTGTTATAATGAAGTATAGAGTAGGTGGAATATGAAAAGATTATTTGTTCTAATAGTAATTTTTGGCCTATTTTTAACAGGATGTAGCGTTACTAATTTAAATGGTAAAAATATTGATGATATAGTAAATACAATACTTGTTAAAAAGTCTAAATTAAAGAATACTAATTTTGATGGTTATAGTTATTACACACCAAGAGGTTTATATTTTATAAATAAAAATGACTATAATTCAATACTAAGAGATAATAGTAATAACTACTACTATATGTATACAGATGTTGTTAGTTATTATCATAAGATTAAGAAAACTTATAAAGAAAATGCAGATGCTTACTATTCTAAAACTATTAAGAATAAGGATAAATTTGGTTATATAGAAATTAACAAGGAAGATTCTTATTATTTTATAGAATTGATGTATAATTATACAAATATAGAAGCGTATGTAAAAGAAAAAAATCTTGATGATGCTCTTACTAATATATGTACTATCTTATCATCAGTTAAATATAATGATAAGGTTTTAGCAACTACAGTTGGTGAAAATGAGTTAAGTTATAAAGAAGAGACATTTAACATCTTTAAAACTAAAAAGAAAGCTACTGATTTCTTGGACTATGTAAAAGAATATGATAATGTTTCTAAAGATAAAAAAGATGAAGATAATCTAAAGATAGAGGAAAATGAATAGAGGTGTAATTTATGAAATTATTAGATAAATTAAAGAATGCCCTTTTTGAAGAGGAGTATGTAGAAGTAGAAGAAAAGCCTAAAAAAAAGCCTATTAAAAAAGAAGTAAAAAAAGTACAAAAAGATATTCCTAAACAAATAGATGAAGAAAAACCTATTGCGAAAAAGATTGTCTTACCAGAAAGAAATGAAGTTAAAGTAACTACACATGAAGATATTGAAGAATATGATGATGAAGATGATTTTACAAGTGAAAAAACAAGAGCTGATGAAATTAAACAAAAACACCGTTTTCCAATGATTAGTGATAATGAATTTGATATTCCTGAAAAGAAATTTGAAGAACCAAAAGTTGATTATATAGAAAAGCCGGTTGTAAAAGAAGAATTAAGACCATATAAACAAGATGTAGTAGAACCACACTCTAAACCATATGGAATTGAAGATTCGCCAATTAAAGAAGTTGAGTATGGAGCGTATGAGAAAAAAGAAGAAAGAACCTATTTTAAACCTTCACCAATTATTTCTCCAATTTATGGAATTTTAGATAAAAATTATAAAAAAGAAGAAATAGTTCCTAAAAGAGAAGTAAGATTAACAAGTAGTTATGCTCGTGAAAACTTAGATTTAGATGAAGTAAGAAAAAAAGCTTATGGAGTAGTATCAACAAAAACAGAAGAAGATGAATCAGAAAAAAAACATGAAGCTCCTGCTGAAGAAAGTAACTTAATGGATCAAGAATTAGTTGATTTAACAAGTAATAATTCAACTCCAGAAATAAAAAAAGTAACAATGGGAGATGCTGAAGAATACTTTAATGACTTAGGACTTGAGTATAATGTTGACTATCAAGATGGAGCAAAAACAAAAGCTATAGGTAGAAGATATAATGAAGATGAAGATACTGACAAGAATATAGAAGAATCAAAAGAAATATCTGAAGTTAACAGTGATGCCAAAATTATAGAAGAAGAAAAAATAGAAGTACCTGAAGAAAAAGGAAAACACGAAGGATTTAGTCCAGTTGTAGATAAAGAAGAATATGAACAAAAAAAGGCTAAAGAAGAAGACAATGATGATGTTGATGATGATAATTTATTTGATTTAATTGATTCAATGTATGATAAAGAGTAAAGGGGAAATGTAAAATGACAGATTTAGCAACAATTTTACCAATAATATTGTATATTTTTGGTATAATATTAATGATAGTACTAATTATTTTAGGATTAAAACTTTTGCAAATGTTTGATAAAATGGATAGAATTTTAGATAATATTGAAGATAAAGTTAATTCTTTAAATGGTATCTTTTATGTAATTAATAAAACTACTAGTAGCATAGACTTAATTAGTACTAAAGTAGTAAATAGTATTACTAATATAGTTTCAAGACTATTTAAAAGAAAAAATAAGGAGGATGATACTAATGAGTAAAAAAGGAGCAGGAAAATTTGTTTTAGGAGCAGCAGTTGGTGCTGGACTTGGACTTTTATTTGCACCTAAAAAAGGTAAAGATTTAAGAGCTGATTTAAAAAATAAAATTGATGAATTAGTAAACCAAGTAAAAGAAATTGATCCAGAAGATTTAAAAGCAGAATTTGATAAGAAAGTTGCTGAAATTAAAGAAGAACTAGAAGATTTAGATAAGGAAAAAGTTTTAAAAATAGCTAAGAAAAAAGGTAATGAAATTAAGAAAAAAGCTGATGAATTAGTTGATTTAGCTGTTGCAAAAGGAACTCCAGTACTAAAAAAAGCTGCAGAAGATGTAAGAGATAAAGCAGTAGAAGTTACTAAAGATGTTCAAAAAAAATTAGAAGCAATTGAAATTTAAGAGTTTTTATAACTCTTTTTCTTTATAAAAATAAAATTAGAACTTTATTTTAAGATATAAATATGTTATATTATAAGTGTAATTTTTTGATGACTGATGATAAGTAATTATATTAAATACTTGCAGAGACTTAGTGGTTGGTGAAAACTAAGATATTTATTATATATGAAATACACATCATGAAAAAAATCGTTTATCGCGTTAAGATATTAAGGTGTATTTTGATACATAAAATAAGGTGGTACCACGAATAATTCGTCCTTTGGGTGATTTATTCGTTTTTTTATTAAAGGAGGATTTTAAAATGACAAATTGGGAAGAATTAGAATGGAGAGGTTTGATTAAGGATACAGCAGGAGAAGACTTAAAAGATAAAATTAATAATGAATCTATTACTTTTTATTGGGGAACAGATCCTACTGCTGACAGTCTTCACTTAGGACACTATAGTTCTTTAGTCACAGCTAAAAGATTAGCTAAAATGGGACATCATCCTATACTTTTAGTAGGAGGAGCAACAGGACTTATTGGTGATCCTAGACCTACAGCAGAACGTGAAATTATTTCAAAAGAAGCTGTTGAAAAAAATTTAGATGGGATTAGAACTCAAGTAAATAACCTATTTAACGGAAATGTCGAAGTTGTTAACAATTATGATTGGATTAGTAAATTTGACTTTATAGATTTCTTACGAGATGTTGGTAAATATATTAATATTAATTATATGTTAGATAAAGATATTATTAGAAGAAGATTAGACACAGGAATAACTTTTGCAGAGTTTTCTTATACTTTAATTCAAGGATATGATTTCTTGCATTTATTTAAAGAAAAAAATTGTATTATGCAAGCAGCAGGTTCTGATCAATGGGGAAATATCACAACAGGAATTGATTTAATTAGAAAAATGACAGGAAAAGAAGCTTATGCTTTTACAATGCCATTAATCCTTGATTCTACTGGTAAAAAATTTGGTAAGAGTGAAGGAAATGCTTTATGGTTAAATGAAGAAAAAACATCATCTTATGAATTATATCAATATTTAATTAATACAGATGATGCTAAAGTATATGAATATTTAAAAGTCTTTACCTTCCTAACACCCGAAGAAATTGATAGTATTATGGAAGAACATAAAAAACAACCAGAAAAAAGACTTGCTCAAAAGAAATTAGCTGAGTGTATAATAACTGATTTACATGGAGAGAATTCTTTCAAAGAAGCAATTGAGATAAGTGAAGCTTTATTTAGCGGAGATATCAAAAAATTAAATGCCAATGAAATAGAATTAGCATTTAAAGGATTAGATGCTAAAGAGTTAACAGAAGAAAAAACAATAGTTGATTTATTAGTAGATGAAGAAATTTGTAAGAGTAAACGTGAAGCAAGAGAGTTTATTGATAATAAATCTATCACTTTGAATGGTGATAAAGTAGAATCTTATAATTTTCTAGTTACAAAAAGTGTAGCTATAGAACAAAAATATATAGTTATTAGAAGAGGAAAGAAAAAATATTATATTTTAAAATTTATATAGAAGGTGAAACTATATGAATGAGAAGTTTAAAAAAATTAGAAACATAATAATTATTATTTGTCTTATTGTTTTACTTATAGATATAGTAATTCTAGTTAAGGGTAAGTTAACAAAGACAGAAAAGGCTTTCTTTGATAGTATTAATTCATTTGAGAAAAGTGATAATGATATTATTGCAGTTGGAAGTAATACTGATAACAAAGAATCTTATGAAAAAGCAAAAATTACTCTATATAATGACAAATATGAAAAGAAATGGGAAAAATTTTACAATACTAAATATAGAAGTAGTTTTCTAGCAGTAAAAAAAGATAATGATAGTTATGTAGCTGTTGGTAATTATGAGGCAAATAAGAAAGAACATAAGTCTTCTTTAAGAAGCGCTTTGATAGTAAAATATGATAAAGAAGGAAATGTCATCAATAAAAAAGATTTCCAAGTTTTAGGTAATTCTAAATTTACTAACTTATTAGTAGTAGATGATGGATATATTGTTATTGGGCAAAGTATTTACGAAAATATGGTTCTTGGAACATCAACAGAAGGTGGAGCCTTTATCATAAAATATGATAAAAATTTAAAAGAAATTTGGAAGAAAAATTATGGTGGTTCTAAATCAGGTATTTATAACGATTTACTTATTTTAGATAATAATATTTATGTAGTTGGTAAAGACTCCTCTCGTCTAGGAATTATTTCTAAATATGATTTAGATGGTAATTATATTGATACTGCAACATACAAAATCACTGATACTTTTGGTTTTACAGGAGTAACAACAGACAATGATTATTTATATGTTGTTGGTTCTAAAAAAGTTAAAGACGATGAAAATAGTTATGATACTGATGCTTTAATTGTTAAATATGATAAAGATTTAAATAAAATATTAGAAAATAGTTATAGAGGAAAAGGTATGGAAAGATTTAATAAGATTATTCTTGATGATAAATCTAACCTCGTAATTGTTGGACAAACAGGTATCTATAATAAAAAGAAATCAACAAGTAGTCTGAATGTATTTTCATATGATGGAATACTTGCTAAATATAATACTTCACTAAAAAAGCTGTTAATAGAAAATTATGGTAATAGTGAAGATGATTATTTAACAGATATTAAAAATATAAATGATAAATATGTACTTAGTGGTTATTCAACTTATAAAAATAACTATATGTCAAAGTTTATAACATATACGGAAAGTGGAAAGTTAATAGAGGTGAAATAGATGCAGATAACATTAGTAAGACATGGACAAACTGATTATAATAATGCAAAAATTTTGCAAGGAGTTTCTAATATACCATTAAATGATACAGGTAGAAAGCAAGCTACTACTCTAAAACAAAGATTAAAAGATACTAATTTTGATATATGCTTTTCATCTCCACTTATTCGTGCCATGGAAACAGCTATGATTTTAGTAGGCGATAGAGTTGAAATAATAAGAGATGATCGTCTTATTGAAAGAAATATGGGCCAGTTAGAAGGAAAAGATGTTTCTTTATATAATTCTAAAAAATATTGGGATTATAATTTGAATAGCAATGATTTAGATGTAGAAAGTATTCAAACAATTTTTAAAAGATGTGAAGAATTTTTATCATATATAAGTGAAAAGTATAAAGATAAATCAGTATTAGTAGTTTCACATGGAGCAGTTACTAGAGCTCTTCATCATATAATTAGTAATACTGATAAAAACAGTAACATGCTTAAATTTAAAGTAGATAATTGTTTTTGTGAAACTTTAGAATATAAAGACAAATAAAAAACTCGGATTAAAATTTTCCGAGTTTTAATATTAACAAATTACTTGTTATAGAATTCAACGATTAATGCTTCATTAATATCAGCGTTAAGTTCTCCTCTTTCAGGAAGTCTAACATAAGTAGCTTCCATTTTCTTATCATCATAATTAATGAATTCTACTCTCTTAGTAACTTTAGCTAATGAATCAAGTACAACCTTTAATTCTTTATCTTTATCCTTTAAAGAAATAACATCTCCAACTTTAACTCTGTATGATGGAATATCAACTTTTTTACCATTAACAGTAACATGACCATGGTTAACTAATTGTCTAGCACCACGTCTAGTTGAAGCAAATCCAATACGATAAACTAAGTTATCAAGTCTTGATTCAAGAAGTCTTAAGAAGTTTGTACCGTGAATACCTTGTATTTTAGAAGCTTCATCAAAAGTTTTTCTAAATTGTCTTTCGCTAAGTCCATACATAAATCTAACTTTTTGTTTTTCTTTTAATTGGATACCATAGTCAGATAATTTACCCTTACGAGCATTACCATGTTGACCAGGACCATATGGACGACGAGCTAATTCTTTACCAGTTTCTGAAATTGAAAAACCAACACGACGAGCTCTTTTATATTCTGATCCAGTATATCTTGACATAATATTTCTCCTTTCTAAAATATTACATAAATACTTAAATCAATTTAGTCGAACTTTAGGGAGTTTTTATTCACCTAATGGCTTCGGTTACTAACCAACTAAAAACACATTAAAGAACTCTAAATCTGCCATCTAAGTCAATATGCACTACTAATTATATTATAAAATATAGGAAAAAGTCAAGTTTTATTCAGGTTTTGCGATATTTCCTAAAAAAAACATATTATTTATGCTTGTAAAATTCTGTAATAAATGTCTAAAGTTATTATTATTGTATTTACTAATTCCATCATTTAAGTTAATCTAAGGATAGGAGAGTGAGAAATGTGAAAAAAATTTTGAATTATTGTTTATTTTTGTTAATATTAATGGTTTTTTCTTTAAGTAGTGTCAATGCAGAGGAAATATCCATTAAATCATTACCTAAGGAATTTGCATCTGATGATATTAAATATAGTATAGATAGTTTTGAAATCAAGGTTTATGATGCTTCAAATAATGCAGACGGAAATTCCAAATATTTTACAGATAAGCAAGTTTTATATACTATTCCTATAACAGGTGATGATTTAACCATAAATCCTGTTATAACAAAATCTAAATTATATGAAGTTCCTGCAACGTTTGTTAAACTTAATTTAAGTATTGATAATAGTAAGATTATACAGTTAGTAAAAGAAAAAATTCCAAATACTACAGATGATGCAACTTATATTTTTGAAGTTGTTGCTAATTATAAAATAAATGAAGTACCAAATGAATACAAATATTATGCTCGTCTTAACTTATTTGATCTTATGCTATCTATTTTTGGAAATTCAAATGTAGACGCTTTAAAAAATATCACATTAAATAATACAACAACTCAAATTATTAATATTGGTGGAATAATCAGGGAGAATGGTAAAGAAGAAACATACTATGGTAATTCAGTTAATGAAAAAGGTGAGGATGTTTCAACAGCTTCAGGAGCAATGTTGGACTATGCGGTTTTATCCAAAAAAGAGCCAATTATTTCAAGTGAAAATGATACAACAGACAGTTATATATTTATGTTGCATGACATGGATAATATAGAAAAAGTATTATCTGATTATCAAAAATCATTTGAAGAAAACAAAGATGAATTTATTAATAATGATGATGATAATAAGGATAATTCCCAACAAGTAAAGGTAGATGATACAGGAATTAATATTTCTATTGTTGGATATGGAATAGGAGCATTTATTATGATCCTTGGAATAACAGTTATAGTCAATACCATTTGGGTTAATAAAAAGAATTCATAGTTCTTTTTTTTTACCATTTTTTACAATTTTCGAAAAGTTGTAGAAAATTAATTCTTGATGTGGTAAAATTATCTATGATAAGAGGTGTATAATATGGAAGGACAAATATTAGTAATTATAACGACTGCAATTATATGTTTGATAATAACTATATTATGGTTTCTTTTTGTTAGACGCCAAGAGAAAAAGATTTATGTAAATAAAGCCAAAGAGTTAGAAGTAGATAAAAACTTAATTACAAGTACACCAATTTTACTTGAATTATCTAAAATAGAGCCAATTATTAAAAATGAAATGATGGAAGAAAAATATGATAATTGGCAAGCAAAATTTATATCTATCAAAGAAAATGACATTATGAAAATAGATGATTTATTGATAGATTTAGATGTACTTCTAGAAAAAAAAGAATTTAAAAATGCGACTAGTAAGATAGCATCTATTGAATTAGAAATTTATAAGACAAAAGAAAAGACTGATAACTTACTTGATGAAATCAAAGAAATAACTTTGAGTGAGGAAAAATATCGTAGTATTGTTACTAAATTAAAAGCAAAATATCGTAGATTGAATGCTGAATATCAAAAACATAAAAATTTATATGATGATATGCAAGAAGCTATTGATTTACAACTTGAAAATATAGAAAAGAACTTCCTAGATTTTGAAAAAGTAATGGAAAAAAATGATTATACTGAAGTTGTACATATTGTTAAAGCACTTGATGCTATGATTGATCACATGCAGATAATTGTTGATGAAACTCCAGATGTTCTATTAATGGCTAAACAGTTAATCCCAAAACGTATCAAAGAAATTCAAGATGTATATGATAATATGACAAATGAAGGTTATCCGCTTGATTATTTAAATATTCCTTATAATATAGAAGAATCACAAAAAAATATTGGTAAAATCCTAGATAAAGTAAAAATCCTTAATCTAGAAGATTGTATGTTTGAATTAAAAACTATCTTAGATTATTTAGATTCACTATTTGTTGATTTTGAAAAAGAAAGATTAAGTAAAAAGGTTTATGAAGAAATAGAAAATGATTTCAATAAAAAAATTACTAAGACAAATAAAATAGTAGAAGAACTTTTTCTTCAATTAGATGATATTAAGAATATGTATGATTTGAATGAAAAAGATTTAGAAACTATCAATGAGGTTAAAAAAACTTTAGTAGTAATTAATGATGATTACAAAAATATTACTGGTAAAGTTGGAGCTGAATCTTGTCCTTATTCTATGCTTCAAAAAGATATTGAAGAGTTAATGAATAGATTGAAAGTTATGGAAGAAGATTTAGATAGAGCTTTAAAATCACTTGGTAATTTACATGATGATGAAGAACGTGCCAGAGAACAATTAAAAGATATTGAACAATTCCTAAAAGCTTCTAAAGAAAAGATGCGTAGTTATAAATTACCAATTATATCTGATAATTACTTTGTAGAATTAAAAGAAGCAAATGAAGCTATTTTAGAAGTTATTAAAGAATTAGAAAGAAAACCAATAGTTATAAAAACATTAAATACAAGAGTTGATACAGCAAGAGATTTAGTATTAAAATTATATAACACTACTAATGAAATGATAAAAACAGCTACTCTAGCTGAAAAGTGTATTGTTTATAGTAATAGATACCGCGCATATTATGATGAGGTTGAAACAGGACTAAAAAAAGCAGAAGCTTATTTCTATAAAGGTGAATATAAGAAATCACTTGATACTGTTTTAAAGACTTGTGCTTTAGTAGATGATGGTATTTATAAAAAAATGTTAGCTATTTACGATAATTAATCTGCATGATTACATGTAGATTTTTCTTTTTTTAGAAATAAAATTATGTTAAAATATAGATGTTTGGAGTGAAGTATATGGATAAAGTTATATTAATTAAATATGGAGAACTTACAACTAAAAAACAAAACCGTAATTTTTTTGTAAATACTTTATATAATAATATTAAAAATAAATTAAAAAATTATGATGTAAAAATTAAAAAAGATATTTCTAGAATGTATATAGAATTTAAAGATGAAGAATTAGATGATATCAAAGATGTTATTAATCATATCTTTGGTATCCATATGTATCATATTGCGACAATTGTAGATACTAATATAGATACTATTAAAGAAAAATTGCTTGAAATGATGAAAAGCGAAGACTTTAAAACTTTTAAAATCGAAACAAAGAGAAGTGATAAGAGTTTTCCTTATAGAAGCACTGAAATAAATCCAATGTTAGGTTCATATTTATTAAAAAATATTGAGAATATAAAAGTTGATGTTCACAATCCTGATATTTTAGTAAATGTAGAAGTTAGAGAGTATCATTCTTATATATATACTAAAGGATATAAAGGTTGTGGTGGATATCCAACAGGTGTTCAAAATAAAGCAATGCTTATGTTGAGTGGAGGAATTGATTCTCCAGTTGCAGGATATCTTGCTATGAAACGTGGTATAAAACTAGATGCAGTTTACTTTGAAGCAATTCCACATACAAGTATAGAAGCTCGTAATAAAGTAATAGAACTTACGAAAAAACTTTCTAAATATACAGATAGTATCAATTTGCATATTGTTAATTTTACAAAAATACAAGAAGAAATTTATAAAAAAGCAAATCCAAATTATTGTATTACAATTATGCGTCGAATGATGTATCGTATTATGGAAAAACTTGCTATTAAAAATCATGCACTAGCAATAGTAAATGGAGAAAGTGTTGGACAAGTAGCATCTCAGACATTAACAAGTATGAATGTTATAAATAGTGTTACTAATATGCCAGTGATTAGACCTGTTGCGTGTTTAGATAAATTAGAAATTATGGAAATTGCTAGAAAAATAAATACATATGAAACTAGCATTTTACCATATGAAGATTGTTGTACTGTGTTTGTTCCTAAACATCCAGTAATAAATCCTAAATTAGAAGATGCTCTAAAAATGGAAGAAAGAATTGATTATGAACAAATGATTAATGAAGCAGTAGAAGATGTTTATACTATTAAAGTTTCAGATAGTATAGATGAAAAATTTAAAAATTTATTATAGGTATAAATTACCAATTAATTTTATGTATGAATTTTAATTTATTTCACAATCTATAAGTGTAGGAGGTGAAATAAATGACTAACTCAAATAACTCAAGTATGAAAATGAGAGTTCCAGGAGCTAAACAAGCTATCGATAAAATGAAATATGAAATAGCTAATGAATTAGGTGTAAATTTAGGACCAGATGCTACTTCTCGTGCAAACGGATCAGTTGGTGGTGAAATTACAAGACGTTTAGTTCAAAATGGACTTAACCAAGTAAGTGGAAGCTATATCAATAAGTAAGTATAGCTTAAAAGATAGACCTTAGGGCCTATCTTTTGTTTTGAAAATAAATTTAATTTATTATAATTTTTGACTTTATATGATTTCAAAATTTTCCTGAGAATAAGTTTTTAAAAAGTAATATATTATACTGAGATTTTAAAAAATATAAAATTAATACCTATTAATTACGGAAAAGTAGGCTCTTTCTGCAATAATATAAGTAGAAAGAAGTTTATTTTTTTGCCCTCTTTCTTAATAAACTTCTTTTTAATAATAATTAAACAGGAGGAATAAATGAATCAAGATAATTTAATAAAGCTAAAGGAGGATAATCATAAATCTTTATATGAACTTGGCGTGACACGTGAAAATATTGTTGAGTTAAAAAGAAAGATAACGAAGGGTGAAAAAATAAGTATTCTTTCAGATACAATGTTTTCTGCCATGTTTCAAAATGAAAATAGAATAAAATATTCAGCTAAATTTTTATCTTATTTTGTAGATGTAAGTTATGAAGATTTACTAAAAAATATAAGATTAAGTAAGAATGTATCATCAAATGAAAAAGAGTATGATAAAGGAACTAGATGTGATTATGTGGCTAGATTTGGTAAGACTATACTAGGAATAGAAGTGAATAATAATTATAATATCGAAGTGATGGAACGTAATGTAGAATATGCTTATAAACAATATTCAGAAAAAATTGTAAGAGGAGGAATAAAAGATAAAGATGGAAAGAGTGTCTATGAATATAGTTAAACAATTCAGTTTAATCTAAATAATTTTTCATTTAAAGGAAATGATAAAATAATAGATATATATGGAATACAAAATGATGATGGATTAAGATTAAATAATAAAATAATATTTGTCCAAATATATGTACCTAACTTAATGAAAAAATGTTATACTAAAAGCATAGAAAGTTTGGATGAAAGAGAAAAATACTTATATGCTTTAGTAGAACAAAATATATCCAAACTAGAAAAGTTAGGTGATGATAATATTATGAAGGAATATATAAAAGAAGCAGAAGAAGTATGTTTTGATACAGGATTTGGTGAGTCTTATGATAAAGAAAGGGCTCTAAGAGAACAGGAATACAATTACGGATTGGATGATGGGATAAAGGAAGGAATAAAGCAAGGTGTAGAAAAAGGTTCACTTGATAAATCTATTGAAATAGCAAAAAATCTTTTACAAAATAATGTAGATATATCTATTATTTTAAAGTCTACAGGATTATCTAAAGAACAAATCGAAGAATTGAAAATTTAAACTTAAGTAAGTGCAGACTTATTCTAAAAGAAAATCGTAAAAAATATTTTTAAGGGTATAACAATCTATACTCTTTTTTTCTGGTATTTATTTACTAGGAAAAATAAAAAAGATATAGTATAATATTATAAGAAGGGAAGTGAATGTATGAAAGTAATTTCTATTAATGCCGGAAGTAGTTCCTTAAAATTTAAATTATTTGACATGACAACAGAGGAAGTTATTGCATCAGGATTATTTGAAAGAATAGGAATTGATGGAAGTTTTTATACAATTAAATATGGTAGTGAAAGTATAAGAGAGGATATTGAACTTCCAGACCAAACAACAGCAGTTCGTATTTTACTTGATAAGTTAATAGCCTTAGAAATTATTTCATCTTTAGAAGATATTAGTGGAATTGGACATCGTGTCGTTTCAGGTGGAGAAAAATATAAAGACTCTGTTTTAGTTACAGATCAAGTTATAGAAGATATTGAAGCAATGAAAGATTTTGCACCACTTCACAATGTTCAATCAGCAAAAGTTATGAGAGCATTTAAAGAGGTTTTACCAACTGTAGATATGGTAGCAATTTTTGATACAACATTCCATCAAACTATGAAGGAAGAAAACTTCTTATACCCAGTTCCATATGAGTGGTATACAAATTATAAGGTTCGTAAATATGGAGCACATGGAACAAGTTATCGTTATGTTGTTGAAGAAATGGAAAAAACACTTGGTAAGAAAGATATAAAAGCAATAATTTGCCATTTAGGTAGTGGAGCATCAATCGCCGCTGTTGAAAATGGTAAATCAGTTGATACATCAATGGGATTTACACCAGTATCTGGTATTATGATGGCAACACGTGCAGGAGATATTGATCCTTCAATTATTACTTATATTATGGAAAAAGAAGGTAAAAATGCGTTAGAAGTTTTAGATGATTTAAATCATAATTCAGGAATGCTTGGATTTAGTGAAGTAAGTTCAGATTGCCGTGATATTGAACGTGAAATGCATGAAGGAAATGAAAGATGCAAATTAACTCTAGAACTTTATTATAAGAGAATAGTTTCTTATATAGCATCATACTATTGCTTATTAAACAAAGCAGATATCATTGTATTTACTGGCGGTATAGGAGAAAATAGATCTCTTGTAAGATCAAATATTATTAATAAATTATCTTGTTTAGGTATTACTATTGATGAAGAGAAAAATAGTGAAGAAGATAATCCTTTGAAAGGCAAGATTAGAAAGATTAGTACGGATTCATCTAGTATCCCAGTTTATGTAATTCCTACTAACGAAGAATTAGTTATGGCTAGAGATACTTTAAGAATCGTAAATAATAGGTAAATATATGTACAAAAAAATATTTAAAGAAATAAAGAAATATGATACTATTGTCATTGCTCGTCATATTGGAGTAGACCCTGATGCTATGGCAAGCCAAATTGCATTTCGTGATTCCATTAAATTAACATTTCCAGAAAAGCGTGTTTTAGCTGTTGGTACTGGTAGTGCTAAATTTAGATATATTGGTAACTTAGATAAACTAGAAAACATAAATGATGCTTTATTAATAGTTGTTGATACGCCAGATAAAAGACGTGTTGATATTACATCATTTGATGGATTTAGTGAAATGATTAAGATAGATCATCATCCATTTATAGAAAAGTTCTGTGATATAGAACTAATTGAAGATGATAGATCTTCAGCAGCAGAAATAATTATGGAACTAATTAAAGATACTAAACTATTATGTAATGAAAATATTGCTAGAACTCTATTTATAGGTTTAGCTTCTGATTCAAATAGATTCCTATTTAATAGTTGTTCTGCAAATACCTTTAAGTTAGTTGGTGAATATCTAGAAGAATATAAATTTGATATGTATGATATTTATCAACAAATGTATGCAAGACCATTAAAAGAAGTAAGATTAGAAGGATACATGTCTGAAAATATGGAAGTTACTAAACATGGTGTTGGCTATATGAAAGTTAGTGATGAAATTATCAATAAGTTTGAAGCAGATTCAGCTTCAGCTGGTAATGTTGTTAATAATTTCAATTTTATTGAAGGTGTTTATATCTGGCTTACTATTACAGAAGATGTTAAAAATGAATATTATCGTATTTCAATCCGTTCACGCGGACCAGAAATTAATCAAGTAGCAGAAAAATATCATGGTGGCGGACATAAATTCGCTAGTGGTGTTAAATTACAGACTATACAAGAAGCTATGTTACTTGTTGAAGATTTAGATAAAGCTTTAGAAAAATATTTAAAAGAGCAAGATAAAGGGGATGAATAATATGGATATAAAGAAATGTGAATTAGAAGTTATTGCGACAAGAAGAAGTCAATATCCAGAAAGAATGAAACCAGAATTCTTATTAGTAGGAAGAAGTAATGTAGGTAAAAGTAGTTTTATTAATACAATTTTATCTCGTAAGAATTTAGCTTATACTTCTTCTCGTCCTGGTAAAACTCAAACTCTAAATTTTTACTCTGTAAACGATGCATTTTATTTAATAGATGTTCCTGGTTATGGTTATGCGCAAGTAGATAAAAAAACACAAGCTAAATTTGGAATGATGATAGAAGAGTATCTTGAAAAAAGAGAACAATTAAAAAGAGTTTTCATGTTAGTAGACTTTAGACATAAACCATCAGAAGATGATGTGTTGATGTATAATTTTCTAAAATATTATAAAGTTCCTGTAACAATAATTGCAACTAAGGCAGATAAAATAGGTGGAAGTAAAAAAGATAAGTGTTTGAAATTAATTTTAGATACACTAGATTTAGTAGTAGGTGATGACTTAATAGTTTTCTCTAGTGTTACTAAATTAGGAGTAAAAGAAGTTCATCAGAAATTAGAAGAGTTAAGTGGAGAAGAAGAAACCATTTAACTCTTTTTTCATACAATACTGTAGGTGAAGTTAATGAAAATAGAAAGAATTAATGACGATGATTTAGATATCTACGTAAATCCATATAACTTCAAGTTAGTAGCGTGTTATGATAAAGATTCTCTAGTAAAATTCATTAAAGATATTCTAACAAAAATAGATATTAGATATAAAATTAATTGGTGTGGATTCTATAAAATAAAGGCCTACTTTAATAGTAAAGTTGGAATGTTTTTAAATGTAATTAAAATAGATGATAACGATTTTAATAATGAAGCAGATTATAGAATTATTCTTTTTAGAAATGATAAATTTCTATTTGAAACTGATGACTATGATATTATAAAAGATAAAAAGAATATTAGGTTTTATAATAATTTATTCTATATTGATGTTGAAGATATTGACGATATTATTCCATTTATTGATATGGGAAGAATTATCTATGGGGATGAGTCAAAGAAAATTTTATTACAAGCAAAAAATCTAAAATAAAAAAAAGAGTCGTTAAACTCTTTAAATTACAATGGCTATCATATTATTAGAACCCTTATTAACTACTTTAGTAAGCGTTTGTTGTAATTTATATCTAATGTTATCTGGCATTAGATTTATTTTTGATTGAATTCCTTCTTGAACAATATTATCTAAACTTCTACCAAATATTTCACTTTTCCAAATACTTGTTGGGTCATTTTCTTGATCTTTCATTAAATAATCAATTAATTCCTTACTTTGAACTTCACTACCAATAATAGGTTCAAAAGTAGATTCTACATCAACTCTAATCATATGGATAGATGGAGCAATAGCTTTAAGTTTTACTCCATATCTAGGTCCTTGTTTAACAATTTCAGGTTTATCAAGCTTCATGTCATTTAATGTTGGAGTAGCAACACCATAACCTGTTTGTTTAACCATTTTTAGAGCATATTTTATTTGGTCATATTCACGTTTTGCGACATTAAAGTCTTGGAATAGTGCTAGTAAGTCTGCTTTATTTTTAACGTCAACATCAATAATTTCAGTTAAAGTTTTATTATATAAAACAGCAGGTGCACATAAGTCGATTGTAACAATACCAGTTGAAGGATCTACATTTGATAGATAACTTTTTTCAATCATTTCATTATTTAAGAAATGTTTAGTAATATTATCAATATCACGTAGTTTATCCACCTCAACTACACTTTCTTTAATAGCCTTAATATATTCTTTCTTAACTGGATGATCTGGATTTAATATGGCAATCCATTCAGGCATATTAACTTTAACTTCTAAGATTGGAAATTCATATAAAGCTTCTTTTAAGATATCATACATATCTTTTTCAGTCATAGCTTCAATACTAATAGGCATAACAGGTACATTATGTTCTTCTTTTAATGAATTAGCAAGTCGTTCTGTTTCAGGTAGAGTTGGATGAGTAGAATTTAAAAGTACAATAAATGGTTTACCAATACTTTTTAATTCACTTATAACTCTGTTTTCAGCCTCTAAATAATCATTACGATCAAATTCTCCAATCGAACCATCAGTAGTTACAACTATACCAATAGTTGAATGATCTTTAATTACTTTTTCAGTACCAACTTCAGCTGCTTCTACAAAAGGTATTTCTTCTGTATACCATGGAGTTTTTACCATACGTGGACCATTTTCATCACTTGCTCCAACAGCCTTATCAATAACATATCCAACACAATCAACTAATCTTATATTACAACTAAAATCATCAATATTAATTTTAGCAGCATTATTAGGAACAAATTTTGGTTCTGTAGTCATAATAGTTTTTCCAGCAGCACTTTGTGGAATTTCATCAAGAGCTCTTTTTCTTTCATATTCATCTTCGATATTAGGAACAATTAATGTCTCTACCATTTTTTTGATAAAAGTAGATTTTCCAGTTCTTACTGCTCCAACTACACCAAGATAAATATCTCCGCCACTTCTTTCAGCTATATTTTTAATTAATTCTTTTTTATCCATTAACATTCTCCTTTATTCATTTTAAACTTATGTAAAGTAATGTTAATATATGCTTAAAATGTAGAAAATTAATGTTATACTAAAAATGAGAAAGAAAGGTTATAGTATGGAATTAATAGATTTTTATAAAAATTTGGAAAATCCTCTTAGTAATACGGAACAGTTTTTAAAAATAATAGAAGCCTATTCAAAAAGTATTGATGGTGGCTTTTATAAACAATTAGTATATTTTACTCCTAAAGATAGTTCACCGAGATATTTTCTTGCTGATGAAAACGAACTAACATCTCATCTATTTAACACTTGGAAAAATAGAATTACCTCAATGGAACTTAGTACATTTCATAGACTTAGGGATGAGGGGAAAATCGCTAATGACTTTGCCTATATGCGGTCATACTTGAAGAAAGTTCCTGATGTTTCAACAAGTTTTGATGCTAGAAAAATATTATTTTTAAATGAAGATGAAGCCATGACTGAAACCATAGATCGATATAGATGGAATAGAATGGATGATCCTACATGGATACATGTTTCTTCATTATATGTTAATTCTTATCAAGAAGAAAATTTCGATGTAGAACATAGACTTTACTTAAATATGGAATTAATTGATACTTATAAAATAGTTAATCTATTTTTAAAAGGTTGTGAAGAAAGAAATCTTCCATACTACTTTAAATTTGATAGGACTGGTTCCAGAGATGATTCCTTAGTTATTTATTCTGATACTTTAAATTTAGCTAACTATATTTCTATTCTTGAAGATATAAAAAACAAACATAAAGATTTAGCTGAAAAAATAAAAAGGCCACCTATTTTAACTGGGATGGTAAATGAATTTATTGGATACGGTTCAGAGCCATTAGATAAGAAGTCATCTTATACTATGAAGCGTTCTTCTATTATTGAAAAAGCAATAAAAGATGAAACTTTAGATTGGTTATCAAAAAATAAGAATAAGAAAGTAAGATATAACGGGAAATATATTGATTTTTATGACTATTTAAGTAAAAAGTCAACTATAACTTTTTTTGAACAATTAAAGTTTAACTTATCAAAATCCAGTAACCTAGGATATTCTTTATCCGATTTAAATGATACTACTTATGAAAATGTTTATCAAATAATTAAAAATAGAATTAATACTAGTTACGATGACATTTGTAATAATGATAGGTTAGATAATATTAGTTTTGAAGTTAGAAATGGAAAGAGTATTATCTTTAATAAAGAAATGTTAGATACTACAATAAAAGAATTAACTATTCAAATAGCAAATCATGATAATAGTTATTTGGAAGGTATTAAAAAGAAAATAGAATCAGATTCTGAACCATATGGAATTAATAAAGATAATTTTGCTTTCGATACTTTAAATAAAAATTTGATTGAATCTAGAATAACACAAGAAAAAGGCCTTGATGATATGCTTGAAAGTGAAAATCATTCCGTTCAAATAAAAAGTAATATACATAAGTAGTATATTACTAAAACATTTTATCAATATCTTTAGGAACATTATCCTTTACAATAGCGTTAACTATTTTATCTTCTTTTTCTTTTGAAACTTCTTTTCCAGTTATTGAAGAAATTTCTTGAACCATATCTCTTAGAACTTTCTCATCTTTCATATCGGAATTTTGAAGTTTTTTTGCTAAAGACATAATTGTTTCTTTATTTACATTAGTCTTTTTTTCAACTTTTTTAAAGAATCCATCTCCAAACATATATTATATCCTCCTATGATAATATATGTTATAAAGATATTTTTTGTACAAAAAAACACTATAGATTAGTGTTTTAATATTGTTTTCTTTCTTTTTTAGCAAGAGCTTTTTGATACTTTTCACGCTTTTTAGCAATTACTTCACATTGTTTTGTAAACTCTTCAATTGTAATAGCTTTCTTTTCATATCTATCTTGTAATATTTCTAAAGCTCTATCTAATCCTTCTAATTCAGTTTTAGGATCTTTATTTTGAAAAAACATATTATTCATCTCCACTTCTATTTTTAAATTGTAAAATAATTGGAGTTCCTTCTAAATCAAAATTCTCACGTAATTTATTTTCTAAATATCTTTCGTATGAGAAGTGAACTAATCCTTTATTATTAACTCTTAAAGTGAATTTTGGTGGTTTAATACCAGTTTGACTTGTAAAATATATTTTAAGTCTTTTTCCTTTATAAGAAGGTGGAATATTTAATTGATAAGCATCTAAGATAACATCATTTAAAACGCTTGTCTTTATTTCTTTCTTAATATTTTCACTTACTTTAATAACCTCAGGCATCAATGTATGAATTCTTTTTTTAGTTAGAGCTGATAATACAACTATCGGAGCATACGGTGCGAATTGGAATTCAGCTCTCATAAGCTTTTTAAAATCTTGAATAGTAGTATCTTTTACCATATCCCATTTATTAACAACAAAAATAATTCCTTTACCTTTTTCAATAGCGTATCCAGCAATATGTTTATCGTGTTCAGTAATACCTTCTTCGGCATTAATTACAACTAGACAAACATCACTTCTATCTATTGCTCTCATTGATCTTAAAAGACTATACTTCTCAATTGATTCAAAAACACGTCCTTTTTTTCTCATACCAGCAGTATCAATTAAAATATATTCTTCTTTTTGATATTTTAAAATAGAGTCTATTGAATCTCTTGTAGTTCCAGCAATATTAGAAACAACAACACGTTCTTCATTAAGAAGCGCATTCATTAAAGAACTTTTTCCAACATTAGGACGACCAATAATACTTAGTTTTAATCTTTTATCATCATCATTGTTATCATTTTCATGAAAATCCATTGTAATAGTATCAAGTAACTCTACATAACCAGTATTGTGAATACTACTAATTGGTATATAAGTATCAAATCCTAATTCATAAAAATCATATAAATTATCTTTAGCTTCTTTAACATCTATTTTATTAATTGCGACAATAACTTTTTTATTGCTCTTTCTTAAAATATCTCTAACAACTAAATCGTTATGTGTAAGTCCTTCCTTACCATCAACAACAAATAAAATGATATCTGCTTCTTCAATCGCAATTTCGGCTTGTATTTTAATTTCAGCATTAAAACTTTGATTACTAACATCAATACCACCAGTATCGATTAAAAAGAATTTTTTACCATTATAATTAGCTTCTTGATAAAGTCTATCCCTAGTTACTCCAGGAACATCTTCAATTATCGCAACTTTTTTACCTACAATTTTATTAAAAAGGGTACTTTTCCCAACATTAGGTCTTCCCACTATTGCAACCACAGGTACTGCCATAATATCCCCTCCAAACTAGCTGTATTATAACATAATTACTATTAGTTGTAAATAAATGAAATCTAGTTCAAATTATTATCTTTAAAAGTTGTTTTCTATGGTATAATCTTATTAGGATGGTGATGTTATGGATAAAAACATTAAAAATGAAAGAGAGTGGTTTAATAATTCAAATATTATTACTACAGTTGCGATAGCGCTTCTTACTTTGATTATTATTTTATCTCAATCTTACGCAGTTAAAAATAATTTATCAACAAATGATATTTTAAGAAATTTATTAAATCATAATACATTATATATAATAGGATTAATTTACTTCATACCATTAAAGACTAAAGCTGGTAAGAAATATTTTAATTATTTAAATGTTTTCTTAATTTTAATTTACTTCATATTTTCAATAACTTCTTTATTATCAGTTATTAGATCATTTGGTATAACATCATTAATTAGTTTCGGTATTAACATCGTATTCTTTATTTATATGATTCATGTATTTATGAAAAATACAAGATTTTGGAAAGAACTTAAACTTGAAAAATCTCCATTTAATGAAATAAAGAATGAAGGATATTTCTACACAATAGTAGTATTAGCTATAATTTTATTAGTAATGAATTTAATTTATTCAGAAAATTTTGATGGAGTAGTTTTATCATTAGTAAGTATTGCTTACACTATTGTTTTAGCAAGATATATTTACTCTTATGGACTTTATCTTGATTTAAGTAATGAAGATAAGAAAGCTTTAGCACATGATTTATTTGTAGAAATAGATTTATTAGATAAGGATTTACCTAAACTAAAAAAACTCGCTAATGAAGTTTCATCACATGAATTAAATGGTTATCAAATAGTTGCTTTAGTAACCTTTGGAATAGGATTTTGCGTTGGAATAATCTTTGGAAATTTATTTCCTTCATGTGGAACTACTTCAGGACTTTATACTAAGGTATGTAACACAACAGAATTTAACTTTTCGTTAACTATTTGTATTTGGTTTGCTAGTTTCTTAATATGTGTATTCTTCTATGCTATTGGAAATATCATTTCTTTATTAGAATCAATTAATACTAAGTTAAAACCTAAGAAATAAAAATTGGCTAATTTTTTGTCTATAAGTACAAGAAATTGGCTTTTTTTATGCATTTTTATTGCAATTTCATATAATTCATGGTAGATTTAATATGTAAGCATAACATGCTTAATAAGACACATAGGGAGGTATAATTTACATGAAAAAAGTAGAATTAGTTGAAGCAGTTGCTGAAAAAGCTGGATTAACAAAAGCTGATGCAACAAGAGCTATTGATGCAACTTTTGCAGCAATTACAGAAGCTTTATCAAAAGGAGATAAAATTGCATTAGTAGGATTTGGTACTTTTGCAGTATCTAAGAGAGAAGCTAGAGAAGGACGTAATCCAAGAACTGGAGAAACTGTTAAAATCGCTGCTAGAAATGCTGTTACTTTCAAAGCAGGATCAGCATTAAAAGAATCTGTAAATTAATAAAAAAAGAAGCCTTATGCTTCTTTTATTTTGTCTTAGTCGTGTTATAATATAAGTAGGTGATGAAATATGTTAGAAGAAGCAATCAAAATATTACATGAAATAAATGAACATGGTTTTAATGCCTATATAATAGGTGGTTTTGTTAGAGATTATTTGCTTGGAATAGATTCTAATGATGTAGATATAACCACTAATGCAACACCAAAAGAACTTCAGGAAATATTTAGTGAAGATGTTATAAAAACAACTGATTATGGTAGTATTACATTACTTAGAAAAAAAATTAGATTTGAAATAACTACTTTCAGAAAAGAAATAAAATATATTGATCATAGAAAACCAATTGAAATAGAATATGTAGATGACTTATATACAGATTTAAAAAGAAGAGATTTTACGATAAATTCAATTTGTATGGATGAGTCCAAAGAAATTTTAGATTTTCTAGATGGAAGAACTGATTTAAAAAAGCGTCTTATTAATACTATTGGCGATGCTAAAGAAAAGTTTGAGGAAGATAGTTTAAGAATATTACGAGCTATTAGATTTGCAACTATTCTTGACTTTGAATTAAGCGATGAAGTAAAAGAAGCTATTAATGAAAAGAAACATCTATTAAAGGAATTATCATATAACCGTAAAAAAGAAGAACTTGATAAAATCTTTGCTAGTAGTTATGTAAAAAAGGGTATTTCTTTATTGTTAGAGTTTGGTCTAGATGAGGAATTAGAATTAACTCGTCTAAAAGATATTAAAAATACAGATTCTTTAATTAGCGTTTGGAGTATTTTAAATGTAGGAGATATTTATCCGTTTACAACAAGTGAAAAAGAACTTATAAAAAATATCAATGAGGTAATGAATTTAAATAATATGGATCCAATGACTTTATATAAGTATGGATTATATGTTAATTCAGTAGCTGGTGCTATTAAGGGATTAGATAAAAAAGAAATTACAGAGTCATACAATAACTTAATTATTCATTCTAGGGATGATATTAATATTACAAGTCAAGAAATAATGGATATTTTAGATAAGGAACCAGGTAAATACTTAAGCGATATCTATAATAATTTAGAAGAAGAAATCTTATATAGCAGATTAATAAATACTAAAGATAATATTGTTAAATATATAGAAAATAATTATAAGAAGATAGAGTGTTAATGAACTGGACCCCAAAAGTTGGACAGTTTATTAATAGTTTCAAATTAGAGGATTGTAACCTGTAATTTACAAGAGACAATCCTTTTAATTTTACTTTAATTCTATCAAAATTTTAGATATATGTATCAAAATAATGGGTATCTTTATTTTCCAAGGTATAAAGGTAGAAATCTAAATGATAAGTTATCAAAAAAATACTGGTAAATATTATTTTTCAAGCTTAAAAAAGCAAATTGATTAACAAAACATATTGTGGTACTATATAATACATAATTTTTCTTGTATGGGGGGTGATATAGATGCCAATTGAAGATAAGATTTCAAGTTTCATTAAAGATATGGGATATTTGAATGACGAACACGTTTTAGGGGTTTTCTTTTATGGTAGTTATTTAACAGGATTAAATACAGATAATTCTGACATTGATTTACATATTATATTTGATAATGAAGACCCTAATCATTTGATTAGAGGAAATAAAATTGTGGATGGAACAAGGATAGAATATTTTGAAAAACCACTTGAAGATATCTATCAAACAGTCAACGAAGACTATATGAATCAAAATAATGCTACATTGACAATTTTTGGTACTTCAAAAATTATTTATGCAAAAGATAATCAACTAAAACAATTACAGGAATATGTAATTAACAAATTTTCTAATCCATTACCTCCATTAAGTGATGATGAAGCTAAAGAACAAGTATCTATTTTAAATAATAGAATGGAAAAATTAGAAAAGTATGCAGAAACTAATAATCCACATTTTGAACATTTATATCATTTAACAATCGATAAAATTAGAAGATTTTATCATAACTTAATGGGAATACCGAGAATAGAAACATCTAAAGGTTTTAGACTATATACTGATGAAAAATATAGAAATGCATTTTGTATTAATAAAATTCCAGAACAAATTTTTATAGAAATGTATTTTAAATTGGTTTCAGATACCAGTTTAGATAAAATTCAAAAATATAACTTATTGAATAAAATGTATGAATTTACGAAGCTTAATGTTGTGTTAGAAAATGACTATAGAATACCTATTAAAAGTAGAAACGATGGCTTTGATATTCCTATAATTGAACCAACTATAATTGAGAAACGAGATACTATTGAAATCCCACCTACCACTTTAAAAAGAGTATTAAAATTTATTAAAGAAATGGATTATCTAAATAATAACCATTGTTTAGGAGTAATAGTTTATGGAAGTAGTTTGACTGGCTTTAATACAAATATTTCAGATATTGATTTGCATATAGTATTTGATAATGAGAAACCTGATCGTTTGATTAGGGGAAATAAAATTATAGATGGTACTAAAATTGAATATTTTGAAAAACCTATTAAAGATATTTATTTAGAAATTGAAAATGGTTATTTAAATCAAAATAATGCATCTTTTGCAATAATTGGTAAAGGCACAATAGTTTTTGAAAGAGATAGTAAATTAAGCTTACTACAACAATATGCGCTAAATAGATTTTCAACACCGATGCCTTGTCTAAGTGAAGATGATGCTAGAGAACAAGTATCTATTATAAATAATAGGATGGAAAAATTAGAAAAATTTGCTATAAACGATGATCCTAGATTTGAACATTTATCGCATTTAACAATCGATAAAATTAGAAAGTTTTATCATAAAAGTATTGGTATTTCCAAAATTCCTACATCAAAAGTTTATAGAATTTATACTGATGAAGATTATAGGAATTCAGTGTATAAAGAAAATCCAGAATTAGAATTTGTTAATATGTATTTAAATTTAATTACAACAAATTGTGTAGATAAATTACAAAGATTAGAAATGATTAAAGAGTTTTACAACTATGCAACAAGAAATATAAATTTAGGAAATGATTATAGAATTCTTATAAAAAGTAGAAATACGGGAATTAATCAAAAAAATGATCAAAAGCATTAATTAATACTCTTTTCTTATCTTTTAATTTTAATTTATTTGTGATAATATAGTAAAAATGAGGAGATGATTTTATGAAAAGTTCTAAGCTTGTAGAAATGTATAAAGATGGAAATATTGTTATACCATTATTTATATTCAAAAAGTATAAAGAGTTAAAACTAGAACTAAATGAATTCATCCTCTTAATGTACTTATATAATAAAGGTAATAATATAGTATTTGATCCTAGTAAATTTAGTGAAGAATTAAATATGGGATTAGAAGAAGTAATGGAGATTGTCTCAAACTTAAGTGATAAAAATCTTTTAAAAGTAGATGTTATAAAAAGTGAAAAGAAGATTATGGAAGAGCTTATTCAATTAGATGGTTTTTATAACAAATTAGCGCTACTTACTATGGAAGAAGTTAATAATACTAGTGAAGCATCTTCAAGTAATGTTTTTGAAATTGTAGAAAAGGAATTTGGAAGGACATTAAGTCCAATAGAATATGAAATTATTCAGGCTTGGTTAGATAATGGAATTAGTGAAGAATTAATTACTGAAGCTTTAAAAGAAGCTACTTTTAATGGCGTTTCTAATTTGAGATACATTGATAAGATTTTGTATGAATGGGGTAAAGATGGAGTTAAGACTAAAGAAGATGTAGAAAAGCGAAAATTAAAGAGAAATAAAAAGATTAAAAAGGAAGAAGAGGCAAAGGACTTAGATTTAGATATTATGGAATGGGATTGGTTCGATGACGAAGAGTAAACTAATAAGAGAATATTTAGATGAATTATTTCCGAATCCTAAATGTGAATTGAATTATAACAATGATTATGAGTTGTTGATTGCTATATGTTTAAGTGCTCAAACTACTGATAAAAGAGTTAATGAAGTAACAAAAGTTTTATTTGAAAAATATCCAAGATTAGAGGATATGAAAAATGCAGATGTTAAAGATTTGGAACAAATTATTAGGCCATTAGGTTCTTTCCACAAAAAAAGTTGTTATGTAAAAGAGTTATCCACTATTATTGTGGATAAATATTCATCCGTTGTACCAACGGCTAGAACTGATTTAGAAAGTCTACCTGGTGTAGGAAGAAAAACCGTTAATGTCTTTTTAGGAGAGTTTTATAACTATCCAGCTATTGCTGTTGATACACATGTAGAACGAGTTAGTAAAAGACTTAGAATTGCTAAAAAAGATAGTAATGTGAAAGAAGTAGAAGAAAAACTAATGAAGTTTTATCCTAAAAAAGAATGGGCAAAAAGACATCTACAAATGGTTTTATTTGGAAGGTATTACTGCAAAGCAATTAAACCATTATGTGAAAATTGCAAATTAAAAGAATATTGCAAAGAAAAAAGAAAGTAAATTTTAAACTTTCTTTTTTTTAATTTATGGAGTTGTAGGAACAGTTGGTGTAGTAGGATCAGGATCCTCACCACTAGAATCAGCTGTAATAGTATAGTTAACACTAGCATTATATGATTTATTATTATATGAAATTAAATACTTAACTGTACATGTTTTTGCAGTTGTAAACTTAATTCCATCATGACAATCACTAGTTCCATCTACTTTAATTGATGTAGGAGTAACAGCATTAGAATTAACTTTAAATGTACATGTATTTGTAGGAATAGTATCACCTACTTTGAATGCTGTCTGAGTGCATGCAAATGTTGTAACTTCAGCTTTTTGTTCTTCTTTTAATTGATATGTAGCAGCATCACTTTGAGCTCCACTATAACTTTTGTATGTTGCAACAACTTTATATGTATCATAAGGAGTTGCAGTTTTAAATGTATATGATGTTCCTGATGTAAATGTTAATAATCTATTACCTTGATATACATTATATCCAAAATCACCATATCCTTCATCTTTTTCTAACTTACTAACACCATTCCATGTAATTGTAACTTTGTCACCACTATATGATACCTTTAATCCTGTTGGAGTATTAAGTTTAGTAGCAGTAACTTTTTCTGGTTCTTTTCCTTTTTTGAAATATTCATAAGTAATTGAACCACCATAACCATCTTCAGCTACTTGAGGAGGATTTGAACCTGTGATAATTCCAAGTTTAACAACACTGTCAGGCATCTTGAAATCATCATTATCATTTTTCATAACCCCTCTTGCAAGAGCTAAGAATAATTTATCTTTTTGAATAGTAGCAGGAATATTTCTTAAAACATATTCACCATTTTTATCAATATAATCATATCCATACCACATACCAATAACAGTTTTTGTTGTATAACCAACAACCCATGAATCTCTGATAGCGTCGCTAGGCATATGATTATTTCTCATTGTAGCTTCATCATAGTTTGTAGTACCGGTTTTTGCAGCAATATTATGAGGTTTACCACCTGTCATTGAAACATCTTGTAAAACACTTGAAATCATATAGGCTGTAGCATCACTCATTACTTTTTTAGATTTATCTTTATGTTCTTTGGTTTTACCAGTATCACGGAATACTATCTTAGATACTGAATATGGTTCATGATAAGTTCCACCATTAGAGAAGGCGGCATAAGCAGCACTCATTTGCAAAGGAGAAACTCCTGTGAATGCTCCAATTGCATGTGCTTCATGAATTCTACCATTTGAAATTTCTGGTGTTATTCCAAGACCTGTAACAAACTCTATAATTTTGGCATTATCAACTTGTTGGAAAGCTTTTAAAGCAGGAATATTACGAGAAGTTGATAATGCTCTTCTTAAAGTAATAGTTCCAAAATATCCACCATCCCAGTTCTTTATTGATTGTCCATTTGAATAAGAATAAGGAGCATCATCAAATAAAGTATAAGTAGACCAATCGTTGTATTCAATACCTGGGCCATAATCAAATAATGGTTTAGCAGTAGAACCAGGTTGTCTCTTAATCTTTGTTGCATAGTTATAAGTAGAAGCACCGCTTCTGTTACGACCAGCACCAACAGCTAAAATTTTACCAGTAGCTGTATCCAAAACAGATACACCGGTTTGAACTTTATCATTAATCCAAGTATATGTATTTCCATCTAAAACATCATTAACAGCATCTTGTTTACTACGATCCATATTAGTATAGATTAATACAGGAGTAGTATAAGCATTAACTCCATAAGTATCTTTAACTTCTTCAACAACAGTATCAACATATCCTTGATATTTAGAAGTAGAAGCATTTTCTGTCTCAGCAGTTAAACTTTCAACAGGAACACTTTTAGCTAAGTTGTATTGTTCTTCAGTAATATAACCATGTTTTTTCATTAAGTATAAAACTGTATTTCTTCTAGCAGTAGCATTTTTAGGATTAACATTAGGTCTATAGAAGTTAGGAGATTTAAACATACCAGCAAGTATTGCAGCTTCACTTAAATTTAAATCAGCAACATCTTTTCCAAAATATACTAAAGATGCTTCTTGTACTCCATAGATGTTTCCACCTAAGAAGTGATTGTTAACATAAAACTCTATAATTTCTTCTTTTGAATAAGTTTTTTCTAGTTTAAACACAGCTAAATAAATATCTGTAAATTTACGAATAATACCTTGCAAACCACTTGCTTCAGTAGAAGTAAATGTGTTTTTAATAACTTGCATTGATAAAGTAGAAGCACCACCAGCATCAGAATGTCCAAGGACTTGTCCAACACTAGCTTTCATGAATCTAGCAGCATCAAAACCATTATGTTGATAAAATCTTGAATCTTCTGTTGCGATAATAGCATCAACTAAAACTTGAGGAAGTTCATTATATTTAACTTTATCTCTCATTTCAGCACCAAGTTTTATCATTTCTTTACCATCTTTATCATAAAGAACAGTTGATTCCTTTTTATCTAGTTCTTTAACATTAAACTCTGGGGCTTTAATAGTTACATAAACTAAGAATGCTCCAAAGAAAATTAAAGCAAGAATTCCAAGTGCTAAGAATAGAATCAGTAAAATATTTACAATTTTTCTTTTCTTACTATTCTTCTGAGCCGAATCTATTAATTTAGCAATACCTATAATTACTAAAACCATAAAGGCGGTTATAAGTGTAAATATAAATCCTAAGTTTATAAAACACAAAACTAACAGGATTACTAAAATTATAGAAAGTACTATTTTAGCACTATTAGGTAATTTAGCTGGATCAACATTAATCCTTGATTTTATATTTTTCTTATTTATTTTTTTGGTTCTACTATTCGAACTATTTTTATTTACTCGTTTCTTTTCCATGAGTTACCTCCATATATTTATCAACTATTTCTAAATAATCAATTCTAGGTTGAAGTTTAAATTTAATTAAATGTCCCTTTTCTTTGAAATAGGTAAGTGGAATAGATTTTCTATCATTACTTTCTAAAAATGCAAAAAAATCATCTACCATCAAAAGAAAAGTTAAATCTAAATAAGTAAATCTAACAATTAAAAAAGCAATACCACCATGATTATAAATAGCTTTTAAGTGTTTTATTTGATGGGGATGAATGTTATTTAAAGCAAAAGAAGTTTTACTTTTAGTTTCCTTAGCTTCAAAATCTATATATTTCCCCTTATATATTCCATTATAATCAGTTGTTGATGGCTCTGTAAAATAGGCTTCCTTAATAGTTACTAATTTTCTAGAATGATAATCAACATCTACTATTTTTATAGGAGTAGGCTTTTTATAAATAAAAGCTCTATCTATATTTCTATAGTATTCATTGGTGATATTTAAATCATTTTCTAAATCCATACCTCTATTACCATAGTTAGTATAGTGTGTAGTTGCCTTCTTTTTAATACCATTAGGATAATTCATATTACCACCTATTTTTTATTATACTATATAAAAGAAATTTTTGCTATAGATTTAGATAGGAAATTTTAGTAAAAAAATTGATAGGTTTTGTCGAATTTAAGACAAAATACGTATCATTATTATAGAATATTTTTAAGGGAGGAAAAACATGAAAAATATGGAAGTTATTCTACTTATAAATAAAATGTTGGAAAATACAAGATATATAAAGAACAAAAGTATCTTAACTAGTACTAAATTTGAAAGATGAGAATTGACAAAAATCTACAATATTGTATAATAATGATATAAGGGATTGGTGATTACAATGTATCAGAACAAGATAGAACTTTCTCCACAAGATATCCTTGAAAAAGAGTTTAAAATAGATACTCGTGGATATCGTTTAAAAGAAGTTGATCAATATCTAGATATCATTATTAATGATTATGAAAAATTCTATACCATTATTAATGATTTAGAAAAAGAAAAAGCTGATTTACTTGGAGAAATAATGAATCTTAAACAAGAGATTAGAAATATGAAAATGAATGCAGAAATTGCCAGAACAAATAGTGATATGCCCGAAGTAACTAATGTAGATCTATTACGTAGACTATCTAAATTAGAGAAAATGGTATATGGTAAAGATGAATAATACTTTGACAAACGCTATATTTTTGATATAGAGGAAAGTCCATGCTCACACGTTCTGAAATGAACGTAGTGTTCGTGTTCAGGAAAAAAATAACCTGAAGTAGAGAAAACTCTAACGGCGAAGTAAAGACCTAAGTCTTTAAGATATGGTCTTCTTCTGAAAAGTGCCGCAGTGACGATGTTTTAGGAAACTAAAAAGTGAAACGTGGTAAACCCCGCGAGTGAGAAACCCAAATTATGGTAGGGGAGCTTTGATTAGGGAATAACAACCGAGTCAGGGACTGAGCAATCAGTAGATAAATGTTTGTCGCCTAGTAATAGGTACAGAACATGGCTTATAAAGTATTATTTTTTTTTAATTTGTAAAAGAGGTGTTATGTGTGAAAGAATTAGGAGAGTACTTAAAAGACGTAAGAATAAACAATGGTGTTAGTCTTGAAGAAGCAGCTGAAGATAATGAACTTTCTGCATCACAACTGGAAAATATAGAAAATGGAAACATAAAAGCTTTCAAAGATGTTTATAAATTAAAAGAATATATGAAAAATTATGCTAAATACTTAGGATTAGATCCTAATGAAGTGGCAGATGAGTTTAATGAATTTTTATTTGAACATACATCAAAGATTTCGTTAGATGATATTTTGGAAGCAAAAAAAAGAATTGAAGAGAAAGAAGAAAAGAAAATTCAATCTCCATATACTAAAGAATACAAAGAAAAATTTAATTATAGACCATTAATATATACAGTAGGAATTATAGCTATAATAATTATTCTTGGATATTTAATTTTTACATTATTAAATAAAAAACCAGTTCATAATGAAGTTTTAAGAGGTATAAATAAGGAGGATGTTTATGAATTTGCCTACTAAATTAACAGTGTTAAGAATTATCTTAACATTTGTCGTAATATTTATTTTGACATTTCCATTCTATACGGTTGGTATTGAGTGGCCTAAATACTTAGTAATGGGAGTAGCAGTAAAAATCCAATATGTAGTAGCCGGAGTTATATTCATAATTGCTAGTATTACAGATTTTGTTGATGGATATTTAGCAAGAAAAAATCATCAAGTAACAGATACAGGAAAAATGTTAGATGCTATTGCTGATAAAATTTTAGTTGATTCAGTATTAATAATTTTAGCATCTCAAGGGTTTATTTCAGTTATTGTTCCTGTTGTTATTGTTCTAAGAGATATCGTAGTTGATGCTATAAAAATGGAAGCAGCAGCTAAAGGAAAAGTAGTTGCAGCAATTAAAAGTGGAAAAATTAAAACAGCAACTTTAATGGTTGGAACAGTTTTAACTTTCTTTTATAATCTTCCGTTTGAAGCATGGAATATAAGAGTTTCTGATTTCTTCTTATATTTTGCAACAATAATGGCTATTATTTCAGCTATTGAATATTTTGTTTTAAATAAAAATATTATTTTTCCTAAGGAAGAAGTTTTAAATTAGACTATAATATAAATAGATAGAATTTCTTATTTAAAAGTAAGAAATTTTATTTTTAAGTAAAATAAAACAATTGTTCGAAAAATGCTTGCAATTTTCTAAAAAATAAGTTAAGATTATATTGTAAGCGATTTGCAAGGAGGAAAATATGGCAAAACAAGTAGAAAAAGAAACAAACAAAGATAAGGCACTTGAACAAGTTTTAAGTGATATTGAAAAACAATTTGGTAAGGGTTCAATTATGAAACTTGGAGATAACACTCACATGAAAGTGGATGTATGCTCTAGTGGATGTTTATCTCTAGATATAGCATTAGGTGTTGGTGGTTATCCTAGGGGAAGAATTATTGAAATTTATGGTCCAGAATCAAGTGGTAAAACAACTTTTGCATTACAAGCAATAGCAGAACAACAAAAAGCAGGAGGTCGTGCTGCATTTATCGATGCAGAACATGCTTTAGATCCTGAATATGCAAAAAAATTAGGAGTAAATATAAATGATTTATTACTAGCTCAACCAGATACAGGAGAACAAGCTCTAGAAATATGTGAGGCTTTAGTTCGTAGTGAAGCAGTTAGTATTGTAGTAATTGATTCAGTAGCAGCTTTAGTTCCACAAGCTGAAATTGATGGTGATATGGGAGATTCACATGTTGGACTACAAGCTCGATTAATGTCACAAGCATTAAGAAAATTATCTGGTACAATTAATAAAACGAAAACAACTGCAATTTTCATTAATCAATTGAGAGAAAAGGTTGGAGTTATGTTTGGAAATCCAGAAACTACACCAGGTGGTAGAGCTTTAAAATTCTACTCTTCTGTTAGACTTGATATTAGAAGAAATGAACAATTAAAAATGGGTGATGGAGTAGTTGGAAATAAAACAACAGTTAAAGTAGTTAAGAATAAAGTGGCTCCACCATTTAAATCAGCAGTAGTTGATATTATGTATGGAGAAGGAGTTTCTCGTGAAGGTGAAATAATTGATTTAGGTTCAGAAGCTGGAATTATTCAAAAAACAGGAGCATGGTATTCATACAATGGTGAAAAACTTGGTCAAGGTAAAGAAAATGTTAAACTTCTTTTAAAAGACAATAAGGAACTAAAAGAAGAGTTAGAAGCAAAGGTAAGAGAGTATTACGGAATTTCTTTAGATAGTGAAAACAAGTAAAAATTAATCTTGATTAATCATTTTAAGGAGATATTAAATAATGGCGAATAATATATTTTGTGGAAAATGTGGAACAGAGAATTCTGAAAATAGTAAATATTGTTTTAGTTGCGGTGAAGAACTTCATAAAACAGTTGATGTTAACTATGAGATAAAAGGAGGAAATCTTCCCTTTGTAACTATTAAATTAAATCATGGTGATAGAGTTTTTTCTGAAAGTGGATCAATGGCATGGAGAACAAATGACATAAAAATGGAAACAACTTCTAATGGTGGTGCCGAAAAAGTATTTTCTAGAATACTTACTCATGAAAGTTTATTTCAAAATATTTATACAGCAATGAAAGATAATCAAGAAATATCATTTGCATCTAGTTTTCCAGGAGCTATTCTATCAATAGATATTGAACCTGGAAAAGAAGTAATTTGTCAAAAATCAGCTTTTTTAGTTGGAACTTCAGGAGTTAATTTGTCAATTCACTTCAATAAAAAAATTGGTACTGGTCTATTTAATGGTGAAGGATTCATCATGCAAAAAATTTCAGGAACTGGTAAGGTTTTTATAGAAATTGATGGAAGCATAGAAGAAAAAGTTTTAGCTAAAGATGAAAAAATAATAATTAGTAGTGGACATTTAGTTATGATGGATGCAACTTGTAGTATAGATGTGGAAACAATAAGTGGATTTAAAAATATTTTCTTCGGTGGAGAAGGCCTATTTAATACTGTAATAACTGGTCCGGGTAGAGTTGTATTACAATCAATGCCGATAGGAAAGATGGCCAACACTATAAGTGGTTATTTGCCTGTACAATCATCTTCTTCAAATAGTAATTAATATTTAATATGAAATAAGAGCTAAATCAATTAGCTTTTTTTGCATACAATACTATGGAGGTTTTGTTATGAAGTATTTAGATGATTTATATAAAGGTGAAAAACATATTCCTATTAGAGATATAAAAACTGATTCTAGGAATATTGAATCAGGAGATTTATTTGTAGCAATAAAAGGTTTCAATGTTGACCATAGTGAATTTGTTGATGATGCAATTAAAGCAGGGTGTTCTGCTGTTGTTAGTGATAAACATCTGGAAAAAAGTGTTCCATGTATTAAAGTTGGTAATTTAAGTGAAGAATTAACAAGACTTTGTAAAGAATTTTACAATTATAATAATGATTTAGAATTAATTGGTATTACAGGAACAGATGGTAAAACAACAACTGCAACAATTATTCACCAATTACTTTCCAATTTTACAAAGAATGCATATCTTGGTACCAATGGTATTTGCTATAATAATATAAAACAAAAAACTGAAAATACAACTCCTAGTAAAGAATATCTGTATAAGTGTTTTTCTTCTTTAAGAGATGCTAATTGTAAAAGCGTTGTAATGGAAACATCTAGCGAAGCCCTACTTCATGATAGAGTAGATTCCTTTAAATTTAAGTATGCTATATATACAAATATTACGGAAGATCATTTAAACATTCATAAAACTTTAGAAAACTATATTAATTCTAAATTAAAACTAATTAATTACTTAAATAAAGATGGAGTAATTATTTTAAATAGTGACGATGAGGTTTTAAAAGATATTGCTAGTAGTCATAAAATATATACATATGGTAAAAACAGTCAAGCAGATTTTCAGATACTTGATATTAATTTAGATCCTAAAACAACATTTAAAATAAAATATTTAAATAAAATTTATGAACTTGAAAGTCCTTATCCTTTTGAATATAACATCTATAATTTAACAGTGGGATTCATAGTTTGTGTTTTAGAAGGATATAATGCAGAAGAAATTATTCGGTATATAAGAAAATTAAAGCCAATCTCTGGAAGAAGTGAAGAATTAAATTTTAAAACAGATTATCATATTATTTTAGACTATGCTCATACTTTAAATGGAATTAAGAACTTAATTGAAAACGTTAAAAACTACCATAAAAGAGTAATAGTGGTTACGGGTTCTGCTGGTGGTAGAGAAAAAGAAAAAAGAAGTAAGATAGGTTCATATTTATTAGATAATGCCAATTTTGTTGTTTTCACAATGGATGATCCTAGATATGAAAAAGTTGATGATATTATTGATGATATGTTAAAAGATACAAACAAGAATAATTATACAAGGATAGTAGATCGAAAAGAAGCTATTAATTATGCCTTGAGTCATGCTAAAAAAGATGATTATATTTTAATTATTGGTAAAGGTAGAGATAATTATATGGCACTTGAAGATAAAAAAGTTCCTTATTCAGACTATGAAGTAATAAAATCATATTTTGACTAGTAGATCTTGTTGATAAATTGTAAAAATTTAACAAAAATGCTATAATACTACTCAATTAGGTGTGTGGTAATATGTTGAATGAGGAAAAAATATTGATATTGGATAAAGATGATAGAGATATTACAGCCAAAGTAGTAGATTATACTTCTTCTAAGGTTATAGTTAAGTTTGGTAATAAGAGTTATCCGTATAAAATTTCAAATTTAAAAATAATATCAAATCCAACAATACTCGATAATTGTATAATAAAAACACAAAATGTGACTCTTTCAAATGTTTCAAAAACGATTAAGTTTGATAATTATATAAAAGTTTTTTTTAGTAATGGAAAAAATAAGATTTATGAAGAATCAGAGTTGACTATGAAAAGAAATATGTTAAGTAGCTCTAGAATTTCAAATGTTTTTAACTATTTTAAAGAAATGGCATCTAATCTCCGAATAGAAGAAGTAAATCCTGAATTAACAGAACAAAAAAATGATTCCACATTCTTAAGTGGAATTTATGAAAAAATTGGGTTTATTCTTGAAGATTCAGTAGTAAATGAATATATTAATGGTTTGAACAATGTGAATAATTTCTTTAAAATTAATAATAACAAGATATTTCCATTTAGTTTTAATTTAAGTCAACAAAAAGCAGTAAAAAATGCTTTTTCAAATAAAATAAGTGTTATTGAAGGACCTCCTGGAACAGGAAAAACACAAACTATTTTAAATATTATATCTAATGCTATAGTAAATAATAAAACAATAGCTGTCTTATCAAATAATAACAGTGCTACTGACAATGTATATGAAAAATTAGAGGATAAGAATTTGGGCTCTTTATGTGCTAAGTTAGGTAAAAAAGATAATATAAATAAATTTTTATTAGAACAGAATAACATAAAAAAATATCCAAGTAATTGGAGATTAAGTGATAAAGATATATCAGAAATTAAATTAAATCTATCATCTATGAATGAAGATATCGAATGGTATTTAAAAGAAAAAAATGAATTAGCTGTTTTAAAACAAGAATTGGCGGAATTAATTATAGAAGAAAAGTATTTTAAAAATAAAGATGATAATTTTAATTTAAAAAGTTTATTGTTGCCAGATTTTAATTCTTTGAAACTACATAAATTTTTAATGTTCTTAAATGGACAAAAAAATAGTAAAGAATATTTTAGTAAGAAAGTACAATTATTATCATATATAAAGTTTAAATTTTTTAGTAAAAATTTCTATGAGAATAAAATTGAAATTATTTTGGATTCATTAGAAATGTTATATTATGAGAAAAGAATAAGTGAATTAAAGAAGATAATTGATGAAGAAGAAGAAAAGTTTAAATATTTGGACTTAGAAAAGAAATTTAAAGAATATACTGATAAATCGATGAAAATATTAAAAAATATTGTTTATAGAAATTATAATAATAAGAAAATGTATGATACAAATACTATTAAAAATACAGAAAAATTAATAAAAGATTATCCTATAATTTTGAGCACTACATATTCTTTATTAAATTCTATAGACCAAAGTTTTATGTTTGATTATATAATTATTGATGAATCTTCTCAGGCTGATTTGATTTCAACTTTCCCTGTTCTTACTAAAGCTAAAAATATAGTAATTGTGGGAGATTCAAAACAATTACCTAATATAGTAGATATCAATAAAAAAGATGATTATAACGAGATTTTTCAAAAGTATAATATCGATAAAAAATTTAATTATACTGAAAATAGTTTGCTAGATTCTATAAAAAAAGTTGATAATATTTTGGAACCTGTAATATTAAAAGAACACTATAGATGTCATCCTAAGATAATTAATTTTTGTAATAAAAAATTTTACGATGATCAATTAATTATATTATCAGAAGCATCAAATAATGAACCAATAAAGAGATACAAATGTGTAAAAGGTAACCATGCTAGGAAGAATAAGGGAAGTTGGTTTAATGATAGACAAGCAATAGTTATAGAAAATGAAATTATACCAAAAGAGAAAATAGATATATATAATGATTCTGTTGGGATTATTACTCCATATAAGGAACAAAAGAAATATTTAAAAAATATTTTTAAATGTGATAATATAGCGATTGATACTGTACATGGTTTTCAAGGAAGAGAAAAAAGTACTATTATTTTTAGTACTGTCGCTAATGAAATAACTAAATTTTTGGATAATCCTAATTCTATAAATGTTGCTATATCTAGAGCTGTAGATAAATTATATCTTGTAACACCATATGAGTATAAATCTAAAGATAATTCAAATATATCTAATTTGATTAGTTATATTAATTACAATAATTTTGAAACTGTTCAAAGTAAGGTAGTCTCTGTGTTTGATTTATTATATAAGGTAAATGAAAAAGAAAAAAATAATTATTTAAAGACACATACAATTTTTTCAAAGTTTGATTCTGAAACAATTATGTATAATACTATAAAAGGAATATTGAAAATGGATAATTATAAAACATATGATGTAAAAGATAGAGTATATCCATTAAGAAAAGTAGTTACAAATAGGGAAATACTAACTGAAGAAGAATTAAGATTTATTAGGTATAATTCTCATATAGACTTTCTCATATATAATAAATTTGATAAACAACCCGTATTAGCAATAGAAGTTGATGGTTATTATTTTCATAATAGAAAAGAACAGATTATAAGAGATAGAAAAAAAGATAGTATATTGCAAAAATGTAATATTCCAGTATTAAGACTTAGAACTAATGAATGTAAAGAACAAGAAAGAATAATAACAAAACTTAATGAAATAATTTTAGAAAAACAAAGTTAGTATTTTGATATATATAAATGTTATCAAGGCAATCTAACACACAAATGAAAAAAATAAAAAGTACTAAAAATTATTGAATTACTATCTTATGATTAATAAGAAATAGAATGAAAATGATACCATAAGATTTTATGAGGTGGCTTATGTTTAAAATTATGGAAAGAATACAAACAATAAAAATTAGTTACACTTTGTTTTTACATAGTTTGTAACCACCACGATATTGGTCTATAGAGAAGCTATACTAGATAAAAAGGTAAAATATAAACAATTAATATAAGAATAAATGTTCGGCATGGTATATAGTGAGGTGATTTAGTAAAAATGAGTAATATGGAAGAATATAAAGAAGAAATCTTTGAAAGTATAAAACATCTTGATGGATTTGGAAATGAGTTTTGGGAAGCAAGAGAATTAATGCCTTTACTAGAATATAGTAAATGGGAAAATTTTCATAAAGTTATAAAACGTGCAAAGATTGCTTGTGAAACTAGTAATAACAAAGTTAGTGACCATTTTCCTGAGTTCAGGAAAATGGTTGACATAGGATCAAATACAAAAAGAGAAATTAATGATTATCATTTATCTAGGTATGCTTGTTATTTAATAGTTCAAAATGCAAATCCTAGAAAAAAATCAGTGGCTCTTGGGCAAACATATTTTGCAGTACAAACTAGAAAGCAAGAAATTACTGAGTTAGAATATTCAAGATTAACTGAAGATGAAAAAAGATTATATACTAGGATTCTTGTTAATAACAAAAATAAATATTTATTTAAAACTGCTAGAGAAGCAGGCGTAGAAAATTTTGGCAAATTTAATAATTATGGATATAAAGGACTTTATAATGGAGAAACAGCTAAACAAATCGCAAAACGTAAAAATATAAAAGAAGATGAAGATATTCTTGATTATATGGGTAGTGAGGAACTAGGTGCAAATTTATTCCGTATTACACAAACAGAAGCTAAACTAAAAAAAGATAATATAAATAATGAAGATGATGCTTGTTTAACTCATTACAATGTAGGTAAAACCGTTAGAAGAGCGATTGAAGAACTTGGGGGTAATATGCCAGAAACTTTACCAACTCCAGAAAAATCCATAAAGGAATTGGAAAAAGATGAATTACAAAAAATCGGAAATAATCAATAAATATAATTAGTAATATATAAAAATTATTGAAATCAAATTTATATGGTACACTTTAATTGGCTTTAGTCGTTATACAACAAGGAATAAGAGCAAAATTTAAAAGAGATAAATTTTGTTTGGCTTGACAATAAAAAAAAATAACTCTACAATAGAATTAGATTATGATTAAAAAATTATATTCTAATGGAGGTATATATGAATGATATAGTATTCTCCATTTTACTTATAATAGTTGGATTAGCAGCAGGTATAGGTATAACTTTTATAGTTAACTTATTTAAAGAAAACACAACTTCTAAAAAAATAGAAAAACTTCTTAATCAAGCTAAAAAAGATGCTGATAAATTAAAAAGAGATGCAATTTTAGAACAAAAAGAAGAACAACATAGATTAAAAATGGAATTAGACAAGGAAATTAAAGAAAAAAAAGAAGAAATAAAAGATTCAGAAGCAAGATTATTACAACGTGAAGCTAACATGGATAAACGTGATGAAATGTATCAAAAAAGAGAACTTGCTTTAGATGAAAGAGAGTCTAAATTAACAGAAAGTTTAGATGAAATCCAAAATGAAAAAAGTAAAGTGGAAGAAATCAAAAAAGAACAACTAGAACTACTAGAGAAAATCTCAGGATTTAGTAAAGAAAAAGCAAAAGATTTAGTTATGAAACAAGTAAAAGAAAACATGACTAAGGAAATCTCTGAATATATCAGAGAACAAGAAAACGAAGCAAAATTAACAGCAGACAAAACAGCTAAAGAAATGATTGTTACATCAATGCAAAAATATGCAGCTGATATAGCTAGTGATCAAACTGTTACAGTTGTGGAATTACCTAATGATGAAATGAAGGGTAGAATCATTGGTCGTGAAGGTAGAAATATCCGTACAATTGAAGCAATTACTGGGGTTGATTTAATTATTGATGATACTCCTGAAGCTGTTGTATTATCAAGTTTTGACCCTCTAAGAAGAGAGATTGCTTATGTTACACTTCAAACTCTAATCAAAGATGGAAGAATCCATCCAACAAGAATTGAAGAGTTATATGATAAAGTTTGCAAGGATATGAAACAAAAGATTATTGAGTATGGAACTGATGCAACATTTGAACTTGGATTAACTAAGTTTGATCCGGAATTAATTGAAATAATTGGTAAACTTCATTTCAGAACTAGTTATGGTCAAAATGCATTACAACATTCAATTGAAGTTGCTAATCTTTCTGGATTAATTGCAGCTGAACTTGGAGAAAACGTAATGCTTGCAAAACGTGCTGGATTACTACATGATATTGGAAAAGCAATCGATCATGAAATAGAAGGAAGCCATGTTGAAATTGGTGTGGATATAGCTAAGAAATTTAAAGAAGATGAAGTTGTTATTAATTCAATTGCATCTCATCATGGTGATACAAAAGCTGATAGTATTATCGCAGTCATAGTTGCTATTGCTGATGCTTTAAGTGCATCCCGCCCAGGAGCAAGAAATGACTCTTTAGAAAACTACATTAAACGACTTACTCAACTTGAAGAAGTTGGAAACAGCATTCCTGGAGTTGAAACATCATATGCAGTTCAAGCTGGTCGTGAACTAAGAGTTATTGTAAAACCAGAAGAAGTTGATGACCTACAAGCTCATAAAATTGCTAGAGATGTAAAAGAAAAAATAGAGGAAACAATGAAATATCCTGGAACTGTAAAAATTACAGTAGTACGTGAAACTCGTGCTCAAGAAGAAGCTAAATAATGGAAAAAGTTAGAGAGTTTTTGATAAGTAAAAAGTTATGTGATAATAACTTTTTCTTATACATTAATAATCATATAGAGTTTATTTCTCCTAAATTAATCGATTTTGCCGGTTGTTATCAATTGGGTGATAAAATGAAAACAAAGGTTCCAAGAATTATCAATGATTATACTAGAAGCATTGTAATTCATGAACTTGGCCATTTATATGATTATTATCAGAGTGGAAAAATAATAGAAAACGAAGACACTTCTCTATTATGGGAATTATTATACTTAAGATGTTCGAGTAATGAAGAATTGTTATTAAATAGAATTAACAAAATCAATCAGGATACTTCCAGTGTTTATTATAAAAGTTTACAAAAAATAAAAAAAAGAAGTTAAACTTCAGTTTGAACTTCTTTTTTTATGTCTATAATTACTGGTAAAATGATTGGATTTCTTCCCGTAAGTTTAGAAATATATGAATATAACTCACTAGTTAGGTTTGACTTTATAGAAGCAAAAGTAGAATGATGATCGGATAGTTCTTTTCTTAAAATACTTTCTGCTTTTTCTTCTATTTTCTTTAATAGTTCTTCGTTTTCATTAATTAAAATAAATCCTCTAGTTGTTATATTTGGTTTAATAAGTAACTCATGACGTTTCATATCAACGTTAATGATGACTACTAAAATACCATCTCTAGACATCATTTGGCGGTCTTTTAATACAGCTCCACCAATTTCTCCAATACGATTACCATCAACATAAATGTCATCACCTGGCATTGATTCACTTCTAGTAATTTCATGATTTACCAAAGAAAGTGAATCACCATTCTTTAAGACAAAAGTATTTTCTTTAGGAATACCACAATCAATACCAATATTAGCATGTCTTTTTAACATTCTATAATCTCCATGGAATGGCATTAAATATTTTGGTTTCAATAAACGGATAGCAAGTTTTAATTCATCTTCATTAGCATGACCAGATGTATGTAGGTCAGCTAAAGCAGTATTTGTATAAACTTTTACTCCCTTTAAATATAGTTTATTGATAGTTTTTGAAATACTTAAAGCATTTCCTGGGATAGCACTAGAAGAGAATATTACAATATCATCAGGTCTTAATTTTATTTGACGATGAGTTCCATTAGATATTCTTGAAAGTGCTGCCAAAGGTTCACCTTGACTACCAGTACATAAAATTGTTACCTCATTTGGTTTTAAATTATTTGCTTCTTCAGCGGATACTAATAATTCTTTGTGATTGATGTATCCTCCATTAATAGAAATATTGATATTATTTTCCATACTTCTACCAAAAATACAAATCTTTCTGTTATGTTTATAACAAGTTTCAAATATATGTTTTAAACGATAAATATTTGAGGCAAATGTTGCGATTATAATACGATTATTTTTATATCTATCAAACATTTCAGCTAAAGCCCCATCAACTTTTGATTCTGATGCTGAATATCCTTCATTTAAAGCATTAGTTGAATCACTTATTAATAAATCTACTCCTTCATGTCCAAGAGTTGCCATTTTATATAAATCAGCCATTGGTCCAATTGGAGTTAAATCTAATTTAAAATCTCCTGTAGTAACAATTCTTCCATTTGGAGTTGTTAAACTTATACCATGTGAATCAGGTATAGAGTGAGTTATTCTGAAGAATTCGACATTGATTTCTCCAAAAGTTAGTTTAGAATCTTCGGTATATACGAATAAATTATCATAACGAATATTTTTATCTTCAAGTTTTACAGCTATTAATTCCTTAGCCTGATTAGGTGCGTATATCGCAGGTATATTTATCTGACTAAGTAAAAATGGTATCGCACCAATATGATCTTCATGACCATGAGTAATAAGTAAAGCTCTAATTTTATCTTCATTTTCCTTTAAGAAAGTAAAATCTGGTAAAACATAATCAACCCCTAACAAATCACTTTCTGGAAAACTAATCCCCGCATCAATAATAACAATATCGTCTTTATGCATTACACAATACATATTTTTACCGACTTCTCCTAAACCTCCTAAAACAACTACTTTTGTTTCATTTGGTTTATTATCTTTCATAAATACTCCTTTCTTTTTAAGTTAATTTTATACACAAAAGAACTAACCAATCTAGATTATACACTAAAAGTTAGTTTTTGTAAATAAGTAGGCAATAATATATAAACCACTTTATAATTATTTGAATTTATTTTATTTTCTTTTTATGATATAATTTTTCTAGGTGATAACATGGGAATTTTTAACAAACTAAAAAATATGTTCAAAGAAAAAAATACTGACTTAGAAGAAGAACAAGTAAGTAGTGAATCTAACAAGAAAGAAAACTTATCTTCTAAAAAAAGTCCTAGTGAGACAAAAAAACAAGATAAGAAAAAAAATAATGTCAAAAAATATGAAAAAGGTCTTACTAAATCAAGAGAAGGTTTTGTTTCAAAATTAGTAAACCTTACAAATAAGTATGACAAAATTAATGAGGATTTTTTTGAAGAGTTAGAAGAGATTCTAATAATGGCTGATATTGGTGTTAATACAGTTATGGAATTTATGGATAAATTAAGACTTCGTGTTAGAAATGAAAAAATAGAAGATCCAGAAATATTAAAAGAAGTTATAGTAGATGAATTATTTATTATATATGTTAATGATGAGGTATTAGTAAATAAGATTAATTTTGCAAAAACTGGACCTACAGTTATCTTATTTGTAGGTGTTAATGGAGTTGGAAAAACAACAACTATTGGAAAAATAGCCTATAATTTAAAAGAAGAAGGTAAGAAAGTTTTATTAGTAGGAGCAGATACCTTTAGAGCTGGGGCAATAGAACAATTAAAAGATTGGAGTCAAAAAGTTAATGTTGATTTCTGTTCAAAAGAAGAAGGCAGTGATCCAGCTAGTGTTGTTTATGATGGTGTATCTAAAGCTATAAGCGAAAAATATGATGTTGTACTTGTGGATACTGCAGGAAGACTTCAAAATAAAGTTAACTTAATGAAAGAATTAGAAAAAATGAATAAAGTAATCTCTTCTTTGATAGAAGGTGGAGCTCATGAAACACTATTAGTTCTTGATGCGACTACTGGTCAAAATGGAATTAGCCAAGCTAAAAGTTTTAAAGAAATTACTAATATAACAGGTATAGTTTTAACTAAGCTAGATGGTACAGCTAAAGGTGGAATCGTTTTAGCAATCAAGGAAGAAGTAGGATTGCCTGTTAAATATATTGGTCTTGGTGAAGCTAAGGATGACCTAGAAGTGTTCGATATTGAAAAATATATTTATGGACTATTTAAAGATATGATGTAGGTGTAATATGGAAGAATTTATTTATTATAATAACTTATATGACTGTTATAACTTACTATTAACAGAAAAACAAAGAAAATACTTTGAGGAGTATTATTTCAACAACTTAAGTTTGTCAGAAATAGCGGGAATTTATAATATAAGTAGAAATGCCTGTTATAAACAGATTCAAATAACAATAGAGAAATTAAAAGATTATGAAGAAAAGCTAGGTCTATATCAGAAAAATAAAAAAATAGAAGAATTAATTTCTATAGAAAAAGATGAAAATATTAAAAAGGTATTAGAAAGTTTAATCTAATATCTTTTTTCTTTGCTTGTAAAAGTCATTAAAAAAATGTATAATCTAATTATAGAAAATAGCAAGTAAAAGAATAAGAGGGATAAATATGTTTGATAAAATAGTATATATTAGTGATAGGTCTGCTAATATCAAATTAAAAGAAGGAACAGATGTAAAGATAAATTTAATGAACTTACACTTGATTTTTGAAGACAAAGATAAAAAAATACTAGGTGAAGTTGATGATGTTGATAAAGATCTTGTAAAAGCAAGATTCTTAGGAGAAATAGTAAATGGTAATCTATTAGGTGGTGTTATCAGAAAACCATCACTAGATTCTACTATCAGAGTTATAACTAAAGAAGAAATTCCATTAATTGTTGGTTCAGAACGCCCTGGTTATATGCCTTTAGGTGTAAGTCCTTTCTATAATGATTTTCCAGTTTACATGAATGTTAATAGTTTCTTTAGTAATCACTTTGCTATCTTTGGTAACAGTGGTTCAGGTAAAAGTTGTGGTGTCTCAAGAATTATTCAAAATATGTTTCATGATAAAAATTTATTTCCATATAAGGCAAATATATTTATGTTTGATTCCTCTGCAGAATACTATAGTGCATTTCGTAATTTAAATGCCATTAATCCTAACTTTAATTATAGATTTTATTCAACTAATGAAAAAGAAGGAATCGGAGAAAAATTAAGAATCCCTATTTGGTTACTTAATGTTGATGATTTATCTCTTTTATTACAAATTACTAATCATTCTCAAATTCCAATCATTGAAAGAATGTTGAAACTAGCTTTAATATTTTCTGAGGATGGAGAACGTGCTGAAGCATATAAAAACCATTTAATCGCTAAGGCAATTATGTCAATTTTATATACAAATGAAACATCTCCTAATAAAAGAAATGAAATATTTACAATTTTAGGTAGTTGTTCTACAAAGCAATTTAATTTAGAAGCTCCAGTACAAGGCATTGGTTACACTAGAAAGTTTAGAGAGTGTTTCTTAATCGATTCTCAAGGGAATTTCTCCGAAAGTGTTTTATTAAATGAATATGTTTCTAGTTTTATAAAAGAAGAATTTGATTCATATGAACCAAAGGGTGGAACTTATTATGACCTAGATACATTAGAAAAAGCCCTAAACTTTACTTTGATTAGTGAAGGATGGTTAAGAAATAAAAATACTTATGGTGATGCTGTTACAATTAGAGTTAGACTTCACTCATTAATAGTAGGTGAGTATGCTAAATATTTTGATTACAAAGATTATGTTACTCAAGAGCAATATCTTTCATCTTTATTGATAGATGGTGGTAAAAAATATCAATTTGTTAATATTAACTTTGATGATGTTGATGACTGGTTTGCTAAAGTTATTACAAAGGTTTATACAAGAATTATTTTTGATTTCTGTAAAAATCTAAAAGATAGAGCGACAATTCCATTTAATATTATTGTAGAAGAAGCTCATAGATATATTCAAAATGATACAGATAGATTCTTACTTGGATATAATATATTTGAACGTGTTGCTAAAGAAGGTCGTAAATATGGTGTCTTACTTGGTTTGATTTCTCAAAGACCAGTAGAATTATCAGATACAGTTATTTCTCAATGTTCAAGTTTCTTAATATTTAAAATGAACCATCCAACAGATGTTGAATATATTAGAAAAATGGTTCCAAACATTAGTGATGAAATTGTTGAAAAACAAAAAACACTTCAGGCTGGTACTTGTTTAGGCTTCGGTATGGCTTTTAAAATTCCTTTAATAGTTAAATTGAAAATGCCAGATCCAGAACCAAGAAGTGGTAACTGTGACGTGTGTAGAATTTGGAACGGAAATAAGAATATAGTAGTAAATCAACAACAAGAGCCAGCTGTAAGTCCGACTATTCAAAATAAGGTTGAAGAACCAGAACTTATTTCTAGTTCTGTATCAGAAAAAAACGATAGTGGAATAACACTTACAAATCAAGTATTAGAAAAACAAAATAACGTGATTAATTCTAATAATTGGAGGGCAGCAGTTACTTCTTCAGAAGTAGTATCAACTGTTCCGGTTGAAAAAGTAAAAGAAACAAACCAACAAGTAATTGAAGAACCTCTTATTACTCCTATAAACGATGAAGAAGAACCTTCACTAATTACTGTTCCAATAAAAAATGAAAATACTCCATCTAACTCATTAGATATCAATGATATTATTAATGCACCAGATGAAGATAATAATATAGAATAAAGGCATTTAATGTCTTTTTCTTTGTTTACTTATTTTTCTAATTCTTGTATAATAATTTTTAGGTGATAAAAATGTTTGAAAGTTTAGGAGACAGATTACAAAATGTTATTCATAAAGTAAAAGGTTATGGAACAATTACTGAAGATAATATTAAAGATATAATGCGTGATGTACGTCTTGCACTATTAGAAGCAGATGTTAACTATCAGGTAGTTAAAGAATTCACGTCTATCGTTAAAGAAAAAGCCTTAGGTGAAGAAGTTCAAAAAAGTATTAAACCAGGAGATTTATTTGTAAAAATTGTACAAGATGAATTAGTAGAACTTCTAGGAGGAGAGGCTAAACCTCTTAATCTAAATGGAAGTCCTGCAATTACAATGTTAGTAGGTCTTCAAGGTTCAGGAAAAACTACTACAACTGGAAAGTTAGCTAATTACTTAAGAAAAAAACATGCTAAAAAACCACTTTTAGTAGCATGTGATGTCTATAGACCTGCCGCAATTGATCAGTTAAAACAAATTGGTAAACAACTTAATATTGAAGTTTATGAAGAAGGTAAAAAAGATCCTGTAGAAATATCTAAAAATGCAGTTAATTATGCTAAAGATAATGGTTATGACTATGTACTAATTGATACTGCAGGACGTCTTCATATCGATGAAGAATTAATGGAAGAATTAAAAAATATTAATGAGCAATTAAATCCTCAAGAAGTATTATTGGTAATAGATTCAATGATGGGACAAGATGCAATTAACGTTATAACTGGTTTCAATGATAAATTACCTCTAACAGGGGTTATCTTAACAAAATTAGATGGTGATACTAGAGGTGGTGTTGCTCTATCAGTTAGACATTTAACTAATGTTCCAATTAAATTTATTGGTGTTAGTGAAAAGATGGATGGACTTGATTCTTTTGATCCAGAACGTATGGCAGGAAGAATTCTTGGAATGGGTGATATTGTTTCATTAGTAGAAAAAGCTCAAGATGCAATTGATGAAAAAGAAGCAGAAAAAACTGCTAAAAGAATGCAACAAGGGAAATTTGACTTAGAAGATTTCTTATCAACTATGAAACAAATGAAAAAATTAGGACCACTAGAAAACTTAATAAAGTTAATTCCAGGAGCAAGAAAAATGGGACTTGATAGTGTCAAAATTGATCCAAAACAAATGGCTCATGTAGAGGCAATAGTATTATCAATGACTCCAAAAGAAAGAAGAAATCCCGAGATAATAAAGGCAAGTCGTAAAACAAGAATTGCTAAGGGTAGTGGTACTTCAGTTCAAGAGGTAAACAAACTATTGCAACAATTCGATCAAATGAAAAAAATGATGAAACAAATGAGTAATGGTAATTTTAAAATGCCATTTTAAGAATAGACCTATAAGGTCTTTTTCTATTCCTATTTTATTGTAAATTATGTTAAAATAAATTTAGGTGATGTAATGTGAATATAGAGGAAAAAGCATTAAAGTTTGCTATTAAAGCTCACTATGGTCAGGTAAGAAAAAGTGAAAAGGATAAACCAATGATAGTTCATCCTATAAATGTAGGATATATTTTAAAAGAATATGATTTTGATGAAAATGTTGTTGCAGCAGGATATTTACATGATGTAGTAGAAGATACAAAATATGAAGAAAGTGATATTCTAAAGGAGTTTGGATCTGATATAGCTTCACTTGTTATGACAGCTAGTGAGCCTATAAAAAGTCTTCCTTGGGAAGAAAGAAAACAACATACAATTGACACAGTTAAAAATCTTGACTTAAGACATAAAGCAGTTGTTTGTGCAGACAAGATTAGTAACCTAGAAGATTTAATAATTCTTTCAGAAAAACAAGGCAATTATGATTTTTCAGCATTTAATAGAGGTTATGATAGTCAAAAGTGGTATTATACAGAAATCTATAATTCACTAATACTTAATGACAGCCATCCTATGTTTGATAGATTAAAAAAACTATTAGATCATATTTTTTCAGGTAGTAAAGATAGCTATGTAGAAGAAGTTATCTATGATAATGATGATGAATATAGTAAAGTTTTAAAGCTTCATTATAAAAAGTTAGAATTAAACAAACTAAAAAATGTATTTGAAATTAATCCATACGTAATCGAATTTACTGGTACACCACGTACAGGAAAAACTACCTTAATAAACAATTTAAAAGATTTCTTTAAAAAGGGTGGTTTTGATACAAGTATTTTAGAGGAGTTTACAACATCAGAAAGATATAAGAAAACTATTTTTCCAAAATTAAAAAATGAATACAAAAATGTTGTAAATATGGAAATTCCTAAATATGTTTTACAAGATTTAGAAGAAGAGTTACAAAAAAATAAAGACATAATTATTGTAGACAGATGTCTATTTGATAGATTAATTTGGGTAGATAGATTGTATCTAAAAGATGGTATGACTAAAAAAGAATATGATGATTATAAAGAGTTTTATATTCCAAAAATCAAAGAAAAAATAAATATAATTATTTCAACTTATACTGATAGCCTTACTTCTATAAGAAGAGATTATAAAGCCAATTTATCTCTCGAAAAGAGGAGTTTCTTGAATGAGACCAATGTAGATGAATATAATAAATCATTATTTAATATGGAAAAAGTAGCTAAAGAAGAATCAATTAATTTTCATATATTTGATACAACAAAAAAATCTGAAAGAGATATTTCTATTGAAGTTGCAAATAAAATTTTAGATGATATGAGAAAATTTTACTTAGTAGAAATAAATAAAAGAATTGGGCAAATAGTTAAGTAATATTAACTATTTTTCTTTTTAGTGGTATAATCTTTATGGATAGAAGGTAATAAAATGATTCAAATATTTGATATAAAAAAGTCTAAAAAAAATTTAAAAAGCAATAATAATGAAATCTTGGAAGAATATATTGAAGAGTCAAAGAAAGATAGTGAAGATGATTTCTTAAGACTCAAGACATCTTTAAATGGACTATCTAATATGGAAGCTAGAAATCGTTTTAACAAGTACGGTAAAAATATAGTTATAAAAGAAGATAATAAAGGTCCATTATATTTTTTATTAATGTCATTTAAAGATGAATTTATTATTATTTTAATCTTTCTAGCAATAATTAATTTCTTTCTTGGTGATAAATTAGGTTCTATAATTATTTTGGTAATAGCGTTTATCAGTGCTCTTATTAGATTTTTTCAAGATTATTCTGTTTATAAATTTAATAAGAAATTAAAGAGTAAAATCTATTCAACTGTTACAGTGTTAAGAAATAATGAAGAAATGGAAATAAAAGTAGAAGATGTTGTTGTTGGAGATATCGTTAAACTAAATGCTGGTACAATTGTTCCGGCAGATATAAAGATTGTTGAATCAAAAGATTTATTTGTTAATCAATCTGTATTTACAGGTGAAAGTATTTTAGTTGAGAAGACTACTGAATCATCAAAAGCTTGCAGTCAAATATTTGATATAAATAATATTTGCTTAATGGGTGTAACTATCGAGAGTGGTAGAGCTACAGGTGTCGTCATAAAAACAGGATCTAATACTTATCTAGGACAAGTTGGTAGTGAAATAAGTATTAAAAAGGAAGTCACTAACTTTGATAAAGGCATTAAAAATATTTCTAATTTATTAATAAAATATATGATTGTAGTTTGTTTAGTTGTAATAGTAATTGATGGAGTTATAAAACAAAATATCAGTGAAGCTTTGCTTTTTGCTCTTTCTGTTGCAGTTGGAATAACTCCTTCAATGTTACCAATGATTCTAAATGTTAATTTAACAAAAGGAAGTAAAAGTCTTGCTAAAAAGAAAACTCTTGTTAAAAAAATAGAATCAATTCAAAATTTAGGAGCCATTGATATTTTATGTACAGACAAAACAGGGACATTAACAGAAAATAAAATAACTTTACAGAAATATATTGATGCATCTGGTAAGGAAAATGAAGATATATTAGAGTATGCATATTTAAATAGTTTATATAGTACAGGAATAAAAAATTTAGTTGATAAGGCAATAATTACATATGGACGTGATCATTTAGATATTTCTAAAATCGAAAAGTTAGAAAAAATAGATGAAATTCCATTTGATTATACAAGAAAAAAGCAAAGTGTAGTTGTTAAAAATAAAACATCATATAGAATGATTACAAAAGGTGCATTGGAAGAAGTAATTAAAGGTTGTGTAAATGCTAAAATTGGTGGAAAAACAGTTAATCTTAATGATGAAATAACTAATATTATCAAAGATAAGGCTAAGACTTTAGCAAGTGATGGAATGCAAGTAATTGCTCTTGCTTTTAAAGAAAGTTATCCTGGTAAAGATAAATTTAATGCATCATGTGAAAATGAAATGATTTTCGTTGGATTTGTTGGTTTCTTAGATCCGGCCAAAAAAGATGTTAAAACAACACTTTCTAATTTAGAAAAAATTGGTGTTAAAACAAAAATATTAACAGGAGATAATCCTTATGCAACCAGAAATATTTGTAATATGGTTGGTTTAAATGGTAATGATATTTTGCTTGGCAGTGATATAGATAATATGACAGATATAGAATTATCAGAAAAAATAGAAAAAGTAGATGTTTTTGCAAGAATGAATCCACTTCAAAAAGAAAGAGTTGTAGAATTATATCGTAAAAATAATCATGTTGTTGGTTACATGGGTGATGGAGTAAATGATGCACCTTCGCTTACGAAAGCTGATGTAGGAATATCAGTCTCATCTGCTACTTCTATAGCCAAAGAGGCTAGTGATATTATTATTTTGAAACAGAGTTTAAAGGTAATTTATGATGGCGTCTTAGAGGGTAGAAAAGTCTATGGAAATATTATTAAATATATGAAGATGGCCTTAAGTGCTGATTTTGGTGATGTTTTTAGTATCATGATAGCCAGTATATTTCTTCCTTTCCTTCCTCTTCTTCCAATTCAAATGTTATTGCAAGACTTTATCTATGATTTTTCACAAATAGGAATTCCCTATGATAACGTTGATTCTGAATTCTTAGAAAAACCTAAAAAATGGGATACAAAGGGAATATCAAGATTTATGAAAGTTATGGGTATTACTAGTTCGCTAATTGATGTTATTTCATTTATTATTTTCTGGTTTGTTCTAGGCTATAATGATATCAGTAAACAAACATTTTTTCAAACAGCTTGGTTTGTAACTTGCTTAACTACAGAATTAATGATTATATACAATGTTAGAACTGCTAAAAAACCATTTATTGAATCTAATGCTAGCGCTAAACTAAATTTACTAACTATATTCTCATTAGTGTTGACTATTATAACTCCTATTGTACTTTGTAAAATTGAAACATTCCATTTTGTTATATTACCACTTGAATTTTATATTTTCTTAATTGGATTAGTTTTCCTATATTTTATAATTGTTTCTGTTATTAAAAAGATATATATTAAAAAATATGGTGAATGGCTTTAATATGGACTTGGTATCAAGTCTTTTTTCTTTCTAATATTATAGGCAAATAAATAGTCAAGTTAGCGTGAGGCGAATACAATAAGTTAGATAGGAGGAAATAATATGTTTAGAAGAGCAAATGAATTTGAAATAAATTCAGCAGTTTCTGGTAATAATAATGTTGTTGAAAATGAGATGAATGTTGATATTGACATGATTCAAAATAATCAAGCAACTGGTAATGACATGATGGCACCAAGCTATTATAACAGTCCAATTAAAGAAGCTGTAAAAGAGCGTTGTGTACACAGAACTATCGTTCATGAAGTACCACATATTTGTCCAATTAGAACAAGAATAATTAATCATCACGTATACAAACATACTTATCGTCCAGAATATTCTTGCTGCGAAGAAAATACAGTAAGTAATGTTCAATGCGGTTCTTGTAGTCAATTCAGATAGTTTACAGTCAAGAAAAATAAAATAAGTGTCAAAATAAATGTCTAATTGTGTCGCATTTATTGATTTATTATAATAGCTATTTTATTATAATAATAGGGAGTGTGATACAATGATCTATCCATCAATAGATAAACTATTAAATATAGTTGATTCCAAATATGAATTAGTTCATATAGCGGCTAGACGTAGTAAGGAGATATCTGAAACAGGATATTTACAAATGCCGGAGTCAAGTTACAAATGCAAAAAGAATATTGGTAGGGCATTAGAAGAAGTAGAAGCAGGACTTCTAAAAGTAAGAAAGAGCTAAAAAGGCTTTTTCTTTTTTTTTAATTTTTCTAAAAAGTTTCCAACGAACGTAAGTTCTATGTTATAATATAGATATAAGAGGTGATGATATTTGAAAATCTTAAAATATAAGAAATTAAAGTCACAGAAATATCAAGTCTTTTTAGATAATTCAGAAATATTAGAATTATATGAAGAAACAATTTTAAAGTATGATTTATTAATAACAAAGAAAGTTGATGAGAAAATACTAGAAGAATTGTTGGAATATAATAAAAAATACGAAGCCTATTATACTTGTTTAAAATATTTAAATGTCAGAGTAAGAAGTAGAAAAGAAATAAAAGATTATTTAAAAAAGAAAGATTATAATGATGACGTTATTAATTATGTAATTGCTATCTTAGAAAAACAGGGGTATTTAAATGATTTGGCCTTTGCTAAAAGCTTTTTAAATAATAAATTAATTACTACTAATAATGGTCCTTATACCATTAGAAGAGATTTACTTAAACATGAAATTTCTACTAGTGATATTGATTTAGTACTTGAAGAGTACACAGATGATATTCAACTAGAAAAAATAAAAAAACATATAAATAGAATTATTAAATCAAATCGTAATAAAAGTAATATAGTTTTACAAAGAAAAATACTTATTGATTTGAACAACGAAGGTTTCAAGAAAAATTTAATCCAACAAGAAATTTCAAAAATTGATTTTGCTGATGACAAGGATTTGGCAAAGAAAGAGTATGATAAATTATATAAGAAATTAAGTAGAAAATACTCTGGAAGAGAATTAGAACTTAAAATCAAACAGAAATTATATCAAAAAGGATTTTCTATAGAACAATAAAAAACAGACTATTTGTAAACTGTCCATTTTTTTGATTCAGTTTAATTAGTCTGTTTTAATTTTAAATACTATTAATAGTATTATATATACCATATCCATAAATACCTAATGCTGCAATAACTAAAATAATTATAATTATTAGAATAAGAAGGCAGAAATATGATCTAGCAAAATTTTTTAAATTGACATTAGATGTACCACCTAAAGAAAATACTAATAATAAGATAAATCCAATTATTGGAATTGAGAATAAGATTTCATATCCAAAATATCCCCAAGCAGAGATTGGTTTATATTCTTTTGGAATATCAATAGAATTATCTTTTTTAACCTCATCTTTTATTCGACGTCCACATGATAAGCAAAAATCGGCATCCTCTTTAAGTTCACTTCCACAATACTTACAAAACACAAAAATCACCTCATCTTAACTTTTTTAAGTATATGCTTAATATATCATGATTTTTGAAAGATTTAAATAAAAAAATCAACTAACCTAATGATTAGTTGATTTTAAAAATTACTTTTGGTGTTTTTCTTTATAGATATTTAATCCCAAGTTAATACCAAAGAATACTATAAAGATTGTAAATACAATTATAAAGTTTTTAGTTAATAAACTAGATTCAATACTTATTAGTGGTTCTTTTAGTAACTTAATAGTATATGTCATTGGTAACATTGGATTTAAGAATCTAAATCCCTTAGTAACAGTTTCAATTGGGAATGTACCACCACTAGCACCTAGTTGTAATACAAGAATAATTAAAGCTATAAATTTACCAATATCACCAAAGTTTTCAATTAAGAATTCTATTATTGCTAAGAAGCAATTAGATACTAAGATTATACTAATATAATATAAGAATACATTTGTAATATCAAAGTCTAATAATAATTGTAGTAAAACTCCTAATACGATACCAGAAACAGTAGCTAATCCATGATAAGCTAGGCATCTTTTAACATGTTTTTTACTATCAATACCAAGTAAACCAAATCTTTGTTCTTTATCAAAGAATAGAACGATGAATAGCATTAAGCTTCCTACCCATAAAGCAATTGAAATAAATAATGGAGCAAATGCAGTACCATAGCTTGCTACCTTATTAACTTCTTTTGTTTCAGCTTTAATAGGTTCTTTACTGTAATCAGCAAGTGTTTCTACTTTTTTAACATCTTTTTTTGTTGATGAGATTTTACTATCTAATTCTTGTTTAGATGATTTTACGCTATTATTTAATGTAGTTAATCCATTATTTAATGTAGTTGAACCATCACTTAATTTAGTAGCTCCAGAATCAATCTTATCAATATAAGAAAGTAAAGTGTTTAATGATTGTTTAGTAGTTAATGTAGCATTTTCTTTAACAGAAGATGCAGTACTAATAGCTACTTGTTGTGAAACTTTTTTAGCAGTAGCAATAGCTGTTTGTTTAGCAGTTTCTTCCAAACTATCAATAACTGTTTTTAAAGTATCTAAGTTAGTTTTTGATTGATCTAGAGTTGTCTTTAAATTATCAAGCGTATCTTTTGCTTGATCTAAAGCTGCTTTTGAAGTATTTAAGGCTACTTTTGAATCAACTATTTGCTTAATGGCTGTACATTGTTCAGATGAATTATTAATACAAGCAGTAACTGTTTCATCTGTAAGATTATATAATGCTAAAGTGGCATTATATTTTTCAACACCTGCATTATAATTAGTTAAATTAGCATTATATTTTTCAATTCCAGCCTTGTATTTTGCTACTCCAAAATTATATTGAGACATACCATTGTCATACTTAGTTTTTAATGCCATATATTGTTGGTTAGATTGTAAACCAGCAAGAGCAGCATTAGCAATATTTTCATCACTTAAATCTTTAGAAGAAGCTATAGTAGCTAAAATTTGTTGTTTTTCTTTATCAGTTAATTCACTTGATAAACTATTTATTGAACTACTTAATGTAGATTTTATTTGGCTAGTACCATTTGCTAATTCTTTAGTTCCAGAATTAAGTGTATTACTACCATCTGCTAATTTATTAGTTCCTTCTTCTAATTTTCCAAAACCAGAACTAATTGTATCTAATTGACTTGGTACAGATTCTACTGTGTCAGATAGATTTTCAACTATTTTAGAGTTAACTGCATTATCTAGATTTTTTTCAACAGTAAGTACAACTGTATTAATTATTTGACTAGATAAGTAATTAGATTTTTGATTTGGAGAATAAGTTATAGTTGCATGATGTTTATTTGTACTAGAAGCACTTTCCATGTCTTCAGTAAAACTTTCAGGAATATTGATAATAGCATAATATTTACCATTATTTAATCCTTCATTAGCTTTAGAAGAAGAAATAACACTAAGTTTTAACTTTTTAGAATCCTTAATACTATCTATTAATTCATCACCCTTATCTCCCTTATCATTATTTACAACAGCAACAGGTAAATTATCAATATTACCTTTACCGTATGGGTTCCAATATGCTTTTAAGTAGAAGAAACTATACATAAATGGAATTAGTAATACTGCTACTAAAACAACATATTTAAACCAATTATTATTTTTATTTTTCATAATATAAACCTCCCTAATTTAATAATCCTTCTTTTAATATTGAAGTAACATCTTTAGTTACTTTTCTCTCATCAATATCTAAATCATATTCAAATAACAAACTTATAAAAACTTTATAAATTATAAATGCAGTTAAATGAGTATCACAAACTTTTATTTTTCCGTTGTCTACTTCGGTTTTAATTTTTTCTTCTAGATAATTTAATATTTCATCATCATAGATTTTTAAAAACTTATGATACTTTTCATCATCAGATGTTTTCATTTCATTAGATATTGTAGAAATTAGTAAACTTTCTTTTCGGAATATTAACATATCGTATAGATTAGAAGCAACTACTTCTATAAATGGCAAATTACTATTTTCTTTCTTTTCAATTCTTTTTTTCATCTTTTCTAATTCCTCACGGATAAAATATGAAAACATAGAATCTTTATCTTTAAAGTAAGAGTAAATTGTCTTTTTTGTCACATTTGCTTCCTTTGCTATTTCATCCATGGATACTTTCTTATATCCATATTTAGTAAATAGTTCTCTAGCGGTATTTATAACTGTTTCCTTTTTATTCATGTTATCACTTCCTATAAAAATATACTAATATACTAAATCAGTATACCAGTATACTATATGACAAAATATGTAAAAAGTCAACTATTTATGCCTAAATTTTTAAAAAAGATGTATAAATTTAATATTTATAAATAAAAATATATTGATAAACGATAAAAATATATTGACATTAACTAAAAATAGGAATATTATTACAAGTGAGGTGAAAGTTATGAAAAAATCATTGATAGCGAAAATTGTTTCAATTATCTTTATTATTATTTTAATTATTGGTATAGCTTGTTTATTCTTTATTCCAAAACTATACAATCTATTTAAGGAATCAGGAGTTCCTAATTTTGAAGAACAAAATATATATTATAAAGTTGCTTTTTATTTATGTTATATCATTTGTTTGGTAATAGTTTATAAATTAAGAGATATATTTAATAGGGTATATAAAGAGTCTGTGTTTGTTATTTCCGTTGAATCTTCCCTAAAAGTAATTTCAGTTTTGTTTATGATTTTATTTTTCATTATTCTTGTTAAGGCATTTTTTATACCAACACTGTTATCTTTTGCAGTATGTTTTATTTGCTTTGTAGCAAACCTAAGTTTCTATGTTTTGGCAGAAGTAATAAAATCAGCGATAGAATATAAGAAAGAAATAGATTATACAGTGTAGGTGATTATATGATAATAGTTAATTTAGATGTTGTTATGGCTAAAAGAAAAATGTCACTAAATAAACTTAGTGAACTTACGGGTATAACACTAGCAAATCTCTCAATATTAAAAAATAATAAGGCAAAGGCAGTAAGATTTTCGAGTTTAGAAGTAATTTGTAAAGCTTTGGATTGTCAACCAGGTGACATATTAGAATATAAAGACGAGGTATCTGATAATGAAAAATAAAAAGCTAATCAATATATATCAAATTATAATAATACTAATTTCATCTATTTTGATAGTAATATCACATAATTTAAAAATAGATTGGTATTTAAAAGATATTGTTATTCCATTTATAATAATGTTATTAAGTTATTTAATTATTCTTAAAAATATAAGTATAAATAAAAAATCTTTCTTTATACTTATTCCAATAGTATTGATATTAGCAAGTAATTTTTTGGTAAAAATTGCTTCTTCAAATAAGATTCTAAATATTTTAGCTTTAACGATTTGTTATACATTTTTCTTTATGATGTTAGTTAATGAAAACTTCAAACTAACTGGTACAAGTTTAAAAGAAATTTATAAATTATTTCCAAAGAAGGTGTTTGCTAATCTTGGATATTTGATACCAAGTAAAAAGAAAATAAGTAATGAAAAAATAGGAAATGCAATATTAGGTCTTTCTCTAGGAGGAATTATTGGTTTTGTTATACTAGTATTATTAATAAGTGCTGATCAATATTTTTCATCATTTGTTAGTAAAATCTTTTCTTTAAGAAATTTTGACGTTAGTAATATAGTTTTATTAATAATAACATTTATAATTATGTTTAGTATTGTAGTAAATATAATTTTAAATAAAGATGAAAAAAACATTCCAGTAAAGATAGTGAATGCAAATGAGATAACCGTATGTATAATATTAAGTATAATTAATTTTATTTTTCTTTTATTCCTAGTATCAGAAATATCAAAGTTGACATTTAATTTTCTAAAATTACCAGAAGCTTATACTTATTCAAGTTATGCTAGGGAAGGATTCTTTCAACTATTAATAATAACTATAATTAATTTTTCAATTATAATGTTTTTAAAATATAAATCAACCATATTGGAAACAAATAAAAAAAGTAGAATTTTATCTGTAGTGTTAATAATATTTTCTATCCTATTAATATTTAATTCATACTATCGTATGTTTCTATATATAGGAAATTATAGTTTTACGGTTCTTAGATTACAAGTTATTCTTTTTTTAGCGATGGAACTTGTAGTGGCACTTGTTCTTATGATAAGAATCCTTAAAAAAACAAGGATGAATGATTTTAAATTTTACTTTATACTAATGATAAGCTTTTATATAATTAATTTGTATATTTGTAATGATATGTTTATTAAACTTTTAACCAGATAATATAGAAAACAGACTAGAAATAGTTTGTTTTTTTACGTTCTATCTATGTTAAAATAGAAAAAAGAGGTGACGTAAAATGAATGGAAATAGAATAATTGTTCATACGCTAATAAAGATAGATGATAAATATTTAGTTACAAAAAGATCGAAAAGTGAAACTACATTTCCAGAATATTGGGATATTCCAGGAGGATTAGTTGAATATGGTGAATTACCAAAAAATGCTGTTATAAGAGAAACGAAAGAGGAGGTTAATTTAAATATTATACCTACTAAGGTTATTCATGAAGATAGTAATCTAGATGAAAAGAAAGGTATGATTTTTATAAGATTAGTGTATTTATGTAAGTTAGTTGATGATATTAAAAATATAAAACTTGATTATGAAGAACACTCAGAATATAGATTGATTAAATCACTTGATGATTTAGAAGAAGAGCTTATATCACCATTTTTAATAGAACTATTTGAAAAAGATTTATAAAAATAAAAAAACAGCATTTCTGCTGCTTAAAATTCGAATGGCAGGAGATGAGAGAATCGAGCTCATAGTAGTGCCTTTTTAGATTTGAAAATCCACTTTAGCCTTACCAATAAGTTTCAGTACGTTTTATAAATAGTGAAATTTATATATAAGTTACAATTATAGCATAGCAAGTAAATAGCCTATGTTAGTAGAAGTGGTACATTTTTTATTTTTTAGTCGAAATGCGACAAACTAAAAATCATAAGCTTCATTAGTAAGAGTAGTTAAAGTATAATTAAATCAACAAAAAAGAATTGTAAAAGATGCAGAAAGGCGATTAACTTACTTTTATATAGGAACAAGAGTAGGCATAATTTTTTATTCATATACACTAGCAAAATAATTTGGTATCCTACATAATAACCACAGTCGATAATGCTTAGATTATTTCTTATATAATTACTTCTTAGCATCATATTTAATAAAGGTTAGAAATCAATAAGAAAAAGGATATATAATAAGACAAACCTAAAACAACTATTGCAATTGTTGTATCAAGAGTTGATAACAAAATATAGCAATCAAATTATAATAATACTAGTTGCGAATATCATTTAAAAGTATGAAAAAGCGCTTGACTTTGTCATAAAAAAAGTATAAAATATAACAAAAAAACAAAAAATACATATAAAAATTGTATTTTTTTTGAATAAAGTGATATAATAACAATAGGAGGATGACAGTATGATAAGATATGTAAGATTAGTTAATTATAAGTCATTGGTAAATTTACATGTTGATTTTATGAAAACAAAAAATAAACCTAAAAAAATGGCCTTAATTTATGGTGAAAATGGCATTGGTAAATCCAACCTAGCAACGTCGTTTTACACTCTGAACGAAACAATGAGTACAATGTCGTCAATTGAATCTTGGAAGCAATTTGTTGAAAAGGCACAAGATGAATCAAAAGGCACAGAATACAAAGATTTTATAGAAAAACATTTCAAATCAAGATTTAAAGATACAGAAATGATTATTAAAGATTGTAAAACAATAGGTGCCACAGAAAATATGATATTGGAATATGGCTTTATGTTAAAAGGAAAAAATGGGATGTACAGAATTGAAATGGATGATTATGAAATAGTATCTGAAAAACTAGAATACGTAATTAATACAAATCAAACATATTATTTTGATATAAATAAAAGAACAAGAAAAATTAATAGTAATATATTTATGGACAAAAAATATTATAATGATTTTCTAGAATTAATAGATAAGTATTGGGGAAAACATTCATTTATGTCAATTTTGTCATATGACATAGAAGATAAAAAAAGGGGATATGTAAAAAAGAAAATTTCAAATAATCTTTATAGTATAATAAGTTATCTTAAAACAATTTGCACAAAAGTCAGAGGGGGAAATCACAGCGAATTCGGAATAATGGGAACTAAACATAGTATTATGGGAGAACTTGACAAGGGCAAAATTTCCATAAAAGAAGAAGACGACTTGAATAAAGCTGAAAAATTATTAAATGAATTTTTTACAAATTTGTATTCAGATATAAAAAAAGTCTGTTATGAAAGAGAATATATTGATAATTATATTAAATATAATTTGATTATAAAAAAACGTGTATACGGAAGACTTGTTGATGTTGACTTTAAATTGGAATCATGTGGTACTCAAAATATTCTAGAACTAATCCCGTATTTGATATCGGCATGTGAGGGACAAATAGTAGTGATTGATGAAATTGATAATGGTATACATGATCTAATGATTGATAAAATATTAGAGTCAATTCAACAATATATAAGAGGACAATTAATAATTACAACACATAATACAATGCTACTAGAATCTGATATTCCAAAGGAAAATATATATGTTTTTAATGTTAACAAAAATGCTGATAAAGAACTTATTGCAATAACGGATTTTAATGGTAGAATCCATAAAAATATAAATCCAAGGAAAAAATACCTGAATGGAATGTATGGTGGAATACCTATTATTTCAGATATCGATTTTGATGAATTAATAGATGGTTTAAAATAAAGGATTTTTGTAGTGAGAGAATTAAAGTATTTAAAGGCAGTTGTAATAGTTCATGGAAAGTCAGAAAAACAATTAACACAATACATTAAAAGTAAACTTAGATTAAAAATCAAAATTGAAAGTGATAAAAATGGAGAAAAATCAATCCAAATAACCAGCTTGGATAGGTTTATTAATAATAAAAAATTCAAAAACCTTAATTCATTTTTAAGAAATTTTGAAGATGCAGAATTAAATGCCAATGGAAAAAAACTAAATGAAAAGTTTAAAATATTTATTATTATGGATACGGATGATTGCACTGAAAATCAAAAAGAAGCATTTATAAACAAAACAATGTTTAAACAACATTGGGCTTATGATAATATAGTACCAATATATAATTCGCAGAACTTAGAAGAAGTGTTAACAAAAGCAAAAATTCCCTTTGAAAAAAAAGGCGATAAACGAAAAAAAGAATATATAAAAATATTTCCAACTGATAAAAAATATGAAAGATCAGATGAAATACAAATAAATGATTTAAAAGAAAAACTCAGTGTCATAAAAAGCACCAATCTAGACGAATTTTTTGAATTTTGTCTGGAAATAGCAGAGTAAAAACAAAACAACCAATTTTTTGATTCTTAGATTACTTAAATCAAAAACGGAGCTAAATATTGATAAAAAGGAGTCATCAAATGTATGGTGATTCCTTTTTATCAATATTTTTGATTATATTGTCTACTCTGATTAATTTTATCAACAATATCAGCATCTCTATCAATATTTAAAAATAATTGATAAGGTTCAATATTTAAAGATTTTGCAATACTTTCTATTTTTGGAATAGTAGGACAATGCAATCCTCTTTCGACATCTGTAATGTACCTAGGACTTAGTTTACTTAATTCAGCAAGTCTTTCTTGTGAATAATTATTTAAATATCTGTAATACTTAATATTGTAAATTAATAAGTCTCTTAAATTATTAAAATCTATTTTCATAACACACCTCTATTTATAGGTATGATATTATTTACCACAAAATATTCACACGAACTATTTACTGTAAGATATTTTTAGTTTATAATAAATTTAGGAAGGAGTTTGTTAATATGGATGAAAAATATATGAAAGAAAAAAAGTTAAAGTTGCTATCATTAGCAATTACAATATTAACTTTTATACCAGGGTGTACTAAGTCATACACGACTAAAGATATTACATACAAAGTTAATGAAGATTGGGATTGCAAAAAGGATAAAACAGGTTTGTTTTGTAAGATTGTAGAGAAAAAGGCAGTATTTTCGATGTTTTATATAGATGATGTAGGAAATTATTCCCTTAATGACTATATTTCGGATAAACCTACAACATTCCCTGGTTTAGATTATGAATTTACTCTAAATGAAAAAGTAAAAATTGGCAATCGTGTTGGAAAAAATATTGTATATTATACAAAATCAAAAGAAATTGAAAATGACATACCAATTATTTACAATGAATATATATTCAAATATAATCAAAGATTATATATATTTAGTTATTATACCGAAGGTGATGTAAATGATGATGGTGAGAAGACAATATATCAAAAATATTTGCAAGATTATAAAGATACAATTAAAAGTATTAAGATAAAAAGATGAGAAATACAATATGTAATAATAAAATAAAGGTTATTAATTGAACCCTATATAATATAAAAATAAAAGAATCATTTTTTCATTTAATTTATGCTTCTTTTATTTTTCTTATTTTTAATTGAATATTTTAAAGAAATTATTGACTGCTTTCTCATTGAACAAAGCATTTTTTTCTAATGTTCTGGCTTTTTGTAATTTACATAACACTCCATTTAAGTAAACCAATATATAAAGAATTTTTGTAATTTAAACAAAACAATCATTTAAAAGGACCAATATAGAAAAAACTTTTGACTAAAAATGAGATTCATTGACATGATTAATGGTTTAATCAAAAGTCATTCATACTGGAACAATCAAAAAACAGCATTTCTGCTGCTTAAAATTCAAATGGCAGGGGATGAGGGAATCGAACTCCCAACAGTGGTTTTGGAGTTTTAATCCAAAATACCATAGTCCCACCATTACTTAATTCAAAAAAATATATTTATTAAGTACAATAATGAACTCAATATATAAATTACAGTTTCATTATACTAAAAAGGTTTTCCACAAGCAACAAAATATAAAAAGATTTTATAATTATTTTTTCCATATTGACCTTTTCGCACTCAAAGGTCAAAAATCGCGGACTTCGCCTTTTAAAATAATCGTTTCTATTTTTATCTTTAAATTGAAATTAAAATCAAAACAAAAGAATCGCAAGGGGTGTAGGGAAAGCGATTCTTTTCAATTTTATATTAATATTTTCCGCTATTTGTTATTGCGTTTTCTATTAATTTTTCTATATTATCTTCTATATCACCATATACATTAGTACTAAGCTTATAATCCGAATCAAAAGTTTCTACATACTTAGACAATCTTTCGTTATCATCTGTATATAATGAGTAAAATGGATTACCACCCTTTTCTGATTGATTTCCATTTGAGTCTTTTAATTTATGAATATATATTCCTACAATTCCTTTTTTTAATTTATATGCTTGTTCTATTTCATATTTTACCCATTTTCTTGTTGATGTAGTTTCGCCTATTAGTACAACTAAACACGATCTTTTTTCTAATTGTGAATTTATCCATTCTTTGATTTTAGAATCTGTTTTTTCTTTTACCTCTTCCCAATCATTATCTGAGAATGTTGAATCATCCGAAACCTTTCCCATATTTCTAATTTGACTTGCTCGCCAATTATCTTTATTATATTCAAAGCTAAAAAACACTTGTCTTTTTGCCATTTTATTACCTCCTTTATGCAAAAATATAAATAAGTATTGTTGTTATAATACAAGTTAAGTAAAATAATATCTCTGTTTTAGAAAGCAGACAGTTAAAAAAACATAACTTTTTACTTTCCTTAATAGTTAGTTTTACTGTATTGGGATTCATATTATAATCAGTATATTTATTTTTTGTTAATCTAACATAGTCATATAGTTTTCTGTATTTTCTTTCCAATTGTAAATAATATGCATCTAAGCCCCAAAATACTATTAATGGAATATTTGTGAAAAGAATGCATTTAACATTAGTACTTTCACCAGCAAATGTGAAAATACCAACTATAACTAAAACCGCCCAACCTTTTAGTAAAAATGAATTATTCCCCATTCTATCTATAACACGTTGTATCATATCTAAATGTTCTTTTTTATTCATATTATTCCCCCTAACAAGTACTTGTTAAAAATATTATAGAATAATAATAGATAGTAATACAGACATAATTCGACTATAAAAGTTAAAAATAATAATAAAAACGAGTCATAATGACTCATTAAACAATTCTTTTATTTCCCCAGACGTTCTATATTCATATAAATCTTTTAAAACAGCATTTTTTTCTTTAATAGAAATTTTATCATTTTCAAAATATCTTTTTGCTATTTTTAAAAACTCACTAGAAGTTAAACATTTTTGATTATATAGATTATCCATACTTGCATTAAAATAATTACTTATTATAATAGCATCAGTCATTGACATATCTCTTCTACAAGTTTCCCAACTTGATATTTTAGATCTACTTATATGTAAATCTTCAGCCATTTTTTCTTGAGTAATACCATTAATAATTCTATATATCCTTAATTGTGTAGAAATACTATCATTCATTTTATCACCTAAAATAAAAACTCGTACTAAAAATATTAAAGTCTAGTACGAGCCCTCTAATCAATTACATTATAACATATTTATTAAAAAATGTGTTATTTTTAAGTAAATAACTATTATTTTTTTCTTATATCTGAATCAGGAGGGATAATAATGGTCTCCAAAACCTCTATTGAGTGTTCGATAGACAAGCAGATAGCAAAACAATAAAGACCTAAAGTGTTTACTTTTGGTCTTTTGCTTTCTTAATGATTATCTTATCTTTATAAAGTTCTAATTCTAGTCTGTCATGAAAATCAAAACCTATTTTTCTAAGCAAATTACCTTTTAAAAGTATGTATGGCCTATCTGTAGAATCTTCATATGCCAACAGCTTTTTAATTTTCATGACTTGCACCTGCTTGTCCAATATTTTCTATATTAGAGATTATTGAATGTTGGCGTGTTTAGTTTTAAGGTTTTTTGGTGACATATCAACATATATTTTAGTAGTTTCTATGTTTGTATGACCCAAAAGATCACGGAGTGAAAAAGGGTGCCACCATTTATTGCAAAATGAGTTGCGAATGTATGACGAAACTTGTGTAGATTCATTCTAAAGTTATCTCCAAATATTTTCTTAGCTTTTCTACTTAATAAGTTGTATACCATATCTGTATTAAGTCCTGAATCCACTATAGGTTCATTATATTGAAAATGAAATTTAACAAGAAGCGGTCCTTTTTCTGCTCCTTTTAAAACTTCACACCTATAAACATTTAATATTCTCTCTGTTTCTTTTGAATAATAGACCGTGCGAAATGTTTTAAAAAAGTTAGTTAATTCATTAATTGTTTGTTCTGTCATATAAATTCTCCTTCTAATAAAAATATTTTCGTAATTTATATAACAAAACAACTGTCAAAAGAAACTAATATAGAAAATGTTTTAACCCGGTGATAGGGCTACTGGTGGTGAAGATAGGTCCTGTTAAAACTCATCACCTGCAAAAACAATATAAAAAGCAGCACTGTTGCTGCTTAAAATTCAAATGGCAGGGGATGAGAGAATCGAACTCCCAACAGTGGTTTTGGAGACCATTATTATACCATTTAACTAATCCCCTATTAATGGAATTGACAATGCTATTATATAATATAAAGATGTTTTAATCAATACAAAAATTTATTTTATTTTACACACGTAATTATGATTAAATCTATATATTATATTTTTTTTATCAATTTTGTGGTATTCTAAAGATGTAGGAACTTCAAAAATATATAGTGGGTGATTATTATGTCCAAAAAGAAAAGAAAGTCCAAAAGAAAAAATCAAAAGATAATAACTATTTGTTTATTAATAGTAATTTTATGTTTAGGAGGAATTATTTATTATTATGTTTTTTCAGATAATGAAGTAGATATTCCTATAATAAAAGAACCTAAAAAAGAAAAGAAACAACTTAAGATTGTTGATGAAAATAGTAATCAAAGACCAATAGCTGTTATGTATGATAATAATGTTGGATATAATTCACATGCAGGATTGCAAGATGCATATCTAAGTTATGAAATAATTGTTGAGGGTGGTCTTACTAGAATTATGGCTTTATTTAAGGATAAAGATGTTTCTTTAATTGGACCAGTTCGTAGTTCAAGACATTATTTTTTAGATTACGCTTTAGAAAGTGATGCCATATATTGTCATTTTGGATGGAGTGAGTTTGCCAAAAATGATATAACCGCTCTAGGTGTTAATAATATTAATGGCCTTACAAATGAAAGTGCTTACTGGAGAGATAAAAATATAAGAGCACCACATAATGTTTTTACAAGTACTGAAACATTATATAAAAAAGCAAAAGAATCTGCATATAAAACAGAAGTTAGCGACTGGAAACTACTTAATTATAGTGTTGATGAAATTAATTTAAGTAATGATGAGAATACAAATAGTATCATCGCTAATAATGTAAACCTTAAATATTCTAATTATCAGACGACAAGTTATTCTTACGATAGTGAAAATAACTATTATTTAAGAAGTATGGATGGTAATCCTCATGTTGATAAAAATACTAAAGAGCAATTACATTATAAAAACATAATTGTAGAAAAGGTTTCAAATCACAATTTAGATAGTTATGGTAGACAAGATTTGGATACTGTTGGTTCTAATGATGGTTATTATATTACCAATGGTTATGCTATTCCAATTACTTGGAATAAAAGTAGTAGAAGTTCTAAAACTAAATATACAGATATTAATGGAAAAGAAATAAAAGTGAATGATGGTAATACATTTATTCAAATAATTCCAGTTACAACACAAATTGAAATAAGTTAGGAGAAGAAAAATGAAAGTAGGAATTTTTGGTACGGGTGCATATGGAATGGCATTAGCATCTGTATTATATGAAAATAATATAGATATTACAATGTGGACAAAGTTTGAAGAAGAAAAACAAGATTTAGAAAAAAATCATGGTAATCCTAAGTTATTGCCAAATTATATTTTACCTAGTGATATAAAGATAACAACCAGTGTAGAAGCATGTAGTAGAGATAAGGATTTATTAATTATTGTTATTCCTGCAGCATTTGTTGACTCATTATGCATTGAATTAAAAAAATACATAACAGAAGAACAACATATATGTATAGCATCTAAAGGTATTGAACAAAAAACAGGTTTATTTATTCATAATATAATAGATAATCATATTGGAAGTGATAAGGTAGCAGTTATATCAGGACCATCCTTCGCTAAAGATATGGTAACTAAAAAACCTATTGGTTTAACTTTGGCAACAAAAAATAAAGAAACAGAAAAGATTGTAAAAGAAGCATTATGTAACTCTTATTTAAAATTAAGGCATACAAATGATGTAGTTGGTACAGAAATATGTGGTTCTATAAAAAATGTTATTGCATTAGCATCAGGTATGCTAGATGGACTTGGAGCTAATGATTCAACAAGGGCAATGCTTATAACTGAATCATTACATGATATAAGTGAAATAATTGAAGCATTTAAAGGAGATCCAAAAACGGTTTTAAGCTTTGCTGGTTTTGGGGACTTATTATTAACATGTACAAGCGTCAAAAGTAGAAATTTTAGTTTTGGACAAATACTTGGTAAGGGTGTTTCACAAGAAGAAAAAGAAACATATTTAAAAAATACTACTGTTGAAGGGTATTATACCTTAGAATCAATTTATCAATTGTTAATAGATAAAAATGTAAATATTCCAATTATTGATTTAATATATAATATAGTAAAGAAAGAAGAAGATCCAAAAAAGTTATTAACATTTCTTGTGGAAAAAGTTTAATAACTTTTTATTTTATATTAATAAATTTATGATATACTATTGTTAAGCATAACAATTGCTTATGTTAAAGAAAGGTAGTGAACTATGAAAAACTTTTTTAAATCATCAATATTTACTTCAATTGTATTATTTGTATTAGGATTACTTTTAATATTTGAATCAGAGGCTACAATTACAACTATTTCATACATTATAGGCGCAATATTAATGGCTGCAGGTGCATTTGCATTTGTAAGATACATTAGAAATAATAAAATAGGTTTTGAAACATCAGAATTAGATGTGCTATATGGTATTGTTACAATTGTTTTAGGAATAATTGTTGTTACTAATCCTCATGCGATAGCAAGTATTATTCCAATAGTATTAGGAATTGCTATAATTGTTAGTAGTGCAATTAAAATTCAATATGCATTTGATTTAAAGAATTGTGACAATGATATGTGGAAAACAACAATGGTAATTGCAATAATAAGTACTATTTGTGGTATCGTCTTACTATTTAATCCATTTGCTGGAGCTGTTCTTATAATGAGGATAGTAGGAATATTTATTTTAATTTATTCAGTATTAGACATTATTTCAACATTAATTATAAAGAAAAATGTTGATGAATTTAAGACTATAGTTGAAGCTGAAATTATTGAAGAGACAGAAGATGCTACTTCTAATGATGAAATTGACGAGAAAGAATCATCTAAAAAAACTTCAAAAAATAAGAAACAAACTCCAAAGAAAAATAAAAAAAGTAATAGCAAATAAAAATCTATATAATAGGCATAATATTTTTATAAAAATGTAATATTATGCTTTTTATTTGAAAAAAAGTTATAAAGAAGATATACTAGTAATCAGAGATGAGGTAGTAAGAATGGAAAATTTAGAAATAGGAAAGAGATATATCATTCATAGTTATAAGCATGATAGTAAAATCCATAGAGCATGGGATGAAGCTGTTTTATTAGAAATACATGATGATTATCTTATTTTTGGAAATGAAAAAACAAAAGTAACAGAATCAGATGGAAGAACATGGCATACAAAAGAACCAGCCGTTTTATATTTTTTTAAAAATAAATGGTATAACATAATAGGACAGTATAAAAAAGATGGTATTTATTATTATTGCAATATAGCATCACCATTTATAATAGAAGATGGTGCGATCAAATATATAGATTATGATTTAGATTTAAGAGTATTTCCAGATGGTTCTTTTAAAGTTTTAGATTGTGGTGAATATAAATACCACAAAAGTTTAATGGGATATTCGAAAAAACTGGATATGATTTTGAAAGAAGAATTATCTGATTTAATAGAACATGCTCGAAAAAAGGATATAGCCTTTGAAAAAGGAACTGTTGAACATTACTATGAAATTTATAAAGATTTAAAAGTAAAATAATGTGTAATAATTATCATAATACCTAAATATAATATAAGTGGTGAATGCATTTTGTGGCATATATAAAAGATAATGAAAAAAACAAAAAAAGAGTTGACTTATTAAGACTGCTCTGTTATATTAGAGAGGCACGTTGCAAAAATGTGTGAATAAATAATAAAAGTTTATTATTATTCATTAAATTTTAGTTAATATTGCCAAAAAAATTAAGAAAATATACCATTATGAAATAAAATTAAAAAATTTCAAAAAAAGTATTGACTTATTAAAATTGCTTTGGTATATTAAATGAGCACGTTGCAAAAATGTGTAAAGTGAATAGAAATTTTTAAAAAAGTGCTATTCACCTAATCCATTGATATATAATAAAAGTTTACATTTTCTTCCATGTAAAGTGGTAAATAAAAAAATGTAAAAAAATTCAAAAAAAGTATTGACTTATTAAAATGAATTTGATATATTAATGGGGCATGTGAAAAACATGCAAAACAATTTAACTCATTTATACTTTTTACTTCATCATTATAATAATGAATGAAGATTCAAACAGATTTTCTTCCATAAAAAATATGGTAAGTAAAAAATGTAAAAAACTTTTAAAAAAGTGTTGACAAAGAATAAATGATTTGTTATATTGGTAATGCAGCTCGGTTAGAGCAATGCAATGATCTTTGAAAACTAAGTAAAACGTCAATTTTGAGTAGCTAGGTAATAATTTTAAATTATTAAAAAACAAACTAAAATAAATTTTATTGAGAGTTTGATCCTGGCTCAGGATGAACGCTGGCGGCATGCCTAAGACATGCAAGTCGAA
>CAKOXP010000004.1 GCA_934130175.1 uncultured Bacilli bacterium
GAAAAAACATGTGTAGAAAATACTTGTTATGAAAATAAAAGTGCAAATAGCTGTATTCAAGGAACAATTATAAAATACTATGTAAATGATACAGAACAAAAAGTATTTTATGTATTGCATGATGATGGGGCTACTATCACAATGCAGCAAAGAGAAAATACAGTAAGAAATATACCTTGGTATCAGGATGCAAATGACAGTACAAAAGGGCCACTAACTATATTACCATATTTAGAAGCAGCGACAGCAACTTGGACAAATGTAGAACTTCAAGAATATACAGCTGGATATACTAATTTTTATGAAAATGCCTATACTGGTTGCACTTATTCAACAAGTAATTATAAAATAACTTGTAGTGTAAATACTTATAATGGAGATTCAGCAAATTTAACTCTTTCAAAAAGAAAAGTGCGAGCTAGAATGATAACAGCTCAAGAGGCAAGTTCAACTAGTTGTCTAGTTTGGAAAGATGGATCAAAAGACTCTACTATCATGGGCAGCAGTATAAATGCTAATAATGATGGTTCATGTCCGGACTGGATGCATAACTATTTATATAAATCGGCATCATACGGTGGGAGCTATGATGATAATACAGTAAATGAAAATGGAGTATATAACAATGATTATTGGACCATGTCTGCGACTTCTTCTTACTCTCCTAGTGCCTGGTATGTGTCTCGTGGAGGCCACTTGAACCACTACCATACTTCATTCACTGGTGATGGTGCCCGTGCCGTTGTTGTTATTTCTAAATAAAAAAAGTTAAATTTATATTAAACTTACATATTTCATCAAATTATAAATATCAATTATAAAAATTACTAAAGGGAAAAATTAAAATTAGTTAGTTTTTCTCTTTTTAATTTGTAAAAATGGTCATTTGCTAAATATTTTTACTTGTGATAAGTTCTTTCTACTTGCAAGTAAAATAATTTAGAAAGAGGCGATTAATATAATAAATATAAGAGGATATAATCCTAAATCATTACATGATTTAAATCTAAGTAAGGAGTATGTTTTAGAATTACCAAGATATATAAAGAAAGGACAAAAGATAAGTATTCTTTCAGATACAATGTTAAAAGCTATGTTTCAAAATGAAAATAGATTAAAGTATTCAGCTAAGTTCTTATCATATTTCATAGATTTAGATTATGAAGTAATTTTAAAAAATATTTATCTAGCTAAAAACGAACTAGATAAAGAAAAAGAATCTAGTAAAGGTGAAAGATGTGACTATGTAGCAGTAATTGATAATACAAGTCTAAATATAGAAGTAAATAATAATAGTAGTTTAGAAATATTAGAAAGAAATATAGAGTATGCATATAGATTATATTCAAAAAAGATCAAAAGAGGAGAAAGAGAATATGATTATACTCAAGTGATTCAATTTAATCTAAATAATTTTTCATTTAAAGGAAATGATAAAATAATAGATATTTATGGAGTAAAAAATGATAGTGACTTAACGCTAAGTGATAAGATAATATTTGTCCAAATATATGTACCAAACCTAAGAAAGAAATGGTATAATGAAGGTATAAAAAATTTAAGTGAGGCCGAGAAATACATTTTAGCTTTAGTAGAAATGGACATAGAAAAACTAAAAAGCTTAGGAGGCGAAGAGTTAATGGAAGAATATGTAAAAGAAGCAGAAGAAGTAAGCTTTGAAGGCGGAGTAGGAGAATCATACGATAAAGAGTGGGCTTTAAAAGACCAAGCTTACCGAGATGGAGAAGAAGCAGGAGAAAAGAAAGGAAAAGAGGAAGGAAGAAAAGAAGGACTGGAGGAAGGTTCAACAACAAAGGCTATTGAGATAGCAAAATCTATGTTAGCAGAAAATATTGATATTAATATTATTTCAAAATGTACAGGATTATCTATTAGTGAGATTAATTCTTTATAATAACAATTTAGTTACATTTTTCTAAAAAATCAGGCAAAAAAATTTTACTTGATTTTTTTGTATGGGGGGGGGTTATAATGATTTTAGATCGAAAATAGGTGGTATCTAGGATGAAAAAAGAAATAAAACTTACAGTAGGAAAACTTCTGTTTATAGTATTAATTATGCTTGGATTTAATATTTTAAGTTCTTCGGCAGCTACAAGTTATGCAATAAATGCTAATAATATAGGATATACAGATAATTCTAATTTAGGAGCAGGTAATGTTCAAGCCGCAATCGATGGTACTTGTACCAAAATTTCCAACAAATTGACTAATTTAAAAACAGAAGTGAAATCAGAAGTTCTTGATAAAATCTATCCAAAAGGGAGTATTTATATTACAACAGAGATAAAGAATGCTAAGGATGTTGCAACAACACTTGGTATTGGAACGTGGGAAAAATATGCTTCTGGTAAAACTTTGGTAAGTGATGATGGCTCTAATTATATAACCAACGATACAAATAAAGGTAGTGGTGGAAAAACATCTGTTTCAACAACACTTACAGTTGCTAATTTATCTTCTCATACACATACTGTAACATCAACAGGTACGGTTAGTTCAACTTTTACCGGAACAAAATCGCAGACTGAATCAGCCGGCTCACATACACATAATGTCTATGGCGCATATACCACAACATCTAATACCGCTGGAGATGCAACTGTTGCTGGTAATGGTTGGATACCTTTATTATCAGGACAATTGTATAATCGTAGTCAAATGATAGTTGAAGCTGGGGCCCATACTCATTCATATACACCAAGTGGAACAGTTTCATCTACTTTTAAAGGAACAAGCACTACAACATCATCAACAGGATCAAATACATCATTCACGACTAGTACAATGCAACCTTATATTGTTGTTTACATGTATAGAAGAACTGCTTAGTTCTTTTTCTTTATCTAGATTTTCTATTAGAACTATGATATAATTTATCAATGAAAAGAGGTAGTCTATGAAAGTTGGTATTTTATCATTAGGTTGTAAAGTTAATACTTATGAAAGTGAATTTGTAACAAATAAATTGAAAGATGCTGGTTATGAAATAGCTTCTTTTAATGATTTTTGTGATGTATATATAATTAATACTTGTACTGTTACTAATACTGCGGATGTTAAAAGTAAAAAAATGATTAGAAACGCTATTAAGAAAAATCCTAATGCCATAGTAGTTGCGATGGGATGTTTTATTGCGGCTAATCAAAAGTTTGATATAGAAGGACTAGATATAGTTATAGGTAATAAAGATAAGTCAAGAATTGTTGAAATAATAGAAGAGTATAAGAAAAATAAAAAACAAATTAGACTTGATTATACTAATACATTAGATGAATTTGAAGATATGGCTATTGATAAATTTCCAGGTAGAACAAGGGCTTTTGTAAAAATACAAGATGGTTGTGAGAACTTTTGTACCTATTGTATAATTCCTTATGTTCGTGGTAAGTGTCGTAGTAAAGATAAAACTACTGTTTTAGAAGAGGTTAATTCTTTAGTAGAAAGTGGTTATCAAGAAATTGTTTTAACTGGTATTCATACTGGTAATTATGGTTGTGACAAAGACTATGATTTTGCTGATTTATTAAGTGAACTAGTTAAAATTAAAGGTTTAAAAAGAATTAGAATTTCATCTATTGAAGTATGTGAATTAAATGATAAAGTGTTAAAGCTATTAAAAGACAATAATATAATTGTAGACCATTTACATATTCCACTACAAGCAGGATCTGATGCAGTTTTAAAAGCAATGAATCGTAGATATGATTTAGCATATTTCTTTGACAAAATTGAAAAAATTAGAGAGATTAGACCAAATATTTCAATAACTACAGATGTGATTGTAGGCTTTCCAACTGAGACAAGGAAAGATTTTGAAGAAACAATTAAAACTGTTAAAGCTTTAGAATTTGCTAAAATTCATGTATTTCCTTTTTCTTTGAGAGATGGAACAAAAGCAGAAGAATTTGAAAACATAGTTTCACCAGAAGAAAAGAAACAAAGAGCTAGAGAATTAATTGCTGTTTCTAAAGAGTTGGAATTATCATATTTTAATAAGTTTATAGGAAAAGAAGAAGAGGTTTTAATAGAACAATACAAAGATGGTTATAGCTATGGTCATACATCTAATTTCTTGTATGTAAAAATACCTAAAAAATTAGAACACAATACTTTTTATAAGACAGCTATCAAAGAAGTTAATTACCCATATTGTATTGGAGACTAGGAGGTAATAAAATGGATATCTATATTAAAGGAAATTATCGTAAAAGTATATACACTAGTGAAAATGGTTATACGATAGGAATATTTAAAGTTATTGAAACAAACTCTGCTGATATAGATATCTATGTTGATAGGACAATAACTTTTACAGGTTATTTTCATGAATTAAATGAAATTGATACTTATATATTTTATGGTAAGTTAGTAGAACATAATAAATATGGAGAACAGTTCCAAGTAGAAAAATATGAAAGAGTCTTAAGAGAAGATAAGAATGGGATTGTCGAGTTTTTATCATCAGGATTATTTAAAGGAATAGGAGAGGCTAAAGCTAAAAAAATAGAGAAAGTTTTGGGAAAAGATACTTTCAAAATTATATTAGAAAACCCTTCTAATTTGATTTTAATACCAACTATCACTGAGAAGAATGCCAAAGAGTTGCATGATAAGTTAGTTGAATATGAATCAAGCTATGAGACTATTATGTATCTTAATAAAATAGGATTTTCAACAAAAGATGCGATGATAATATATAATAAATATAAAGACAAAACTGTAGAACAAATAGATAAAAATATCTATCAGTTAATTGAAGATATATATGAGATGTATTTTAAAAAGATCGATTTAATCGCAACTAAAATGGGTATATTAAAAGATGATCCAATAAGAATTGATGCTTCTATTTTATATATAATGCGAGAACTTTCAAATAGTTATGGACATACATATTTTTATAAAGAAGAAATATTTTCTTATTTAAGTAGGGTCTTACAAACAACTATTACATATGAAAGCTTCGAAGAAAGATTAACTTTTTTGGAAAAAGATTTAAAAATAGTAAAACTTGATGATAAATATTATACTAGACAGTTATATGAAGCAGAAGAGTTAATTACTAAAAGATTATTACTTCTAGCACATAAAAAGAAAAAAGAAGTTAAAAATATTGAAGAAGAAGTTGCTGTTTTAGAACAAGAAATGGGTATTTGTTATAATAAGGATCAAAAAGAAGCTATAATATGTGCAAATACAGCTAATTTTTTAGTTATAACAGGTGGACCTGGTACAGGAAAAACAACAATTATGAAAGCTATAATTGAACTTTACAAAAGACTTAACAAGTATTCAAATAGAGATTTAGATGATAAAATAGCGCTTCTTGCTCCAACAGGTCGTGCTGCTAAAAGAATGAGTGAAGCAACATTTTATAAAGCTTCAACTATTCATAGATTTTTAAAATGGAATAAAGATAATGATAGCTTTCAAGTAAATGAGTATAATAAAAGTAAAGTCTCATTTGTTTTAATAGATGAAGCTAGTATGATAGATACCTATCTATTTAGTAACTTATTAAAAGGATTAAGTGTTAATACTAAAATTATTTTAGTAGGTGATGCTGATCAATTACCAAGTGTTGGACCGGGACAGACTCTACATGATATTATCGCAAGTAATATGTTAGATGTTTGTTATTTAAAAGAATTATATCGCCAAGGAAAAGATTCAAATATTATATCTCTTGCTTATGATATTAGAAATAATTCATTAAATAAAAATATATTTAATATTTCTGATGATTTAACGTTTATAGAATGTAGTGACAGTGATGTATTAGATGAAATATCTAATATTGCTTCAGTTTATAAAGATTTATCATATAAAGACTTCCAAGTTTTAGCACCTATGTACAAAACTATTAATGGGATTGATAATATTAATAATAAACTTCAAAATATATTTAATAAAGCTTCTAAAGATAAAAAATCTTTAACAGTAGGAGATTATACATTAAGAGAAGGAGATAAAGTTATTCAACTTTCTAATATGCCAGATGATAATGTTTATAATGGTGATATTGGTCTTATTTCAAGAATAGTTTTAAAACCAAATAAAGAAGTTTATGTAGATTTTGATGGAAATGTTGTTAAATATACACCATCTTCATTTAATAAATTTAGATTAGCTTATGCTATTAGTATTCATAAATCTCAAGGTAGTGAATCTGATGTTGTTATTATTCCTCTAGTTAAATCATTTAAAAAAATGTTATATCGCAAACTTATTTATACGGGAATAACTAGAAGTAAAAAAAGTCTATTTTTAATAGGTGACTATAAAGCATTAGAACTTGCGGTTAGTAATACATCTACTGATTTAAGAAGAACTAGCTTAAAAGATTTCTTAATAAATGGTATAAAATAGAAAACTTTTGAGATACTAGTAATGGTATTAAATTACCACATATTTTCTTTTAGAGGTGATGAGATGAAAAAAATGAACAAAGTGGCTTGGATGGCAGCTATTGCTTCTATGGGTACAGCTGCTTGGATGATTTCAAAAAAAATGAATCCAGATATGATGGAAGATATGAAACAGGCAGCTAAAAATACTGCTTCTAAAATGCTAACTAAAATAGGGAATATGTAATAAAAAAGACTTACATCAATTGTAAGTCTTTTAGTTTGCTTTTAATTCTTGATAAACATTTTGATTAAAATTATGTTGTTCTTTTTCTAAGGCTAATAATTCATTTGTTGTTACTTTAAAGAATTTCTCTTCAATAATTTGTTCTCCTGTATTTGTAACTGGATCATCCCAAGTTAAATCAATATGGTACCAATTATCGTATAAGTTAATAGCATTCCAGACATGAGAATCACTTGATACCTTATAATTTTTAATCCCTAAATCATCCAAAAATAAGGCAAATGCATCAGAATAACCTCCACATATTCCATAACCTTCGATTAAAGGACCATATGCTATATCAGATTTATATTCAATAACATTATTATCGGTTCTATTAGAATCATATATAGAGTTATCAATGATATAATCATGAATTGCTTTTAATTGATCTTCAGTAGAAAGATTTTTATTTATTACTTCTTTTTTTGCTTCATTAAAAGCTTCGGTAACTAGTTTTATATCATTATCAGTATAAGATTTAGTTAATTCTATAGTAACTTTCCCCAAAGTATCAGTTTTTGTAGAAATATTTTTGAAACTATTAAATGGATGAACAAAATTATTTATATTGGATAGAGTAATTTGATCTTTCGCTAAAGATTTAACATCATCAATACAATTTTCATAATTTTTAGGACAATAAAAAGTAAATTCATCCTTACCAGCATTGATAACTGTATAAAAAATATTTAGAAGATCTTGTTTATTATTTGGTACAAAGTCATCTGTATTTTGAACGTACAAAAAATCATAATCTCGATAATATTTATTTTTTTTACCTAATTTTATTTCTTTTTTTGTATTATAAAAATACTGATAGTATTCACTTAAAATATCTTCTTTATAATTAATGGTAACTCCTATAAGGATTAAGAGGATACCAAAGATAGCTAACTTTTTCATATCTTCACCCTACAAAAATTGTACCACAAAAAAGAAGTAATTTCTATTACTTCATTTCATTTTTTAACTTAGTTAATCTAGACTTTACACGAGCTGCTTTATTTTTGTGTACTAAACCATTTTTCATAGCCTTATCAACTCTTTGGTAAGCAGTATTTAAACTTTTGCTTGCTTCTTCTTTGTTTCCAGCTTTAACATCTTTTTCAAATTTTTTAATAGCAGTTCTCATACTAGAAGTAACGATAGTATTAACTTTTTCTTTTCTTCCGTTTGAACGAACACGTTTTTTAGCACTTTTAATATTTGGCATTTTTTTCACCTCACTTTTTGTAAACAAATTAATTCTACCAAAAAACAAGCAAAAAAGCAAATAAAATTAATAAATTTGTAAATATTATTATTAGGTGGTGTAAATATGGCACATGAAATTGATTTAAAAAAATATGATATTTATACAGATTTGGTGGTAGAATCTTATGATAAAGAAAATATTGATGAAAACATTATTCATAAAGAAGAAAAAGATGATGATATTTTAGTTGAAAATACAGAAGTATTAAGAGATGACTTTAAAAAGAAAAGGGGAATGTATTCAACTATTACTTTTAAAGATATTTCTGATAAAGATAACTTTAAGAAAGTTGAGAAAGTTTTAATTAAGGTTCTTACAAGATTTTTAGATAAGAAAAAAATAACAATGGATAAATCATGTTTAGTAGTTGGACTAGGTAATGAATTATCTACTCCTGATGCTTTAGGACCAAATGTTAGTGACAAGATTTTAGTAACAAAGTATTTATTTGAACTAGGTGAGGTTGAATCTGGATACCGAGATGTTTCAGCATTTAAACCTAGTGTAACCGGTGTAACTGGTATTGAAACTTGTGATTTTATTAAAGGTGTAGTTGATGTTGCTAAACCAGACTTTATTATTGTGATAGATGCTTTAGCAGCAAAAGCTATTTCTAGACTTAATAAAACTATTCAAATAACAGATACAGGAATTTCACCAGGATCTGGAATTGGAAATTACCGAAAAAGTCTAGATGAAGAAACTTTTAATATTCCTGTTATTTCTATTGGAGTTCCGACAGTTGCAAGTGCTACTACAATAGTAAGTGATACATTTAAATATATGCTAAAACAATTTAGTTTTAACCTTAATAATCAAGATAACAAAAAACTAAAGTTTGTACCAGAGTCAAATAGGAATTATCTAGATCATGATAAAGAACTATCAAAAGAAGAAAAAGAAAAAGTTTTAGGTTATGTTGGACTTTTAGAAGAAGATGAGTTTAGAACTTTAGTAGATGAAGTTTTAACGCCAATAGAATATAACTTAGTAGTTACTGTTAAAGAAATAGACTTTGTTATTGAAAAACTTGCACTACTTCTTTCTAATGGAATAAATAAAACTTTACATAAAGCCTATAATACGACAAATAATTAATACTTTTAGTAGTAGTCTATATATAGGTGATTACTATGAAGCAAAGATTTATAAGTAAAAGAAAAAAGAAAAAGACGTTTAAACTTAAATTTCTTTTTTTTGCTTTTATCTTTATTTATAGTTTATATTTTACTTTTTCATATCTTTTAAAAAGTAATTTAAAAATAGATGATAAAATTTTAGTACAATTGATGTTAAATGATACTTATAAAAATAATTTAAATATTTTTTCTACTATTATTGATACCATAAAAAAAACTAAAGTAGAAGAAAAAATGTTAATGACTAGTTATTATAAACTTGATACAAAAAAGAATCAGAAAGATACTATAAAAACACTTAATACAGCAGAAAATAATGATTATCAAATATATATCTATAATACTCATCAAACAGAAGAATATGCGTCAAATACTTTTTTAGAACAACAGGTAAAACCTACAGTAATGATGTCTTCATATATTATGCAGGATGTCTTTAACAAAAATAATTATAAAACATTAGTTGAAGAGCGAAGAATTAAAGATATTTTAAACGAAAATAATTGGAAATATTATAGAAGTTATGATGCAAGTAGAATTTATTTAAATGACGTTAAAGAAAAAAATAAAAGTATTAAATATTTTATAGATGTTCATAGGGATTCTCTTCCAAAGGAAAGAACTACTGTAAGTATTAATGATAAGAGTTATGCTAAGATGATATTTTTATTAGGTAGGGAAAATCCTAATTATCAAGAAAATTTAGAATTTATAACTAAGATAAATAATAAAGTAGTAGAGAAATATCCTAATTTATCTAAAGGGATATATCAAAAAGAAGGTGCTGGTGTAAATGGAGTTTATAATCAGGATAATTCTAAGTACACAATTTTAGTAGAAATAGGTGGCCCTGATAATACAACAGATGAAGTTTTAAATACAACCCTTGCTTTTTGTGAATGCTTTATGGAGGTGATTAATACTAATGAAGGGTAAGAATGTCTTTAGAATTTTTTCTTTAACTATCTTTATTTTATTTACAACTTTATACGTTATTCAAGCCTTAGGATATTATGAATATTCAAATAGAAAAACTAATCAATTAACAGAAGAAGCCGTTAAGAAGTTTGATGCTGATATCAAAGCAGGAAAAAATGTTAAGGCAAGTGACTATATAAAAAAAGAAAATGATTACAATAATAATATTTCAAGAATGGGACTTACATTGTCTAATGCCGTAGGAGATATTTTTGATGGAATTATGAGTTTTATATTTAGTGGAATAGATAAGACTGTAAATGGGTAGTTTTATATATAATTTTATTAGATTGTGTTTGACTAATATGTAAGATTATGTTATAATTTAATTCGTTGAAAGTGATCCGCTGAAAAAATAGTTTTATGATCATTGGATTATATAGAAAAGGAGAGAGTCTTATGAACATTATTGACAAAATCAATGAAAAACAAATTAGAAACGATATTCCTGAATTTCGTGTAGGAGACACTGTACGTGTTGACTATAAGATTATTGAAGGAAAAAGAGAAAGAATTCAAGCTTTCGAAGGTGTAGTTGTTGCTAAAAGAAATGGTAGCGTTTCAGAAACATTTACAGTTAGAAAGATATCTTCAGGTGTTGGAGTAGAAAGAATATTCCCAGTTAATTCACCTAAGATTGATAAAGTTGTTGTTATACGTAAAGGTAAAGTTAGACGTGCTAAGTTAACATTCTTAAAGAATTATGTTGGTCAATATAAAATTAAAGAAAGAGGCCAAAAAGTTTCTAAAAAAGATGAAGATAAGAAAGCTGCTTAATAAAAGCTTTCTTTTTTTCTTGAAAGAATTAAAATAAAAGCATATAATATTAAGTGAAGATAGGTGATACATGTGAAAGAAAAAGTTATAGATTTCATTAAGGAAATTTCGGTTTATATAATAATTGTTGTAGTAATTGTTTTACTTAAGATATATGTAATATCTCCAATTAGGGTAAATGGTACTTCAATGGATCCGACTTTGAAAAATGGTGATATTATGATTTTAAATAAAATTGGATATCGTATTACAAAAATCAAAAGATTTGATATCGTTGTTATTAAATATAAAGATGAACTATTGATAAAAAGAGTTATCGGTCTACCTGGTGAAAAAATAAAATATGTAAATAATACTTTATATGTGAATGGTAAAAAACTAGATGAAGAATTTGATAAAACATATACTTATAATTTCTCTTTAAAAGAAATTGGTTCTACTACAGTTCCTGATGATTCTTACTTTGTTCTTGGTGATAATAGAGAAGTTTCTAAAGATAGTAGAAGTATAGGATTTATTGATAGAGAAGATATTGTTGGTAAAAGTAGTTTGACATTATTTCCATTTAATCGCTTTGGAACTAAAAAGTAGGAACATGTATTTACTCTGACAGTTAGAAACTATATTTTATCTGTCTTTTTTTTGTTTTACCTAGATTTTAAGTTGCTTTTTTGTTAAAATTATAATGTGGTGGTACTATGATAAGAGAGTATTATAATTTTATTAAGGATTATCTTAAACTTGCAGAATTAAAAACAAAATATATAGTAGTTAATGTTTTATCAGCTTTTTTCTATAAAGGTTTTTCAATTTTATTACCTTTAATTGCTTCATTGATTATAAAATATTTAACATTAAATGATGCCAAAATGACTTATAGTTGCTTAATAATGTTTTTAATTGTATATATATTATATAATTTATCTTTATATATAAATTACAAAATATATGGATTTAATATGAATTATTGTTATGATAAAATGACTAAAAAGGTTTTAAATAAATTAGTTAGTGTTGATAATAATTTTACTAGATATATCAGTAAAGGTAGAATTATGAATTCTATTAACTCAGACATAATTAATATTGGGGATATGAATGATGAAATTTCAGAACTACTGATGGGAATTATTCAGGTAATAGCAGTTTTAATAATAGTAGCGTGTTACAATATATATTTATCTTTAATATTAATTGTATTTTCAATTATTTATGTTATAGTTAGTAATAAAACAGATAGAAAGATTAATTATTATCACAATAAAGTTCAAATTCAAGATGATAAATATAGTAGCTTATTGACTCAGATTACATCAGGACTTCAGGAAATTAAAACATTTAATATGTTACCTAAACTACTTACTAAACTTAAAAGTATTCAAAATAGATTTTCCAAATATTATGGTATGAAAAGAAATTATTGTGTAATTAGAGATAATGATGTAAAAGTAATTAATTATGTATTTAGATATTTACTTTATTTATGCCTTATTTATTTAATGATGATTGGTAAGGCTGATGTCAGTGTTTTAGTTTTAATGATTTCATATCATGAGTACTTAATTACTTATATTAATGATTTTATTAGTTCTACATCAACAATAAGAGAAGTTAATACTGCGGTTAACAGAGTTAATGATATACTTGAGTATAATTCTCATAATGTTAAGGTTGGTAATTTAGATACTAAGGACATTTATGGAATGATAGAGTTTAAAGATGTATCTTTAAAAATAAAAAATAAGGAAATTTTACATAATATTAACTTAAAAATCGATCATAATGAGGTTTTGGCAATCGTTGGTGAAGCAGGTAGTGGAAAGACAATGCTTCTAAATTTAATTTTACGTTTGTTTGAACCAACTAGTGGCAAGATTCTTTTAGATAACACCAATATACTTGATTTTTCAAATGATACTTATTCAAGTCTTATTTCTATTGTTAATCAAAAACCATTTATATTTAATATGAGTATTAGAAAAAATTTAGATTTCGTTGATAAAAATATTGAAAATCAAATAGAAGCTTGTAAAAAAGCTGGGATTCATGATTTTATAGAAACATTGCCTGATGGTTATAACACTATTTTAAGAGAAAATGGTAGTAATATTTCTGGTGGACAGAAACAAATGATTTCAATTGCTAGAACCATTTTATCAAAATCAGAGGTAATCTTATTAGATGATATAACTACATCACTTGATCCTGATACTGCAAAATTAGTTCCTAGATTAATTAATGAATTAAAAAAAGACCATACAATTATAATGGTTACTAAAAAACCGGATTTAATGAGAAAAGCAGATAGAATAGTAGTTCTTAATAATGGAACAATCACTACTGTTGGAACTCATAAACAGTTAATTGAGAAGAGTGAAATTTATAGAATGTTACAATCAAGAAAATCACCAAGTAGAATAGGGGTGTTTGATAATGATTAAGAAATATTATTCAATTGTAAAGAAGTTTTTTGATTTTAGAGCTTATGATAAACGTCTATTATTTCATTTGTTTTTTTCAGCCTTTCTTAGAAGTACATCTTTACTTTTAATTCCTTTTGCAGCATCTAAAATAGTAGAGTTTGCGACAATCAAAGATTACAAAACTACTTTTATATGTGCTATTATCTTTTTAATTGTTAGTTTGATATACATTTTATGTCATCATTATAATTATGAAGCATATAAAAATAATTCTATATTTACTCATAATAAACTTCAGGAATTAATACTTAATAAAGTTACTTCTTATGATGAAAATTTCACAAAAAATATTTCAACATCTTATATTGTAAATACAGCTTTTAATGATGTTGGAGATGTAATGCAGGTTCCAGACCAGGCCTTTGATGTGATTGCTGGATTACTTAATATAATTATAGCTTTACTAATTTTGTTTAGTGTTAGTTTCTCTGTTGGTTTACTAGCTTTGATTTTAAATGTTATTTCTATCTATGCACTTGGAAAGAATATGAAGAAAAGAGATTATTATTTAAGTGGACAGAGAAAACATCAAGATAGTATCTCATCTTTAATGGGACAGGTTTTAGATGGAAATAAAGAGATTAAGGCTTTTAATATGAATGAAAACTTAAACACATATTTAGAAAATTACAAGAAATTATGGAGAAAAGATTATTTTAGAAAAAGAATTTATGCAGATAATGTCTATGTTTTAGTTCCTACTATTTTAGGATTCGGTAAAATTATTGTTTATTTGATTTTGATATATTTAATTTTAAATGGGAGATATGATGTTGCAACATTGGTTTTAGTAATTGGATATTATGAAAATATTGAGACCGAGTTTACTAAAATGTATGATAAATTAGATAAAGTCTCTGCAAATTCAACAAAAGTAGACAGAATACATAAAATTCTAAATTATAAAACAAAAAATATGCTTGATTTTGGAAACAATGACAATGACTATATAAAGGGAAAGATTGAGTTTAGAAATGTATCATTTACATACGAAAAACAAGAGGTTTTGAAAAATGTGAGCTTTGAAATAAAACCTCAATCTTTTACAGCAATAGTTGGAAAAAGTGGTAGTGGTAAATCAACTATTTTTAGGTTATTATTAAGACTATATAAAGCTGATAAAGGGACAATATTATTAGATGATGAAAGTATTTATGATTACACTAAAGAGGTTTATTCTAGTAACGTTTCAATAGTTACTCAGAAACCGTTTATCTTTGATATGAGTATTAGAGAAAATTTTAACTTGGTTGATTCAAATCATGAACATCAAATAGAAGCTTGTAAAAGAGTTGGAATTCATGATTATATTATGAATTTGAAAGATGGTTATAATACCAAGTTGATAGCTGATGCTGAAAATATCTCGAATGGGCAAAAACAGTTGATTGCTCTTGCTAGAACTTTACTTTCTAAATCAGAAGTTTTACTTTTTGATGAAGTTACATCTTCTCTTGATATAAATACTTCCAAACATGTTATGAATGTTTTAAAGGACTTAAAACGTGACCATACTATTTTGATGATTACTCATAAACCTACTTTAATGAAATTGGCAGATGATATAATAGTTATAGATCATGGAAAATTGGTTGGAAGAGGTAACAATAAAACATTGTTAAAGGATAATAAGTATTATCAATTATTACAAAAATAGCAGAAGGATAAAAAAATATTCTTTTATTATTGAAACTATTTTGTTATACTATAGGAGAAAGTGAGATGTTTTAAAGTGAATTATATTATGAACTTAGATAAGAATGTTAAGAGATATTTTGAAATGTTAGAAGAAGATTTTCCTGAGTTTTTAAATGATTATATAAATACTGATGTTTTATTAAAACAACAATATATAAGTGTAACTTGTGGAACTATATTTTCTAATCTTTTTGAAAGCAGTTTTTTCTATTCGAGTTTAGATCATTCTATCGCAGTAGCTTTGATAGTGTGGCATTTTACACATGATAAAAAACAAACATTAGCAGGATTGTTTCATGATATAGCAACACCAGCCTTTAAACATTGTATTGACTTTTTAAATGGTGATTATTTAACTCAAGAATCAACTGAAGATTTAACTACTGATATAATAAAAAATTCTAAGGAATTAATGGTGCTTTTAAAACGAGATAATATAAAAATAGAAGAAGTAAATGATTATCACATTTATCCTATTGCGGATAATGATACCCCTAAATTGTCTGCTGATAGATTAGAATATTCTTTATCAAATGCTTTATTTACATATAATCAAGCTGATATTTTAAAAATAGAAGAAATCTATAATGATATAAAAGTAGGATATAACGAAGATGGTATTAAGGAACTTTCTTTTCAATCAGAACAAATTGCTAAAGAATTTGTAAAGATAACTAGTATTTTATCAAGAATCTATATGGAAGATAGAACACGATATTCTATGCAGTTTTTAGCAGATATTATAAAAAAATTAAATGCTGAGGGATTAATCAAAAAAGAAGATTTATATCATATGGGTGATATTGATGTTATAAAGTTAATTGAAAGCTCTAAGTACAGAGATGTTTTTGATATCTGGAGGAATGCTTCTTTTGTAAAAGTGTCAAAAGAAGAACCAAATGACGTTTATTATGTGCATCTTAAAACCAAAATCAGATATATTGATCCATTAGTTGATAAAATAAGAATTTCTAAGCTAGATAAGAGATCCAAAGAGTTGATTGATAATAACTTAAATTATAATATGGAAGACTATGTTTATTTAGATCTTAATTTTTAAGTATGAATGAAGATATAGAAAAATTAAATGAAATTCTATCTGGTGTTGACATTTTATCATCTATAAATGATAATTTTGATACTCTACTTAAAATTATTCCAGAAATAGAATATATGATTGTTTTTTTGCATAATCATCCTCATCATCATTTAGATGTATGGTTTCATACCTTATATGCTCTTAGCTTATCTCAAAATGACTTTGATATCAGACTCTCTTTATTACTTCATGATATTGGTAAACCTTTTTCTTATCAGGATGATGGAAATATTAGACATTTTTACAACCATCCTAAGGTCTCAGCTTCAATTTCTAGGAAGATATTAGAAAGAATAGGATTTAGTGAAAACTATATTGCCAAAATTATTTATTTAATAAGAGAACATGATTCTCCAATTACTAAAAATGATGTTATTAAAAACTATGATTTGGAACTAAAAAGATATGAAATTCAAAGATGTGATATTCTTGCACATAATCCTGAAATGTTAGAAAAACGGAAGAAATACCTAAAAAAGGTAAAAAGGTATTTTAATGATTAATATATGTAATATTTGAAAAGTTGGTTTAATATAAAAGTATTGGTATATATAGTAAAAATTTTAAAATATATTGAAAATCATTAGTTTATTATGTATTATAATAATCATTGTGAAAAAGTGGGTGATGATACGGAATTAATTAAAAGGGGACTAATAGAAAATATAAATTTAGAAAATTTAAGATTATTAAGTGAACAAGGTTCAGAATTTATAGTCTATAATGATGATAATAAAGTGTATAAAATATTTAGGCCCAATTATAAATTAGAACATAAAAGTATAGAGGAATTAACCTATTTATCATCTATAAAGACATCAAGAATATTAATGCCTGATTCTCTTATAATCAAAAATGGGAAATTAGTTGGATATTCAATGCAATATATATAAAAATCTAGTAATATATTAGACGACAAAATGAAAAATTTCATTAATGAATTGATTGTTATTACAAGTGATATAGACTTATTAAGTGACTTAGATGTTAGACTTATAGATATAAACAAAAACAATATAGTTTATAATGGTAGGTTATATTTAATTGATCCAGGAAATTATTATATAAATTATATAGATGATTTATTGGTTTATTTAGATTACAAAGAACCGATTGAAGATGAAAAGAAAAACATTATAAAACCATGGAATTATAATAAATTTAATAGATTAATAGAAGAGTTATTATTCATGGGTAATGAAAGACTTGATTTTTATTTATTACGAAAGGCAATTGAATTTTTTGAGAAAGAAAAACAAGGTAATAATTTGTTTTCAGATATTAGTATTTTGCAAAAGTACTTTGATTCAGAACTATCAGTAAAAGAGTCGATAAATAAATTCGTTAAGGAACATATTAAAGTTGATGAAGATGAAAAAAGACTAATTATGTCTTTATGTAAAAAATGATAAAAACTTTAAAATAAAGAAAAATAAGATATTTAGATAGTAAAGAAATCGAATTACTTTTTATGGTGACGTAGAAGAGCTTGTTAATGCACTAAGAAAAGGAAAACTTTAGCTTATATGTGTATTTGTCATAAGGATGAAAAAGGAGAAATTGAAATTTCAGTTAATAGAGGAAAATATTTACAAAATAAGAATATTTGATCTTGAAGTTGGAAATAGAGAGTATGAAATTATTGATATAGATAATTAATTGAATTAAATGGAAGACTATTTTTTCCATTTTTTGTGTTATAATTCTTATAAAAGGAGAGAAATAATGAAAGATTTTAATTTAGAAATTGTAACAGAAGAAGATTTGTTAAAATATGCTAATATAGTATTAAAGTTGTGTAAGGATCATTTTGTATTAAGAGAAAATATTGGATATATAGATTATGAGAACGAAAGTGAAAATTTTAATGTTTATAACATAGTAGGTGATTTTAAAAAAATGGGTGTAAATTATTATTTTATAAAAAATAATAATATTATAGTTGGTACAATTGCAAGCTATGAGAAAAAATCAGAAATTAATGGAGAACCTATTATATATGTTGACTCTTTTTACATATTCCCAGAATATAGAAATATGGGATTTGGTAAAAAATCCATAAATGAAATAAGAAGAACAAATCCTGGCAAAAAAATAGAATTACATTGTCTTTATGGAAATAATGCAGAATTATTTTATGATAAAATTGGTGGTAAAAAAGTAAAAATAGTTTATACTTTTGAATAAAAAATACTTTAATGGTAAAGTTAAGGGTTAAAAATATTAATGAAGATGTAATAAAGTTATACTTAATTTTATTAATATATATAAAAAAGTAATTCAAAATAAAAAATGTTTCTTAATTATATATGTACACAAATATTATGTATCATTAAGATAAAATAAAAATAATTATATTAGAAAAAATGTAGTAATTGAATCATCTTCAAGTCTAAATAAGAATGATAGGAAAGATATATCTAAATTAAGTAACAAATTAAATATTGATGAAAATGATTTAAAAGATGTTATTAATAAAGTATCTGAAATCACGAAAAATTATGGTATAATATTTTTTAGAAATGTCTTGAAAAAGATTCTAAAAAGGAGTGATTATAATGGCTAATAATGAAAATAATAATGGTGTGGCAAAAACCGTAATCAACTGCTTGATATCGTTTTATCTAAACCTTCCCTAAAAGCCTTATAGAATAAGGGTTTTCTGAGATTTAGATCTTGCACGTTTTTCGTAAAAATGAACAAAAAATGGCAAAAAATCAGAAAAAATGATAAAAAATATGTTATTTTGTGGTTAGAAGTTAGCAGGTGATATCACAACCTAAACCCCGATTCATATGAACATCAATATGATGTTTTTTTTATGCAATAAATTTTAATGAAAGGAAGATGAATATGTACGAACATGAAAGGCAAGTACAAATCCATAAGAATGAAGGATTTACTGTACTAAGTAATGGATTTATTAGAGATAAAAATCTAAGTAATAGAGCATTAGGACTACTAACTTTTATGTTAAGTCTTCCTCCAAACTGGGATTATTCTATTGCAGGATTAACAAAAGTTAGAAAAGAAGGATATGAAGCAATAAAAAATACTATAAAAGAATTAATCGACCTTGATTACATTCGTAGAGACAAAATTAGGCTTAGTAATGGTAGATTTAAGCATATTTATCATATATATGATGAACCTGCTGCAAATGGGCTAAAAATGGAGTTTTTACCAGAGGGTACTTTTTCAGAGGTGGTTGAACCATCGGTGGTAAACCAGCAAGAAATAAATAAGGAAGAAATAAGTAAAAATAAACAATTGATAAACCATTAAAAGCATCTTTTTGTACAGATTTCAATATTATTTTCAGTGTCCCACCACATTAAACTTTGCATTTAGAATATATACACGATACCGTTTAACATATATACAACACTTTTTGACTGTGATATAATTTATTTGGTGATATAAATGGATAGTCTAATTTCCAAAATTAAGTTTTTTAGTGATAATGCATCATTTGAAGTAATAAGTGATAGTAACTCTGGCTCTATACTGAGAAAGGTTAAGGATAATAACACTTATTTTTTAAAAATAATTAAGAGTAATAATATAAATATTAATAAAATAAAAAAAACAATAGAAATTTATAAAGAAAATGATATAAATACCATTGAGCTATTAGACTATGGATATATTAATGATTATGTATATTTAATTTATAATTTTATAGAAGGACATGCATTGAATACTATTTATGATAAATATAATGTTTCTGATTATAGAGAAATGGGATTCAAAATAGGTAATAGTTATAGAGTAATTAATTCAAATCATAAATATGATAAGTGTTTTTTTAATAATTATAGTATTAGTAATTTAACAAACCAAGTTATAGATTTATTTAAAAAATTATACAATGGTGAATTATCTTATATAAAAAGCATAATGAAAGAAGAAAAAATAAATTGTATGATTAAGAGGATGAAAGAACTTGTTTATTCTTTTGATGATGAAGAAAAGGTTTATATTCATTCTGATATACATCCTAAAAATATAGTTGTTGATAATGAACGTAACTTATATATAATTGACATTGAATCATTTAGCCTTGACTATTTTATAATGAATGTGAGGTGGTCTATAATGGCAGCCTTTAGAAATAAAAAAAACAATGAATTTTTTAAAGGCTTTATTAATGGTTACTATAATAATGACATTCCATCAAAATTTAATAGACAATTAATATTTATTACAATACTTAATTTTATGGAACATACTATTGAGTTCAGTAAAACTAAAAATAAAGAGTTTATTACTGGTTATGTTTCTAAAATAAATTTAATATTCAATAATATAGATTTATTTATTGATAATAACATTTTAAGTGATATAAAAACATTTGAAGAAGAATGAGTTTCTAACTATATATAAGTTATAAGAAGACAATATTAATATAAAATTGCAAAATTGAAGAACCAAATACAAACTTTATAGATTGATTTATCAATAATATATATACTAGTAATAATAATCATTTGATATTAACTTAATGGTTAAAAAATGAATATGTTGCTATACATAAACATCATAGAAATAAAAAATATGATATAATTATTCATGAATAAGTTTTATTTATAAAACATGAAAGGCGTGAAAATTATGGAAAAAAATGAAAATAATTGGGGGTTTAGAAAAAACGATATCAACTGGTACCCAGGTCATATGGCTAAAACTAAGCGAGAAATAAAAGAAAAGTTAAATTTAATAGATGTTGTTTATGAGGTTATAGATTCTCGTATGCCAATATCTTCTAAAATTGTAGATATTGATGAATTGATTGGTGATAAAAAAAGAATTCTTATAATGACTAAATATGATATTTGTGATAAAGAAGAGACTAATAAGTTTGTTAAATATTATGAAAAACTTGGGTATATAGTTATACCAGTTGATTTAATGAATGGCAATGATACGTCTAAAATAATAGATAAGAGTATGGAGATTTTACAAGAAGAAAATAAAAAACGAATCGAAAAAGGTTTAAAACCTAGAAGCATAAGGGCTTTAATAGTAGGAGTTCCTAATGCTGGAAAATCAACCTTAATAAATAGATTAGTTGGTAAAAAATCAGCTGGTGTTGGTAATAAACCAGGTTTTACAAAAAGTCTTTCATGGATTAGAATCCATAAAGATATAGAATTGCTTGACTCTCCAGGAATCTTATGGCCTAAGATAGAAAATCAAGATAATGCTCATGTACTTGCTTCATTTTCTTCAATTAAAGAAGAGATTTTAGATAATATGGATTTGGCTTGTTTTATTTTAAAAAAAATGATGAAGCTATATCCTAAAAACCTAGAAGAACGTTACGGTATTACTGAACTTGATGATGATTTTATAGAAACATTTGATATTATTGGTAAAAAGCGTGGAGCTTTAACTAGAGGTGGAGTAGCAGATTATGAAAAAGTTTCTAATATTATAGTTCAAGACTTAAAAAACGGTTATTTAGGTAATGTTACCTTTGATAGATTAGAAGATGAATAATTAATTCATCTTTTAATTTTTCTCATTATTGGGTTATAATAGAAGAGGTGATAATATGAATAAACAAGAAATATTTAAGAAATTAGATGAATTAGAGTTAGATAAAGATAAATATATTGTAATTAGTGGAGCAAGTTTAGTGGTTCAAGATATGTTGGACGAAACTTCTGATATAGATCTTAGTTGTAGTAAAACATATTATGAAGAAATTAACTGGCCTGTTAAAGAGGGGTATTTTGGTATTGATATAAAGTATAAGGATATATATGAAATTAGTTATAACTTATATGATAATAGTCGCATTGTAGAAATAAATGGTTATAAGTTTATGAACTTAGATTTCTGTTTGGAGTTAAAACAATTAGAAAATAAAAAGAAAGATCAAAAACTTATTAAAAAGTTAGATTTAGAATTATGTTTAAAAGATAATTATCGTTATGAAAGGAAATTAAGAAGTAAAGGTATTAATCTAATAGGTGGAGTTGATGAGGTTGGTCGTGGACCTTTAGTTGGCCCTGTAGTAGCGGCTTGTGTTATTTTGCCAGATTCTTACTGTCTAGACGGTTTAACTGATTCTAAAAAATTAAGTGAGAAAAAGCGTGAAGAATTTTATGATAAAATTATGGAGCAAGCCCTTGCAGTTGGGGTTGGTATAATTGACGCTAAAAAAATAGATGAAGTAAATATTTATGAGGCTACAAAACTAGCCATGAAAGAAGCTATTTCTAACTGTAAAATAAAACCAGAACATATCTTAATTGATGCCATGCCTCTTGAACTTGATATTCCTACTACCTCTATAATTAAAGGGGATTTAAAAAGTATTACAATATCAGCCGCAAGTGTCATCGCAAAAGTAACAAGAGATAGAATGTTAATTGAACTTGATAAAAAATATCCTATGTATGACTTTAAAGATAATAAAGGCTATCCTACTAAAAAACATTTAGAAGCTATAAAAGAGTATGGAATTTTAGAAAGTCATAGAAGAAGCTATGGTCCGGTAAAAGAATATTTGGAGGAACATTCATGAAAAATTTATTAATATCACATATTTCAGATATCGATGGAGTAAGTCCTGTTATTTTACTAAAATTAGTTAAAATGGATTTTGATTATGTTTTAAAAGAACCTCATGAAATGGAAGAATATATTGAAGATTTATTAAAGACTGATCTTAGTATTTATCAAACAATTTATATAACAGATTTATCACTAACAGAAAAAACATATGATTTACTAAAGACAAGTAACTATTTTGAAAAGTTTAAGATTTTTGATCATCATAAAACACATTTATTTGCTAATAGTTATGATAATGTAGTAATTGATACAAATGAATGTGCAACTACATTATTTTATACTTATTTAAGTAAAAGATATAGATTTAAAAGAATAGTTATAGATTATATAGAACATGTTAAGAACTTAGATTTATGGTTATGGGTATCAAAAAATGATTTATTTGCTAAAGAACTTGGTAACCTATTTGATTTATATGGCAAAGATATGTATATAGAGGAGATGTATCAAAAATTAAGAAAGAATCATAAGTTTAAATGGAATAAATTTGAATCTAAAATATTACAAGTAGAGAAAAATACAGTTGAGAGATATTTAGAAAAAAAAAATAATGAATTATATAAAATCGAGTATGAAAAATACAAAATTGGTGTAGTTTTTAGTGAAAGATATCGCAGTGAACTCGGTAATTATTTATCAGTTAGCCATCAAGAATTAGATTTAATTATTATGATTAATATGTCTGGAGGTATGAGTCTAAGAACCTCTAAAGACATTGATATATCAGAACTTGCCAAAAAATTAAATGGTGGTGGTCACAAACAAGCTTGCGGTGCTCCAATTGATAGTGAAGTTAAAATAGATGTTATCAAAAATTTATTTAAGGATTGTAAGATAAAAGAGATTCCTAAAATAAATTATAAAGGAGACTAATATGAGAGATTTAAATATATATAATATTCCACTTGGTGAAATTAATTTAGAAAGAATAGATATAAGTAGTAGAGAACATAAAAAAGCAATTTCAAAATTACGAGATTTTGAGGCAAAGAAAATGATGTTTGATGTAAAACAAACAGTTAACTTAATAAAGAATAATAGAGAAGTTGGTAATTCATATTTGATAAAGAAAAATAAAGACTATATTGGTTATATTTATATTTCAAACGTAGATAATAATGAAGGTCGTGTTATTTCTATGATGATAGAACGTTCCGTTAGAAATAAAGGTTATGGAAAAATAGTTTTAAATAGTATTAGTACTTATTTATTTGAAAAAGATTTAGCAAAGTCAATTTTTGTCTATATAAAAGATAAAAATACAAAAAGTAAGGCTATGGCGAGTTCATGTGGTTATTCTTTAATAGACAAAATGGATAATAATACGGGAATTTATGAAAGAAAAAGATAATTTTCAAGAATTTATCAGTAATTTTTATTTAAGATAACTATAATATTAATAGTAAATGTTTTATTTGACAAAACATAAATTAGTATGTATAAATGTATAAGGAGGCGTTTTTCGTGAGTAAACATTTAGTAATTGTCGAAAGTCCAAGTAAAAGTAAGACTATAGAAAAATATCTAGGAAGTGATTATAAAGTTGTTTCTTCTAAAGGACATATTCGTGATTTAGCAACAACAGGTCAATATGGCTTAGGTGTTGATATTGAAAATGGATTTAAACCTAACTATATTCCAATTGCTGGTAAAAAGAAGGTTATTTCTGAATTAAAAAAAGATGTAAAAGATAGTGATATTGTCTATCTAGCAAGCGACCCCGACCGTGAAGGAGAAGCAATCGCATGGCATTTAAAAGATGCTTTAGGTATCAAAGACAACGAATATAAGCGAGTTCTTTTTAATGAAATAACTCATGATAAAGTACTTGATGCTATAAGTAAACCTACTGTTATTGATGATAATTTAGTTAGAAGTCAAGAAACAAGAAGAATTCTTGATCGTATAATTGGTTTTAGATTATCAAAATTATTACAAAGTAAAATAGGAGCTAAAAGTGCGGGACGTGTTCAAAGTGTAGCCTTGAAGTTAATTGTAGATAGAGAACGAGAAATAGAAGCATTTAAAGAAGAAGAATACTGGACAATAACATCTAGTTTTAATGAATTTGATGCGGATTTATTTAAATATAAAAATGATGATATTAAGCTTCATACAGAAGAAGAAGCTGATAATGTCCTAGAAAAATTAGGAAAAGATTACAAAATAGAAAGTATTAATCAAACTGCTAAAAACAAAAAAAGCAAGTTTCCTTTTATTACATCAACTCTTCAACAAGAAGCATCTACTAAGTTAGGTTTTCCTGCTAAGAAGACAATGAGTATAGCTCAAAAACTATATGAAGGTATTGAACTAGATAATGGTCCTGTTGGTCTTATTACTTACATGAGAACTGACTCTGTTCGTTTGTCAGATGACTTTACAAAACCAGCTTTAAAATATATCTCTGATAATTATGGAAGTGAATATGTAGGTTATATCAAAAAAAGTAAAAAGAAGGAAAACGTTCAAGATGCACATGAGACCATTCGTCCAACAAGTATTTTAAGAGAACCATTAAAAATAAAAGAATTTTTATCAAATGATGAATTTAAATTATATAGCTTAATTTATAAAAGAACTCTTGCTTCATTAATGGCAGATGCTAAAGTAAAACAAACTTCTATTATTTTAGATAATAATGATTATAAGTTTAAAACTACAGGTCAAGTTTTAACTTTTGATGGATACTTAAAAGTTTATAAAGATTATGAATCTAGTGAAGATAAGATTTTACCAGAATTAGCTGATGCCAATATTTTATCTACTGATAAAGTTAATAAAGAACAACATTTTACAAAACCACCAGCAAGATATACAGAAGCTAAATTAATAAAAGAAATGGAAGAGTTAGGAATCGGACGACCATCTACTTACGCAAAAATTATTGATACCATTAAAGAACGTGGTTATGTTGAATTAGTCGAGAAAAAGTTTAAACCCACTAAAGTTGGAATTGAATCTACTGATAAATTACAAGAATTCTTTAGTGATTTAATAAATGTTGAATACACTCGTGATATGGAAGAAGATTTAGATAAAGTGGCTGATGGAAAATTAGTTTGGAATGAAGTTTTAAAGAATTTCTATGCTTTATTTGAACCACGTGTTAAAAATGCTTTTACTGATATGGAGAAAAAAGAACCAGAAAAAACAGGCGAAGTTTGTCCTAATTGTGGTAATCCTTTAGTAATTAGAAAAGGTAAATATGGAGAATTTGTTGCATGTTCTAACTATCCAGAGTGTAAATACATCAAAAAGGAAGAAAAAGAAGTAGTTGAAGTTATGGATTGTCCAGAATGTTCTGGAAAGATAATTGAAAGAAAAACAAAACGTGGTAAAATCTTCTATGGATGTAATAACTATCCGAAATGCAAGTTTGCTTCCTGGGATAAACCAGTTGAAGGTAAATGTCCTGAATGTGGTAAGTATTTAGTTGAAAAAGATGGCAAAATAAAATGTAGTAGTTGTGAATATGTTAAAGAATCTGATTAGTAGATTCTTTTTCATTGAAAAAAATTATCTTTTTTGATATTCTTGAAGTAAATATAAGAGGTGATTTTATGGGATATCGCATTTTAAATGTAAATTTCAATGAACAATTAGAAAGTGAGGTTTATAGAAAAACTAGACTGACCGAAAAAGAATTAAGATTTGACACTGGAAGAAAAAGTAAAAACGGTGAGTATAAGATAGAAGAACTAGATTATTTTACTGCTCAATATAAAAATGAAGAAGATTTTTATAATACATTAGTAGAACATAAATATATTAATGAAAAAACAAGCACTACTAAAAGCATTACTATATCTCATACTAGTAGAGCTAGATTAATTCAAGATGAAGTAATTTATAACGATAAAACAGTAGTAAAAACAGCTATTGATTTTATTCTAAAGAAAAGAGAAGCCGTTTCTAATAAACGAAAAGAAGTAATTTTATTAGATAATAGTGATGAAGTTTTAGAATTTATTGATTATATAAAAAATTTAGCTTTAGATGAAGTGTCTCGTAAATATTTGGTGGGTCCATATCCATTTTTTTCTGATATGGAGGAAGTGTCTTTAAGAGAAATGATTCCACAAGAAGTTTATGATGCAAATGGTGTTATAAAGACAAAAGGTCTTAAAGGATTATTAAAAGATTATATTAATTATACAGAAATTTATAATGAAGCTGTAAAAAATAATGATGATGTTTTAGAAGCGTCTACTAATTTAGATGCTGTTAATTCTAAAATAGACAAATTAATTAGGGGAAACTATCGTGTATTTAGAAATTTAATAGTATGGGAAAGTAGATATGAAAAAATTTTAAAGAAGGAGTTAGCTCTTTCAACAGATGTTGTTACCAAAAATAAACTATCTGTTCTGCTTGAAGAGGTTAAATTTCAAAAATCATATAGAAATAAAAAAATTTCTAGAGAAGCGTTAGAAGCTTTTTATGAAGAAAAAAAAGATAGATTAGAATATATTCCAGAAGAAGATAATCATATAAATAATGAGGAATTAGAAAGTATGTATCAAGAGGGTGGGATAGAAAACATCATGGCCAATGTTGATGCTGATACCCTATATTCAAGAAATTCAAACATTAAAGATATAGAAGTGTTATCAAAAAAAGAACATAAAGCATCTTCTTTTTATGGGAAGAAGTAAAGAGGTAAGAGAAGATGAAAGAGATAAAAAATGAACTTTTAGATAAGTATTTGGAATATTTAGAGTATCAGAAAGCATATTCAAATTATACAGTAGATAGTTATAGAGAAGATATTTTAGAGTATTTAAACTATTTAAACAATGAAAAGATAGATTATTTAAAAATCAACTATAATCAGATTAGAGGATATTTAAGATATTTAAAAGATGATTGTTCAAATAATAATAGTTCTATTGATAGAAAGTTAAGTTCTTTAAGAGGATTTTATAAATATTTATCTAAAAATAATTACGTTACAAATAATTACTTTTTACTAGTAAATGGTCCTAAGAAAGCTAAAAAATTACCTAGGTATTTTGAATATAATGAATTAGAAGAATTATTTAACTCTATTGATATATCAACACCTAAAGGAATGAGAAATTTGCTTATCTTGGAACTGTTATATGCTACAGGAGTTCGTGTTGGTGAGCTTGTAAATATAAAACTTAATGACATTAATTTTTCAAATAGAACTATTAATATTTTAGGTAAAGGTAATAAAGAAAGAATTGCTAATTATGGAGATTATTGTGAAGATGCCTTAAAACTATATTTAAAAGAAGCAAGATTAGTTTTTGATAAAAAGAATAGTCCTTATTTATTACTAAATCATTTAGGAAATGACTTAACAGAGCGAGGAATTCGTTATATTCTAAATGAGATAATTAATAATACTTCCCTTAGCAAAAATATTTCTCCCCATATGATTAGACATTCTTTCGCGACGCATCTTTTAAATGAAGGATGTGACCTAATTACAGTTCAAAAATTATTAGGACATGAAAGCATTAGTGCAACGCAAGTTTATACTCATGTATCTACTGATAGATTAAAAGAGGTTTATTATAGTAAATTTCCAAGGGCAAAAAGGTAAAACTTTGCAGGTTTTACTTTTCTTTTGGAAAATAATTAGATATAATAGAATTGGTTTAGAAATAGGTGATAAAGATGGATTATAACTTTAATACAAAAGAAGAATTGTATGTTAGAGTAAGGCCAGCATTAAATGCTAAACTTCAAGAATTAAGAAGACTTAATTATCCAAATATTACGGAAGAAGATATTTGGTCTTATTTAAGTGAAGTTAAGTGGACTAAATCAAAAGGATTAATGCTTTCAGATATTGTCAGTGATATTATTCATGTTGATAATAGAAGACTTAATTCATATGTAGAAAACAAAAGAAGAGGTGTATAACATGAAAAAAAACATGAAGAAGAGTAAAAACAAAGTAATAAAATCATCAATTATTCTATTACTTTTAATAGTAGGGGTATGTTTCTTGTTTGTTCCAATCTTTAAAAATTTAAACTTTGGATTAGACTTACAAGGAGGGTTTGAGGTTTTATATAAAGTAGAAAGTATAGATGGATCTAAAATGAATAAAGAAAAACTTACTGCTACTTATAAAACTTTAAGTAAAAGAATTGATGCTTTAGGTGTCAATGAACCAGAAATCATTTTAGAAGGAAATGATAAAATTAGAGTAAAACTTGCAGGAGTAAAAGATGCTGATAGTGCTAGACGTCAATTATCAACTGTTGCAACTTTATCATTTCGTGATACAAACGATAAACTTTTAATGTCTAGTGACGTTTTAAAAGCAGGAGCAGCAAAGGTTTCTCAAGATTCTAGTGGTAATCCGGCTGTACTTCTTAGTGTTAAAGATAAAGATAAATTCTATGATGTTACTAATAAACTATCTAAACAAAGTAATAATACTATGGTAATTTGGTTAGATTATGAAGATGGTGTTAATAGTTATCAGAGTGAGGGATCAACATGTGGTAGTGATTCATCTAGTTGTTTAAGTGCTGCTACTGTTTCTCAAGGATTTGCTTCAGATGTAATTATTCAAGGTAAATTTAGTGAAGAAGAAGTTGAAAATTTAGTAGATTTAATTAATAGTGGTTCATTACCATCTAAAGTTACAGAATTATCATCTAAAACTGTAGGAGCATCATTTGGTGATGCAACATTATCAAAAACTTTAGTTGCTGGAATAGTTGGAGTTTTAGCAATTATAATTTTAATGATAGTTACATATCATTTTGCAGGATTCATTTCTAGTATTGCAATTATCCTTTATACATTCCTAGTATTTGCAGTATTTTGGTTAATAGGAGGAGTTCTAACCCTTCCTGGAATTGCAGCTTTAGTATTAGGTATTGGTATGGCAGTAGATGCTAATGTTATTACATTTTCACGTATTAAAGATGAGCTATATAGTGGTAAGAGTTTAAAACATGCCTTTAAAGAAGGAACTAAGACATCTTTAAGAGCAATACTTGATTCTAACCTTACAACATTATTAGTTGCTGTAATTATGTTCTACTTTGGAGAAAGTAGTGTTAAAGGTTTTGCAACAGTATTAATTATAACTATCATGGTTACAATGTTTACAATGGTGTTTATTACAAGAGTTTTATTAAAATTATTTATAAAGACAGGATTCTTTGATGATAAAACAGAATTATTTATTAAAGTTAAAAAAGAAGATATTCCAGATGTAAGTAAAAATGAAGAAGTTAAGGTTGTTCCATTTAAAAATGTTAATTTCTTAAATAAGACAAAATTTTTCGCAACATTATCAGTGTTAATCATTTTAATTGGAACAGTTGTTTTTGCAACAAAAGGATTTAATTTAAGTGTTGATTATCAAGCTGGTAGTGATATTACTCTTGACTATGATAAGGCAGTAAAAGAATCTAGTTTAAAGAAAGATTTAAAAGAATTAAAACTTAATCTTACTGATATTACTGTTACTGATAAAGAAGCAATTATTAAAGTAAATAATGTTCTAAGTACTAAAAAGATTAATGAAGTTCAAAAATATTTTGAAGAAAAATATGATGCTAAAGTTAATATTGGTGTTGTTTCTAACGTAGTAAAAGAAGAACTTATTAAAAATGCTATCTTCTCAGTATTACTTGCAATGATAGGAATCGCTATATATATATCTATTAGATTTAAATTTAGTTATGCTATTTCATCAGTTGTAGCTTTATTACATGATGTATTAATGATTTTTGCTTTATTTGCAATATTTAGATTAGAAGTATCAACTATGTTCATTGCAGCAGTTTTAGCAATCATTGGATATTCAATAAATGATACAATTGTATGTTTTGATAGAATTAGAGAAAATATTGCTAAGGCTAAGAAAGTTACAAGTGAAAACTTATTAGAAATCTGTAATTTAAGTATTAGAGAAACATTTGCAAGATCACTATATACATCTATTACCACATTATTACCAATACTTGCTTTGATTTTCTTAGGATCAAGTGGTATTTTAACATTTAATTTAGCAATGTTATTTGGACTTATTTCAGGTACTTATTCATCTATTTTCATAGCAACAAGTTTATTTGCATATCTTGAAAGGAAAAGCATGAAAAAACCTATTAAGAAAAAAAGATTTATAAAGATGATTATGAAGAAAAAAGAGTAGAGGGAGTTAATTGCTAAGGAGGTGATTTCCTTGACTAAACAAAAAGATAACGTAACCATTGATGACTTAGTAGTTAGATTAAAAACTTATATTGATAGTGAGGATGAAATTAATGAAATAATTAGAGCTTATGAGTTTGCTGCTAAAATGCATAAAGAACAATTTCGTAAGAGTGGTGAACCATATATAATTCATCCTATTAATGTAGCAATTATCCTAACTACAATATATGCTGATGCTGATACAATTAAAGCGGCACTTTTACATGATGTTTTAGAAGATACTGAGTGTACTTCAGAACAAATGGAAGAATTATTTGGACCAGAAGTTACTAAATTAGTTCAGGGAGTCACTAAATTATCTAAAATTCACTTTTCTACTGAAAATGAATATTTAATTGACTACTACAAAAAGATAATTGTAGGTATTAGTGAAGATGTTAGGGTAATTATTATAAAACTTGCTGATCGTCTTCATAATATGAGAACATTATGGGCTTTGCCTGAGGCTAAACAAAAAATAAAAGCCAAAGAGTCGTTAGAAATTTTGGCTCCTATCGCACATCACTTAGGTATTCATAAAATCAAAAGTGAGCTAGAAGATTTATCTTTAAGATACCTAAAACCAGATGTTTTCTATGATATAGCTGAAAAGCTAAATAAAACAAAACTAGAACGTGATAAAACTGTCTATGAAATGATGGATGAAGTTACTAGTTTATTAACAGAACATAATATTGTTCATGAAATAAAAGGACGTTCTAAGAGTATTTATAGTATTTATAATAAATTAAATAAAGGTAAAAAATTCAGTGATATATATGATTTATTAGCACTTCGTATTTTAGTTAATACTGAACAAGAATGTTATTTAGCTCTTGGTATAATTCATTCTAAATTTAGACCTCTTCCTAAACGATTTAAAGATTATATTGCTATGCCAAAACCAAATATGTATCAGTCTTTACATACAACTGTTTTTGGTCTTGATGGTTACTTATTCGAAATTCAAATAAGAACTTATGATATGGATGAAGTTGCTGAAAATGGTATTGCTTCTCACTGGGCATATAAAGAAAATAAAGATGCCAAAGCTAATATGCAATCAACAACAGAACAAAAACTACAATTTTTTAAAGCTATTATGGACTTAAATAACGATAAAATGAGTAGTGAAGACTTTGTACATAGTGTTAAAGATGAAGTTTTAAATAATAATATTTATGTATTTACACCTAAAGGTGATGTTATAGAATTGCCTAAAGGAGCAACTCCAATTGACTTTGCTTATAAAGTCCATACTAAAGTTGGAGAAACAACTGTAGGAGCAATTGTAAATAATAGTATCGTTCCTCTAAATTATGAATTAAAAAATAACGATATTGTAAAAATTAATACAAATAAAAATTCAACACCTTCTAAAGAATGGTTAAATATAGTAAAAGCAACACAAACTAAAAATAAGATTAAGAGTTATTTTTCTAAGAATGAAAGAGAAATTTACATTGAAAGAGGAAAGTATGCCTTAGAAAAAGAATTACGTAAGAGAAAATTAAGTTTTTCGGAATTCTTCAATGATGAAAATACAAAAAAGATTATGGATACTCTTAAGGTATCAAATATAGATGAAATTTATTTATGTGTTGGTAACAACAAAACAAGTGCAAATACTGTAGTAAATATAATTGATAAATACAAAGAAGTAGTTCCACCAAAAGTTGTAAAGATGGCACCTAAGACTAATTTTGATTCTGATACAGACTTGATTGTTTCTGGGATTGATAAGGTAAGGGTTAATCTTGCTAACTGCTGTAATCCTGTATTTGGTGATGATATTATAGGATATATCACTAGAGGTAATGGAATTAGTGTTCATCGTTCAAATTGCCATAATATTTCTATGCTTGATGATAGAATGGTCAATGTTAAATGGAATGAGCTATCAAATAAGGAAAAACGTTATTTAACATCACTTGTAATTTATACAGATGATTTAGATAATAGAATGGCTGATATTGTAAGTAAAACATCAATGATGAATATTAATATTGATGGAATTAGAACTATCGGAAAAGAAAAAGGTATCATTTATGCGATAGATGTTTATGTTAGGGATTTGGAACAGTTAGATAAATTATTAATGGAATATAATAAATTAACATATATTATAAAAGTAGAAAGGCTTATGAAATGAGAGTTTTAGTTCAAAGAAGTAAGTCTTCTTCTGTTTTAGTAGATGATAAAGTAGTAGGAAAAATTGATTTTGGATATGTTTTACTTGTAGGTTTTACTGATACTGATACAAAAGAAAAAATTGATAAAATGGTTAGAAAAATCCTACATCTAAGAATTTTTGATGATAATAATGGTGTTATGAATGAGTCAATTCTAGATCATAATGGTAGTATTTTACTAGTATCACAGTTTACCTTGTATGCTGATGCTAAAAAAGGAAATAGACCTAGTTATATTAAGGCCTTAAATAGCAAAGAGGCTGTCAAATTATACGATTATTTTAATCAAGAACTAGGTAAATATATTAAAGTTGAAACAGGTATTTTTGGTGCTGATATGCAAGTAAATATTACTAATGATGGACCAATTACAATACTTTTAGAGGAGTGAAGAAAATGTTTTCTAATAAATTAAATTATAAATTAATTAATTTTACAGCTTTGATGCTACTTTTATATATTGGATTTTCCAATGTAGAAATTTGGCTTGATGTTTTAAATGCTGCAACAGAAATGTTACTACCTTTTATTCTAGCTTTTGCTTTTGCATATGCTTTGGAACCAGTCATAAACATGCTAAAGAAAAAAGGATTAAAGGAAGGACTTGCAGTTCTTATAATTACTATGGCAGTAGTCTTAATAGTGGTAGCGCTTTTAGTTGTAACCTTACCACTTGTTTATGATCAGTTAGTACTTCTTTCTAAAAATATATTACAAATATCAAAAGATTTTGGAGAACAATTTAATATTAATTTCGGAAATTTTGATTTAAAACTTGCAGATTACTTAAATACAATGACTAAGGATTTAGGAAATATTTTAAGTCAAGGAACAGTAACTGTAGTTAATAAGTCTTTTGATTTTTTAGCTAAATTTATATTAGGATTTATTGCTTGGATTTACTTTTTAGCAGATATGGACAATATCAGGGATAAAGTTAAAGAATTTACTAAAACAATATCTGATAAATTCTTTAATTATATAAAATGTCTAGATACTGAAATTGGAAATTATATTAAGGGTTTATCAATATTTATGATAATTCAATTTGTAGAATATTCATTTCTATTTTGGTTAGTTGGACATCCAAACTGGTTATTACTTGGAATACTTGCTTGTGTTACAACTATAATCCCATACTTTGGTGGCTTAATTACTAATATTATTGGTATTATAACTGCCTGTGTTGTATCAAAACCAGTTTTAATTGGAACAATAATTATTTGTTTAGTATTCCCACAATTAGATGGTTATGTAATATCTCCTCGAATTTATGGTAAAACTAATAATGTTAATCCTTTAATCACAATAATAGCCGTTTCACTTGGTGGTAGTTTAGGAGGAATACTTGGTATAGTAGCAGCTCTACCAATTTATTTATTAATAAGATCAACATACCATTTTTATCATAATGATTTAAAAAAGAGTGTAAAAAACATCAAGAAAAGTATTTAAACATTAAATATAGAGTAGAGGTAACATCCCATAAAGAGAGGTTAGCTCTTTTTTAATGAAAAATTCCGTAAAACAAAGAAGAAAGTTGTTAAAAATTTAATGAGATGATGTGTTGTAGATCAATTCAACTTAAATTAGTGTATCAAAAAAGCGGAAAGTTAAATAATAATTTATCATTTTGTCTTTTGTCGTCAATTAAATAATTGAAATTGAAAATGATTGACTAATAATAAAAAATTAGTGTATTCTAATACTAGAGGAAGTGTAGAAAATGGAAGAAAAGAAAAAAATAGGAAATAGAAAACTATTAGTAATAGCTATAGTACTAATCCTAGTAGTAATAATAGGTACTACATATGCATGGTTAAATATAACTAAAAAATCAGAGATAATTAATAAGATAACAGCAGGAAACTTAGAATTAACATTAGATGATACAACAAGTGAAGGAATAAAACTAACAAAAGAAATACCAAGAAGTTATCAACAAGGAATGACAACAAAAGAATATACATTTACATTAACAAATAAAAGTAGTACAAGTAGTTATACTTTATCATTAAAAGATCTAGATACTTATACAAATGATAATAATGAAGAAGTAGCAATAACAGATGCAGATAGATTAGCTGATTCTAAAGTAAGATATATTTTATTAAAAGATGGAGAAGAAGCAACTGCAGCAAAATCAAAAATATTAACAGATAGAGTAATAGACTCAGGAACAATAGAAAAAGGAAAAACTATTAAGTATAGTTTAAGAATTTGGATAGACTCAAAAGCAGGAGATAATAATACAGAAAAAGAAGTAATGGGAAAAGTCTTTAATGCCCAACTTAGTTTAGAAGCTACTCAAGAAGCAAAAGTTAAAATGGTAGATTTTAAAATCGGTGATTATGTAAATATGACACCAACATCTACAGAGTACATTGTACAAAGTAATATTACAGGCTACTCATCTGATCAGACAATAAATCCAAGTGAATTGAGTTTATGGAGGGTAATAAATATTAATGACAACGATACTATTGATTTAGTATCAGAATATGCATCTTCAGCTAGTGTATATCTTGATGGGAAAATAGGATATCAAAATTCAATCTCAGTTCTAAATAAAATAGCCTCTCAATATACAAATCCTAAATATACTGTAGCATCTAGACACATGGGATATAGTAATCAAACAGAGAAAATAATTGATACATTTGCATTAGACTCAACTAGCTCTCCATGGCCTAATAACACTTCTTCATCTACCACTTCATCGGATGAAGTAAAAGGTGGTGGAGATATGGGCTATGAAAGAGATTGTAATTTGGTAAGAAATTCTGTTGGTACATTAGTAGCTAGTGATGTTAAAACTAAGTATAAATCATATTATTGGTTAGCATCACGTAATTATAATTATGGCACATCAAGAGGATGGCGTTTTGGTATTCGTTACATTTACCCAGGCGATGGTATGGATACTGATTTTATATATTTTTATAGTGATGGTGATTTTACAGGCTCGTCTAATTATTATTATATGCGTTCAATTCGCCCTATAGTAACTATAAAAGCTGGACTCTTGCCAAATGGTTCAGGTACTAGTGATGATCCATATATATTAGATTAAATAATTATTTCATAAATTAGTAGTATTTTTACTACTTTTTTTAGTCTATTCTTGTTATAATATATATAAGTTGTAAAAATAGAAAGAGAGTTGATAAGATGCCAACTGCACATATAGAAGCAAAGAAAGAAGATATAGCAAAAAAAGTATTAATGCCAGGAGATCCTTTAAGATGCAAATATATTGCTGATAACTTTTTAACTGATGTTAAAATAGTAAATAATGTTCGCAATATGACTGCTTATACAGGATTTTATAATGGAGAAAAGATAACAGTATTTCCATCAGGAATGGGTATTCCAAGTGTTGGAATTTACTCTTATGAATTATATAATATCTATGATGTAGAAGAAATAATAAGAATTGGTACAAGCGGATCTAATAACAAAGATCTAAAATTATTAGATGTTGTTTTAGCAGACAGTGCTTATACTATGTCATCATTTCCTAAAGCATTTGACGGAGATAATATCAATTATATAGAAAGTGATAAAAAACTAAATCAAAAAATTATTGAAACTGCTAAAGACAAGAACATAAACTTAAATGTAGGGCCGATAATTACTAGTGATATTTTTGATCCATATATTGATTTTACAAAGTATATTAAAAACTATGATCCTAATATAGATTATTTAGCATTAGAAATGGAAGCATTTGGACTTTTCTATATAGCCAAAAAATTTAATAAAAAAGCAGCAGCTTTAACAACAATTGTAGATATTATTGGCACACATGAATCAATTAGTAGTAGTGATCGTCAAAATAGTTTAAATGATATGATAAAATTAGCATTAGATGCGATAACTTTATCATAAAAACTTCAAATAAATACATACTAAAAGAAGAGGTGGATTATGGAATATATAAATAAAGACTTAGGTTCTTATCATTTACATATGATTAAGACAGACAAATTTAAAACAATAAAAGTAAAAGTGGCTTTTAGAAGACCAATAGTAAAAGAAGAAATTACTCTTAGAAACATTTTAGCAAATATTCTTGTTCAAACTACTAATAAATATAAAACTAAAAGAGATTTAACGATTAAGGCACAAGATTTATATGCTGCTACTATTTCATCAAATAATAATCGTATTGGTAATTATATAAATACTGAAATTGTTCTATCAATCTTGAATGATAAATATACTGAAGATGGTAACTTCAAAAAAGCTTTAGACTTTTTATATGATTTAATATATGATCCCAATATTAAAGATAACGGTTTTGATGATGAACAATTACAGATAATCTTAAAGAATGCTAAAACTTCTCTTGAAAGTTTAAAAGAAGATTCTAATTATTATAGTTTAATAAGACTTTTTGAAGTAATGGATAGTGATAGACCTTCTTCTTATAGAATGTCAGGTTATCTTGAAGATTTAGAAAAAATCAATTCTAAAAATCTATACAAATATTATTTAGAACTTCTTCACAAAGATTTAATGGATATTATTGTTATAGGTGATATTGATTTTGAAGAATGCGAAGAATTAATTAGAAGTAAATTTGCTCAAAAAACTTTCAAAAAATGTCGTAGTTCTTACTACTTAGATGAAGTAAAACCACGTGTTAGAAAAAAAGTTATTATTGAAAAAGATGATAATAATCAGTCTAAGCTTGCTATAGGTGCAAGACTTACTGGAATAACTAAGTATGAAAAGAATTATCCGCTAACTTTATATAACATTATATTAGGTGGAGGAGATGACTCTAAATTATTCAGAAATGTTAGAGAAAAAAATTCACTATGCTATTATATTAATTCTGTTCCCCAGAAACTTGATAATATTTTAGTAATAAGAGCAGGAATTGATAAGAAAAATATCAAAAAAACAGTAACATTAATAGAAAAAGAAATGAATAATATCAAAAAAGGAAAAGTAAATGAATCTGATTTAAAAACAGCTAAAGAGTTTTTTGCAACAGCAATAGATTCTTTATTAGAAAGTCAAGCAGGTATTATGGATCATTATTATATGATGAGTTTATTAAAAACTGATGATATAGAAACAAGATTAAAGAAAATGAATGAAGTTAGTCTAGCTGATGTTATAAAAGTATCTAAAAAAGTTAAGCTTGATACTGTTTATTGTTTGGAGGGAATAAATAATGAAGAAGATTAATCTAAAGGGTCTTGACCAAGATGTTTATGTAGAAACACTTAAGAATAATTTAAATGTAATTATGGTTCCTTATACAAACAAGAAGAATTATTTTATGACTTATGCAACTAGATACGGTAGTAATATTAATGCCTTTGTACCAGTTGGTTCTAAAAAAGGAATTACTGTTCCTAATGGAATTGCTCACTTTCTAGAACATAAAATGTTTGAACAAGCTGATGGTGTTGATCCATTCACATTTTTTGCAGAATCAGGTACAGGAGCAAACGCCTCAACATCCTATACATCAACACAGTACATTTGTTATGGTACAAAAGAGTTTTCTAAAAATTTAGATTTTTTACTTAAATTTGTTAACGAACCATATTTTACAGATGAAAATGTTTTAAAAGAAAAAGGAATTATCAAAGAAGAAATAAAAATGTATGATGATATTCCAGAATCAGTCTTAGAAAATAAATTAAAGGAAAACCTATATCATATTGACCCACATCGTATTGATATAGCAGGTGCATGTAGTGATATTGATAAAATTACAAAGGAAGATTTATATTTATGTTATAATACCTTCTATAATCCCAATAATATGTTTATAATTATTGCAGGAAACTTTAATAAAGAAGAAGCTTTAGATATTATCAAGAATAGATTAGATAAAAAAGAAAATAGACTATCTAAGATAACAGTTAAGGATTACAAAGAACCTAAATCAGTTTATAAAAAAGAAGAAGAATTAAGTGTGAATATTAAAGTCCCAAAGATTGGTTTAGGATATAAATTTTCTAAAGATGATTTAAAGCTAGATGATGAGTTAGAACTTGATTTATACTTATCTATGCTTACATCTTTACTATTTGGTTCAGCTTCACTTTTTAGAGAAAGAGTTAGAAAAGAAAACTTAATGACTAATTTTTACTATGAGTGGGATGACATAAAGAAATACAAAAGTTTACTTCTTTATGCTGAAACAGAAAATCCTGACCTTTTAGTAGCAGAAATAGAAAAAGAATTATCAAATATTATAATAACTCAAGAAGATTTTGAAAGAATGAAAAAAGTTTGGATTTCTAATGAAGTAAAAATGATTGATTATGTTGAAACTACAGTAAATAATTTATATGATGATATGATAAGATATAAAAAAGTTATTGATAATAAAGTTGAATTAATAAGAAATTTAGATTTTAATAAATTAAGTAAATTGCTTGGACAAATGAAATTTAATAATCGCTCTAAAGTAATCTTACTTCCGATGAAAATAATAACAAAGTAACTAAAATGCTTTGTTTTTTTCTTGAGTTATTATATAATAACAAACATATTTATTTTTATGGAAAGGGGTGTCGTAGAATGAGTAAAACAAAATTAAAACAAGAAGAGAAGGAAAAAGTTAAAACATATTTAACTGATTGTATAAAAGAGTTATATATGCGTAAATCAGTAGTAGTTTTAAAATATATGTCTGTGAAAGAGGCAAAATATGTTTTCAATCTTGTTAGAAATAATAAAAGCATTGTACCTAGAACTATAGAATATAAATCACATCCTACTGTATTTTTAAAATATCATAAACCTAGTAAAGATGCAGATTATGAAAAAATGTTGAGACAAGCCCAACAAGAGTATAATAAAGGATACTTAGATGAATCATTATATACTTACAAGCAAATAGTTAAAAATTTCCCAAGACCAAATTCTTTTATATTTTATAGAATTGGGCTACTTTACCTAAGACATTGTCAAAGAAAACCAGCCTTATTATATTTAAACTTAGCTTTAGGATTAAGTAAGAAAGAAAATAGAGAACACACTGAAGAATTAGAAAATTTAATTTTTAACATTAGTAATTGTATTCCGCTTGAAGAACAAAAAGACACAAGATATATTGATATGACAGAATCTGATTTTTATGAAGAAAAACATGATTCTAAACTTGAAGATATTGCATCTTTAATAAAAGAAGATAACCTAGACTTTAGTGATACATGCAAAAAATATAGTTTAACTACTGAAGAGGTATTACTTGTAAAATTAATATCTGCAAGAAATAGTTATGCTTCTAAAAACTTCAGTAGAGGAGATAAATTCATGAAAGAAGTAGAAAAATCCCATGAAAAAACTGAAACTGTAAAAGAATTATTTAAAGAAATAACAACAAATAAAAAAATGTACCAATATAGAGAAGGAAAAACCAAAAAGAAAAATTAGCTTTTTTTTAGCTAATTTTTTATTGATATAATTCTTGTTTTAATAAATCTAGATTTTCATTCATTAAGTCAATATAATCTTTATTTTCATTACGATCACTATCAGAAATAACATCTAATTTGTTTAGTTTTAACTCTTTTACAGTAGGATTCTTAGCAATTAAATCACTTGCGACTGTATTAAGTTTACTTTCTTTGAAATTATAGATGTAGTTTACAGCCTTTTGCTTAATTAAATTATTAACCTCATATAATTCTTTATCTGTAGTATTATTATCTATACAAATTACATTAAGACCAAATTTTTCTAAGAACTTTAAAGAAGAGTCAGCAACTAAAATAGTTTTATTATCTGTATTTTCAACAGTTAAACGATAATCAGCATCAAGTTCAGAAAGTTTTATTTTTAAATCATTATAAGCAGAATCGACTTCTTTTGTTAAAACATTACTAGTAATATATTCCTTTAAACCTAATCTAACATTTTGAGCCATCATAAGTAATGAAGATGGATTTAACCATAACTCTTCTGTTGAATAATCTGTTTCCAAAACATAAGATGTATCAATTATTTTTAAACTACTATTTAAATCAAGCAAATCTACTGCTAGGCTTCGTTCTTTTTCAATTAATCCAGTATAAACAAATAAATCCATATTACTATAGTTCTTTTTTTGTGTCTTGGTAACCCTATATTTAGATATATCAATACCATCTGGATAAACTTGATTTATAGTAGCGTGTTTCCCATATAACTTATCAACTATATACTCATTTGGGTAATTAGTAACAGCTATTTCGATATCATCCATATTATCTTGTTTACATCCTGTTGTAAATAAAGTAAGTATCATTAATATTAATAATAAACTAATTTTTTTCTTTTTCATTTTATTCTCCTTTTTTATAACTGGGTCATAACCACTTGGACCAAAGGGATTACACCTTAATATTCTTTTTATGGCTAAAAAACTACCTTTTAAAGATCCATATTCATTAATTGCGTCTATTGCATAATTACTACATGTAGGAATGTGTCTACATTTATAATGAAAATTTCCTGGTATCTTTTGATAGAGTTTTATCATTGAAATTAATAATTTCTTCATATACTCACCATATAGATATTCTACTATAAACCTAAAAAAATAGCAATTATATTTAAAAATAAAACTATACTATTTTAATAATTTTTGATATACTTAATTACGGTGAAGATTATGGAAGAATTATTTGAAATATTAAATATTGAACCTAAGGATAAGAGACTTTATGAAATAGCTGTTTCTCATTCATCTTATGCTAACGAGCATAAAGCAAAAAAAGATTATGAAAGATTAGAATTTTTAGGAGATGCAGTAGTTGATTTAGTTGTTGCTGATTACTTGTATTCAAATCATAATGAAAATGAAGGTGAAATGACTAAGGTAAGAGCAAGCTATGTTTGTGAAAACGCTTTATACGAATATAGTTTAAAACTAGGATTATATCGTTTTATTAAAGTTGGTCATGGAGAAGAAAAAGAAGGTGGAAAGACTAAAAAGTCAATTGTTGCGGATATATTTGAAGCCTTAGTTGGAGCAATCTACATAGATTTAGGATATGCAACAGCTCGTCGTACTGTTTTAAACATTGTAACTCCATATATAGAAGATCCTAATATTATTTTCTTTAGTGACTATAAATCAGTATTACAAGAATATGTTCAAACAGAACAAAAATCATTAGTTTATGAAGTAGTTGACGAATATGGACCAGCTCATGATAAGACCTTTGAAGTAGAAGTTAAAATAGATGATATTATTTATGGAAAAGGAAAAGCGGGTAGTAAAAAAGAAGCCGAACAAAATGCTGCTAAAATGGCTTTAGAAAAACTGGCAAAATAGGGGGTTAGTGTTATGAAAAAAGAAAAATCATGTGGCAATATTGTATTTAAAAAAGAAAATGGTGTTTTAAAAGTTTTACTTATTCATCATAATTTAGGTCATTATGGTATGCCAAAAGGACATGTTGAGTTAGGTGAGACTGAAGAAGAAACCGCGTTAAGAGAAGTATTTGAAGAAACTGGTATATCTTCGTACATAATAGATGGTTTTAGAGAAATGATTACATATAGTCCTAAAGAAAATGTTATTAAAGATGTAATTTATTTTGTGGGAGAAGCAAATGATTTTAAAACAACTCCACAGATAAGTGAAGTAAGTGAGGCTTTCTTTACTGAAACTTCAAAAGCAGTAGAGTTAGTCACTCATGAAGAAGAGAAGAAAGTTTTAGAAAAAGCAATAGAATTTTACAAAGGTTTAGAAAGATAATTTGAAAAATAATTATTTTTTTGATATAATGTAGAAGTTTGTTAACTTAATTAAATAAATGAAAGGAGAAATTATGAGTAAAATAAAAATATTTAGTTTAGGTGGACTAAACGAAAACGGAAAAAATATGTATGTTGTTGAAGTAGATAAAGATATATTTATTTTTGATGCGGGTTTAAAATACGATAACGATAGAAATTTAGGAATAGATTATATAATTCCTGATTTTACATATTTAGTTAAGAATAAAAAAAGAATTAAGGGTGTATTTTTAACACATGGACATGATAGTAATATGGGAGCAGTTCCAGATCTTTTAGAAACTATTCCAGAACTTCCTATTTACGCTACTAAATTAACTTTAGATATTGTTAAGATGAAACTTAACCAAGAAAATATTTCCAAGTATAAACTAAATGAGATTAAACCTCATGTTAAGTTAAATTTTGGAAGAAATTCAGTCTTTTCAATTAGTGTAACTCATTCAATACCAGATGCAGTTTGTTATGTTTTATATACTAAAGATGGGGCAATCGTTTATACTGGTGACTTTGTAATGGATGCAACTATGACAGAAAATTATAAGACAGATATAGGAAAACTTGCCTATGTTGGAAAACAAGGAGTTTTATGTTTACTTTCTGAATCAATTTATGCAGAAAAGCAAGGATATACTAGTCCTAACAATAGGGTGGCTTCATTTATTAGAGAAGTTTTATTGAAAAATGAAAATCGTATAATCGCAACAGTGACTCCAGCTCATTTTTATAGAATTCAAGAACTATTTAATGAAATTGAAAATACTCGTCGTAAAATAGTAATTATGGGAAAACAACTTCAACAAATAATCAATATGGGACTTAAGAATGGTTACTTAAAATTAGATAGTAGTAAAATTGGAGATTTAACTAACTTAAACGATAAAGATTGTGTTGTTTTAATATCAGATGAAAAAGAAAAACCTTTTGCTAATCTAGAACGAATTATTAAAGGTTATGATAAATATATTAAGTTAACAGATACAGATACAATCTTTTTAACAGAAGCAAGTTATCCAGGTATTGAAAAGAGAATGGCTCTTATAATGGATGAAATTGCAATGCAAGGAGCAAATGCTGTTTCACTTTCTAGTAAGAAACATCTTCTTCATCATGCTTCTCGTGAAGATTTAATGATGATGATTAATTTGATGAATCCTAAATATTATTTCCCAGTAAAAGGAGAATATAGACATCAATACGCTAATGCTGAAATAGCTGAAAGTGTTGGTATTTCAAAAGATAACATCATCCTAAAAGAAAATGGAGATGTAGCTTTCTTCATTAATGGAGAATTAAAAGATACTAAGGAACATATTGATACAGATGAAGTATTAATAGATGGTAAAACTAGTGAAGATATTGGAGATTTAGTATTAAAAGATAGAGAAATGTTAGGTTCTAATGGTATTGTTATTATCAGTTGTACCCTTGATAAGAAAACAAAACAAATAGTAGGAGGACCTGAGATACTTACACGTGGATTTATCTATGTTAAAGAAAGCCAAGATTTACTAATTGAAACTAAAGCTCTTGCTAAAAGCGTTATAGAAGAAAATATCATTCCAAATAGTCAAAGAGTAGATTATTCTAAAATAAAGAATGATGTACGTGATATCTTAGGTAAATTCTTCTATAAAGAAACAGAATCTAAACCGATGATTATAACTGTAATTCAAGAAGTGTAGAAATACACTTTTTTCGTATAAAAGGAGGATTTATGAGAAAAAAATTAATTAGTAAAACATATTTAAGAGGGGTTAACAAATATGAATTGAAAATATATTTTAATTTAGAAGATTGTTATATTTCGGTTAAAAAAATTATTGATATTAAGGAACCTTTTATATTATCAAATGGATTATGTATAATTGATAATAATTATTATATTATGGAGGTTATACCTAAAAACGAAAATTATGCAATGAGAGTCTTTTTTAATAATAAAAAAGAAATATTAGAGTATTACTTTGATGTTAGTTTAGAAAATGGAATGGATAAAGAAACTGGGATACCATATTATGATGATTTATTTATAGATGTTACAAAAACAAAAGATAAAGTAGAGGTCTTAGATGAAGATGAATTAGAAGAGGCTCTAGATAATAATGAGATAAGTATAACTGATTTTGAACTAGCTAATAAAATAAGAGATATATTGTTAGAACAAATTAATAATGGAAATAACCGATATATGAATATGAATTTAGAACAGTATTTATGATAATAAAAAACAATCTAAAATTGTATATAATTCAAAATAAAAAACATGAATTATGTGATTATGATAATGAAATTTTTAATTTTATAATTTTAGTAATTAATAAATAAAATATGTAAATTTATGTAATATGAATAGATATTTTTGATAATGAGTTTTATAATTAAATAGCAAAGTGCTATAAAAACTTGCAATTTATGGCAAAATATGGTATAATTTGTCTAATTTTGAAGGGGGAATTAAAATGGCAGTAGTAGGGTTAGATATTGATGGTGTACTTACTGATATACACAAGTTTCAATTAGAAAAAGGAGAAAAATTTTTTAAAGAAAAATTTCAAAAAGATGTAATTAATCGTGATGCTCAAGAGATTGATGAAATTTTTGGGTGTGATGAAAAAGAAAGCAGAGCATTCTGGACTAAGTATTTAATGAAATATAGTATAGCGGAAAAGGCAAGAAATGGTGCAGGAACATTTACGAAGGCTTTACATGAAAAGGGAGACAAAATAGTTATCATAACTTCTCGTGTTTATACAGAAAGTAATTCAGTATTAGGAAAAACAATGAGATTCATTGTCGAAGAATGGCTTAAACAAAATAATATTGAATATGATGAAATAGTTTATTGTGATGAAGAAAAAAAAGAAGCTATTAAATTAAATAATATTACTGTTATGATAGAGGATAGTCCTAAAAATATAGAAGAATTAAGCAAGCTTACTAATGTTGTAGTTATGGATAATCCATATAATAAGGATATTTCAGGTCATAATATTAGTAGGATCTTTGGATTTGATCAGGACGCATTGAAAACAATGGATAAAATAAGAAATACTTATGATTCATTGATAGTTGATGAGATTAAACCATTGTCAGGGAAACCTTCAATAGATAAACCTTGGTTGAGATATTATACTTATGGACAAGTATCTGGAAGAATTCCTAATGTTAAAATTTATGATTATATGTATTTAAATAATAGATGGAATAGACATGGAGAAGCAATTAACTATTTTGATAGAAGTATTTCATTTGGTAAATTATTTAATGATATAGAAGTTTGCGCAAAGGCGCTAAAGGCAAATGGTATTGAAAAAGGTGATATTGTAACTATATGTATGCCTAATACTCCAGAAGTACTTGTTACCTTTTATGCATTAAATAGAATTGGTGCAATAGCTAATATGGTTCATCCCTTATCAAAAAAGAATGCTATTAAGGATTTTGTTAATGAAACTGATTCTAAGATGCTATTTATGTTTGATGATTGTTATAATGAAGTAAAAGAAATTATTAAAGATACTAATATTTCTAAGGCTGTTGTTATATCAGCAAAGGATTCTATGCCTATGCCTTTATCTCAAATTTATGGTATAAAACAAAAAGGTGAATGCAGTTTCTACAAAGAAAAACTTGACGATGTTTATGTGACTTGGAAAGAATTTATGAAAGATGCTAAAAATTATAAGAGTGATGGAGTTCTTGATACTGAATATGAACCTAATACTCCAGCTGTTATTCTTCATACTGGTGGTACAACTGGTAAATCAAAGGGTGCAGTTTTATCTAACGATAATTTTAATGGTATGGTTCATCAATATGGTATAGCTGCAGATTTTACAAAGGGTGACAAAATGGTAGCTGTTATGCCAGTATTCCATGGATTTGGTTTATGTAATTCAATGCATATGCCAATGTGTTTAAGGGCGTCTACTATTTTGATTCCACAATTTAATAGTAAAACATTCCCACGTTTGGTTGAAAAACATAAACCAGAACATATTATGGGTGTTCCAACTTTATGGGAAGCTGTAACAAGTAATAAAAAATTTGATGGTATGGATCTTTCGTTCTTTAAATATGTAGTATCAGGTGGAGATACCATGAAAGACGATTTTGAACAAAGGGTCAATAAATTCCTAGAGGATCATAATTCTGCATCTAAAATAACAAAGGGATATGGCTTGACTGAAGCTGTTGCCAGTGCTACTTTTACTTTTGAAAATTGTAATAAAATAGGTAGTATAGGTATTCCTTTAGTAAGTAGTACTGTAAAAATAATTGAATATGATACAGAAAAACAGGACGAAGATGGTATTAATACTAAAGAAGAATTAGGTTATAATGAACAAGGTGAAATATGTATATCTGGTCCTACTGTGATGATGGAGTATTATAATAATCCTGAGGAAACGAGTAAAGATATTAGATTACATGATGATGGAAAGTTATGGTTACATACAGGTGATATTGGATATATAAAAGAAGATGGAACTTTATATTTTACAGATCGTTCCAAGAGAATGATTATTGTAAGTGGTGTAAATGTTTATCCTACTGAAATTGAACAAGTGATTACTGATAATGAAAAAGTAGATGCTTGTGCAGTAGTTTCGATGCCTCATAAATATAAACAACATGTTCCAAAGGCATATATTGTGCCAAATAAAGATAAAAATTTAGATGAGTCTGATATTGTTGATTTAATTAATGATTGTAATGAAAAAATTCCAAATAATTATTATAGGCCTTATCAGTTTGAATTTGTTGATGCCTTGCCAAAAACTCCATTAGGTAAAGTAGACTTTTTGAAATTAGAAAAAGATGCTATAAAGGATGCAGATATGACTTATAGAAAAGTTAGTACTGATAGTATGGATTTAGAAATTCATGATAAGAATGTTAAGGTTTTAAAATACAATCATTCTAAAGGCAGAGGAAAGTAATATGAAAAATGATTTAAGAAAATATGATAAAACCTATCAGGCAAGCAGGATAGTTCTTACACCATTATTTAAAATGGCATACCATCCGATTGTTTTAAATAAAGAAAATATTCCAAAAAATGGTTCAGCTATTTTATGTGGTAATCATCTACATGTATGGGATCAAGTGCCTGTTATTTGTTCAACTGATAGAGTTATTCATTGGATGGCAAAAAAAGAATATTTTGAATCAAAGTTGGCCTGGATGTATAAATTAACAGGGTGTATACCAGTCGATAGAGAAGGAGATGCTTCTATTGCTAAGAATACTGCTGAAGAGTATTTAAAAAATGGAGCAGTTGTTGGTATTTTCCCTGAAGGAACTAGAAACCAATATCAGGTAGCTAAAAATAAGTTAGATGAGCTGTATTCTTTGTATCCGTTTTTGAAAAATGGAGATGATGATAATATTAAGAGTGATGAGATTGCTGAGCTATTTGAACAAAGAAAATTACTTTTGGAAAGAATGCAACAACAAGAACAAGTTTACTCTGATAAAGGTATAGTAATAAATAAAGAGGATGAATTGTTAGCATTTCACTTTGGAGCAGTGTCTATGGCCCGTAAGACAGATGCACTTGTTGTACCATTTGCAGTAAATGGTAATTATAAAATGAATAATGATAATTTAATTGTTAATTTTGGTGAACCATATAAAGTTGAGTCTGATGACTTAGAATTTGAAAAGGATAAACTACAGAAAAAAGTAGCAGTCTTAATAAAAGAAAATAAAAAGTATACAGGAAAAAGATAATTCTTTCTTTTTCTTTTTTTTATGTTATAATGAAAGTAGTAGGATTGGAGAGAGTTGTGATGAATAGTAGTATATTTTTTCAAATATGTAGTTTATTTTATATATCTTTATTATTAATAATATATTTTTCCAAGAGAAGACTTGGAATAGTAGAAAATAAAATATATATTATATTAGCTGTTACCAATTTAATTGGTTTAATTCTTGATATTAGTAGTGTTTATACAATTTCTAATATGGGTAGATATCCTATTCTAAACCAGTTTATATCTAAAGCATATCTTGTTTATTTACTTAGTTGGATGTTTTTATTTACTATTTATGTATTTATAATATCTACGAATAAAAAAAGTGATAAAAACAAGACTGAGTTGCATTTATCAGATTATAAAAATAAGGTATATCCTGCGACTATTTTATATTTTATATTTCTTATTCTGACAATTATATTGCCTTTATACTATAAAGATAATGGAAATGTTATATATTCTTATGGACCTAGTACTAATTTATTATATTTCGTTAGCGGATTATGTATATTTACTTGGCTTATATGTTTGCTTCTTAATTTTAAACAAATAAAGCAAAAAAAATATGTTCCTATTTTTGCATTTTTGGTAATAGGTACTTTGGTAACTATTATTCAGGGGTCACATCCGGAATATTTACTTATGACATCTATGGAAACATTTATAACATTTTTGATGTACTTCACAATTGAAAATCCTGATATGAAACTTATTAATGAATTAAATATAGCTAAAGATCAAGCTGTTAAAGCAAACAATGCTAAAAGTGAGTTTTTATCAAGTATGTCACATGAGATAAGAACTCCTTTAAATGCAATTGTTGGTTTTTCCCAAGCTTTACAAGAAGAAGATTTACCAGAACAAGCAAAAGAAGAAGTAAAAGACATTGTTATGGCATCTAATGGTCTTCTTGAAATAGTAAATGGAATTTTAGATATTTCTAAAATAGAAGCCAATAAGATTGAAATAGTAAATAGTGAATATAATTTCAAAGATATATATGATAATTTACTTGCACTAACTAAAGCAAGACTTGGTGATAAACCATTAGAAATAAGAACTAGTTATGATCCAACTATTCCTACAACTTTATATGGAGATCACACTAGAGTTCAACAAGTAATATTAAATATATTAACAAATTCTATCAAATACACTAGACAAGGTTTTATTGATTTTAGAGTTAGTTGTATCGTTAATGGCGAAATTTGTCGTTTAATAATATCAGTAGAAGACTCTGGTATTGGTATTAAACAAGAAAATATTTCTAAATTATTCTCCAAGTTTGAACGCCTAGACTTAGATAAAAACATAACTATTGAAGGAACTGGTCTTGGACTTGCGATTACTAAGAAATTAATTGAATTAATGCAAGGTACAATTGTAGTTCAAAGTGAATATGGCAAAGGTTCTAAATTTACTATTGCTATCGATCAAAGGATAATTAATAAACCAAAAGAGGAACAAATTGATGTTATTGGAACGTCTTCTAATAAAGAAGCTAATACTAATACAGTTGTTGATGTTTCTGGTAAAAAGATTTTAATAGTTGATGATAATAAAATAAATTTAAAAGTAGCAGAACGTTTACTTGAAAAATATAATCTTGATATTACAACAGTAGATAGTGGTATGATGTGTATTCAAAAAGTAAATGAACCAAATAACTATGATTTAGTTTTAATGGATGATATGATGCCAGGTATGAGTGGTGTTGAAACTCTTCATAAATTAAAAGAAAATCCAAACTTTAATATTCCAGTAGTAGCGTTAACTGCTAATGCTATTAGTGGTATGAAAGAAAAGTATTTAAGTGAAGGATTTAATGATTATTTAGCAAAGCCAATCGATAAAAATGAATTAAATAATATTGTCGTAAAATGGTTGAATAAATAATTAATTATGCTATAATTTAGATAAGAATAAGGAGAGTATATATGGATAATACAATGATTTTGAAAACAAATGGAATAGATGTAGATAAAGGTTTAGAATTACTTGGCGATATGTCTATGTATAATTCAATTTTAAAAGAGTTTTATGATGGTTATTATAATAGAATGAAAAAAATAGAAGCTTTAAAACTAAGTTCTGATATGGCAAATTATGCAATAGAGGTTCATTCCTTAAAAAGTGATTCTAAATATTTAGGATTTACTAAGCTTGCAGAACTTGCATACAATCATGAAATGGCTAGTAAAGCAGGGGATATTACTAGTGTTAATCTTCATTATAATGAATTAGTAATTGAAGGTAATCGTGTAATTAGAGTTGTTCAAGAATACTTTATGAAAAACAGTGAAAATCCTGATTCTAATAGCGAAGCTTCTATTGATACTGCACCTTCTGAGGATGTAGTTATGATTTCTAAAGAAGATATAGATAATGCAGGTCAAGCTATTTTGGTTGCAGATGACTCTGTAATAATTCGTGATTTCGTAAAAGAAATTTTCCATGATAATTATAGTGTGTTAATGGCTAAAGATGGAAGAGAAGTAATAAATATAATTAATTCAAATTCTAATATAGCTGCCTTACTTTTAGATTTAAATATGCCAGGAGTAGATGGCTTTGCAGTTCTTGATTATTTTAAGGAACATGATTTATTTAAAAAGATTCCTGTTTCTATTATATCTGGAGCAAATGATAAAGCGTCAATTGATAAAGCATTCTCATACAACATTGTAGATATGCTTAATAAACCATTTAATAAAAATAATGTTAAATTAGTAGTAGAAAAGACTATTGCATCAAAAAGTATTTAATAGATAGGAGAATGTATATGTATGATGTAAATTTACTTACATCTAATGGAGTAGATGTAGCAAAAGCCTTAGAACTATTTGGTGATATGGATATGTATAATTCAACACTAAATGATTTTATAAAAGAGATTTATAATAGATTAGAAAGAATAAAGAAATTTAAAGAAATTTCAGATATGGCAAATTATGCAATAGAGGTGCATGCTTTAAAAAGTGATTCAAAATACTTTGGTTTTACAAAACTTGCAGAACTTGCCTTCAACCATGAAATGGAAAGTAAGAAAAATAATATGTTTTATATTATGGATCATTATGATGAATTAATGACTGAAGCTAAAAGAATAGTAGTTTTAATAGAAAAATACATGGGAATAGAATCAAGTGGTATCAAACAAGAAGAAGTTGTTGATAATAGTAATGTAATTCTAAAAGATAAAACTATTCTAGTTGTAGATGACTCTAATGTAACAAGAAATTTTGTTCAAAAGATATTTTCAAGTCAATATAATTGTTTAGTTGCGACTGATGGTAATGAAGCAATTAATATTATTTCAAATAACCTAAATAATAAAATAGTTGCAGTTTTACTAGATTTAAATATGCCAGGTTTAAATGGTTTTGATGTTTTAGAATATTTTAAAACAAATAATTTATTTTCTTTAATACCCGTTTCTATTATTACCAGTGATAATTCTAAAGAAACAAGAGATAAGGTATTCTCATATGGTGTTGTGGATATTTTGGTAAAACCATTTAATGAAAGAGATGTAAAACTAGTTCTTGATAAAACAATATATTTCAACGATCAACTATAATAGTTGATTTTTTCTTTTGGAGAATCTATAATATTATGAAAAAAGTAGGTGAAATATTATGTATGGATATAGTGTAATTGAAACATTAGATTTTGAAATAGTTAATGTTCAAATATCAGATAATTATTTAAAAAATGGAAAAATTAGACTGTCTGATTATTTTATAAGAAAAGATGTCCTAACAGAAAGTGATATTATCGCTGATACCATTAGCAAAATGAAATGTAAGGAAAATATAGATGATGAGTATAATGAAAGGTTTAGTCATAATTACTCAATTGACGATATTTTAGAACTACTTGTATTCGACTTAGATGCATATTCTCTATTATATAAAGTTCCACCTATCAAAATTTCTAACGTTGAATGGGAATTGTTATTTTATGAATTAGGAAAGTACTATCATAATAGAGGTATAGATGATTTCTATATTGAAGACATGATATCTCTAAATAAAATGGCTGTTTCAAAAGCAATGGTTTATGAAGATGATACAATTTCATTAAATACTTATATTTGGTCATTAAGATATTTAGAATCAAATATAATAACAGAAAGAAATTTGGAAGATATCACTTCACAACTTTCTTCTACATTTGGTATTGATGCTTTGAGTTTAATAAAAAACGAAACTGGAAAAGTTGGATGTCTTAATAAGTCTTTTGATTTTGAGTTTGATGTCGGTTCAAAGGATGAAATGATAAAGACTTTAGTTAATGATGGATATAAGATTGAAGATCCTAATCTTATAAAAAAAGATGATTCCTCAACATATGATAAACCTAAACAAAAAGTAGTTAAATTTAGTGATTATGCAAATAGTAAAAAATAATTTGACAGCATATATATTAATATGGTATAATCTTAATGTTTGATGCCTCATGCTCAAACCGCATTGAAAAGGTAAAAACAGACTTTCTGTACCTTAAGAGCGAGTCTTAAGTTATATTAAAGGAGGTAAAAGAGATGAATGCAGTAATTAAAGTTGGTGGAAAACAATACTTTGTTAAAGAAAATGATGTAATTTTCGTTGAAAAATTAAATGCTGAAGCAGGAGATAAAGTAAGTTTTGATCAAGTATTAATGCTTGATAACAAAGTTGGAAATCCATATCTTGAAGGTGCTACTGTTTTAGGTGAAGTATTAAAGAACGGTAAGCAAAAGAAAATTAGAGTTTTCAAATATAAATCTAAAGATAGATCTAACCGTAGAACTCAAGGACATAGACAACCATATACTCAAATCAAAATTACAAAAATTAATGGATAATTATGATTAAGGTTAAAGTTGAAAAAAAAGGTGCAAACTATGATAAAGTATCAATTCTAGGTCATGCTATGTATGATGACTATGGAAAAGATATTGTTTGCAGTGCAGTTAGTAGTATTGTTACTACAACGGTTAATGGATTATTATCATTAAATAGAGAGTCTATTAATTATTTAGTTAGTAATAAAGGAATGGTTATTACAGTATTAAGTAATGATAGGACTACACAAGTTCTAATTCATAATATGATTAGCTTATTAAAAGAGTTAGAAAGTAATTATAAAGATAACGTAGAAGTTAAATAAGGAGGAAAAGTCATGAGATTTTTAAAGTTAGATATCCAATTATTTGCTCACCATAAAGGGCAAGGTTCTACTTCTAACGGACGTGATTCAATAGGACGTAGATTAGGTGCTAAAGCTGCTGATGGACAATTTATTACAGCTGGTTCTATTATTTATCGTCAACGTGGTACTAAAATTTTTCCTGGTACTAATGTAAGACGTGGTAATGATGATACCCTATATTCTACAGTTGATGGTATTGTTAAATTTGAACGTTTAGGAAGAGATAAGAAACAAGCATCAGTTTATACAGTTGCAGAATAAGAATAAAATGGCATCTTGCCATTTTTTTTGTTTATAAATCTTCTATAAAAACTATGGTAAATATTTTTAATAAATGGTATACTGTATGTAATATTTATAATATAAGGAGTAGAGTATGAGATTAATAGAAAAAACATGCCCAAAGTGTGGTGCAAATTTAGAATTTGAACCTGGAGCAAAAGAAGTAAAATGTTCATATTGTAATAAAGGGTTCATAATAGAGGGAAATGAAAATAATATTGGAAGTGAGGAGCTTGCTCCAGAAAATATTAAGCTAGTTAGCAAATTTGGAAAATTTATAAATATTCTGGCAATTGTCATTATATCACTTGTTGCTCTTTCAATAATTGGTACTGCTGCTTTTATGTTTAGTGACAAGTCTTTGACTACTAAGAGTGATGGTTGGTTTGAAAATTTCAATAATAATATTGATGATGAAGATTTAGATGATGATATATTAAAATCAGTAAATGATATTAGTACAGAAGACCAAAAGAAAATAGAGGAAAAAAGTTTAGCAATATTAAAAGAATGGAATGAAAAGCGCTCTGATATTTCATTAAATGAATATAAAAATTTAGGATACTATCTTGTGTATGATGATTTTGGTACTGATATTTATAATGTTTACGAATTAAATTATAATACAAATGGAACTAATCATGTGATTTATACTGCTGTAAAATATATGAATGTCAATTATAATAATAAAACAGTAAATGTGGGAAAAGGATCAATATTCGGAAATATTTTAACTTATGATACGTATTATAGTCTATGGGGATATGAAAGTATAAAAGAGTTATATGATGATATTGATTTATTAGATGAAAAGTTAGTCGCAAGTGATGGATTATATACAAATTAGTTAGGAACAACCGCTGTTTCTTTTTTTCTTAAAATGTGATATTTTCTTTTTTTGTGTATTATGATATAATATCCTAACAAAGAAGGAAAGATAGCTATGAATATAGATGAAAGGATAAGGTTACTAAATAAAGATATAGTTTGTAATCAGAAGAAAATTAGAAATTTAAGAATCAGAGATGATATAGTAGGTTTTTTACCATCTTTTATTTTGGTAGGAACAATTACAACAATAACATTTAAATTTTGTAATTGTGAAGTAGTACAAGACCTTTATCCTGGTGCTGTTTTTGTTTCCTTAATTATAGGTGGAATTCCATCTAGTTATTTACCTTCCGAAAAAACAAAACAAAAAATTAAGACTTATAAATACAATATTAAAGAAGCAATCAATGAATTACATTCTATAGCATTAGAAGAAAATAAAAAATATAATTAAAGTTTATGATATAATAATTTTAGAAAAAGGAGGCTAGTATTATGTTTGTAGATGAAGTAGAAATAAAGGTGACTGCAGGAAAAGGTGGAGATGGTTGTACTGCATTCAGACGTGAAAAATATATTTCAATGGGAGGACCATATGGTGGAAATGGTGGCCATGGTGGAGATGTAATATTTAAGGTTGATCAAGGATTACATACATTATTAGACTTAAGATATCAAAAAAATATTAAAGCTAGTAAAGGTGAAAATGGAAGAGGTAAGAATCAACATGGTAAAAATGCTGAAGACTTAATTGTAAAAGTTCCTCAAGGTACTGTTATAACCGATTTAGATACAGGACTTATTATTGGAGATTTAAAAGATAAGGATAGTGAAGTTGTTGTTGCCAAAGGTGGAAGAGGAGGAAGAGGTAATACTGCATTTAAAACCCAAACAAATACTGCTCCTGATTTTTCAGAAAATGGTGAAGAAGGAGAAGAAAAAAATGTTAAAGTAGAAGTTAAAATGATTGCTGATGTTGGACTAGTTGGATTACCTAGTGTTGGAAAAAGTACCATAATTTCATGTGTTTCTAAATCAAAACCAAAAATAGCTGCATATCATTTTACAACACTTACTCCAAATCTTGGGGTCACTAGAAGCTCCGATGGTAGAAGTTTTGTTTTAGCTGACTTACCAGGATTAATTGAGGGAGCTAGTCAAGGTGAAGGGTTAGGAGATAAATTCCTACGTCATATTGAAAGAACAAAAGTTATAGCTCATGTTATTGACATGAGTGGTAGTGAATTAAGAAATCCTTATGATGATTACGTTCTTATTAATAAAGAACTTGGTGATTTTAATAAGAAACTATTAAATAAACCACAAGTTATAATTGCCAATAAGATGGATATTCCTGAAGCAAAAGATAACTTAATAGAATTTAAGAAAAAACTAAATAATGATGATATTAAAATATTTGAAGTTAGTGCTATTACAAATGAAGGATTAACAAAAGTTATTGATTATCTTGCAGATTTACTTGAAACTACTCCGGATACACCTCTATTTGAAGAAGAGGCATTTGAAAGTCATGTTCTATATAAATTTAAGCATGAAGAACCATATACTATTGAACGTGAAGCGGATGATTTATGGGTAATTAAAGGAAAAGAAATAGAAAAAATCTTTAAAATGACAAAATTCTCATCAGAAGAAGGAATGCTTAGATTTGCTAAAAAGCTTCGTAGAATGGGAATTGATGCTAAATTAGAGGAAATGGGAGCAAAAGCAGGAGACCAGGTCAGAATCCTAGACTTCTATTTTGATTATAAAGATTAAAAAATTTTCATTAAGCCTTGCGCTTAAGAAAAAAATATGCTATTATTAAATAGCAATGGACCCTTAGCTCAGTTGGTTAGAGCATCCGGCTCATAACCGGGCGGTCATAGGTTCAAGTCCTATAGGGTCCACCAACTACGCGGGTATGGCGGAATTGGCAGACGCGCTAGACTTAGGATCTAGTGCCGCAAGGCTTGCAGGTTCAACTCCTGTTACCCGCACCATTTTGATTATTAGCCGTTGTTCATCAACGGTTTTTATTTTGCTTAATTTTTTTGAACCTGTCTTAAAGATGAAAAAACAAACTATGATTTAAGAAAAAAGTAGTAAGTAGTAAGAAATCTATTTTTAATGAAAAAATAAAACAAAATTTTTACTTACTACTTTTATTTAATTGGTAGTTATAGTATAATTATAATCATGATAGATAGGAGGATGGTAGTATGATTAACCAAAATAAAAAAAGAAACATTTCAGCAATAGTTATTATATTGTTAGTAGTAGTAACATTAACCGGTTGTAATAAGGGTACTGACAAAAAAAGTGTAGGACAAACTAAGCATAACGGAAATTGTAGTTCAATAGACTGCATAAAAAAAATTAAGACAAATTCCACATTGAATGATATAAATAAAACAATTGGAATAGATGGAAAAGTTGTTGATGAAGCAAGTCAACAGTATACTTGGAAGTTATCAGATGAAGAAAGTGTAAACATAACTTTTAATTCTGATAAAGATTTAAGTGGGAATGCAGTAAAAAAAGCAACAACAATTATAAGTATTGATTATGATGAGAAAGATTTAGAAAATAAAAACTTGGATTCTTCAAAATACAAATCTGTCAATTCGTCATTTAAGAGTGGAAAATCATTAACTTACGACCAGTTTAAAGAAAAACTAGGTGGTATTGAAGGGAAACTAATTGCTAAAAGCGATACTGAAGAACAATATATATGGATAGATGAAAATGGACGCTATATAAAAGCAATTTTCTCATTAAAAGAAAAGAAATGTATAATGGTTAATGGAATAAATTAATAAAAAGTTATAGTTCTAATGAATTTTATTTTGATATTTTAAATTAACAGGAGGGTTTAGGATGAAAATAAAATTAATGCAAAATGATACCAAAACAACAGATATATATCTAATAGAGGGAAATAAAACCTTACTTATCACGTTTGCTGGTAATGGTGATTTATATTGGATTATGCAAAATAAAGCTTGTGATGAAAACGTAAAATATTCATATGATTATTTTGATATAAGTAAGGAAAATTATGAAGTGTATTCATTATTTGAGCAATTATTATCAGATATAAAAAATATAAACATTCGTGAAAATAAAGAGTTTCCTTTATATGTAGAAACAGATGAAGAAAAAAAAGAATATTTAGAAAATTTAGAATTAGAAAAAGAAATGTATAGAAAGTCTAATATGTCCCATTATAATGACTTATATGATGGGGTTAATACTATTACTTGGCATTCAGATGAGACTGCATACGAAGTTTCTAATATAGTAACAATAAAAAAGATGGATGATATATTTAGAGTTGAGTTTAGTTCTCAGCCACATATAGCTGGATACGATGAAGAGTTAAATCTGTTAGGTCATATGGCAATTAGATTCTGTAACTCTGGAAGTAGGTATCATCCGTTTAATATTTTATTTATGAAAATGTTTAATAAACTACAAGAAGCAGATGACGTAAATGATTATGGGCATCAAATTCATATAGAAGAGTATCTATATAATAAAAGTAAACAAAAAATAAAGTTAAGAAAGAAAAATGGTGAAAAGAAAGAAGATAACTAAAACGTATTTAAGAGATGTATCTAAATATGAAATTAAATTATATATAGATGAGGATGAATTAGAAGATGCTTTAGAAGAAAAAGATATAACAGAAGAAGATTATAAATTGGTAATGGAAGTAAAAGATAAATTATTAAATGAAATTAAGACAAATACTAATAAATTAATGAAGCTAGATTATAATAAATATTTATTTTAATAAAGAGGATAAAAATATGAAAGTATTAACAATAAAAGAACCTTGGGCAACACTAATAATTGATGGTTATAAAAAGTATGAATTTAGAAGTTGGAAGTCAAATTATCGAGGAAAGATTTTAATTCATGCTGGTATGAGTTATGAGTCTGATATGTTAGAAATATTTAAGAATTATGATCTTTCATGCAGTAAGGGAGAAATAATAGGTGAGGCGGAACTAACAGATTGTATTTTAGTAGATGAAGAGTTTGAAAAAGAATTATTGAATTTAGATTCTACAGTATATGGTAGAAGTCCTAAAGTGGGACGCTATGCCTGGAAATTAGAAAATATAGTGAAATATGATACTAAAATTCCTGTAAAGGGAAAGTTGGGATTATGGAATTATGAAATAGACGACTAGTGTAAACTAGTTTTTTTATTTTTCTTTTTACTTGACAATTGAATGAATATTCAACTATAATGTTAATAGGTTGAATAAGTATTCAACTATTACATATAATATTAAAGGTGATAATATGGCTAAAAATGAATTTGTGTGTGATTGTAATGTTATCCATCAAGATGTAGTTGATAAAATTACATCTGAAATGTTAAAAGATGATCTATTTTATAAGATTGCTGACTTTTTTAAAATTTTAGGTGATACAACTAGAACTAAAATATTGTTTGCCCTTGATAAGGAAGAAATGTGTGTCTGTGATATAGCAAACGTTTTGAATATGAGCAAATCATCTATTTCTCATCAATTAGGAACACTCAGAAGAAGTGGTATTGTTAGATGTAGAAAAGAGGGTAAGGAAGTTTATTATATGCTAGATGATGATCATGTTAAAAAAGTTATTGAAGTTGCAATTGAACATATAGAACATAAGGAAGGAAGAGGTTAATTATGAAAAAGAAAAAATATAATATTGAAGGATTAGATTGTGCTAATTGTGCACGTGAGTTAGAAGAAGCTATTACTAAAATTGATGGTGTTTCTAGTGTAGTTATAAATTTTATGATGCAAAAAATGGAAATATCTTATGATGAAGAAAATGAAAAAGAAATACTTTCTAATCTTAAAAAAGTGATAAAAAAAGAAGAACCTGATGTTTCTTTAAGTGAGATTTAGGAGAAACTTATGAAAAAAAGAATTCAAAAAATAATAATAGCATTAATTTTATTTATATTAGGATTAATAATTAATGTTGACAATATTTGGATTAACAATACACTATTTATTCTTAGTTATATTTTAGTTGGTTATGATATCTTAAAAAAGGCTTTTAGAAATATTACAAGGGGAAAAGTATTTGATGAAAACTTTTTAATGGCAGTAGCAACAATTGGAGCATTCTTTGTTGGAGAGCTAGAAGAAGCAGTTGCTGTTATGTTATTTTATCAAATAGGCGAAGTATTCCAATCATATGCGGTTAATAAATCACGTAAATCTATTGCGTCTCTTATGGATATTAGACCAGATTATGCTAATTTATTAATTGGAAAAGAAATAAAAAAAGTAAGTCCTGAAGATGTAGAAATAGGTTCTACCATCTTAGTAAAACCTGGTGAAAAAATTCCTATTGATGGAATTGTTATAGATGGAGACTCTAGTTTAGATACTAAAGCTTTAACTGGAGAAGTAATTCCTAAGGATGTTTTAGTAGGAGATGAAGTTTTAAGTGGTTGTATCAATTTAAATGGATTACTTAAGATACAAACAGTTCAAAAATTTGAAAATTCTACAGTTAGTAAAATCTTAGATTTAGTAGAAAATGCAAGTAGTAGAAAGTCAAAATCAGAAAATTTTATTTCTAAGTTTGCAAAATACTATACACCAATAGTAGTAATCATTGCTTTGTTTTTAGCAACAGCAGTGCCATTTTTTACTGATAAAAATTACTCAAGTTGGATTTATAGGGCACTATCATTTCTAGTTGTTTCATGTCCATGTGCTTTAGTTATTTCAATACCTTTAAGTTTCTTTAGTGGAATTGGATCTGCATCTAAGAAAGGTATTTTAATAAAAGGTAGTAATTATCTAGAATTACTTTCTAAGGTTTCAACAGTTGTATTTGATAAAACTGGTACTTTAACAAAAGGTGTTTTTAAGGTTCAAAAAATAAATGCTATTGATATTAGTAAAGATAAACTACTTTCTTTTGCAACAACAGCAGAAGCCTTCTCAACTCATCCAATTGCTAAAGCTTTAAAGGAAGAATATAAAAAAGATATTGATTTATCAAAAGTAGTTAAACATGAGGAGTTAGCAGGGTTTGGAATCCATGCAAAAATTCAAGAAGATGATGTTTTAGTTGGTAATGATAAACTCCTAACTAAAGAAAAAATTAAATTTGATAAATCAGATGATATTGGAACAATTATTTATGTTGCGGTTAATAAAGAATTTAAAGGATATATTGTAATTTCAGATGAAATCAAAGAAGATACCTATAAAGCTATAAGTCTATTAAAGAAATCAGGTATCAAAAAAACTGTTATGCTTACTGGTGATAAAAAAGAAGTCGGAGAAAGTGTTAGTAATAAGCTAAAACTAGATTCTTATTATACAGAATTATTACCACAAGATAAAGTTTGTAAAGTAGAAGAGTTAATGAGTCAAAATGATACTTTAGGAAAACTTGCTTTTGTTGGTGATGGAATTAATGATGCTCCAGTACTAGCATTGGCCGATATTGGTATTGCTATGGGTGGAGTTGGTAGTGACAGTGCAATAGAAGCTGCAGATATAGTTATTATGACAGATGAAATATCAAAAATATCTTCAGCAATAAAGATTTCAAAAAAAACAATGCTTATTGTAAAAGAAAATATAATCTTTGCTATAGCAGTTAAAATCCTTGTTTTATTATTAACAGCCTTAGGTGTTTCTTCAATGTGGCAAGCAGTATTTGCAGATGTTGGGGTTTCAATTATCGCAATTCTTAATTCATTAAGAGTTTTACTATCTAAAAAATAATACGTTGTTTTACGTATTTTTTTAATTTTTGTGTTGACATATGACAACTTGTCATAATATAATGTAGTAGCATGTGACAGCTTGTCATGTGAAAAAGGAATGTGATAGTATGCCTAGTAAAACTTTTTTAAATTTACCAGAAGAAAAAAGACAAAAATTACTTAAAGCAGCAACAGATGAGTTTTCAAACACAAGTTTTTTTGACGCCTCAATTAACAAAATAATTAATAATGCTAATATTTCTAGAGGTAGCTTTTACATGTATTTTGAAGGAAAAGAAGAATTATTTGAATACATCCTCGATTCTTACAGTTCTAATCTTATAGAAATAGTCAAAAAAGAATTAATAAATAGTAATGGCGACTTAAGAGAAAGTTTTATTAATCTTTATGATGAACTATTAATAAGAATTAGTAAGATTAAGTATAAAATATTTTTTAGAAATGTATTCTTGTTTCTAAATTTGAAGCGTGAAAAAATAGAAAATAAAGGAAAAATTTTATTTGAAGAAGTTAAATCTTATATTTCTACCTATAATATAAAAAATGCTGATTTAAATTTTGTTTTTCTAGTGTTAATGCATAATTTATTTTTCTGTATAGCAGATGCGCTACGTACTGGTAAAAAAGAAGAAACTAAAGATGTATATTTAAAAAAATTAGATATGATTTGTTATGGATTTTATAAATAAGAAAGAAGGTATATATGAAGTATTATCAAAAATTTTATAATTTCATGAGAAATAGATATGGTACTGACTTATTAGAAAAAGATTTGATGAAGTTCTACTTTATCCTGATAATAATTGATTTGTTTGTAAATAGCTATGTTTTGTTGGGATTAGAACTACTTTTATTTATAATTATCATTTTTAGATTCTTTTCAAAGAATATTAAAAAAAGAAGAAAAGAAAATGATAAGTACTATAAGATTAAGGAAAAATTAAAGAAACCTTTTAAAAATATTTCTAGAAATTATAAAGATAGAAATGATTATATTTATAGAAAATGTCATAAATGTAAGACAATTCTTAGATTGCCACTTCCTCCTAAAAGGGGATTTAGGTATGCTAAATGTCCAAAATGCAAAGAAAGAGTTAAGGTTTTTACCTTAAAAAAACAAAAACAAGAAATAATTAGGAAGGATGAAGTAAAATGTTAAAATTATTAAAAACTTTCAAGAAAAAAGAATGGTTGTTAGCTATAATTAGTTTTCTTTTAATCTTTTTTCAAGTATGGTTAGAATTAAAGATGCCAGACTATATGTCCAAAATAACACAATTAGTTCAAACTGATGGAAGTAGCATGAAAGCTATTTTAGAAAATGGTGGCTATATGTTAGCTTGTGCTTTTGGTAGTTTAATTGCTGCTATTATTGTTGGTTATTTAATATCAATTATTTCAGCAACTTTTTCAAAAAGAACGAGAAAGATGATATTTACAAAAGTAGAAGAGTTAGCTATCCATGAGGTGAAACAATTCTCTACTAATAGTTTAATTACTAGAACAACTAATGATATTACACAAATAGAAATGTTAATAGCTATGGGTCTACAATTACTTATTAAGGCACCAATTACAGCAATATGGGCAGTAACAAAAATTCTAAATAAGAGTGTAGAGTGGAGTATTATAACAGCTATTGCTGTAGTGATATTACTTTCCGTTATCGCAAGTTTAGTAATTATTGTGATGCCAAGATTTAAAATAGTTCAAAAATTAACAGATTCAATCAATGGTGTTACAAGAGAAAATCTAACTGGTATTAGGGTTGTAAGAGCGTTTAATGCTGAAAAATATCAAGAAGATAAGTTTGAAGATGTAAATAATAAACTAACAAACTTACAATTATTCAATCAAAAGAAATTTGCAATTATGTCTCCAATCATGTATTTGGTAATGTATTTCCTAACTTTATCAATTTACTTTGTAGGAGCAAAATTAATTGATAATGCTCTAATGGCTGATAAAATAGCTCTATTTGGCGATATGGTAGTATTTTCATCATATGCTATGCAAATTATTATGTCATTTTTGATGCTTGCAATGATCTTTATGATGCTACCACGTGCTCAAGTGTCTGCTAAACGTATCAATGAAGTATTAGACACTGATATCACTATTAAAGATGGAGAGCTAGATAAAGATACAACGGACTTAAGAGGCTATGTTGAATTTAAAAATGTTTCCTTTAAGTATCCTGATGCTGAAGAGTATTTACTTGAAAATATTTCATTTAAAGCTAAAAAAGGAGAAACTATTGCTTTTATCGGATCAACTGGTTCAGGTAAATCAAGTTTAATTAACTTAGTACCAAGATTTTATGATGCAACAAGTGGGGAAGTTTTAGTTGATGGTGTTAATGTAAAAGATTACAAACAAGAATTCTTGCATCAAAAGATAGGCTATATTCCACAAAAGGCAGTAATGTTCAATGGTACTGTTAAATCAAATATCACATATGGTGATAGTGGTAAAGAAAAGACCGAGAAAACTGTAAAAGATGCAATCAGAGTCGCTCAAGCAGAAGAATTTGTTTCAAAAATGGATCACAAATATGATACACATATCGCTCAAGGTGGTACTAACGTAAGTGGTGGTCAAAAACAACGTTTAGCAATCGCACGCGCAATCGCAAGAGATCCAGAAATCTACATATTTGATGATTCTTTCTCTGCACTTGACTATAAAACTGATAAAATTCTAAGACAAGAATTAAAGAAATATACTAAAGATGCTACTAATTTAATTGTTGCCCAAAGAATTGGAACAATTATGAATGCTGATCAAATCTTAGTTTTGGACAATGGTAAATGTGTAGGTATTGGTACTCATAAAGAATTACTAAAAACATGTGATGTTTACAAGCAAATTGCACTTTCACAACTTTCAAAGGAGGAATTAGATTATGAATAATGAAGAAGAAAAAGTAACTAAATCTCCTAGAAGAGGACCAGGTGGACATGGACCAGGAGGAAACTTTGAAAAAGCAAAAGATTTTAAAGGTTCAATGCTTCGTCTAGCAAAAGAATTAAATAAATTTAAAGTCTTAATTATAATTGCTTTATTTTTAGCAGCATTAGGTTCTGTTTTATCAATCATGGCACCTAATAAATTAAGTAAATTAACTGATGAAATATCAGAAGGATTAGTTATAAATAGTAAAAATTTAAAACAAATAATTACTAAAACAACATCTTCCCTAAATGAAGAGAAAATGAAAGAAGTTATACCAAGTGTTTTAGAAATGAAACTAGACCAAAACACTATGGTAACAATTATGACGTCTTCTCTAATTAGTGATGAAGATAAAGCTATATTTAAAGAAAAATTTGCAAACGTTGATCAAACTAATCAACAAGAAATGCTTAATATGTTAACTTCATTACCCGAAAGTATTTTAAATGTAATACTTTCAACTACTACTTATAAGAACGTAGAAATTACAACAAGTGATAAAATAGCTTTATTAAAAGCTTCAACTAGTACTGATAAAAAAAATATTAGTTTACCAGATTCTATTTATCATGTAATGTTATCTGACTTTAAAATAGATAAACAACTTATTACAGTAGATGATCAAATTAAATTTTTAAAAGTTATTTCTACAGTTTCAATGGATAAGAAAGATGCCACTAAACTTTATAAAAAGTTAGACGAAATGCCAAAGAGTATTAAAAAAGTAGTAGAACCAACCATGAATATGGAACGTATTAAAGATATTTCTTTATTCCTTGCTATTTTATATATTTGTAGTGCTATATTTACATATATTGAATCTATTTCAATGACTACAGTTTCTAATAATTTTGCAAGAGGATTAAGAGCTAGAATTTCAACTAAGATTAATAAACTACCACTTAAATATTTTGATAATCATTCAATTGGTGATATCTTATCTCGTGTAACTAATGATATTGATACTATTGCTCAATCAATGAATCAGTCTTTAGCAACCCTAGTTAGTGCTACAACTTTATTTATTGGTTCTATAATCATGATGTTTTATACAAACTGGATTATGGCTTTAACTGCAATAGGTGCAAGTTTATTTGGATTTATCTTTATGTTTATAGTTCTTGGAAAAAGTCAAAAATACTTTATTCAAAGACAGAAAGAATTAGGTGAATTAAATGGACATATTGAAGAAGTTTATTCTGGACTTAATGTTGTAAAAGCATACAATGGACAAAAAGAGTCTAATGAAAAGTTTGATGAATTAAATGAAGGACTATATGATGCTAACAGAAAAAGTCAATTCTTATCTGGGCTTATGATGCCAATGATGAACTTTATTGGTAACTTCGGATATGTGGCTGTATGTATTGTTGGAGCGCTACTTGTTTTGAATGATTATATTAGTTTTGGAGTAATTGTTGCTTTCATCTCTTATGTTAGATTATTTACTTCACCACTTTCTCAAATTGCTCAAGCCATGACTTCACTTCAATCAACTGCAGCAGCTTCAGAACGTGTTTTTGAATTTATTGATGAAGAAGAAATGTTAAAAGAAGAAAACTGTCAAGTCTTAGATAAATCTAAAGTCAAAGGAAAGATTGAATTTGATCACGTTGTATTTAAATATGATAACAATGATAAACCAACTATTAAAGACTTTAGCGTTAAAGTAAAACCAGGCCAAAAAGTTGCAATAGTAGGACCAACAGGAGCGGGAAAAACAACTATGGTTAACTTACTTATGAAATTCTATGATATTAAAGACGGTGATATTAAAATTGATGGAGTCTCTATTAAAGATTTAACTAGAGAAAATATTCATTCATTATTTACAATGGTTTTACAAGACACATGGTTATTTAATGGTACTATTAAAGAAAATATTATGTATAACCGTACCAACGTAGATGAAAAACGTATCAAGGAAGTTTGTAAAACTGTAGGACTTGATCATTTTATCAGAACCCTTTCAGATGGTTATGATACTGCATTAGCTGATAACGAAAGTATCTCATCAGGTCAAAAACAACTACTTACAATTGCTCGTGGTATGATTGAAGATTCTCCATTCTTAATTTTAGATGAGGCTACATCAAATGTTGATACTAGAACAGAAGAATTAGTTCAAAAAGCTATGGATAAATTAACAGAGGGAAAAACATCATTTATAATTGCTCACAGATTATCAACTATTAAAAATGCAGATGTAATCCTAGTAATGAGAGAAGGAAATATAATCGAACAAGGAAACCATGAAGAATTAATGAAAAAGAACGGTTTCTATGCTGATTTATACAATTCTCAATTTGAATTATAGTATTATTATTTAGAATAAACAAAAGACAGTTAAGGCAAATATATCTTAACTGTTTTATTTTCTAATAATAACTAGATTAATAATTATTGAAAACATTCATATAAAGTGCTACAATACTACTAAATTTTTCTTTTACTAAGGGGGATTTTATGGAAAATATAGAATATTGTGAAAGTATTAATTACTATAAAAATCAAAAATCGAATATTCTTACTGCTGAAGAAGAAAGAGTTTTAATTATGCAAGCTTCCACCAATGAACAAGCAAGAGATAAACTTGTTCAAAGTAATATTCCATTCATTGTTTCGATAGCTAAAAAGTACAAAAATAATAACGTGACGTTAGATGATATAATACAAGAAGGAATTATTGGTCTTTTAATTGCAATCGATAGATTTGATATAAGTAACGAATGCAGATTACTTACCTATGCTGGACCATATATTAAAAAAAGCATTATTAATTTTCTTTCTGCTAATAGAACATTGAAAGTAGATACAAATTTATACTTTAAGATGAGAAAGTATGTAAGATTAAAAGAGTTATATAAAGAAAAATATAGAAGAACTCCATCAGATTCTGAAATGGCAAAAGAGTTGGATGTCACTATCTCGAAAATAAAAGACATAGAAAAGGCTTTAGTTGGTTTTGTAAATATTAATGATAAAATAAGAGAAGAGTGTGATGAAGAACTTGAAGAAATTATTCCAAGCAACAGTGATTTGGTGGAAGATACAGTAATAGAATCTACATTAAAAGCAGAAGTAGAAAAACTATTTGAAGAAGTTGGTTTATCAGAACGACAAAAAGATGTTCTAATTAAACATTGTGGACTAGACGGTAACAATAAGAAAACTTTTTTAGAAATTAGCAAAATATTAAATATTTCAAAAAGTAGGGTTGAACAATTAGAATCTCAAGCAATTAAAAAAATAAGAAAGTCAAAACAAATTGATGATTTAGCAATATATCTAGATGACCCAATTCAAGCAGCAAAAAATCTTAGTGATTATCGTAAATTCTATATATTATCGAAAAATAAAACAAGAAAAATTAAGAATTTAGAAAAACTAAAATCAAAAATATAAAACGACAAATTAGTCGTTTTTTTCGTGCTATATTTTTCTTGGTGATAGAAATGACTGTCTACTTAGATTTAGTATTCTTTATTAATGTTTTCTTTGATTTTATATTACTTTATGGAACTAAATACATCTTAAAAGAACATCCTAAATTTTATAGAATTGTTTTAGGAAGTCTAATAGGTGGAGGAAGTATTTTCTTTTTATTTTTAAATATTAACTCCTTAGAATTATTTATTCTTAAAATAATTATTAGTATCATGATGATTTTAACAACTTTTGGAAAAAATAATTTCTTTAAAACATATTTATATTTTTACATAATAAGTATCTTTTTAGGAGGGTGTATGTATTTTCTTAACTATACATTTTCTTCTAAACATCAAGGATTAATCTTTTTTTCCAATGGACTATCAATTAACTTTATTGTGATGCTGATACTTTCTCCTGTTATAGTCTATCTATATATAAAAGAATATAAAAACTATAAAATAGATGTTAATAATTATCATGATGTTACCATTTATATCAGTAAGAATAAATATAATTTGAAAGGATATTTAGATACAGGAAATACTCTAACTGATCCTTACAAAAAAAGAGGAATAATTCTTATAAATTTAGATGAATACAAAATTTCAATAAAAAGTAAAAAAGTAATTTATGTTCCATATAAAACTATTACTGCTACAGGTGTTATTCCTTGTTACAGAATAGATAAAGTTTTAGTTGATAACAAGGAATTTAAGAATTTATTAATAGGAAATACTAAGAAAAATATAAAAATAGGAACAGCTAATTGTATATTACCAAATATAATTAAGGAGGATTTATAATGAAAAAATTTATTAATTTTATTAAAAGTTTATTCAGGAAAGTTGGAAATATTTTTTATGTAGGCGCAACTGATATTTTACCAGAACCTTTAAGTAAAGAAAAAGAAGATTTTTATCTAGAATTACTTGAGGATGGAGATCAAAAAGCAAAAGATATTTTGATAGAACATAATTTAAGATTAGTAGTGTTTCTTTCTAAAAAGTACGAAAATACAGGAGTTGATTTAGAAGATTTAGTAAGTATAGGCACAATTGGATTAATAAAGGGAATTAATACATTTTCTAGAGGAAAAAATATTAAACTTGCAACATATGCATCACGTTGTATTGATAATGAAATATTAATGTATTTAAGAAAAACTAAGAAATTAAAGACTGAAGTTAGTATTGATGCATCACTTTCATATGACTCTGAAGGAAATGAACTTCATCTAGAAGATGTTTTAGGAACAGATAAAGATATAGTTACAAAAGGAATAGAAGAAGAAAATGATAGAAAACTTATGCTTAATGAAGTTATGAGATTAAATCCAAGAGATAGAGATATTATTATTTTAAGATATGGTCTTATGGGACGTGAAGAACTTACTCAAAAAGAAGTTGCTGAAAAACTAGGGATTTCTCAGTCTTATATTTCAAGGATTGAAAAGAAGGTTATAAAAAGATTAAAGTCACTCGTTAACTATACTTGATTTTTTCATTCGGGGGGGGGTATAATAGTCTTAGATATAGTAGAATAGGTGGTTTATAGGATGAGAAAATCGGTCAAAATTACAATTATAATTGCAATGGTTGGATGTATTATTTCCATAAGTGGATCATATGCTGCCACAAATTACGTGATTAGCGCATCAAAAATTGGATATACAGATAATTCATCAATAGGTGCAGATAATGTTCAAGCAGCAATTGATGGTACTTGTACTAAGTTTTCTACTAAACTTAATAATATGATGGAACAGATGTATCCAATAGGAAGCATTTATATTACAACATCTATATCAGATTCTGATAAAGTCGCATCAACACTAGGAGTAGGAACATGGGAAGCATACGGAAAAGGAAAAACACTTGTAGGTGTAGATAAAAATGATAGTGATTTTGATACATCTGGAAAAACTTCAGGTTCTAAAACTGTCAAACTAGATAGTAAGAATATTCCTTCTATTACGTTTTCAGGTACCACTGGTTCAACAGGTTCTGGTTATAGTATAGGCCATACCTGTGAAAATAGAGTCACTTCTACTGCAGGTGATCATACACACGCCTCTACAATAGGCGGTTCGTTCCTTATATTAGGAGGAAGTGTATCACATGCTCCTGCTTCTCAAGGTTTTGCATATAATACAAGTAGTGGTTGGTGGGTAAATCATAATAAGGCAATTGCTGGAATTGCTTCAGCCGGTAGTCACAACCATACAGCTACTGATTGCTATGCTTCAAGTATATCTGGTGTAGGAGCACATACACATACAATTAGTGCAAGTTACTCAAATACACAACAAACAGAAGTTAATATTATGAACCCTTATATAACAGTTTACATGTATAAAAGAACCGCCTAGTTCTTTTTTCTTTTTCTCTTGTAAAATCATAAGATTTTACCTATACTAATATAAGGAGGATAGAAGTAATGGCAAAATTATATTATAGATATGGAGCAATGAACTCAGGTAAAACAGCAATTTTATTGCAAGTAGCTAATAATTATGAAGAACGTGGAATGAAAGTGTTGATACTAAAACCAGGAATAGACAGTAAAGGAGCCGATTTTTTAGTATCTAGAATTGGTTTAAAAAGAAAAGTTGACCATATCATTTTAGAAGATGAAAATGTTTATAAATATTTAGAAAGTAATATTAAAGATGTAGCATGTGTTTTAATAGATGAAGCACAGTTTCTTACAAAAAGTCAGGTAGAAGATTTAATGCAAATAGTAGTTGATTTTGATGTACCAATCATTTGTTATGGACTTCGTACTGATTTTAGAACAGAAGGGTTTGAAGGTTCAACCAGACTTTTAGAAATAGCTCATTCTATTGAAGAGATGAAAACTATTTGTAAGTGTGGAAGAAAAGCTATTTTTAATACTAGAAAAGTTAATGGAAAGTTTACATTTTCAGGTGAGAAAGTAGCAATTGATGGCTTTAGTGAAGTTACATATGAATCGCTTTGTCCAAAATGTTATTATGAAAAATTAAGAAAGTATAAAAAGTTACAAGATTCATTATATAAATAATTTATTTTATGTTATAATTAGATAAGAATAAGAGGAGGCTATGTGAATGAAATATGTATATTCATTTGATGAAGGAAATAAAGATATGCGTAATACTCTAGGGGGCAAAGGAGCTAATCTTGCTGAAATGACAGCATTAAATCTTCCTGTTCCAAGAGGGTTTACAGTATCAACAGATGCTTGTATTAAATATTATACTGATAATGAAACTTTAAGTAGTGAAATAGTTAGTGAAATATATGAAAAATTAGAGGAACTAGAAATTAAAACTGGTAAAAAGTTAGGGGATTTAGAAAATCCATTACTAGTATCAGTTAGAAGTGGTGCAAGGGCATCAATGCCTGGAATGATGGATACCATTTTAAATCTTGGTATGAATGATGAAGTTTGTGAAAGTATTGCGAAAAAGACTAATAATTTCCGTTTTGCATACGATTCTTATCGTAGATTTATTCAGATGTTTGCAGACGTTGTTATGAGTTTTCCTAAAGAAGACTTTGAATATTTATTTGATTCTATTAAAGAGAAAAAACATATTGTTAATGATACGGATTTAACAAGTGATGATTTATTAGAAATAATTAATGAATATAAGATGCAATATAAAAAACATGCAGGAGTTGATTTTCCAACTGATCCTAAATTTCAACTATTAGAAGCAGTAAAAGCCGTATTTAGAAGTTGGAATAATGACCGAGCAATTACATATCGTAAGCTAAATGATATTCCATCAAGTTGGGGTACAGCCGTTAATGTCCAAGAAATGGTTTATGGTAATATGGGAAACACCTCAGGTACAGGAGTTGCATTTACTAGAAATCCTGCAACTGGAGAAAAGAAATTATTTGGTGAATATTTAATAAATGCTCAAGGAGAGGATGTAGTTGCTGGTATTCGTACACCTCAAAGTATTGAAACATTAAAAGATATTATGCCAGAATGTTACAGTGAATTTGAACGTATTTGTAAAGTGTTAGAAGATCATTATAAAGATATGCAAGATATGGAGTTTACTATTGAAAATGGAAAATTATTTATGCTTCAAACAAGAAATGGTAAGAGAACTGCTCAAGCTGCTATTAAAATTGCTGTTTCATTAGTAAACGAAGGATTAATTGATAAAAATACTGCTTTAACAAGAGTAGAAGCAAAAAGTCTAGACCAATTATTACACCCAGTCTTTAATGAAGAAGAATTAAAGAAAGCTAAAGTTATTGCTAAAGGACTTGCGGCATCCCCTGGAGCAGCAACAGGAAAACTTTATTTTTCAGCTAGTGATGCCTTAAAAGCTTATAAAGCTGGAGAAGAAAAAGTTTTGTTAGTTCGTCGTGAAACTTCTCCTGAAGATATTGAAGGAATGAATATCGCACAAGGTATATTAACTATTCATGGTGGTATGACATCACATGCCGCAGTTGTAGCTCGTGGTATGGGTAAATGTTGTATTACAGGTTGCAGTAACTTAATTATAGATGAAGCTAAAAAAACAATCACAACAGAATCTTTAGAAACTTTTAAAGAAGGAGATTTTATTAGTTTAGATGGTTCAACTGGTAATGTTTATGGAACTTCTATTAAAACAGAAGATGCAAAGATATCAGGAGATTTTGAAACATTTATGAGTTGGGCAGATGAAGTTAGAACTCTTGGTGTAAAAGTAAATGCTGACACTAAAGAAGAAGCAACAGTTGCTAGAAATTTCGGTGCCGAAGGAATTGGTCTATGTCGTACAGAGCACATGTTCTTTGAACCTACTAGAATCTTTAACTTTAGAAAAATGATAGTAGCATCGACTAAAGAAGAACGTGAAAAAGCTCTAAACGATATTCTTCCATACCAAAGAGATGATTTTTATAATCTTATGAAAGTAATGGAAGGATATGATGTTACAATAAGATTTTTAGATCCACCATTACATGAATTTTTACCAAAAACGAACAAAGATATCAATGAACTTGCTCATGCTCTAAAACTTTCATTTGATGAGTTAAAACAAAGAATAGAGTCATTAAAAGAATTTAATCCAATGATGGGACATCGTGGTTGTAGACTTGACGTTACTTATCCTGAAATTGCTGCAATGCAAACAAAAGCTGTGATTGAAGCTGCAATTTTATTGGAAAAAGAAAATATTAAAGCAACTCCTGAAATAATGATTCCATTAATTGGGGATGTAAATGAGTTAAAATATGTTAAGAATATCATAAAAGAAGAAGCTGATAAATTAATTAATGATGCTAATTCTCATATCGAGTATAAGATTGGTACTATGATTGAACTTCCTAGAGCTTGCTTAATTGCTGATAGTATAGCAAAAGAAGCTGAATTCTTTAGTTTTGGTACTAATGATTTAACTCAATTAACTTATGGTTTTTCAAGAGATGATGCTTCTAAATTCTTAAAAGATTACTACAGCAAAAATATTTTTGAATCTGATCCTTTCGCAACAATAGATGAAGAAGGTGTTGGTTCACTTGTAAAAATGGCTGTAGATAAAGGAAAATCTGTTAGAAAAGACATTAGTTTAGGAATATGTGGTGAACACGGAGGAGATCCAAAAACAATCGACTTTTGTAATAGAGTAGGACTTACTTATGTTTCATGTAGTCCATATAGAATTCCTGTAGCACGTCTTGCTGCAGCTCAAGCTGCAATAAAAACAAAAAATGATGTTTTATGCTAAATTAAACTAAGATAGAAATATCTTAGTTTTACTTTACTTTAATTTTTGCTAATAAAAATATTATATAATTAATTCTACCTTTAAGAAAAAATTGATGTTATAATTAAGTAAGATGATAGTATAATTTATGTATGAGGTGATTTTGTGAGAAAATATAAAAACTATTTATTATTTGTGAGTCTATTTTTTATGCCAACTATAGTCTATGCAAGTTCTGGTGATAATTCTTTTTCACTTATAACAGCTTTAGGAATCGAAGCGTTTATTTCTATTCATATGTCAATGTTTTTCCTATTGCCACTTGCTGAACTTATCTCCTTTGAAAAGAAAAAAGAAATATTTTGGAGAATGTTTATTTTAAGGGTAGTAATATTGTTATTTTGTGACTTCTTTATCTCAACATATATAGCAATATTTGACTGTATCTTTGTATTTGTAGGTGCTTTTATCATATACCCTATTGCTCTTGCGATAAAAAAGGCAATTGATAGTCGAAGTAACAAAGTATTCACTTCTTCCATAACTAATACTATATCAAGTCAGAAAGATATTAAAAATAACGAGGTTATGACTTGTGCCAAGTGTGGTGAAAAACTAGAACCTCCATATAATTTTTGTGGTAAATGTGGTGCTAAAATAGAAGAAGTTCAAACCATTGAAATCAAAGAAAAAACAAATACAGTTAAGGTATCAGATTTCGAGCCAATCTACGCTAAATCTGAAGATGAGGTATTAGAAGATTTTATCAATAAAGAAATGAAAAAAGCCAACTTTGAGATAGATAAGAAATTAGTTCCAAAAGAAGTAGTAAAAAGAAGAAGCATATTAAGTATTCTTTTTGCAATTTTACTTTTTGTATCTATTTCTCTAATCTTTTTCCATTTTCCAATCTATACATATATTATTGACCTTATAATACTAGTTATATTTTACATAATGAGTAAAAAATACAATCTGATTAGTTATTTGAAAAAAGAAGCAAAATCAAGACCAGATGAAAAAATATCAAATATTGTAATGTCTACAAAAACATCTTTAGTCTATGATAATTATAAAATTTTAAGGGCTGTTTTATGCTTAATCGCAACAGTTGCGCCATTAATTATTTTTAAAGATCCAAAAATAATGTATGAAAAGCAAGACAATGGTTATGCAGTTAGATTCTATACTTTTGGATTGACAAACTACAAAACAGCTACTATCCCTGAGGTGTATAATAATAAGAATGTGATTAGCCTTAGAGGTAATGCTTTTTCTAATATGCCATTTCTAGAAAAAGTAACTTTGCCAGACACAATAGTTGAAATTAGAGGTCAAGCTTTTAAAAATGATGTAAAACTAACTTCTGTAAATATTCCTAAAGAATTAAAGTATTTAGGTGGTGGTTCTTTTTATAATTGTAAATTAATTAAAAAGATAGAATTACCAGATACTTTAACATATATGGGAGGTGAGACATTCTATAAAGCCTCAGCTCTAACTAATATCAAATTATCAGAAAACCTAAAAGAAATTAGAGGAGATTCTTTTGAATATTGTACATCTTTAAAAGAAATAACAATTCCCGACAAGGTAAGTCGAATTGGAGGACATGCTTTTTATGGGGCTTCTTCTTTAGAAAAAGTAGAGTTAACCGAAGATAGTAGTTTAAAAGAAATAGGATCATCTGCTTTTAGAAGGTGTGACAACCTACATACTATAACTATTCCTAGTGATACTTATGTTAATGAAAGAGCCTTTAAAGAAAGTCCAACAGTAGTGAGACATTTTAATCAAGTTGACTATGGCAGTAGTGTTGATAGATTTAACTATGATTATAGTTCATTTATGCTGTTATATACTAATCAAAAACAGAAAGTAAATGAATATCGTAGCTATGCTAAAGTTAAAGATGCTTATTTAGAACTTGAAAGTGTAGATGTATTAGAAGATGGTAATAACTTTAATCTAAAGTATATCAATGGAGATGAAGAAATATCATTTACTTTATCAAAAATGATGCCATATAAAGAAATAAGTGATGATTTAGCAGTTGAGGTAGCAAGTGAATATAATTTTTCAAGAGTAGGTAACGTCTCACTAAATATTTATTATAATTAGATGGAGGCCTTAGAAATGGAAAACAAATACATACATTTATTATATGTTCCAACAATGGCTTGTAATATGGCTTGTAAGTATTGTTACTTAGAGGATAATACTAAAGATGAATTTATGAAACACGATTCTTTAGAAACACTAGATTATGCTATAAAGAAATTCAAAGGTGCCAATGTTATTCCTTTTAATATTTCTCTTCATGGAGGAGAAGTAACGACTCTTTCTCATGATGAATTTTATAATCTAATTAAATATATTGATACATATTATAATACAAATAAGAAGCTAATTACCAATGCCGGTTTCAAAGTAGGAAGACCTCATATAAAAACTAATTTATATGGAATAGACAAACATATAGATACAATAAGAGAGTTTAATGTATCTATATCCGGAAGTCTTGATTTGCCTCTTTCATTACACGATGAGTACCGAACTACTAAGGGTGGTAAAAAAACTTTAGATAAAATTTTTGAAAACATAAAACTAATGGAAGATATTCCAAATAAAAAGAAAGTTTCTGCAACTATCTTTAAGGAGCATTATATTCATACTGATGAGATAATTAAAGATATTAAATATTTAAATTCTAATACTTGCCTAGATATGAATGATTTCAATTTCATGATTGGTTTTGATTATAATTCAAATGGAATTTTACATCACATTAGTGAAGATGAACAAGTTGATTTTTATAAAAGAATGCATAAAGAATTTGATGGTACTGATTTAGATTCTGGTGTGAATGGAGCTTGGTTTGACGAGTTTGGTCCAGACTATTGCTCAAATTGTGATAATTGTGGTGAAAAATTTTTCTTACTAGAAAAAAATGGTGATATCTACTCCTGCGTTAGAGGTCAAAAAAATCCTAATTACTATTATGGAAATATTTATAATAACTCAGTAGAAGAGATTCTTAATACAGCCTATTTAAAGATTTTCAAAAACCATAACCTTGAGAGATTTAATGAAGACTGTAAGAATTGTGGTTACTTGTATCTATGTAAAACAGGATGCCCTTTCGTAAAAAACAATTATAATACTAATAAGAGTTATACTTGTAAATTGCAACAACAAATGTATAAAGATAGAAATTATTTAAAAGATAGTTATAATGATGAATTTGTATATCAGTATATTTCAAAAATGAGATTAGAAGATGCCAGTAAATATATGCCTGAAAAGAATTCTAATAACAACTATCCAAAATTAGAAGAAATAATTGCAAAAGATTCCAATTTAAAGTATATATATGATGATGACTCATTTATTTTAAGTATAGATGGAGTTGATTATAAACTAGAGTCACAAATTATAAAGAAAACAAGGGATATAATCTACATTACACCTAAATCTAAAATAGAAATATATATGAAGAAAAATCTTATAAATAAATTATCAGATTACCCAGAAAATAATTCATTATATATAATGCTACTTTCTGGATCATTAGTAACATATGGAGATGAAAATAGAACTAAACAAAGACATATTTCAACACTACAAGTATATAAAGGCGTCCTTGATAAAACCGCTTCATCCAAGAAAGATTATTATAAATATGATATAGCAGGCTTTTTAAAAGAGTATAAAGATATGTATTCTTCTATTAGTCCCAATAATATGTTTTTTACAACTTCAAGTTTAAGAGACTATCATTATACAAAGCAAAAAAATAATGCATATTATCATATTCAGGCAATTAATTTGCCATTTCAAAATATTGAATTTTATTATTTAGATAAGGAGTTAAAAAATGAATAAAGAACCAGTTACATATGCAGAATTAATAAGAAAAAAAAGATGTATTGAATTAACTAATTACTATGATTTAACAGAAGAAGATTTAGATAAAATTTATACATTTTTAGAAGAAAATAAAAAAGGAATTGTTAGATGTGGTGATCAAAATATTGCCCTAGTAGTTAATAACGACATTAAAAATGCCACTTTTATAATCGCAAGTAAAATTTCCTCATCAGTCGATGGAATTGTGATGAGTAACGATGCATTTAAAATAATACCACATTATGAACCATCCCCATACGATGGACATAGTGGTGGTTCATCTTCTAATAATAACAATAACAACAATAATAATAACAATAGATAGGAGGTATAAAAAGTGCCATTAATATCTGAAAAGTTTCATGAAGAAAAATTAAAAAAACTTGGTATCAATATCAAAACAAGTTATATAGTTGAAAATAATATTTTAGAAATGAATACTAATAGTAATCATAATGATAATGTTGTTAAGGGATTAAGATGTAAAAAACAATATTATATTAATAATAAGCTAAAACATGAAGAATTTAAATTTGATACTAGAATAGAATATACTTTCCTTTCAAGTAAAGAAGAAGATAAAGAATATAGTTGTCCTAATTGCGGAATGCATTCAAAGCTAAAAGATTTTCTTGATGGTTGTCCATACTGTGGAACCTGTTTTAACATTGATTATGTAGATAAAGATATGGGAAGCAAATACTACTATGACAGAGTTTTAAGAAATCCAACCTATAGATTAGTAACGGCCTTAGTTGATATTATTATCAGTCTATTACTATCATTTCTTTTCATAAGATATACTTCACGTACCTTTAATTCATATGATATATCCAAAATTTTTATCTATGGTATGATTTTAGCACTTATTCTTTATTACTTCTTTTATATAATTGATGCTTATATCGTACTTGAACCAATAAAAAGATATAAAGATAGAGAAAACCAAAAACAAATAGAATTCTTTGACAGAACAAAAATAGATAAAAAAGAATTTTTCAATAATTTAAATTATGAAATAGCAAACAAATACTACAATAATTCTGATATTATCGACTATGATATCTTGGATTTTGACAGTTATAATGAATTTATGAAAAATGATTCTTTATATATTTTAGTAAAAGCTTATGTAAGAATTGTTAGTTTTAAAAATGATAAATTTATATCTAAGTATATAACCGATACTTATTTATTAAAAAGGGTTAATGATTCTATTGAGTTAAAAGATAACGTAAATGTTATAAGCTGTCATAATTGTGGAGCATCTATTGATATTACTAAGAAAGAGTGTGACTATTGTCATTCTAAAGTTAAATATTTCCAAAAATGGATATTAGAAAAATAATTATTATATATATTAAAAGTTAAAAGCTAAATCTAGCTTTTTTTTATTTTTTTGTTTATAATGATAATGGTGATGATAAATGAAATTTGTATGTGTTGGACACGCTACTTATGATATTACACTTCCAGTTGAAAATTATCCAGTTGAAAATAAAAAGCAAAGAATAAGTCAAAAGATAGAGTGTGGGGGAGGTCCTGCTTGTAATGCTAGTTACTTACTTGGTAAATGGAATAGTGATGTTTCATTTGTAGGGGTAGTGGGAAATGATTACTATGGACAACAGATAATAAAAGAACTTAATTCAATCGGTGTAAATACAGAGTATGTAGAAAAAAATTCTTCTACTGATACAGATAGTAGCTACATCGTAAGTAACTTAAGTAATGGTACCAGAACAATTTTAACTACAAAAAAGAAAGAAATTGCATCTCTTGATAACCCAGTTGATATAACCGATGCATCTTACGTACTAGTAGATGGTGAACATTATATAACTGCTAAAGAGGTTCTTCTAAGAAATCCAAAAGCTATTAGTGTTTTAGATGCAGGAAGGTTTACTAAAGAAGTTGTTAGTTTAGGTCAAATAGTTAACTATGTGGTTTGTTCTAAAGAATTTGCAGAGAATTTTTCTAAAATTAATGTTGATTACAACAATACAAATTCTATAATAGAAATATATAAAGTATTGAAATCATTTTATAAAGATCAAACGGTAATTATTACTTTGGAAGACAAAGGAAGTTTTACTTGTATAAATAATAATTATCATTTGATTCCAAGTATTAAAGTTAAAACTGTTGATTCTACAGGTGCTGGAGATATATTTCATGGAGCATTTATCTATTTTCTTTCCCAAAATTACCCATTAGAAAAAGTCATTAAACTTGCCTCAATTACCTCAGCCTTGTCAGTTACTAAAATAGGTTCAAGATTATCTATTCCTGAATTAGAAGAAGTTTCAAAGGTCTATTCTAATTATGAAACTATATAATAATTATCCAAAAATAGATCTGCATGGAATAGATAGAGACTATGCTAAAATCTTGGTAAGAGACTTCATAAACGATCAGTATTTTCTAAAGGAAGAAGCAATTTTAATAATACATGGAATTGGAACCGGTATTGTAAAGAAAGCAGTTCATGAAGAATTAAAGCACAATAAAAAAGTAAAAGAATTTAAACTTGATAATTTTAATCCTGGATGTACCATTGTCAAATTAAATATAAATAATAACACAAGAAACTAGTTTTTAGCTTTGTAAAGACTAGTTTTTCTTGACTTTTAAAGTGTTTTATGTTAATATATATAAGCAATTAAGGGGGTAGGTTATATGAAAGATAGTTTCAATGAATTTGATCCAGAAGATACTATGGAAGATGACTTTCCTAGTCAAGACAATTATGATTATGATGATGTATCTGATTTTGATAATTTAGATAACTATGATGATATAGACTATGACTATTTTAATGACTATCATAATTATGATGTAGATGATAATATTTATAGAGATGAGACAAATAACTCTTATGATGAAACAGAAGATGAAGAAGAGGATTTTGAGAAAAAAGATCTTAGAGGAAAATTAATTAAGATTATTTTTATTATAATATTAGTAAGTGTAGTTCTTGGAATTATAATAGGAGGAAGTAATAATTTAAATAAAAAGCCAACAAAAAAGAGTAGTGATGTAAAGGTTGTAAAAAAAGAAAAGACAACAGACTTTACTAAAATGTTTATAAAAGTAAAAGAAGCCTCATTAAAATATTTTGATGAACAAAGGTTAAAAAGTGCAACTGTAGTAGATTTAAAAACACTATATACTGTAAAACTACTTGATGATATTTCAGGATACAATTCGGAAGAAAGTGCAATTAAATTAATAAAACAAGATAATTATTATGAACTTAATATAGTGTTAGTAAAAGATAAAATTAAAAAGACTCAATCATATAATGTCTACAATTATAATTACTGTGAAGATACATATCTTTGTGAGATAAAAGAATCTAAAGAAAAAGAACAAGTTCAAGAAACAAAAAATTACCTATACGAATACGTGAAAGAAACATCAAAATTATCTAGTTGGAGTAGTTGGTCAAGTGAAGTTGAAACATCATGTAACACACAAAGTATCACTTGTAATGACAATAATTGTTTAAAAGAAATTAACGTTATTAGTAATAATATAAATACAGGTAGTAGTAATAAGATATATAGAACATCAAGACTAGCCTTCAAAACAAATGGAAAAGAAATAAAAGCAGTATGTAGAGATTATGATTATATTAAAATAAATGGCATTTATTATAGAACTGATAATAATAGTAATTTTAAAGATGTTGGATTAATCAAAAAAACAACTCAAAATAATTATAATAATTGGATATATAAAGGTAGATCAAGTTATAAAAATCCACCAAATGATACTATAACAGATAGGTATGTATTTGTAGAAGCAGATTATTCAAATTGTGGTAGTACATGTAATGATGGGCCAAATTATTATTATGATAAATATAGTTTTAATAGAAATTTAAATTACACCGTAAATCCAGAGAGTGATTGTAGTAATTTAATTCAAAAGGGTATACCAGATTATTCTATAAAAGAACAACAAATAGGTGTTTCAAGATTAGAAAATAATTATAGGAAAGTTTGTTATAAAAAAGAAAGAACAAGACAAGTAATAAAAAATGCTAAAGAAAGTAAATGGAGCGAATATAATGATCAGGAATTATTAAATAATGGTTATGTATATTCGGGGGCAAAAAAAGAAAAATAGGAGTGATATAAATGAATAATATAATAAGAATTTATTTTTTCAATAATGATTTAGAACATGCAGCAGTATTTTTCAAAGATAAAAAAACTGGAGAATATAAAGCTAAGATGTATGATGCAGAAACTGCAAAAACTATGTTAAAAAAATATGCTAAAGATAATTACTATAATAATTTAGATGAATTAAGAGATGATAAAATATATGAAATAATTAATTCAGATGAATTAAAGGAAAAGCTAAGAGCGTTACGTGATGAAATAGAAAACAAAGAAGAAGATGATTTTTTAGATGAAGATGACGATTTTGATTTATCAGATGTTGTTAGCAATGTAGTTAATAAAATCAAAGAAATTAATATTAACAAATTAAAAATAAAGAAAACAGGTATTGCTATATTGTTAGTAGCAGGTGGAATTGTTATCACTTCTGGTATTTATTCTATAACTAAAAAATCAAAAAAGAAAGTTTCAACTGATTTTCAAGCAACAACAGAATCAACAACTAGTGATATCTTTGAAGAGGAAGTAAGATATTCTACAGTTGATGAATTGTTAGCTTCAGCAGCTATAAACGAAAATAAAAAGGCAGCTATTACTAATACTTGGAATTATATTAGCTACTACAACGATACAATCGCATCAAACCACTTAGGAAGTGATGGTACTAGACTTGCTCATTCATGGGATGAAGTTATGGTAAATTATTTAATCTATAATAATATTAGTGAAGAAGAAGCAAAAGATATTTTTGATAATAGTAAACTAGATGCTGCAACACTTAAAGAAGCCTATTTATCATCAATTGATCAAGCAATGCTTGCATATACAGTAATAACTGAACCTAGTTATAAAGATAGTTTAATAAAGTCAGAAACTGGTAAAGAATTTTATAATAAGTACGAAGATTTAATTATAAAATTTAATAAAAATAAAGGTGATATGGAAGCTAAAGAACGAATTGCTAAAGAGTTTTATAGCGAAGTATATTTAGATTTCTTTAATGGAGAAGAGACGGCCGTAAGTGACAATTATAAGCTATCTGTCATTCCTATAATTAAGACTTTTAATCTATTAACTGAACAAGTTAATTGTGATATAAAACTTTCTAAAGAGGATGAAGAACAACTTGATACATTAGCAGGTATTGATAATGTTTCTAATTATATTGAAACAATCTGTGATGCAGTTAATAGACATAATATTGAAACTACAGATGAGTGTACATATGCTCAGATATCAGACTTAGCTATTGAAGAGTTAAGTGATGAAGGTTTATATAATATAAACATGGATGCTAGAGATATAAGTTCTTCACAAGAATATAAAAGTGCATTCGAAAGTAGTGATACAGAAGAAAAAACAGATGCAACTACTCAAGAAGAAATAGTAAATAATATAAAGAATGAAAATAATAGTTCAAATAATAACACTAATAATGACAACACTGCAGGAGAAGTGCCTGATGAAGAAGCAGATAAGGTTCCAAAATGGTTAACTAAGAAAAATAAACAAAAAGAAAATACTACAACTACTGAAGTTGAAAATAATGTTGATAGTAATGTTGAGACTACTACTGAAGTAACCACTAATAGTGATATTGATGACTCTGCAGGTGAGGATGTGCCTGAAGTTGAAGAAGATACACCTGATATGAGTTTCTTTGAATCAAGCTACAATGATTTTAATAATAGTGATTCATCAAGACAAGCATATTATCAAGAAATTGCTGATAAAATAATAGAGAGTATGTCAAACGAAAAAGAAACTGTTAAAGCTGAAAAACAAAAAACATATACCAAATAAAAGTGTTAAGTTAAACTGTTTTATTTGACAAAACAAGCATTTTGTGGTATAATTTGTTTACTTTGAAGATAAGGGGTGCTTCAAATACCAATTAGTTTTAGTTTAGGGGGTTGAATATATGACAACTAATTCTTATATATTTGAATATTTAGATGAAAACGATTTTAGAAAAAAAGAAAGATCTGTTAGAAAGTATAATATGTTAGCATACAAAAAATTAACATTTAATTACTATCCAGAACTTCGTAAAGGAAACTTCTTAGGTGAAGAAATTTCTAAAGATGAAAAAGCAAAAACTATCTCTTATGAATTAAAATTACCTACAGATGAATTATTTGCTAAAGTACATGGAGAAATAAGATTACATTATACAGTATATACTGAAAAGAAAGTTATTCTTTTAACAAATATTACTCCAGAAGGTATTTTAGATGAAGGTCATAGAGCAGAACTTTCTACATATAAAGGTGTTATGGTATCAAAAACTGATCCAGAACGTGATATGTTTAAAATTAATTTATTAAATATGTTAGGAAAATAGAAAATAATTTCTATTTTTTTCTTTTTAAAAACTAGAATAATGTTAGTAAATATGATATTATAATAATATAATTTGTATTAAGGGAGGAAATAAGATGAGTGGACATTCAAAGTGGGCAACAATTCATAGAAAAAAAGGATTAATTGATGCAGCTCGTGGTAAGGTATTTCAAAAACTAGCAAAAGAATTATTTGTAGCTGCTAAAAGTGGAACTCCAGATCCAGATCAAAATGCATCTTTAAGAATGGTAGTTGAAAAAGCTAAAGCTGCTAACATGCCTAAAGATAATATTCAAAAAGCTATTGATAAAGCTAAAGGTGCTGGAGAAAACGAACACTACGATCAAATAAGATATGAAGGATATGGTCCTAGTGGTGTTGCTGTTATGGTTGACTGTTTAACTGATAACAAAAATAGAACAGCATCATTTGTCAGAAGTACTTTTACTAAAAAAGGTGGTAATTTAGGTACAGATGGTTCTGTAAGCTATATTTTTGAAAGAAAAGGTTCAATTGTAATACCAAATACTTATGATGAAGATGAAGTAATGCTAACTGCACTAGATAATGGAGCACTTGATTTTGATAATGATGGAGAAAACTTTAATATAACAACTTCAGCTGAAGATATGTTAAAAGTAAAAGATGCTTTAACTGCAATTGGTGTAGATAATTTTTTAGAATCAGAAGTTACATATATACCAAATATGGAAGTTGAAGTAGATGATGAACATAAAGAAAAGGTTCTAGAACTAGTAGAACAATTAGAAGATTTGGATGATGTTCAAAATGTATATTTCAATATGAAAGATTAATATCCTACTATTTGGATATTTTTTCTTTTTCGTAAAAATAAGAGTTGAAGATATAATTACAATTTGATATACTAGATATATATGATAGACTAGAAAGAGTGAAGTTAAAGATGGGAAAACAAAGTAAGACAATTAGAAATAAAAGAAAAATAAAAGTAGAAAATTACGAAAATAACTATGTAGATAAAAACGTAGAAGTTAAGCAACAAGTATCAAAAGCCTTTACTAGAGAGGCAAAATTTACGATTTTATCTATTTTTGTTGTTACAATAGTAATGATATCATCAGCTTACGCAATATTTTCAACTGTTCAAAAGCAGGAATCATATAATACTTTAACTGTAGGTACTTTGAAAATAGATTTTGATGCAACTTCTACTGATATGGGAAACATTATTAATTTAAATGGTGCCTATCCAACAAGTGATGAAGAAGGTCAAAAGACAAATCCCTATAGTTTTAGAATTACTAATTCTGGTACTTTAGCAGCAACATATAAAGTAAAAATTATTGATGATCAAGATATGATTAATGAGGATAAATGTCAAGATAACTTACTTCCTAAGGCAAATATAAAAGTAAGTATTAATGGTGGAACTCCATTCTTATTAAATAGTGTTGAGTCAAATGAATATGTAATTAATTCAGATACATTAAATCCTAGTGGAAATAAGAACTTTGCAATAAGAATTTGGATAGATGAAAACAGTGGTAATGAAGTACTAGGCAAACATTATCATGGTAAAATTGTAGTAGAAAGTGCTAACACAAAAGAAAAAGAGTACTTATGTAAAAGAGCAACAACACTCCATACGGAAACATGTACAAATGAAGATGCTACAGGATATTGTCAAGCAGATGGATATGCTTTAAATGATACAATAACATATGGAAACTTAGGAACAACAGGAACATTAACAAGTGGTGATGCCTTTGATTGCGATGTTAACGGTGATGGAGTATATGATTCTGTAACTGAAAGATTTTATTATGTATCAGATATAACAAATGGTGTTACAACTGATGCAAATACGGCAGTATTAATCTATTATAATAATATAAGTGGAGGGGCGCCTTCAAATTCAACAAGTTATGCATATGATTCAAATGGTGATGTATATATAAATGGCCCAGTAACAGCATTAGCTCAATTACCAACAACGAGTCAATGGAAAAATATAAATTTAACAAACACAACAAGAGATATAACGAATGAGAATGGAGATATTAAAAAATCCAGTTTTAGTTATGAAGGATATGCAGCAAGGCTATTAACCGTTCAAGAAATAGGCAATGGCTGTAAATTTATTTTAGGAAAATTTGAACACGGTGAAATTAGCACATTGTGTAAATATTTAATGGAAAATACTGAATATTCTAATGCTAATCTTCGAAAATATTGGTTAGAATCAGTTTCATGGAAAAAAGATTTAGCATGGATGGTATATGGAAGCGACCGAGATTTGAATAATGGCGGTGTGATTTACGCAGGTGGTGTTCGTCCTGCAATAGAAGTAGCAAAATCAAGGATTGACTTTTAAAAGAAAATATCATAAAATATCATTATACTTAATTTATAAGTAAATACTCTCGCTCCCGGATGGTGCGAGTAATAAATTATTCCGGTCGTCGATGTTTCTCGCTCTCGGATGGCGCGAGTAATAAGTTATTCCGATAGAAAATAAGGAATTGCAAAATAGTAATTCCTTTTCTAATTTTATATTGACGAACATATGTTTTTATGATAATGTAAATAATGACTAGGAGGTATGGCATCATGAAAATTAAAGAAGGATATTTGTACCATATTAAAGATGAATTTTTTGATATTGTAAATGACGAAAATATAATGACAAATCATTAAAAAGGTAAAAAACGACCAACTTATTTTACAATAAGAGACGAAGAAGGAATATTATGGTTTATACCATTAAGTAGTAAAATAGATAAATATAAGAAAATAGTAGATAGAAAAATAAAAAAATATGGCAAATGTGACACTATCTTGATTAGAAAAATAACAAATAGAGAATCTGCTGTTCTTATTCAAAACGCTTTTCCTACACTAGAAAAATATATAGACCATGAACATATACTTTCTAATGGAAAACCAGCAAAAGTTATTGAATCACTAAAAGAAGAAATAACTTCTAAATTCTTATATTTATTAATCTTAAAGAAAAATGGAGTTAATTTGTTTTTTACTGATGTTGATAGGATTAAAAGTATAATGGATGAAGAATCAAAAGAGACTAGTTACGTACATAACTAGCCTTTTTCTATTAGTTTTTCAATTTTCTCATAAGTTTCTTTTATTTGTTTTTCATATCCTATATCTTTAGGATGATAGTATTTTTTATTTTTTAGTTTATCTGGCAAGTATTGCTGTACTACAAAAGCTCCTTTATAATCATGTGGGTAAATATAGTCTGTAGAGTCTGTTCTTAAGTGTTTTGGTAATGTTCCTACATTTCCTTCTTCTACATCTTTTAAAGCTTCATCAAAAGCAGTATGAGCAGTATTACTTTTAGGAGAAAGTGCCATTTCAGTTACTATAGTTCCAAGAGGAATTCTTGCTTCTGGAAGTCCAACTCTTTCTGAAGCATTTATAGCAGCATCTAATCTTGGACCTATTGCAGGATTAGCAAGACCTATATCTTCATAAGCTATCACACTAAGTCTTCTGTAGATTGAATCCAAATCGCCCTCTAAGACTAACCTTGCTAGATAGTGAAGGGAAGCATTTACATCACTTCCTCTTATTGATTTTTGAAGACCTGATAATACATCATAATGGCCATCACCATTCTTATCAGAAAAAAATACTGGTTTACTATTAATTGATTTAATTTTTTCTTCTGTTACTGTTTTATCATCAGTAGAGTAGAAAGCTATTTCAAGTAAATTATAAGCATACCTTAAATCAGATCCAGATAGTTTAGCAATTAATTCAATAGATTTATTATCTATCTTTATTCCATCTAAATCAGGGTGTTTAATAGCTTTTTTCAAAGCCTTAATTATATCTTTTTCTTCTAATGGTTCTAGTTCAAATAATTGACATCTACTTCTAATAGCAGGATTTATAGAGTGATATGGATTTGATGTAGTCATACCTATTAAGGTAATTAAACCACTTTCAAGTTGAGGTAATAATAAATCTTGTTTATCTTTATTCATTCTATGAATTTCATCCATTATTAAAACAATTCCACCATACATTTTAGCTTCTTCAATTACTATTTCTAAATCTTTCTTATTATTTATAGTAGCATTTAAAAATCTATACTTACATTCTAAATCATTTACCAAAGCCTTAGCGATAGAAGTCTTTCCTATACCTGGTTTACCATATAAAATCATTGAAAATATCTTTTTATTTTTTACTAAATTAGTTAATATTTTGTTTTTGCCTATTAAGTTACTTTGTCCTATTACATCTTTTAGTGTTTTAGGAGAAAGCTTTACTGCTAAAGGGGTATTATCCATATAAATCACCTAGATATATTTTACTAAATGATTATTGTTTCGTCAATTTTTGAAAAATATTTCTAAATAGTCTATAATATATATAGGTGATAAGTATGGATATTTCTAAAGCAATAGATGAATTTATTAATTATTGTATTTTTGAAAAGGGTCTTTCTAATAATTCTAAAGCTTCATATGAATATGATTTAAAGACATATAAAGAGTTTTTAGCATCGATTGGTATAACTACAGTAGAAAATATAAAAACTGTCGATATAGAGGCTTATTTGCGTTATAGAAATGATATTAAAGAAATGACTTCTACTATTGCACATAATTTAACTGTTATTAAGAATTTTCATTCTTATCTATTAAAAGCTAATTATTTAGATAAAGATGTAAGTGAGGGAATTTCTAGACCAAAACTAAGAAAATCTCTTCCTAAAGCCTTAAGTGTTGAAGATGTAGATAAGCTACTTGATATTAATCTTAAAACTAATTTTGATTATAGGAATAAAGCAATGATTGAATTAATGTATGGATCTGGTCTTAGAGTATCTGAATTAATTAGCTTAGATGTTCATAGTATTGATTTTACTAATTGTATTATTAGAATTACTGGTAAAGGTAGTAAAGACCGAATTGTTCCAGTTGGAGAATACAGTATGTACTATTTAAATAAATATCTAGAAGTTAGACCTTCTATGTTAAAAAAAGAACATACTGATGCTTTATTTTTAAATAATCATGGCAAAAGAATGACAAGAGTTGGCTTCTTCAAAAATTTGAAGACTATTTTGAAAAATCAAGGTTTAGATGAAGATATTCATCCTCATACTTTAAGACATTCTTTTGCGACACATTTACTTGAAAAAGGTGCTGACTTAAGAAGTATTCAAGAACTATTGGGTCATTCTGATATTGCTACTACTAGAATATATACTCATATTAGTGATAATAAAGTAAGAAGCGATTATGAGACATATCATCCTAGAGAACATAAGGATGTATAATTTGACTACAAACTAGTTGCTATGATAGAATATATTATATTAATTAATGAGGTGTATTGTAATGAAATTTAAGAGAGTATTTTTAGTTGTTTTAGATTCAGTTGGAGTAGGTGAAGCTAAAGACGCATCTAAATACGGTGATATAGGTTGTAATACTTTAAAACATATTAAAGAAAATACTGATTTATTTATTCCAAATCTAAAGAAGATTGGCTTTTTAGATACAATTAACATGAATGAAAATGATAATGTAGATGCCTATTATACTATAGCAGAACCAAATAATGCTGGTAAAGATACCTTAAATGGACATTATGAAATGATGGGAATTACTAATGATATAGAGTTTAAAACTTTCAATAATGGTTTTCCTACAGAGTTACTTGATCAAATAGAGAGTGTTACTGGAAGAAGAGTTATCGGTAATAAATGTTGTAACAATGATGATATTATTAAAGAATTAGGTGAAAGACAACTTAATTATGGTTCTTTAATTGTATATACATCAGCTGACTCTGACTTACAAGTTGCAGCTCACGAAGATGTTATTCCAGTATCTGTATTATATAGTTACTGTGAAAAAATAAGAGCAATTACTCTTCGTGAAGATTGGAGAGTAGGTAGGGTAATAGCAAGACCTTTCTTAGGAAGTAATGGTCACTATCGTTTTTCTAATAGTGGTAGAAAAGATTATGCTGTAAAACCTCCTAAAAAGACGATTCTAGATAGTCTTGCTGAAAATAATTATAATGTTATAGCAATAGGTAAAATTAATGATATATTTGATGGTACTGGTATTAATAAAAGTATTAAAGCTACTAATAACATGGAAGCCATTAATAAACTAACTGATATTATGGATAAAAACTTTACTGGTTTATGTATGGCTAATTTAGCTGATTTTGATAGTTTATATGGTCATACAAGAGATGTTGAAGGTTATGCTAAATCATTAGAAGAATTAGATGTAGAAATACCTATGATTACAAATAAGTTAGAACTAGACGATTTATTAATAATAACTGCAGATCATGGAAATGATCCTACTTTTGAAGGATGTGACCATACAAGAGAAAATGTACCAGTAATATTCTATAGTAGAAGCTTCCTTGATGCAAAAATCTTACCTAAACTTGATACATTAGCAGATATTGGTGCTACTATCGCTGAAAACTTTGAAGTTAGTGCACCTGAAATAGGGAAGAGTATCTTAGAAAAATTAAAGTAAATTAAAAAGAGGAGAGGGGTTCTACTCTTTTTTAGTTAATAATTATTCACTATCTTCTATATCAGTATCAAAACTATCGCAAACTGTATCTACACTACATGTACAATCGTCATTATCACAAACACAGCTTACTTGAATTTCATCTAATTTGCATTCACATTTATCAGAATCTTGGTGTTTGCAACTTTCTACATTACATTTAATTTTACTTTTCTTATCCATATGAATTAAATCCTCCTCACTTATATTATTAACTAAATTTAAATTTATTATACACTTCCCCTACTTGTTTTTATTTAAATAAATAGAAGAGAGTGAGTGGGTGTATTATTTTAAGTTTAAATGAATAATTATACATCTATAGATAATTAAATTGCTTAGAATGCATTCTAGTATTTATTATATAGTATAGTAACAATGCAAATCATAGTTATTGAATGTTAACTATAAAATATCTTATAATATAAGAATTTATCAATTTAATAATTTATATAAATAGATTATTAATTATAAATAAGAATATACAACCAACTATATGATGATATAAATATATAATTTAAATAAAATAGTATAGAACTATTTTTATTATTAATATTAAACTTCATAATTATACTACTTCTTTCTTATTATATCAAACTTCCTATAATTGATATTATGTTAACTTCTAAAAATAGAAAAAGATTGATCACTATTTGATAATTAATTGTTTTACTTTGCCTTTTTTATTATTAGGTACCATTGCAGTGATATTTTTTGACATACTCTCTAAGTTATCTATAGTATTTATATAAAATCCTATAAAAGGTTCTTTATCATAATCATCTATTTTTCTCTGTGCTTTAAAATATGATAATGATAATTTACTTAATTCAGCATTTCCTAGACTATATTTTCCATTGGAATTTCCAGATGAAAAAATATCCTTTTCTATTTGATAGTCATCAAGAAAATCGTTATAGTATTCAGGAATGACACCATAATATTTAATGTTTTTACCCAAAATATCATAAGCCTTAATTTTTGTTGCTTTTAATTCTTCTATATACTCTTCAATTGAAATAAAACAGTTCATAGTTGGACAATAACCAAAATAATAGTCATTTCCTTTAAATAATATTGCAGCATGATTTGGCATTACTTGTCTTTTATTATCAGTAACTACTCCACTCTCTTCCTCTGAAATTTTTAATTGCATATAAAAAGGTTTGATATTGTTTTCATTAATTACAATATTATCATTTAAAATGTCGTTTAGTAAAGACGAAACGTGTCTACAAACATATGTGCCTGTTGACACTCTACAACCAAGTAATTCATCTAGCTCAAACATGCAAGAGAAAGCACCACTTGGAGTATCTAAATTATTATAGCCACCCTTTTTATCTTTAAATAAATAACCATTCTTTAACATTTCTTGAAATATTACTATTTCTTCCATCGGTGAAGTAATTTCAAGTTGATTTAGAAAAGTATTATATTTATGAATATAGTCATTATATGATTCAATACAATTACTATAAGTATCAGTAGTTCGTAATAATGACTGTATATTATGATAACACTCATTATGATACATTATTTTTTCACATCTCATATTTTTAGCAAACATATAATAACTTATAGCGATAAAACCAATCCCAGATGTTATAAAAGCAGGACTTGCTTCAAGAATTTGAACTAAACCTATTTCATTAAGTAAAACTGCTAATTCCGGTATTATTCTAGCATCTGTTTTCTTTATTCGATTAAAAATGGTTTCAACTTTTATTTTTCGTTCTAATTTAATAAAATCTTTCTCCATTTCATTTTCCTTTCTATAGTATGCACTATATTATTATTTTGTTTTAATTTTTTGTTTATTCGTTTTTCCTACTTTCATGTTATTACTGTCTTTTTCATCACTATAATCAATTAAATTACCAAAAGAGTCAAATACAAGCTTTGAATAGCTAAGTTGCTTTCTCCAAGACGAATAATAGTTCATATAACTACTACATTCAATATGACTTGTCCTATTTTTCGAAACAAATAATTTAAGAATTCTTGTACTATTTTTTTCTTCATTAAAATGATGAAGGTTATCTACTATTGTTACATTATTTTTATGTTTATTAATTCTAATAGTAATATTTCCAATATAATTATTATCTTCCTTAATCATTATTTTAGTTCCATCTTCTTCACTTTTAGAATAACTAATCCTTATTCCATATAAATTTGTGTAATATGACTGATTACTAAAATGAACTAATGATAACTGTTTGCTATATTTATCAAGAATTGGAGTCAAAAACTCCATACATTTACTATTTCTAAATTTTTCACTGAAATGATATAACATTTCATTATTGTCACTAATATTCAACATACAACCACCCTCATAAACTTAGCATATTATACCACAAAACAAGAAAAAAAGCAACGATTAAACGTTACTTCTATACTTTTCTAGATTGAATTTCTGCTATTTTTTCTAAAACCTCTTTAGCATTATTTTCATTTATTTCTGTATATCCTAATTCTTTTAATGCTTGTATCTTAGCAGTATTTAATTCTTGTGTTCTACTTAATTTTTCTTCTGTCTTATGTTCAATATCTTGAACGAATCTCTTATGAGCATCAGTTATTTTTGTTCTTGATGAACCACCATTGTTATATAGTGTCATTGCACTAAACATAATACTTTCAAAAATAAATTGTTGATCTCTATTATAAATAAATTCCATTGGATCAGTAAATCCAAGTGATTTTGACATATATGCTAAAATATATTCTAACTCTTTATTGTTATCCATTGATTGTAAAAACTGATATAAATAACAATATGTAGTATATGTATCTTTTGTTTTATCAGTAGCAAGTTTTTCTTTTAATAAGTTAATTATGTCAGATAATATTTCTTGTTCTTTCTTATTAAATCCTTTTAAATCAGCTAATATTTCTTTATCAGCAGTATTTTTTACACCTTCATTTAATCTGGATTCAACATTCATAATATATTCTCCAGTTACTTCTATTTCTTTAATTTCGTCTTCATTAGAAATATTTAATAAACTAAGAAGTTTAACAGCTTTTTCCTTTGGCCATTCATCTAATGATTTTAATGCTAAGTAATTATATAACATTTGACGAGATACCCCTAAATATTTTGCTAATCTTACTTTACTAATTCCTAATTCTGTTAAGATTGTGTTTAAGTTTTCCATCTTGCTTTACCCTCCTAACATAATTTTATCATCTTTACGTAAATAGTCAAGTAAAAAGTATGTAAAATACTTTACATACTTGTTTTTTAAAGAAAAATTTATTATAATTATTAGCCTATAAATACCAAATTTTTTCATTATTCTTATAGATTTCTTTAATAATTCCTCCACCTAGACAAATATCATCCTTATATAGGACACAAGCTTGACCTGGAGTTACAGCTTTAACATGATCATACTTTACTAAGATGTTTCCATCATCTAAATAGGTTAAGTTAACATCAATATCATCCTGTCTATATCTAAATTTAGCACTACATTTAGTTGGCCTTAAATCACAATTAAAATTAACTGTATCAATTAAACAACTATCTGAATATAAATATTCATTATCTCCAAAAGATACATATAAAATATTTTTTGTTAAATCTTTTCCAACAACAAACATTTTATCTTTATTACCACCAATATCTAATCCTTTTCTCTGCCCTATTGTATAATACATTAATCCAATATGTTCTCCTACCTTTTTATTTGTTGCGATATCAACAACATCTCCAGGCATAGCAGGTAGATAGTTTTTTAAGAAATTCTTAAAGTTTCTTTCTCCAATAAAACATATACCAGTAGAGTCTTTTTTATTAGCTGTAACTAAATCTAATTCTTTAGCAAGAAGTCTTACTTCTTTTTTTTCAATGTCACCTAGAGGAAACAAAACATTAGATAGTTGTTCTTTATTTAATTGTGATAAAAAATAAGTTTGATCTTTATTAGAATCTTTTGCTCTTTTTAAATAACCATCTTCCATTTTGGCATAATGACCTGTTGCGATATAATCAGCACCTAATCGTTTTGCTTCTTTGACAAAGTAATCAAATTTGATATACTTATTACACATTATATCAGGATTAGGTGTTCTCCCCTTCTTTAATTCATCCAAAAAATAAGTAAAAACATAATCCCAATACTCTTTAACAAAATCAATTCTATGTAGAGGAATATCTAGTTTTTTACATACAGCAACTGCGTCATTATAATCTTGTTCTTGAGGACAAATATTTTGATTTTGTAAAGTAGGATTACCTAAAATATCATTATTCATTAAAGAATCCCAATTACGCATAAATAATCCTTCTACTTCATATCCTTGTTTCTTTAATAAGTATGCCGCAACAGAAGAATCAACTCCACCAGAAATACCAACTATTACTTTTGTCATAAACATCACCTAGATGTATTATACACTAATAACTTATATTTGTAAAAGTTTTAAAATACTCGGTACTAAATATATTTCAATAATAGAACCTATTAATATAAAAATCACACAAGTAAGTAGTATTTTTAAATAACGTCTCATTACATTATGAAAATTAATAGTCTTTTTAAAAAATAGTAGTGCAATTAGATTTTTAGAAAACATAATTGCATAATAACTTAAATAAATAATAGCAAATAAATTAATTAATAAAGGAATTATATAGATTATAGCTATAATTAAACCTTTAAACTTATAAAAATATAAAATACTACTAATTGTAAAACCTATAGTAAAACTTTTTAAGATTAAGATTATAATTATTATAGGAATACCTAATATTGATATTCCTAATAACCAAATTAATACTATATAAATAGTATTTGATGTTAAACAGTTAATAAAAGCACTTTTATAGTCTAATTTATCTAAACTTTTAAAGAAAGTGGCAAGGCTTGTTTTAACTATATTTCTATCAGTCTTAGATATAATTGCCATATATAAAAGTCCTAATAATATTGATATAATTGTAATTATTAATAATTTAAATAATAGTTTATTCTTTAGTTTAGTCTTTATTTTTATAGTTTTCATCAATCTATCACCTAAGATATTTTATTATTTAGCTATTAGGAAAAGACTTGTTTTTTATAGACTTTTTAAGACAAATAATTTATAATTAATGTGAGGTGACTAACTATTAGAAGTCAATACTGAAATTGATATTTTTAATAGTTTAGTATAAATTGGAGATTATCCCACGCC
>CAKOXP010000005.1 GCA_934130175.1 uncultured Bacilli bacterium
AATTATTATAAAAAAACTTTTTTAAAAGTAAATGCACGTTTAGATATAAAAGGTGCATTTACATTGAAAATTTACATCTTAAAAAAAGTATAAACTCCCCCTTGATTTTCGTTTGTGGGGGGGGGTATAATAATCTTAGATATAATAAAGTAGGTGATATCTAAGATGAAGAAGGAAATAAGACTTACAGTAGGAAAACTGCTGTTTATAGTATTAATTATGCTTGGACTTAATATTATAAGTTCTTCGGCAGCTACAAGTTACGCAATAAATGCCAATAATATAGGATATGCAGATAATTCATCAATAGGTGCAGATAATGTTCAAGCAGCAATAGATGGTACTTGCACCAAGTTTTCTAATCAATTAACTAACTTAAAAAAAGATGTAATTAATGAAATGTATCCAAAGGGAAGTATTTACATTACAACAGAGTTAACTACTAAGAAAGATGTTGAGGGAAAGTTTGGTGGAACTTGGGAATCATATGGAGCTGGAAAAACACTTGTAGGTATTGATACTAGTGATACATCATTTAATACAGTTGGAAAAACAAGTGGTAGTAAATTAAATTCAACAACACTTACGGTTGCTAATTTGCCTTCTCATTCACATGAGTATTCAAAATCAAATTCAACAACAGAATCACATACTTTGACAGTAAATGAAATTCCATCACATTCTCATACTACTGGTATTTCGGGCACACAGTCATTTAATCCAAGCACTGCAATATCTGGTTCAGGTAAAACTGCTGTTGTTTCATTTTCACAACTAGCAGGGGTAAATACTGCAGCAACAGGTGGTAGTCAAGGACACACTCATGATATAAAATTTGTAAGTACAAGTACTACTAAAGTTGGTTCAGGAACAGCTTTTACCACAAGTACTCTTCAACCATATATAGTAGTTTATATGTGGAGAAGAACTGCTTAGAAAAAATTTATAGTGTTTCTGGTTTTTTAAATATATCAATGATTTTGTGATATAATAATTAAGGAGGCTAGAATATGGAAAAGGAAAAAGAACAAGTAATAAAAATGCGAAAAGGTTTTATAGCAGCACTTGATCAAAGTGGTGGAAGTAGTGGTAAGACTTTAGCTTTATATGGAGTAGAAAAAGATAGATATAAAGATGATAAAGAAATGTTTGATTTAATTCATAAATTTAGAAAGAGAATAATGACAAGTAGTGTTTTTTCAAAAGAAGAAATTATTGGAGTAATTTTATTTCAAGAAACAATGAATAGAAAAATTGATAAAAAGTTTGTCGCTGATTATTTGTGGGATGAAAAAAATATTGTTTCTTTTCTAAAAGTAGATAAGGGTTTACTAGATGAAGAAAATGGTGTTCAATTAATGAAACCTAATCCTGAATTATTAAATATTTTAGATGAAGCTAAGGATAAAAATATCTTTGGTACAAAGATGAGATCAGTTATTCATGAAGCTAATAAAAAGGGAATAGAAGAAGTAGTAAGACAACAATTTACTTTAGCAAAAACAATTTTTGATGCAGGATTAGTTCCAATTATTGAACCTGAGGTTAATATTACAAGTCCTGATAAAGAGCAAATTGAAATTATTTTAAAAGAAGCTATTGATAAAGAACTTGAAAATCTTGATGATAGTATGAAAGTTATCTTTAAATTTAGTTTACCATCTAAAGATAATTTCTATAGTGATTATTTAACTAATCCTAAAGTATTAAAAGTAGTTGCTTTATCTGGAGGATACACAAGGAATGATGCTTGTGAAATACTTTCAAGAAATAATGGTGTAGTTGCAAGCTTTTCAAGAGCACTATTAGAAGGCTTAGAAGAAAGGCAATCTAAAGAAGAATTTGACAATACTTTAAAAAATAATATTAGACAAATATATGAAGCATCAGAAAGTTAAAAATGCTTCTTTTTCTTTGATTTTATGCTAGAATAGTAATAGGTGATAAAATGAGAGAGTTTATTTCAATTCTAATAAGTTTCATATTTATGAGTTTAGCAGAGAGTGTTGATGCTTTCTTTAATAATAAAATTAGTATAGATGCAATTATAGTATGTAGTAGTTTATTTTCAATAAACTTACTTGCAGAAAGTTTAGGTGAAATTGGAACTTATACCTATAGAGTCATCAGAAAAAGAGAATTTTCTTACTTAACTATTACAGGAATTGTTAGTCTTGTAGTAGGCTTAATTATATTTTTACTAAGACCTTTATTAGTAAATTTATTTGACATAAGTGTTAATCAAAAAATAATAATGTCTAATTTACTTGCTTTATATATTATATATTTACCTGTTAGTTTAGTAGATAGTGGTTTTTTTGAAATAGTTAGGCTTAAAAATAATTTAAAACTGTATAGAAAAAGTCTCATTTTATTTTATACTTTATTAATATTATTTGATCTACTTGCTTTTTATTTTACAAAAAGTTTAGTTATGTTATATATTGCAACAATAATGGCTCATCTAATTAATACTGTTTATTTAACTGTCAATTTTAAATTAAAGCGTTGTAAAATATCAGTTGAAGATATAAGTAATATTAAAAAATATGGAATTTCTTTAACAACGGAAAGATTATTATCAAGAATATTTATACTTGGATATGGTGTTTTAGCAAGTTATATGGGAGAATTAAAGTATGCAGTTCATTCAATTTGTTATTCTGTTTGCTTAAATTTAGAGATAATTACTAATGCTTATAGTGCAGCTTTAATGATTAAAATACCAGAGGTAAAAGATGAAAAGAAACAAATAATCCTACTAAAAGAATACATGAAAAAGTGTTTTGCTATTGTCTTAATAATAAATTTTGTAGTATCTTTAATTATGTTAATAATTCAACATGGAAGCCTACCTATCAAAAATTGTTTTCCATATATTATACTTTACTCTTGTACAGTATTTGGCCTATACCTATATGAGTCATATAAAGCAATTTGCGTAATTCAAAAGAAACCTACAATATTATTAAAAGGTTCAATTATAGGAGTTATTAGTAGGGTAGTAGTTTGTTTGTTATTTCTTAAAAGTGGTGTTAATTTATATATATTTGGAGTTGCTAGTTTACTAGATTTTTATATTAGAAGTATGTATTATAGGTATAGGTTCAATAAAGAAACTAACTTAGATGATTTTGAAAACAATATTGATATGAACTCAATTTGTATAACAGAATAGGTTTAACAGTGCTGTTGCAACCAATTTTATACAAAAAGATACCGATAATTGGTTTTGCCACTGATAATATTTATAATATAATTTGGGTGGAGGTGAGAAAAATGAAGTTTTGTGACAAACTAGCAAAACAAAGAAAAAATAATAATTTTAGTCAGGAACAATTTGCAGATAAAATGAATGTATCTCGACAAGCTGTTTCAAAATGGGAATCTGGTTCTTCAATACCAGATATGGAAAAGATAATTCAAATGTGTAAAATTCTAAATTGTAATTTAGATGATTTACTAGATGATGGATTAATTGATTCTAAACAAAAATCTAGTCAAAATAATTTTAATAACTACTTTAGTGATTTTCTAAATTTCATTACAAGAGTTTATAATATGTTTTGGAGTATGACCTTTAAAGAAAAAATAAAATGTATTTTTGAAATGTTTATTATCTTTATAGTTTTATTCATCTTAGGTTCTATTGTTAAAGAATTATTATTTATGATTATTTTAAATCCATTTAGAAATATAGATATAATAAGAACTTTTGGTAATAATATTGTTAGTCCTTTAGTTGATATATTATTGTTAATTTTAGGAATTATAATATTTATTCATTTATTTAAAATAAGATACTTGGATTACTTTATTACAGTAGAAGATAATGATGCTTTAGAAAAAAGCAGTGAAAAGGCACTTGAAGAAGAAAAAATTATAAATAATAAAAAATATGTTGTAGAACAAAAGAAAGAAAAAATAATTATCAGAGATCCAAAACATTCAACTCTACATTTTATAAATGCTTTAGGAAAAATTCTTTTGTTAATTGTAAAATTCTTTATTATACTATTTGTAATACCAGTTTTATTCTTTACTGTTGTTCTAATTGGATTAGAAGCAATTATGTTGGTATTTATTAAATATGGAATTTTGTTCTTCTTTATATCAGTTGCAGGTATGGGAGTATTATTAATTTGTTATCTTATAGTTTATTTTTCATACCAATTTCTATTTAATAGAAAAATAAATTTCAATAAGTCATTTGTAATCTTTGTAGTAAGCTTAGTATTAATTGGAGTAGGATCTGGCTTATCATTTATTAGTTGTATGGATTACAAAAAAGTTGATTCTCTTCCAAAATTAACAGATGTTAAAACAACAGATATCGAAATGAAAGATAATCTTGTTATAAATGAAGAGTATGATACAAAATACACTATTGACAATAATGTATCAAATATAAAAATAAAAGTAACTTTGCCTAAAGATAGTTATTATTCAGTATATTCTTCTAATTCAGATAATTATACAATTTACCATATTGTATATAGTGGAATAGATTTTATCAATGCTTATAAAAATATAATTGAAGATTTAAAACATCATCAGATATCTAATTATAATGATTCTATGAAAGTAGAGATTATTACATCAGAAGAAAATTATGATATTTTAAAAGCTAATTATGATAAATATTATAAATAGTTGTTAGTTTAAAAACACCAAAAAGAAAAGAAGAGCTAATCTTCTTTTTCTTTGAAAATTTTTCTATTATTTAAAAGTCTTTGATCAGAAGGAGTGTACTGTAGTGCTAAATCAACAAAATACAAGGCATAGTCTATTTTATTTAAGTGATAACAACTAATAGAAAGTAAGTCATATATTGTATTATCCCAACTAAATGTTTCATTGATATAAGTTTTTTGATGTGATTTTATAGTTAACGCTTTTAAACAGTATTTTTCAACTTGTTTATAATTTCCTAATTCAAATTCTAAAAGAGCAAGTTCAACATAACTATCACGTAAATAAGGAGCTTCCATGATTGCTTTTTTATAGTATTTTCTAGCGTTTTTATAATCTTTTAAGTTAGTATAACATCTTCCAATAAATCTTAATGAAGCACATCTTTCATCACGCCAAGTAGCAGTTTTTAGTTTTAAGTGTTTTTTTAAAGTCTTGATAGCATCATCATATTTTTGATAGTACATATACTCTCTACCAAGATAATGCATATTCCTATCATCAGTAGGATCTTCTTTAACAGACATTTCTAAAAGATTTAAATAATTACTTCGAGATTTAGAATAGTCTGGGTAATGATTAAGAATGATATTATCAATAGTAGTAGATTTTTCTATATCATTACCAATATATGATAAAACTTCATGAACAGGATGAGTCCATTTATAATCATTTCTAGTATGAATTTTTTCATTGTAAAAGCTTACGATAGGATTATTATTTTTATCAAGACTCCAATTATATGTATAATAAGCTCTTGTTAAACTCTTATTCCAATTTTCTTCTAGTATTTTTCGCCAACCCTTATTAAGAACTTCATCTAAGTCTGTACATACACAGATATCAGTATCTTCTGGTACCATTTTTAATGATTCGTTTCTTGCAACATCAAATCTCCAAGGTTTGATTATTTTTGTTTCTACATGTACATTGTTTTTTCTTAATAGTTCAACAGTGTTGTCTGTAGAACCTGTGTCTAATACGTAAACTTCATCTGCTTCAGACATTGATTCACACCATTTATTTACAAATTTTTCTTCATTTTTAGCAATGGCATAAACACATACTTTATATTTTTTCATTATCCAGTACTGCCAGCAGGTCCTGTAGGTCCTTGAGGAATTGTTAAGTTTAGAACATAATCTGGCGCTGCTCCTGTTATTGTTGCAGAAGCTTGACTTCCTGGTTCACCTGTTGTTACAGTTCCAATTGATATGGTGGTTTCAGGTCCTTCTGGCCCTTCTGGTCCAGCTGGTCCTGTAGGTCCAGTTGGTCCAGTTTCTCCTTGAAGACCTTGAAGACCTTGAAGACCTTGAGCGCCAGTTGGTCCTGTTGGTCCAGTAGGACCAGTTTCTCCTTGAAGACCTTGAGCACCAGCAGGTCCAACAGGTCCAGTTTCTCCTTGAAGTCCTTGAGCACCAGTAGGTCCAGTAGGTCCTGTAGGTCCAATAGGTCCAATTGGTCCTGTGGGTCCACCACTAGGTCCTGTAGGTCCAGTAGGACCAGTTGTTCCTATAAAGTATACACGTTGTATAGGTTTAGGAGGATCTGGTCTACAGTTATGTCCAAATAATTCATTTAATTCATTATTCATTTTTATTCTCCTTTCACTATAAAGTATGCTTGAAAATAAAAATTATAAATAATATCAACCCAGTTATAAATTAACCTTTCATTATTACTAAACTGATTATGTTACACTAAATCTATCTAATAAAAATTTTATAGCAATATTTTAATTACTTGTAATTTAGATATGGTAATGCTATAATTTAGATACAAAAGGAGAATGGTTATGCTAGATGTTATAAAAGATACAGTTATTGATTCTTTAAAATTACTACCATTTTTATTTTTAACATTTTTATTAATGGAGTATTTTGAACATAAAATGAAAAATAAAAGTAAAAAGATAGTAGAAAAGGCTGGAAAGTTTGGTCCTATAATTGGTTCTTTTTTAGGTGTTATTCCTCAATGTGGTTTTTCTGTAGCGGCAACTAATCTTTATGCAACAAGAATTATAACACTTGGGACATTAATAAGTATATATTTATCAACATCAGATGAAATGTTACCAATATTATTATCAGAAAAAGTAGAATTTAGTTTGATAGCTGAGGTTCTTTTAATCAAAATAATTGTAGGTATTATTTGTGGTTTTATAATTGATTTAGTATATAGAAAAAAAGAAAAAGTAGAGATTCAAGAATTTTGTCATGATAAACATTGTGATTGTGAACATAGTATCTTAAAATCTACATTAAAACATACTTTTGATATATTCATGTTTATATTTATAATAAGTTTTGTTCTTAATTTAGCATTTTCTTATTTGGGAGAAGAGGTTATAAGTAGTATTTTGATGAAGAACAGTATCTTTGGATCATTTTTAACAAGTCTTTTAGGATTAATACCAAATTGTTTCTCCTCAGTTTTAATTACACAACTATATTTAAAAAATACAATATCCTTTGCTTCTATGATAGGTGGTTTACTTACAGGAAGTGGTGTTGCACTACTAGTTTTATTTAGAGTTAATAAGGATAAGAAAGAAAACTTTAGAATTCTTCTTCTTCTTTATCTAATAGGTGCCTTAACAGGATTACTTATAAGTGGCTTTGATATGATATTTTAAATAGACAAAAAAATTTTTTAGAACATAAAATATAGTAAGTAGTAGATAGAGGTATAAATATGAATGAAGAAGTAAAAAACATTTTAAGAGAAAAGAATAATGTTATATCTCAAGAAGAGTATCAAAAGTTTTTCTCTTCAATAAACAATCCAAATGTATGTTGGGTAAAGTATTTACCTGATTGTGATAAGTTTCAAGCGACACTTACTGGGAATGAATTCTTTGAGTTTCAAGTAGAAAAAGCAAAAGTAAAAGTAAAGAAATAGATTTTAACAAGTACATCTTGTTCTTTTTTTCTTTAAAAACTTGTGATATAATTAGCTAGAAATTTAAAGGAGTTGAGTAAGTATGGATCTATTTGGATATATTAGAAAGTATGGTAAATATAGTTTTAAAGAGAAAAAATTCAATGAAGTTGATAATGTTATCTTGTCATGCTTAACATATGTTAATTTTACAAAAATAGTATCTGATAATCTTGCTTCCAAAATAACTTTAAAAGAAGCAGGCAATGCTTATTTTTCTATATATGAAGAAAAAATAAAAAAGAGAAAGGTACCGACAATTAAGAGTGGAATCTTATTACTAAAAGCTATAAAAGATACAAAAAGATTTAAAGATATATTAATTTATAATTATAAGTATTTTGCAGATGAAGCTTCTCAATTTGGGGCAGTTAGCTTTGATTTAGATAATAACACCACCTATATCGCTTATGAAGGAACAGATCATCTTCTTAGTGGTTGGGAAGAAGATTGTAAGATTGCATATACCTTTCCAGTAAAAGCTCAGTCTCTAGCGATTTCTTATTTAAATGAATACTTATTTGCTTGTAAAAAATTAATAGTAGGGGGTCATTCTAAAGGGGGAAATTTGGCGATAATTGCTTCTATGTATTCTAATTATTTTGTTAGAAGAAGAATTGTAAAAATTTATAGTAATGATGGATTAGGTATAAGAAAGGAAGAATTTGAATCTAAAAAATACAAAAAAATAGAATCTAAAATTTCTAAAGTAATTCCCAATTATTCAATTATAGGACACCTACTTCATAGTAGTTCCTACAAGGTTATCAAAACAAATAGAAAAAGTTTAAAATCTCATAATCCACTTTTTTGGGTAGTAATGGATAATAAATTTGAACAATGCGATAACTCTAAATCATGTATAATTTTAAGAAGAACAATTTATAAGTATTTAGCAAAGTATGATTTAGATACAAAAATAAACTTTGTTAATGAATTCTTTAAACTTTGTAGAAAAAATAATATAGATACTTTTCAAGGTTTAAAAGATAATAAAAAACTACTTGTAAAAGAAGTTTTTGAATCAGATAAAATTGATATCAAAGCTAAAGATATGTTTAATAATATTTATACAGTAGTAAAGGAAAGTTTAAAAGAAGAAAAGGAAGAATCTAAAAAATGAAAGTAGTATTTATATCTGATATCCATGGTATTTATAAATATCTGGAGTTATTAGAAGAAAAAAATTTAATTAAAGATTGTGATTATTTTATCGTTTTAGGAGATATATTTGGACCAGTAGAATCAAATAATTTAAAGATAAAACACCTTTTTAAGAAGTATGAAAATAAATTATTAATTACAAAAGGAAATTGTGATAATTTTACAAAGATAGATGGGATTAATTCAAAAATAGAAGATGTCAAATATTTAAAGATTAATTCTAAGGATTTTTATTTTACTCATGGTGATGTTTATAACTGTTATTCTAATGATACTTTTACGGATGGAATTTTAGTCTACGGTCATGAACATAAGCCTTATATCAAAAAAGATATTGATATGATTTATGTTAATCCAGGGTCTATTTCACTTCCTAGGACAGAGTTTGGACCAAGTTATGGAGTTATTAAGGATAATAAAATCACAATTTATGAAGTAGTTTCAAATAAAGTTTTATTTACTAGCAAATTTTAAAAAATTGTCTAAATTTGTATCTAAAAACATATATTTAAGTGGGTGAATATATGTTTTTTAATGCTTTTTTTATTCTAAAAGGAATCTTTTTAACGGGATCATATTCTAATCAAGTTTTCCCTGATCCACTAACTAAAGAGGAAGAAGATTTATGTATAAATAAAATGAGAATGGGAGATAGTGATGCTAGAAACAAACTCATAGAACATAATTTAAGATTAGTGGCACATATTGTAAAAAAATTTGATAGTAAATATGTAGAACAAGATGATTTAATAAGTATTGGAACAATTGGTTTAATTAAAGGAGTAGATACTTTTTCTAATGATAAAGGAGTAAGAATAACAACTTATTGTGCTAGATGTATTGAAAATGAGATTTTAATGTACTTTAGAAGCAATAATAAAACTACTAAAAATATTTCAATTAATGAATCAATTGGTTATGATAAGGATGGTAATGAAATTTCTATTATGGATGTTTTAAAAGCTCCAAAACCTGATTTTATAGAAGATATAACTTTAAAAGATAATATAAAATTATTAAATGATTACATGAATATTTTAACGGAAAGAGAAAAAGAAATCTTACTTAGAAGATATGGACTTGGAGGATATGATGAACAAACACAAAAAGTGATTGCTAAAGAGTTAAAAATATCTAGGAGCTATGTTTCAAGAATTGAGAAGAGAGCTCTTACAAAAATATTACGTGAATATATTAAAAATAATCAAACATAAAAAAATATGAATAAAAAACTTTTCTTGTTACTTAATAATAAATAGGAAAGTTTTTTCCTTTACAGTAATCTAAATTAAAAGTATAATAACGATAGAGTGATTTATATGAGAAAGAAAAGTATATTTATATTGGTAGTAATTTTATTAAGTGTAATATTTACTAGTTATTTTATAACTACTAGATACTTGACTCCTACTATAACTTTAGATGGGAGTAATCCTTATATAATTGATTATAAGGAGGAGTTTAAAGAACCAGGATACTCTGGTACATATAACAAAAAAAATATTACAAATAATATAAAAGTTAGTGGGAAAGTTAATTCTAAAAAGCTAGGAGACTATAAAATTACTTATAAAGTAAAAGAAAATGGTTTTAAGAAGCAAGTAGTTCGTATTGTTAAAGTAAGAGATATTACTAAACCAAAAATAGAGTTAGCTACATCAGGAGATATTTATGTTTGTCCTGGTAAAAAATATCAACCAAGTTACAAGGCTACTGACAACTATGATGGTGATATTACAAAAAGAGTTAATGTTATTACGAGCTCTAATTCTGTTAGATTTTCAGTAATAGATAGTTCAGGTAATTATAGAGTTCTTACTAAAAAAATAATTTATAAAGATAATGAATCTCCAATTCTTACTTTAAAGGGAGAAGATTATGAAAATATTTATTTGAATGAGGAATATAAAGAATCTGGATATCAAGCAACAGATAACTGTGATGGTGATATTTCATCTAAAGTTATAACTGAAGGAAGTGTTGATACTAATACACCTGGTACTTATACTATCAAATATAAGGTAAGTGATAATGCAGGTGGTAGTGATAGTAAAGAAAGAAAAGTTAATGTTATTAAGAAAAATGCTAACGGAACTATTTATTTAACTTTTGATGATGGACCTAGAATGGGTACAACTAATGTTATTTTGGATATTTTGAAAGAAGAAAATGTTAAAGCAACTTTCTTTGTTACAATGAGAGGACCAGATGAACTAATAAAAAGAGAATATGATGAGGGTCATACTGTCGCACTTCATTCAGCTAGTCATGATTATTCCTATATTTATTCAAGTGTCGATAATTATTTTAATGATTTAAAAACAGTTCATGATAGAGTTTTAAATATTACTGGATATGATTCTAGAATTATTCGTTTTCCAGGAGGTTCTTCTAACACAATTAGTAGAAGATATCAAAATGGTATTATGAGTTATCTAACAAAAGAGGTGTTAAATAGATCTTATAGATACTTTGATTGGAATATAAGTAGTGGCGATGCAGGAGAGACTACCGATAGCCATGAAGTTGTTAAAAATGTTACAACAAAACTTTCTCATGACAAAGTAAATGTTATTTTGATGCATGACATAAAAAGCTATACTAGAGATGCTTTAAAAGAAATTATTGAGTATGGTAAAAACAATGGTTATACTTTTGATAAGTTAGATGAACATAATGAAATGGTTACTCAGAAAGTTAATAACTAGTAATTTTATCTAAAGAATAGTATAATATTAAATAGGTGAAGTTAAATGGCATATTTAAAACCAGATATTTATAAGCAAAGTATATTTGATATAGACTATAAAAAATTATTAAAATCTAATATAAAATGTCTTGTTTTTGATTTAGATAATACTTTAGGTTTAATAGACGAAGAGTATTGTCCAGATAAAACAAAAAAACTTATTAAAAAATTAAAAAAAGATTTTTTAGTAATTATTATTTCTAATAATACAGAAAAAAGAATTGCCAAATATAAAAATGAATTAGAACTGGATGCAGTTTCATTTGCGATGAAACCTTTGACTGTGGGATTAGGAAAAATTAAAAGACGTTATAATTTAGAAAAAAATGAGATGTTGATGATAGGAGATCAATTAGTAACGGATATCTTATCAGGAAAATTATTTGGTATTAAAACAGCTTTAGTAGAACCACTTGGTAAAAAGGATTTAAAAATAACAAGTTTAAATAGAAAGATAGAAAATAATATAATAGAAGAATATAGAAAAAAAGGTATTTTTGAAAGAGGAAAGTATTATGAGTAGTGAGATAAAAAAATGTAGTGGATGTGGGGTTATTCTTCAAGATGATAATATGCTTCAAGAAGGATATACCACTAGTTTAGAAAATGATATTTGTCAAAGATGTTTTAGAATGAAAAACTATGGTGAATATCAAGTAGTTGCTAAATCTAATGAAGAATATTTAGAAATACTAAAAGGAGTAGGACAAACTAAAGATTTAGTTTTGTATGTTACTGATTTATTAAATTTAGAAGAAGATATTTTAAAGATAAGAGAATATATCAAAAATAAAATTATTTTAGTTTTAAATAAAAGAGATATTCTTCCTAAAAGTATTAAAGAAGAAAAATTAGTTGAATATTTCAAAGAAAATGATACCTTTTTTGAAGAAATTATTGTTGTTAGTGTTGAGAAAAACTTTAATATAGATTATTTACTTAAAAGAATTAAAAGTCTTCAAACTAGTAAAAATGTTTATGTAGTAGGACATACTAATGCTGGTAAATCAACATTAATCAATAAACTAATTAAGAACTACTCAACATCAAATGATAAAGAATTAACAATGTCACCATTACCATCAACAACACTAGATACAGTAGAAATAGAAATTAATGATTACTTAACACTAATTGATACTCCAGGTCTTGTAGATATGAGTTCGATAGTTAATTATATGAATCCTAAGATGTTAAAGAAAATAAGTCCTAAAAAAGAAATTAAACCAAGGACATATCAATTAAGAAAGAATCAAAGTTTAGTAATAGAAGATATTGTTAGAATTGATTATAAAGAAGGAGAAAAGAATAGTTTTACTTTATTTATATCTAATGATTTAAAAGTAAAAAGATTTATTAATCCAAAACATGAAGACTTAAAAGAAAAAAATAAAACCACTTATGAGGTTAAATACGATTCTGATTTAGTCATAAATGGTTTAGGATTTGTAAAAATTGTTAATAAGGGAGTTATAGATGTTTATATTGATAAAAATATTAAAACATTTATACGTCAATCACTTATTTAAAATATCAATTCCATATTTATTACTTTCTGTATCTAAGAATAAGAAATTTTTAGGTGGATAGTATGTGAAAATAATAAATAAAAATAAATTAATGATAAGTAGTATAGCACTAATAAGATTTAAAGCTTTATAGTGCTTTTTTGTTGGGATTTTACTTACAATAATTTCACTTATAAATATAGATATGTATAATACTATTAAAGTTACAATCATAATTTCTCCAAACATAAATCTAAGAGGTAAGTATAATATTAATAAAATTATAATGGTTGCCATACTTCTTACATAAGCTCTTAAAAGCCAATTTTCTTCATGATAAATAGCATTATATATAAAACTAAATAGGACTGTTGATGAAAAAATCATTTTTAAATGTTCCCAAATACTTTCATTTACAGGGAAAAATAAGCTTGTTATGAAATTTGGTATAAAATTATAGACAAAATGAAAGATAGAACAAAGTATAAAAATAATTGTTGTATTAAGAAATAATTTCTTATAATTCATAATTAATCACCTATTAATAGTATAGTTATTATATTTTTAAATATTCTAATAATTAAAAGAAAAAAATTTGATTAATAAAGAGATTTTTTCATAGAATTTCAGAGTTAAAATCCCTTTAGTAAAAAAACGGGAAGTTAAATAAATAATTTACCGTCTTTAGGCAAAATTTATGCTTGATTTTTTCATTCGGGGGGGGGTTATAATCATTTTAGATAAGAAAATAGGTGGTATCTAAAATGAAGAAAATATTAAAAATAATAAAACATAACATATTAGGATTCATAGTGGGAGCAGTAGTATTTGGAAGTTTAGGAGTATATGCTGCAACAGTAATAGCTGCATCAAATGTAGGTTACTCAGATAACACTTCTTTAGGAGCAACAAATGTACAGGATGCCATAGATAAACTATATGCAAAGGCAGATAATCAATACTTTGATTTAGCAACAGCAAAAGCAAATACAACGGGAAAAGTATTTGCAAGTAAAAAAGGAGTATGTATTTCTAGACATACAACAATATATTGTTTTAAAATAAAAAATTACAATGTAGAAAAAGACCATATCAAGCAGGTTTTTTCACATGCACATGAAAGCTGCGATGTTTTCTCGTCCCGCGTTAGCTGCAATGCCTCGGATTTCAACTGCAACGTCTACTCGAATGGCTACGTGCGCTGCCACGATAATTCTGGTAATTCGCGCTGCATTGTGGATGCTTATGGCCATGTTAGCTGCCGCTAGTAGCCTGCCCCCCAGTATCTTATAATCTAATATCTATCTTTGCGTAAGCAAAGATATTGTAGGAGCCATATATGGCGACGAATAGTGCCGAACGAGTAAGCAAGTGTAGGATTTTCAAAAAAATGACCTTTTGTACAATATATAAAAAAAGAGGAAGATTAGGAAAAATGTATAAATTATATAATAGGAATAAATTAGTATATGAAAATATTGATATCTTTAAAATTTCATTTTGTGCCTATCTTAAGTATTGGTAATAGTTATAGATATATTAAGTATTTAAATAATAGACTTAATAAAATAATTAAGGAAAAGTAGAAACTTTTTACAATAATATAAGTAGAAAGAAGTTTACTTTTCTTTTTTTCTTCTTTAGTAAATTTCTTTTTAGAAGGAGATGGATAATGACTGAAGAAACAATAAAACCTATAACAAGAGATAAAGTATTTAAAATGATATTTGGTAATGAAGAATACCCAAATATAACTGCTTATTTAATAAGTATCTTATTAAATATTCCATATCAATTAGTAAAGGGAAAAATAGTATTTAAAAATACAAAAAATAATTTAAAAAGAGTAGATGAGAAATCATCTGATAAAGATGTAGTCTTTATAGTCGATTTAGAAGAACCCTATGATAAATTAAAAGTTAATTTAGAAATGAATAATACAAAGTATATATCAAGTATAACGATATCAAGAAATGTATATTATTTATCAAATTTTCATAGTTTAGGATTAAAAGAAAAAGAAAATTATAATAAATTATTACAGACAATTCAATATAACTTTAATAGAGGGTACGTAGATAAGACAAATAGGAGTTTAATAGATGAATATTATCTAAGAAATAAGTATGGAAATATCTTAACAGAAGATATAAAAATAGTACATATAAATGTTGATGAACTAAGTAAATTATGGTATAGTGAGAACAGAAATAAATATTCAAAAAATTATCAAATATTATGTGGAATATCAGCACTTATGATGTGTACAAGAAAGAAAAAGCTAGAAGAAGAATTAGAGCATATTCCACTAGAAGAAGAGATAAAAAAAGAAATAGAGAGGATAGTGGAAGAAATGAATTATGATGATGCTATACCAGAAAGAATATATGATCCGGTAGAAGAAGAAAGAAGAATTAAAGAAGGAGAACTAGATAGAGCAAAGCATCTAGCTAGGAAAGAAGGATGGAGTAAGGGAAAAATAGAGGGAATAGCTCAAGGTTCACTTGATAAATCAATTGAAATAGCTAAGTCTATGTTAGAAAAGAATATGAATATAGAATTAATCTCTGAATTAACTAATTTATCTAAAGAGAAAATTGAAGAATTGAAATAAATTTGTTAAGGAAAAGTAGAAACTTTCTACAATAATATAAGTAGAAAGAAGTTTACTTTTCTTTTTTAGTAAATTTCTTTTTAGACAGATAATTCAATATAACTTTAACATAAGGATATATAGACAAGACAAATAGGAATTTAATAGATGAATATTATCTAAGAAATAAGTATGGAAATATCTTAACAGAAGATATAAAAATAGTACATATAAATGTTGATGAACTAAGTAAATTATGGTATAGTGAGAACAGAAATAAGTATTCAAAGAATTATCAAATATTATGTGGAATATCAGCTCTCATGATGTGTACAAGAAAGAAAAAACTAGAGGAAGAATTAGAACATATTCCACTAGAAGAAGAGATAAGAAAAGAAATAGAGAGGATAGTGGAAGAAATGAATTATGATGATGCTATACCAGAAAGAATATATGATCCAGTAGAAGAAGAAAGAAGAATTAAAGAAGGAGAACTAGATAGAGCAAAGCATCTAGCAAAAAAAGAAGGATGGAATCAAAGATCTATTGAAATAGCAAAGCAAATGTTAAATGATAATATTCCAATAGAACAAATATCAAAATATACAGATTTGCCTGAAGAAAAAATTGAAAAATTAAAAAATAATGTAAATAATTATTGAAATCTAGAAGCGACAAAACTTATAAGTTTGAGGTAGCCCTCATTCTTTTTTTCTTTGTATAGCTCTTTTTAACTCTACAAGTGTAATTTCATTAATTATTTACAAAAATACTAATTATATTATTAGATTCATAATTGAAAAAAAACTAACTTTGTGTTATAAGAAATATAGTTATTTAGGAAAGGAGGTATTTTTTATGGATAATAATGATTTAACTAATGAAATTAGATCAAAAGTTGATATTGTTGATATCATAGGAGAAAGAATACCTCTTGTTTCTAAAGGAAAGAATTTCTTTGGAGTGTGTCCTTTTCATGAAGATACAAACCCATCTATGAGTGTGTCTAGAGAAAAACAAATTTATCGTTGTTTTTCTTGTGGCGCTAGTGGTAATGTTTTTACTTTTTTAATGAATTATGAACATATGAATTTTAAAGAAGTTTTAAAATACTTAGGAGATAAAGTAGGGGTAAATACATCATTTATTTCTACTATAAAAACAAATAACAAGTTTGATAATTTTTATAAGGCTTATTCTCTTAGTCAAAAATACTTTCAAAATAATTTAAATTCTGTTGAAGGAAGACTTGCTAGGAAATATTTAGAAAATCGTAGTATTAATGAAGATATTATTAAAGAGTTTGGAATTGGTTTATCTTTAGATAAATATGATGATTTAACTAAACTTTTACAAAATAAAAATTATGATTTAGCAACACTTAATAAAATAGGATTATCTTCAGATACTCATGATATATATGTAAATAGAATTATGTTTCCACTTCATGATCCATATGGTAACATTGTTGGTTTTTCAGGTAGAATTTATAACGGGGAAAAAGCTAATAAATATGTTAATACCAAAGAAACTATAATCTTTAAAAAGGGTGAATGCTTATATCATTATCATATAGCAAGAGATAGCGCAAGAACTAGTAAATGTGTAATAGTAATGGAAGGTTTTATGGATGTTATAAGAGCATCTTCTATTGGGATTAAAAATACAGTAGCCCTTATGGGAACAGCTTTAACTAAAGAACAAATAAAACTTATTAAAAGATTATCTAATAATGTTATTATTTGTTTAGATGGTGATGGCCCTGGAAGACACGCTGCTAAAAATATAGGTGAAGTTCTAAATAATGAAGGATTTAATGTCAAGATAGTTACTTTACCTGATCCAGATGATCCTGATACTTTTATTTTAAATAACGGAAAAGAACGTTTTGAAGTATTGATTGAAAATGCTTTAAATTATAGTGATTATAAAATACAGACTTTAAAAGAGAATGTTAATTTTCAAAGTGAAGAAGAATTATCTAATTATATAAATAATGTTTTAATAGAAACTTCTAAGATAGATGATGAGATACGAGTTGAAATAATTTTAAAAAAACTTGCAAAAGATTACAATATAGGGTATAATACACTCGAAAAAAGGTTTAATAATTTGAAAAAACCAAAAGAAGAAGCACCAAAGATTGAAAATATCAAAAAAATCCGTAAAAGAAAAGATAAATATCAACAAGCGATGGAACAGATAATTAATTTTATGCTTAATAATTCCTGGGTAATTGAAATGGTAGACAAAGAACAGATTATATATCCTACCAATGAGTTAAGACTTCTTGCCAGTGAAATTATTTACTACTTTAAAAAACACCAAGAGTTTATTTTGGCGGACTTTTTTACGTATTTACAAGATAAACCTGATTTGTTAAAGCTACTTAATGATATTGTCTCAAATAATTATATTGAAACGGCCTCAAAAGACTCCTTATTTACTTATTTTAAAGTAATGAGAAATTATAGTATGTCTAGGCAGATAGAAAGATTAGAAGAGAAAATGAGACAAGAACAAGATCCTGATAGACAGGCTTTGGTAGTAGAACAGATTAGAAAGCTAAAGTTAGGAGAATAGATATGGTTGGAGAAATTAAAACACTAGATGAAAGAAAAAAAAGATTAATTGCCTTAGGTAAAAAACAAGGATTTGTTACATATGAACAATTAGCAGATGAATTAAAAGGATTAGATGTAGATAGCGATTCACTAGATGATTTATATAATGCTTTAACAGAAGCAGAAATTGAAATAGTTTCTGAAGATGGTAGTGATGATGCAAGTGGTGCAGAAATCACAGATACAGTTCAAGTTGAAGATTTAACAATGTCTAAAGATATCAAAATCAATGATCCTGTTAGAATGTATTTAAAAGAAATTGGACGTATTAACTTGTTAACTTCAGATGAAGAATTTGAGTATGCAAAACGTGCTGAAGAAGGAGATGAAGAAGCTAAAAGAATGCTTGCTGAATCTAACCTTCGTTTAGTTGTATCTATTGCTAAACGTTATGTAGGACGTGGAATGTTATTTCTAGATTTAATTCAAGAAGGAAATATTGGACTTATGAAAGCTGTAGATAAATTTGATCCAACTAAAGGTTATAAATTTTCAACATATGCAACTTGGTGGATAAGACAAGCTATCACTCGTGCAATCGCTGATCAAGCAAGAACAATTCGTGTACCAGTTCACATGGTTGAAACAATTAATAAACTTGCTCGCGTTCAACGTCAATTAACTCAAGATTTAAACCGTGAACCAACAGATGAAGAAATAGCTAAGAAGTTAGGAATTACTGTTGAAAAGGTTCGTGAAGTATATAAAATTAGTCAAGATCCAGTATCTTTAGAAACACCAATTGGTGAAGAAGAAGATTCACATTTAGGAGATTTCGTACCAGATGAAAGAGATTTGGGACCAGAAGAATATACAACAGTTGAAATGCTAAAAGAAGAATTAGCAGGTGTATTATTAACTTTAACTGATCGTGAAGAAAAAGTTTTACGCTTACGTTTTGGACTTGATGATGGACAATGTAGAACCCTAGAAGAAGTAGGACAAATCTTTGGAGTTACTCGTGAACGTATCAGACAAATTGAAGCCAAAGCACTTCGTAAATTAAGACATCCATCTCGTTCTAGAAAACTAAAGGATTTCTTAACAGACTAATGAAAATAAATGATAGACTTAAAAAAATAGGGGATTTAGTGGATGCTAATTCCCTATGTTTGGATATAGGGTGTGATCATGCTTTATTAGATATTTATCTAGTAAAAGAAAAAAATCAACAAAAAGCCATTGCGTCAGATATTGCTTCAGGACCACTTGAAAAAGCAAGTGAAAACATAAAAAAATATAGAGTAGAAGATAAAGTTATTACCCGTTTAGGTAATGGACTTGATACATATACAGATGATATTGATACAGCAATAGCATCAGGTATGGGTGGACGTACAATTATTGGTATATTTAAAAATAATTTAAAAACAACTAAAAAATTAAACCAGATAATAGTGTCCCCAAATAATTACCAGAAAGATGTTCGAAAATTTTTTACAAGTATTGGTTTTTATATAGAAGATGAAGAATTAGTTAAAGATGGAAAATATATATATCAAATCATAAAATTAAAAAAGGGAAGGAAAAGATATTCAAAAAAAGAAATGTTTTTTGGACCTGTTTTACTTACCAAGAAAAACAAATTATTTAAAGATTATTTTACTAGAGAATTAACATCTAGAAAAATAATGATAGATTTACTTCCTAGAAATTATAGATTAAAAAAATACCTAACAAAAAAAGAAATAACTATGATAGAAAAAGAACTTTCATAGTTATTTTTTTTCTTTATTAATACCAATCATACTACCAAGTACTGTAGTTATTATAAAAATTAGATAATATAAGATAAGTCTTAATTTAAAGTATGGTCTAAAAAATATTAGTGATATTACTAAGAAAATAGCTACTATCAAACTACCAAGTTTGAATCCTTCAAGATAACCTTTTTTATCTGTTTTTTTCCCTAAATTATAACTTGACATAAATAAAATTAATAAAATTAGAAGTGGTCTTAAATATTTTACTAAATTACTACTTATAATATCAAAGTAATAAAAAGTTGATACTATTAATAAACCTACAAATATTGAGATTAAAGTGGCTATTAATTGTTTTGAAAATGATTTAATATCCATGTAATGTTCCTCCAGTAAAACATATGATGATGTATAAAAAAATATACCATTAATCATAATAAGATTAGAGGTGAAGATATGGACGTTTTAATAGTTTTGTTTAGAACCTTACTTTTCTATGTAATCATTACGGTAGTTTATCGTTTTATGGGAAAAAGAGAAGTAGGAGAATTATCAATAATGGATTTAATTGTCTCAATTTTAATAGCAGAACTTGCGGCTATATCTATAGATAAATATAAATCAAATCTTTTAATAACAATAATACCTATATGTGTCTTAGTTCTTGTTCAAATAGTAATTGCTAAAATATCCTTAAAAAGTCCTAATGTTCGTGAAAAAATAGAAGGAGTTCCATCAGTTATCATTAATAGAGGAAAAATTAATTTTAAAGAAATGTTAAAACAAAGATATAATTTAGATGATTTATTAACTCAACTTAGAGAAAAAGGTATTAGATCAATTGATGAAGTTGATTATGCAATATTAGAAACTAGTGGTAAATTATCAGTATTTGAAAAAGGAAATAATAAGAATTTTCCACTACCAGTTATCTTAGATGGAGAAATAGATTATGAAACTTTAGCTCAAATCAAAAAAGATGAACAATGGTTAGATAAAGTTTTAAAAGAAAGAAATCTTGTTCTTGATAATGTTTTTTATGCTTTCTATAAAGATAAAAATTTATTTATAATTGAAAAAGAAACTGTTAAATAGACAAATTTCTTAAAAAAGAACACCTATAATAGTTATGGGTGATTTTTTATGAAAACTAAAATTTTAGTACTATTTGTCTTTTTGTTAGTAGCGTATCTTTTTTTTATTCCTGTAAAAAACTATGAAAGAAAAGCTTCAAAAAAAGAAGAAAAAAGGGCAGTATTTATAAGTTATATGGAACTTCAAAAATACTTAAAAGGTAAAGATGAAAAAACGGCTAAAGCTAATATTAATAAGATGATTTCTGCTTTAAAAAGTAATAAATTTAATATGATTATTCTTCAGGTAAGAAGTTTTTCTGATGCTATATATGAATCACAATATTTTCCTTGGAGTATGGTGATATCAGAAAATGAAGGAGAAGCTTATCACTTTGATGTTTTAGCTTATTTTATTGAAATGTCCCATAAGAATAATTTAGAATTACATGCTTGGATTAACCCTTATAGAATTAGAACTAATAATGATGTTAGTACTATAACTATTAAAAATCCTGCTTATAATCTTTTAGAAACAAATGATGTTGATATAAGTGATAATGGGATTTATTATAATCCAGCATCTAGTAATGTTCAAAAACTAATTTTAGATGGTATAGAAGAAATTCTAGAAAACTATCAAGTAGATGGAATTCATTTCGATGATTATTTTTATCCTAATTTAGATATAGATAATGAAAATTATTTAGAATATTCTAAACACAATGATATTTCTAAAGATAAATATCATTTATTAATGGTTAATAATTTGGTAAAGGAAACTCACAAATTAACTAAAAAACATCATGTTGTATTTGGTATTTCTCCAGAAGGAAATATAGAAAATAACTATTCTAAAAATCAAGCAGATGTATATACATGGGCTAAAAGTAATGAGTATGTTGATTATTTAATGCCTCAAATTTACTATGGATTTCAAAATGAAGCAGCTCCTTTTTATAATGTTTTGAAAAAATGGGATAACCTAGTAAAGGAAAGTGATGTAAAAATCTTACCAGCCCTTGCTTTTTACAAAAGTAATCAAGAAGATTTATATGCCAAAAATGGTAAATATGAATGGATAGAAAATGATGATATTATCATGAGGCAAGTTCTTTTAAGCAGAAATATGCAAAGTTATGGAGGATTTGCTTTATTTAGGTATGATTCTATTTTTAAAGAAGAAGTGACAGAAGTTGTCAATAGTGAAATAAAAAATTTAAAAAAGATAATGGATTAGAAAAGTTTATGTTATAATTATGGTGGTGATTATATGAATAATAAAGGTTTTACATTGGTAGAGTTACTTGCAACTATATCATTACTTGCTGTTTTGACTATGATAGCAGTGCCAAACATTATAGGAATTGTTAATAGAAATAAAAACAAAACTTATGTTGAAGATGCTAAGAAGTTAGTTTCTTTAGCAGAATATAAAATTAGAACCAATCCTGAATTGAAACCAAGCAATGATAGAAAGTCACAGTGTTTATATATGAGTGCTTTAGGAAAAAGTGATTTTGATACGACTGCTCCTAATGGTGGGAAATATAATGAAGACTTATCTTATGTAAAAGTTCAAATGATTAGTAATGGTGATTCTTGGTCTTTAAAGTATTCTGTTGTTTTAGTAGAAGAAAAAGCAAAAAATAGTTATGTAGGAATATTGCAAGAGACATCTTCTGATAATTTGTATATCGATAATATTTCAAGGTTGATTTCTTCTGGTTCATCGTCAGATACATGTCAGTAACGAAAATAAAAAGTTTAATAGTTCTATTGATTTAGAAAAACAATTGTGATAATATAAATACTATAAGAGTAAAGATAGTAAATTAGGAGTGAACACTATGTTAAAAAAAGTGAATAATAATAAAGGTTTTACATTAATTGAATTGTTAGCGGTAATAGTTATCTTAGGTGTTTTGATGATTATAGCAGTGCCAATGGTAACAAAATACATAAAGCAAGCAAAACAAGATGCTTTTGTTGATACAGCAAAGAACTACATTAATTCAGCAAGATATGGTTACCTAAATGGTGATTATACAAAACCAGATACATGTACTACGCTAGATTCTGGAAATGGTGGTACAATTTATATTAAATTCAGATATATTGAGGTTGAAAAAACAGGTGGAAAATCATCTTTTAATAAAACAATAGAACAAGATGAAAGCTACGTTAAAATAGAATCTACGAAAAATGGTCAGTATACATATTCAGTGTATATGTTAGATAGTGGAGATAATGTTATAAAATTAACTAAAGAGTCTGATTTAACTAGAACTAGCGTTACTACTGAAAGTAGTTCCGATGGTTCGGGTTTTGACGGAAGTAAAGCTTGTGTACATGATACTTATGACGCTACTCCTTAACAAAAAGAAACTTAGATTTTTCTAAGTTTTTCTTATGCAAAAATATAAATTTATGTTATCCTATAGATAGGAGTGATTTTATGAATGATACATTAATAATTGGTAGCCATGTTTCCTATAAAAAAGATAGTCAAATACTAGGAAGTTTAGAAGAAGCGTTAAGTTATAACGAAACAACCTTTATGTTTTATACAGGTGCTCCTCAAAATACTGCGAGAAGTCCAATTAATGAAGAATTAGTAGAACAAGCAAAAGAAAAAATGAAAGAAAATAATATAGATTATAGTAAAGTAATAGTTCATGCCCCATATATAATTAATCTTGCTAATAACACATCAGAAGAAAAATATAACTTTTCAATTAACTTTTTGAAAGAAGAAGTTTCACGTTGTGAAAAGTTAGGAATTAAATATATGGTTTTACATCCAGGAAGTCATGTAGGACTAGGTGTAGATGTTGGTATTAAGAATATTATTGATGGTTTAAATCAAATACTTGTAGATACTTCTGTTACAATTCTTTTAGAAACAATGGCAGGTAAAGGTAGTGAAATAGGGGTTAATTTCCAAGAAATAAAAAAAATAATTACAGGTGTAAAAAGTAAAAAAAATATTGGTGTATGCCTAGATACATGCCACTTAAATGATGCAGGATATGATGTTAAAAACTTTGATACATTACTTGATTACTTTGATGAGGTAGTAGGATTAGAATTTGTAAAATGTATCCATGTAAATGATAGTAAAAATGAAATATCTTCTCATAAAGATAGACATGAAAATATTGGATTTGGAACAATAGGATTTGATAGTTTAATAAAAATAATTTATAACGAAAGATTAAAAGATATTCCTAAGATATTAGAAACACCTTATGTTGGTAAGAATGCTCCATATAAATTAGAAATAGAAATGATAAGAAATAAAAAATTCGATGATAAACTAAAAGAAAAGTTAGAACAATAACTTTTCTTTTTTAGAAAAACTTATTTTTATAATAATTATATAGTTTAATAACTTCTTCATATAAATCTTTTCTTATCAATCCTTTTAATTTAAGTAAAACTTCATCATTACCATTTAAAATAAATTTATAATTTTCTTTTATAAAATTATATAATATAATAGATTCACTAGAAGAAATATTAAAATTATTATTAGATGCATAGTCTTTAATAATACTAGGATTTAGTGTAGTATTAATATAATTTTCAATAATTTTTTTATAAATATTAATCACCTATAAAAATATATGAAATAACTTTTGAAATATGTGATAAACTATTAATGAAAGAAGGGACAAACATGAAAAAAAGACAAAGACTAAATAAAAAGAAAAGTCCATTATTAGATGAAGTAGAACAAAGAAGAGTTTTATTTATTTTAATTGTAGTAATATTATGCTTTTTAGTAGTGTTTGTTAAACTTTATCAAGTAATGATAATAGATAAAGAAAAATATAGTAAAAAATTAGTTAAACTTTCTTATGATACCGTAGAAGGGCCATCAACACCTAGAGGTAGAATTTATGATAGAAATGGAAATATTATTGTAGATAATATCGCAGTTAAAACAATCTATTTTAAGAAAAATAAGAAAATTAGTACTAAAAAAGAATTAGAACTTGCTTATACTGTTAGTAAGAAATTAAGTCTAGATTATGACAAAGTTAATGATAGAATGAAGCGTGAGTTTTATGCAGATTTATATCCAGAAAATGTAAAGAAAAAAATTACTAAAAAAGAATGGAATGATTATGAACAAAGAAAACTAACTGCTACTGATATTAAGAATTTAAAAATAGAAAGAGTAAGTATAGAAGAATTAAATAGTATGAGTGAAGATGATAATAAAGCTTCGTATTTATATTATTTAATGAATAAAGGATATACTTATGATGAAAAAACAATTAAAACAGGTAATGTAACAGATGAAGAATATGCATATATTGCTGAAAATAATACCTCACTTGATGGATTCAATACTAAGCTTGATTGGGAAAGAACTTATCCATATGGGGATACATTTAAAACAATTTTAGGTAAAGTGTCATCTTCTTCTCAAGGACTTCCACAAGAAGAAAAAAAAGAATATTTGAAAAAGGGATATTCTTTGAATGATAGAGTAGGAATTAGTTATTTAGAAAAACAATATGAATCATACTTAAAGGGAGAAAAAGCTTTATATGAAGTAGTCAATAGTAATGAGTTAAAACTTGTAAAAGAAGGTAAAAGAGGTAATGATATAGTTTTAACTATTGATATAAGATTGCAACAAGAACTAGAAAAGATTTTAAGTGAAGAAGTTTTAAATACTAAAAATGAAGCTAATACAAAGTATTATGATCATTCTGGAGCAATAATACAAGATCCTCAAACAGGAGAGATACTTGCAATGGCATCAAAACAAGTAAAAGATGGTGCTATTATTGATAATACAACTAGTTTATTAACATCTCCTGTAACTCCAGGTTCTGTTGTAAAAGGAGCATCTATTTTAGTTGGTTATAATAATGGAGCAATTAAAATAGGAGAAAACATGGTAGATGAGTGTATCAAAATTAAAGGAACAAATGAAAAATGTTCATCTCATACACTTGGAAGAATTAATGATATAACTGCTCTTGCTAAATCAAGTAACGTATATCAGTTTAAAACTGCGATTAGAGTATCTGGTTATGAATATTCAAGAGGTATGGGACTTCCTCTAGTCCAAGAAGCTTTCGATAAATATAGAAGTATGTATCATTCATTTGGATTAGGTGTTAAAACAGAAATTGACTTACCTGTAGAAAGCTTAGGATATGGAGCCAAAAAAGATACTCAAGCAGGTAATTTACTTGACTATGTTATTGGACAATATGAAACTTATACTCCAATTCAATTGTCACAATATATTTCAACCATTGCTAATAGTGGGTCAAGATTGCAACCTCATTTATTAAAAGAAGTTCATGCATCAACTAATGATGAGACTATCGGAAAAACAATTTATACATTTGATAAAAAAGTTTTAAATACAATAGATACAAAACCGGAATATATGGCACGTGTTAGAGAAGGATTTCATGCTGTTATAAATTCAAGTGGTGGATATGGTAGAGGCTATATGGACTATAGTTATGATCCTAGTGGTAAAACAGGAACTTCACAAAGTTTTATTGATACAGATAACAATGGTGTAATTGATACTGAAACAATAACATCTAACTTTATTGGATATGCACCAAGTAATAATCCGAAAATGTCAATTGCTGTTGTTTCACCAAACTCATCAATGCCAAATACTGCAACAGATTATGCTAGTTTAGTAACAATGAGAATTTCAAAAAGAATAACAAATGCATACTTTACATTAAATTCGTAAATATTATAAATAAAAGCACTGTAAAATAGTGCTTTTTAGTGTCAAATTGTTTGTATAATAATTCTAGGTATGATATGATGAAAATAGTAAAGATAGGTGATAAGTATGAAGTTAAAATATTTTTTGAAAGAAAAATTAAATCTAAGTAATGGCTACATAATAGCGATAGCAGTATTAATCTTAATTGTAGTAATAGGAGGAAGTTATGCTTTATTTACTACTTCTAGTGAAAGTAAGGGAGCTTTAAATATTGTTACTGGGGATTTAAAAACTTCAATGGCTTCAGATCAACTAGACAATGATAATCAAGTTGTTGTAGAACCAAATCAGGTAAAAACAGTAATAATAAGTCTAAAGAATGTTAATCCAGTAGAAGCAAAATATAATTTATATTATTCAACAAGTAAGGAAAATGCCAATATTGAAATTGGATATTTAACTACCGGGGATGATGCACCTACAACCTTAGGATATACAATTCCTAAAACCGGTAGTAGTGGTGATACAAAAACAATAAAGGTAAGAATTTTAAATAATGAAAAAGAAAATATTACAGTGACATTTGGAAGCAATGTTGGTCTTGCTAAAAGTAATTTGGATTTTCCTACCGGAAAGCAAGCATTAACTAAAATTGATTCTAATGTAATTCAAGCTTATAATTATCAAGAAGATAAAACTGCTACAAATTATTGTATTAATGGAGAAGAAGAAACTTGTGAAAAAACTACTTGTTTAGAAAATAGTGATGCTAATAGTTGTACTCAAGGAACTATTATTAGATATGCTGTAAGTGATACAGAAAATCATTATTTCTATGTCCTACACGATGATGGAGCAACATTAACATTGCAACAAAGAGAAAATACAGTTAAAAATGTTCCATGGATTTCAAAAGAAGACTATATTAGTGCAGGTGGTACTGAAGAAGAGTATGGTACAAATGGAAATAATTCAAAAGGTCCAATAACAGCAATAACAAAATTAGAAGAAGCAACAAAAACTTGGTCTAATGTAAATGATATGACTTATCAAATGGGAACAACAAACTTTAATGGAACAAGTGCTTTTACTGGTTGTGTTGCAGATTCTAATTATAAAGTTACATGTAGTGTTAATACATATAATTCAGATGCTAATGCCTTAACCTTTCCAAAAAGAACAGCTAAAGCAAGAATGATAACAGCTCAGGAAGCAAGTTCTACTAGTTGTTTAGCTTGGAAAGATGGATCAAAAGACTCTACCATTGTGGGAAATAGTATCGATGCTTGGAATGATGGTTCATGTCCAGATTGGATGCATAACTATTTGTATCAATCAAAAACATATGGTGGAAGTTATGAAGATAATACAGTAAATGAAAATGGAGAATATAATTATGATTACTGGACTATGTCTGCTAACTCTTCTGTCTCTCCTGATTCCTGGTATGTGTACCGTGGAGGCAGCCTGGGCTACTACGGCGGCACTTCCAACACTGGTCGTGGTGCGCGTGCTGTAATCCAAATTGATAAAAATTTGTAATTTATAAATAAAAGTGTCCATTCAATGGATGCTTTTTTTGGAAAAAGTAAACAAAGCAATGAGAAGAATATTTGACGCATAAATTATAACAATCTGTTAGTTACGTTTCAACTAACTTAAAAGTTAGATCTAAAATTATAGGTTAAAATCCTAGAAGTAAAAAAATTAAAGTTGGCAATAAAGATTTAAAAAAATAGAGTGTATTCATTAAGATATATTGGTTAAAAATTAATAAAAGTGAGTAAAATATTAAAAAATCTTTTGCTTTTTTGGACTTTTCTGATATAATACCTATAGACGTAAGGAGGGATAACATGGCAAAAGTAGGAAATAGACAAAACAAAACACTAGTTTGTAGTGAATGTAAAGAAGAAAATTATAGAGATGAAAGAAATGTAAAAAATACAACTGAACGTCTAGAAATGAATAAATATTGTCCTAGATGTAGAAAACATACTGTTCATAAAGAAAAGAAGTAATAGGAGAGATTAGATGCAAATACCATACAAGAAGGATTTACTTCATTCAACAATTGATTATGAAAAATTAATAAAATTGCAAGCTGAAGCTTCATTAACTGGAACTGATGAGAAAGTAGTTGAATCTTATTCTAAAAATAAGGTTAAAACAAAATCTAAAGTTCGTAAAAGAATACAGCGAGGTGGAAAATAATGATTAATGTAAATGATATTAAAAATGGTGTAACTATTATTATTGATGGTCAAATCTATCAAGTAGTAGAATTCTTACACGTTAAACCAGGAAAAGGTTCTGCTTTTATGAAAACCAAACTTCGTAATTTAAGAACAGGTGGAATCGTTGAAAAAACATTTAATACAAATGTTAAATTCGAAAAAGCAAATATTAATAAACAAAATGTTCAATATCTATATAATACTGGAGATACTTATTTCTTCATGAATATGGATAATTATGAACAATTAGAATTAAGTGCTAGTCAAGTAGGGGATAATAAAAACTACTTAATTGAAAACATGAATGTTTATGTTATCCTATATGAAGGTGAATTATTAGGTATTGATTTACCTGATAAAGTAGAATTTACTGTTGTTTCAACTGAACCTGCAGTTAGAGGTAATACAACTAATAATGCACTTAAAGATGCTACTGTTGAAACAGGATTAGTAGTAAAAGTTCCTATGTTTATTGAACAAGGAGAAAAGATTCTTGTTACAACTGCAGATGGTAAATATTCATCAAGAGCTTAATTGCTCTTTTTTTGTTGGAAAAATTTAGTTATATAAAGAAAAAGATAGCTATTTCATTAATAGTTATCTTGCTTAAATCTTACTTAATACTTGCTTAAATTAATTTTTATAATACATTTGATTTTTACTTGTTGGCTTATCAGGAATAGTTAAATTAATTAATCCTTGTTTAATTGCAGGATCTAGATATTGTCCTCTTAAAGTTTCTTTAGATTTAATTCCTAACTTTTCCATTATTTCGTTTGCTGTCATTGGTTTACTAGACTCCATAACATCTAATAATTTATTTATATTAATTGTTTCATTTGTGAGTGGTAGGTGAGAAGTAGAAATTGCTTCATCTAAAGTTTCATCTATCATTTTTAACATGAATTCAATAAATATATTTGAATTAGCATTTTTGTGACACTTAGCAATTGAATTATAATATTCATCTTGGTACTTATGAATTTTAGATTCAATTGGTAAATATTCAAATATATCCTTCCATTTATAAAGAATTGCATTTTGCCATAATCTAACCATTCTACCATTACCATTTGTAAATGGATGAATAAATACAAACTCATAATGGAATATACTTGATAAAATTAAAGGATGGATTGAATCTTTGTTTTTATTTAACCATTCAAATAAATCATTCATTAATGAATTAACTCTATCTCCTGGGGGACATACAAATATACAGTGTCCATTTTCGTCAAATACACCTTCTGATGTAGTTCTAAATTCTCCTGATACTTCTTCAACTAGAAAGGTCATAACTCCATGAACTTTTTTTAAATCAGCAATAGAGTAGGGATTAATGTCCTTTAGCATTTCGTATGCTTTATATGCGTTTTTAACTTCTTGAATGTCTTTTTGTTCACCAATAACTAATTTACCGTTAATAACATCTTTTACTTGTTCTAAACTTAATGGATTATTTTCAATAGCAACAGAAGAGTGAACCGAATTGATTTTTGTTTGTTTTCTTAGATATGGTGTTTTATCTAAATTAGAGTAAGAATCTAATTTACCAATCTTCTCCATAATATCAGATACTTTTTGTAACATTTCATTTGATATATCAAATGGTGGAATATATTTATCCATTGAAATCACCTCATTTTACTACTTATATTATATCATTTTAATAGGAAATAAACAATATATCTTGCTTAAATCTTGCTTAATACTTGCTTAAATTAAGTAAATTTAAAAGAAAGAGTAATTTAAAAAAATGCAAATTTATTTGTAAATAATACTTGATTATTGAAAAAAAGATACTTTTAATATATAATTTAAAAGAAAAAGGAAAGTGATTATTATGGGTAGTAAAGTTGCCTTAATTACAGGTGGAGCTAGTGGACTAGGAAAAGCTATAGCAAGGTTTTTAGCAAGTAAACAGATAAATGTTATTATAAATTATAATACAAGTAAAAATTCTGCTATAGCATTAAAAGAAGAATTAGAAAAAGCTTATCAGGTAAAAGTACTATTAGTTAAATGTGATATTTCTAAAGAAGATGAAGTAAATAATATGATTGAAGAAATTAAAGATAATTTTAGTCATATCGATTATTTAGTTAATAATGCTGCTATTTGCTTAGATAGTTTATATGATGATAAGACTAAAGAAAATTTTATGAAAACATTAGAAGTCAATGTAGTAGGTACATTTCTAGTCAGTAAGTTAGTAGGAGATATGATGTATCAAAATAAGAGTGGTTCAATTGTTAATATTTCATCAACAAATGGTATTAATAAATACTTTCCTATGTCACTTGACTATGATGCCTCTAAAGCTGCGCTTAATTCTTTAACTCATAATTTAGCACTTGAATATGCACCTTTCGTTAGAGTTAATGCAGTAGCTCCTGGATGGGTTAAAACGGAAAATGAAATGAAAGATTTAGATAGTGACTATATTGCAAGTGAAGAAGAAAAGATATTTATTAGGCGTTTTGCTTTAGAAGAAGAAATAGCAAAAATCGTTTATTTCTTGTTATCAGATGATGCAAGCTACATCAATAATCAAATTATAGTAGCAGATGGAGGTACTTATTAATGAATAAAGAAATATTAAATTTAGTAAATGATTGTGAAAAACTATGTAAGGATGAATTTTCTAAAATAGATGAGATTTGTTTTAAAAATACAAGTAAAGTAATAGAGGCTTTTCATGAAGAAGAGGTATGCGAAAATGATTTTAACCAAACTACAGGTTATGGTTATGATGACATCGGAAGAGAAAAAATAGAAAAGATTTTTGCTAGAGTCCTTAATTTTCCTGATGCCTTAGTTAGAAATCAATTTGTATCAGGTTCTCATGCCTTGAATGTTACTTTTTTTGCACTTTTAAGACCAGGTGATATTTTACTTTCTATTAGTGGAGAACCATATGATACTCTACATGAAGTTATTGGTATTAAAGATAATCCTAGTAGTTTGAAATCATTTGGAATAAAGTATCATCAAATAGACTTAGTAGATAATGATTTTGATTATGAAAAAATAAAACATTTTATTACTAAAAATAAAGTTAAAGTTATTGAAATTCAAAGATCTAAAGGTTATTCTACAAGAAGTAGTCTTAGTATCTCTAAACTTGATAAAATTATTTCTTTTATTAAAGATATTGATAATGAAATTATTATTATGGTAGATAATTGCTATTGTGAATTTGTAAGTGAAAAAGAATTAGGTTCTACTAAGGCAGATATTTGTGTTGGTTCCTTAATTAAAAATTTAGGTGGAGGTATTGCGCCAAATGGGGCTTATGTTGCAGGACGTCATGATTTAATTAATTTAGTTGGGGAAAGATTAACACTTCCAGGTGAAGGTAGGGAAGTAGGTCCAACTCTGGGAATTAATAAAAGTATTTTACAAGGCTTATTTTTAGCTCCAAGTGTTGTAGCATCTAGTTTGAAAGTTGCAATTTTAACCTCATGTGTTTTAGAAAAACTAGGTTATAAAGTAGAACCTAGATATAATGAAGAGCGAGCTGATATTGTTCAAAATATTATCTTTGAAGATCCAGATAAACTAATAAAATATACCCAAGGAATTCAAAGTGGCTCTCCAATCGATGCCAAATCAACACCAATTCCATGGGATATGCCAGGTTATGATGATCAAGTTATTATGGCAAGTGGTTCATTTACACAAGGCTCTAGTATAGAAATAAGTTGCGATGGACCAATTAGAAAACCTTATATCGCATATCAACAAGGTTCACTTACTTATGATTCAGGAAAAATTGCTTTAATTTATGCTTTACAAAGTTTAGAAAAATAATTTATTATTTAGTAGCATAAAATATAATTATGTGATATTATGTGATAAAGGAGTGAAAAATATGTCAAGTTATGATTCAGCATATGCTGTAGGAAGCGCAATAGGAGGATTTGCACTAGGAATGATGGTTTTTGTAGGAATCGTATTCTTAATTGTAATAGCAGTATTAGTTCTAAAAATAATTGGAGAATGGAAAATTTTAGTTAAAGGTGGAAAACCAGGATGGGGAGCATTAATTCCTTTCTATAATCAATATTTATTATGTGATATGGTAGGAATTAGTCCATGGTGGATTTTGATAGTATTCGTATGTGGATGCCTTTCATTTATCCCTGTTATAGGATCTTTACTTTCACTTGCAGCTTCAATTTATTTTGCTATTATTTTAAATGTAAGTATTGCACGTAGTTTTGGTAAGGAAGATTCATACGCAGTAGGTCTTATCTTACTTCAATCAATCTTCTATTTGATTTTAGGTTGTGGTGAAGCAAAATATGAAGGTAAGAAACCAATGGATGATGTTGTTATGAATTCTATTACTAAAAATACACAATCAAATTCTACAGCAACAGCTACAAGTGCTGATACAAAATTCTGTACTGCTTGCGGAAATAAAATGGATAAAGCTACAAAATTCTGTCCAGCATGCGGAAAAGAAGTTAAATAAAGAATATTCTTGTAATATTCTTTTTTTTTGGAACATATAGTTTATCGTAAGGAGGAGGCTTCGTATGATAAACAAACAAAATTTATGGTTTTTAACATTATTTAGTTTGATATTAGTTCTTAGTGTCTATTACATTACAATGCCAAATGATTTGTTAGTAGGAGATAAAAATAATAGTGTTGTTACTAAAAGTAGCAAGAAAAAGGCAACTGTCAAGGAAACATCTAGCTTAGTTGCAATGAGAGTTTCTTTAGAAGAAGAACGTCAAGAACAAATGGTAAGTTTACAAGAAAAACTTACAAATAAAAAGGCAACAACAGATGAAAAGAATAATGCTTATGAGCAATTAAAATACTTGAATCAACTTCAAGGACAAGAAGAAAACTTAGAAAAACAAATCAAGGAAAAGCTAGAATTAGATAGTTTTGTAAAAATAGATCAAAAGAATATTGAAGTAGTAGCTATTAAAGAAAAACATGATAGTAGTATAGCAAACAATATCATGCGACTTGTTCAATCTAACTACGAAGAGAAAATGTATATTACTGTAACATTTAAGAAAAGCTAGGCACTTTGACTGAACGTATTTACTCTTGTTTCATACAATACTCTAGGTAAGTATAAAAGAAGGGAAGAATACTATGTCAAATAAAATTCTTACAAATAGAGAAAAAGAAGTGTTTGAACTATTAATACTTAATAAAACAACTAAGGATATAGCTAAGGATTTACAAATAAGTGAAAAAACAGTAAGAAATCATATTTCCAATGCAATGCAAAAACTAGGAGTAAATGGTAGAGCAAGTGCTGTTGTAGAATTATTAAAATTAGGTGAAATTTCACTATAAATCGTACTATTTTAGTACGATTTTTCATATTATTGACTAGGTGATATTATGCTAAAGAAAAAAGCTTTAAGAAAGATATTTATAACAACATTAACTGCTTTTGTTTTATTAGTGGTATACTCAATTCCTAGTCTCTATCAAGATGATACTTTAAAAACAAATTTAGAGGTTGAATATATAACAGGAATAGGAACTAATAATATTTATTTGCTAGATAAAAATGATTATTTGGTTAAAACTAAAATACTATTAGACTCTACTTCAAAAGAAGAACAGGTAAAAAAGTTAATCAAAAATTTAACTATAAATGATAATTCCAAATTTCCTAATGGTCTCGAAGCAACAATTCCAGAAGACACTAAACTTTTAGAAGTATATTATGATGAACACTATTTAACACTTAATTTTAATAACAAACTGATTAAAGATGAGGAAAAAATAGAAAAGATAATTGAATCTATCGTTTATAGTGTTATGGATTTAGGACAAATTGATGGTGTAATAATAGAAGTTAATGGAGAAACTATCGATGGTTACAATAAGGTTTTAGATAGGAATATTGGTATTAATAAAAGTTATGATATAAAATCAAGAAAAGATATTAATAAAGTAGTGGTTTATTATTTAGAACAGTTAGATGGAGTAAATTACTATGTACCAGTAACAAAATATTTAAATGATAGTGATGAGAAGATAAAAATTATTATTAATGAGTTAACCGCAAGTTATATATATGAACCGAACTTAATGAGTTTTTTAAACAGTAATACAAAATTACTTGATTATAAGGAACAAGAAAATGTAATGACTATCAACTTTAATAATGCTATTTTTGATGGAGACAATAAGATTTTAGAAGAAGTTACTTATACTTTAGCATATTCTGTTTTTGCTAATTATGATGTGGCACAAGTCATGATAAATGTCGATGGAAAAAATATTGAAACAGTTGGTTTAGATGATTTAAAATAACAGCAATACTTTAAAGTGTTGCTTTTTGATTGCCTTTTTTTTGGTTTTGTGTTAAAATACAGAACAAAAGAAGAGGGATAGTATGGATGAATTAATTAATATGGATATAGAAGTTGATTTTGAATTCTATAAAGCATATTTATTGTTTTTTAAAGAAAAAATAGACTTTGATAATCCTGATTTTAAGAATAGAATGAATAGTATGATTCACCTATTAAACGAATTTGGCCTTTATCGTGATAGATACTTGGTTAAAGATATAAAGAATGGTATTCCATATAGTCAAAGACTTAATAGGATTTGTTATCATATGCGTTCAAGATTTAAGACGTTTTCAGAAGAACAACTTAGATTTTTAGATGAATTAGAGGTATCATATCCTAGCCTTGATGAAGAACTAATTTCTAAGTTAGGTGATATTTTAGCAGATGTATCAGGAAATAGTGATATTGATAAGTATTATTTGATAGCAGATACATCTCAAAAACTGATGTCTAATGATAGAGAATATACTATTGACGTATTATTTAATACAATTGGTATAGATAAGTATGATAATCTTGATGATTTAAAAACTCAAATAAAAAGCTATCAAAGAAAAAAGACAGAAGAAGAGGTTAATTCTTCTGATGAATTTCATGATGCTTGTAATAAATATGGATTAAATTTTTTGAATTTTAGTCTTGTTGATAATTATGTTGTAGTTAGAACTTTTCATGATAATTTGTGTGTGATCATGAATGAAAATTATGACATTATTAATATAACAAAATTAGATGAAAAGAATCTAAAAAATCAAGTTGAAGAATCGTTTGCTGAATTAAATGGTTATGATTTAAAATATCCATTTGATAATTTAAACTTAGATGATATTGTAAGAATTGGAAATAGTAATATTGAAAGCAATTGTGAGTTAGATACTGAGATTCTATCTTATATTAGGTTTATGAGTATTGAAGCTAGCATCTATCAAAGAAATATGTTAGCTGTGCAATCAGTTGGATTGGAACTTCCATTGATTACAAAATATTTACATTCAGTTCAAAATAATATGGAAGAATACATTAATTGCCGTAAAGGCATTAGTATGCCAACTGAAAGTAATGATATTTTAGAATTTCTTGGTCAAAAATATGAAACTAGCATCGATTGTAATGATATAGAAAATATAATTAAGTTTATTTATAGTGAACATGATGAAAATGAAGTAGAAAAATGTGTTCAAAAACTAAGAGTTAAATCTTTCAAACAAAAAGTAAAGACTATTTAAAGAAAAATAGTAATTACTTTTTTTATTAAAAAAATAAAAAGTACTTGAAAGATAACGATTATTGTTGTATAATTTATTTTGTCAGTTGGTTATGTCTGCGTAGCTCAGCTGGATAGAGCAATCGCCTTCTAAGCGATCGGTCAGGCGTTCGAGTCGCCTCGCGGACACCATTAATGATAATAGAACTCTTACTTATGTAAGGGTTTTTATTTTGTATAAATTTTTTTATTTTTTCCGGAAAAATTATCTACTTCTACAATAATAGAAGTAGGAGGTATTATAAATTGTTATATGAAAGTTGTTTTACAAGATGGTATTAAAGATTGTGGTATTTGTTGCTTACTTTCAATTATTAGGCACTATGGAGGTAATAGTTCAAAGGAATATTTGCGACAGCTTACCAACACCACTAAGAATGGCGTTAGTGCATATAATTTAGTTACTGCTGCTGAGACATTAGGGTTTTCTTCACTAGCAATGAAAGGAGAGTTGGAAAACCTTAATAGAGATAATTTGCCTTGTATCGCTCATGTTATCATAAACAAAAGTTATCAACACTTTGTTGTTATTTATGATATAGATATAAAATTAAATAAAATCACTATAATGGACCCCGCCAAAGGTAAAAGATTAGTTTCAGTTTCGGAATTTAAATTAATGTCTAGTAATAATTATCTGTTTTTAGTACCAAACAAAAAATTACCAAATTTACTGGAAAATAAAGAGGTAAAAGAATCTATAATTGTTTTTATTAGTACACACAAGAAATTATTTCTGACTATTCTATATTTAAACCTATCATACTTTGTATTTCATATTTTATCTGCTTTTCATTTTAAATATTTACTTAATTTTAGTATTGAGTATAAAGTCAGTAATAATATAATGGTTATATCTTTAGTAATAGGAGTTATTTATCTTTTAAAAGAAACCTCTATTATGTTAAGGAATATTATCATTACTAAGTATAGTGAACTTTTGGATTATAAGATAACTTTGAAGACATATAAACAAATTATTTTACTTCCATATCTCTATTATAAAAATAGAACTACTGGAGAAATACTTTCAAGAGTAAAAGATTTATCTTATGTAAAAAACTATATTGTAAAATTATTCACTATATGTTCAACAGATGTTTTTACAAGTTTTATCTTTATAATACTTTTATTCAATATTAGTAAAATACTTACTATATGTTCAATTGGATTATTTATATTGTTGATTATCTTAAATTTGTTACAAAAACCACATCTTCAATTAAAAATCAAAAAATATTATAGAAGAGAAGAAAAACTAAATTCTTATTTGATAGAAGTTTTATCTTGTATGGATGTTATAAAAGGAATGCATACAGAAAAGTTAGTTATTGATAAATTAAGGATAAAGTATCAAAATTTTTTGGAAGCAATCTATAATTTATCATTTACACAAGAATTATTCACATATTTATCAAATAGTATTAATGCTTTATTTCAAATAATAATTTTGGGACTAGGAAGCTATGAAGTAATAAGAACAAACTTAAGTTTAGCTCAATTAATTGTTTATCAAAGTATTTTATCATTTTTAAATACTTCTATATCTAATATTGTTAACTTAGTTCATGATTATCCAAATTATACTTTAGCTAAAGAAAGAATAGAAGATTTATTTAATATTCAAAGAGAAAAATTTATAGTTAGTAATTCTTCATTTGATTTAGTTTTAAAGAAAATTAAATATAAGAATTTAAGTTATTCATATAATAGTAAGCCTTTGTTAAAAAACATTAATTTGGAAATTAAAGCTAAGGATAAGGTGTTCTTACTAGGAACTAGTGGAAGTGGCAAATCAACTTTAGTCAAATTATTAATGAGATATTTAGAAGTTCCCTTTGGAATGTTAGATATAAATAATGTAGATATTAACCATTATAATCTTGATAATCTTAGAAATAATATTACGTATATTTCTCAACAAGAATTTTTATTTAGTGATACACTCTATAATAATATTACTTTAGGAAAAGATTATAATGAAGAAGAAGTGTTAAAAGTTATGAAGTTAACTCTAGTAAATGAATTTATTGATAATAATTCTTTATCATACAATCAGTTAGTAGAAGAAAATGGTCTTAATTTTAGTGGAGGAGAAAGGCAAAGAATTATACTGGCGAGGAGTATTTTAAAGAAGAGCGATATTTATATCTTTGATGAAGCATTAAGTCAAATTGATATTGAAAGAGAAGAAAAGATACTAAAAAATATTTTTAGTTATTTGAAAGATAAGATAATAATTGTAATTTCTCATCGTTATGATAATAAGGGTTTATTTAATAGAATAATCAGGCTTAAAGATGGAGAAATAAGTGAAGAAAAACTATGAAAAAATAGGATTAATTATTTTTGTGGTATTCATATTTATATTTATTGAAATTATTGTTATTAGTATTTTTTATAGTAAAAAATATAGAAACTACAAGGTTTTATCTACAATAGTTGTGACATCGAATTATACAAAATCATATCTAGATAGTAATGATTATAAAATGATTAGAAGTGGTAATTATTTATATCTAGATAATAAGAAAATGAAATATGAAATTATTGATGTTAAGAAAAATGTTTTAAAACAGCATGATAAGTGGTATCATGAGGTATTACTAAAGATTAAATATCCTAATAACTATAAAGATAATGATACAATTACTATTAGTGTTTATAATCGTAAAGAGTTTTTATTTAATATTTTTAGAAAATGTTGGGAGGATGATATATGAAAAAACTAAAAGATAATGACCTTGAAAAGATTCAAGGTGGTTTTTCTGCTTGGGCAGCCTTAGGCATTGCATCTGCTGTAATATTTTTATCAGGAGTATTTGAAGGAATAGTACATCCTAGAGGTTGTTCATCATGAAGAAAGTAAATAATCTAGATGAAATAATAGGAGGAAGTAATTATATCAGTGGTACTATAATTAATTCTTTTGTAAATGTAATTAAGATTTTAATGGAAGCTGGAAAGGGAGTAGGCAGCTCAATTAGAAGGGTTGCGGAAGATGACCTTTGTCCGTTAAAATAGTTGAACATGTAAAGAAACGAAAGAATATATTAATAGTACTTGGAGTAATATTTTTGCTACCAATAATAAATTATTTTTTACTCTTTATTTATAATAGTGGTTGTCATGTAGGACTATTTTTAAGAAACATTTATGAAATAATTAGTACTTTAGCACAAAAATAATAAAAAACTTGTCAAAAATTCTTGAAAAATAACGAAAGTTTTGCTATACTCGTTAGTAGTGAAGACGAAGGGAGGGAGAAAAATGGCAACTCAAGTAACTGTTAAAAATGGTAATCTAGATATGGCTTTAAGAAAATTTAAGCAAAAAGTAGCTAGAGACGGTGTCCCTTCAGAATGCAAAAAAAGAGAATGTTATGATAAACCAGGAGTAAGAAGAAGAAACGCTAAAAAAGAAGGAATTAAAAATTCTAGAAAAAGAAATCGTTCAAATAATAGAGATAATTAATAAGATCAAGCAAGAAATTGCTTGATTTTTTTGTCTCGGGGGGGGGGTATAATGTTCTTAGATATAATAATGTAGGTGATGTCTAGGATGAAAAAAGCTATAGTAATTATGAGTGTAATTGTAACAATTGGCTGTATTATTTCTATAGGTGGTGCTTATGCTGCAACAAACTATGCTATAAGTGCTACAAATATAGGTTATTCAGATAATTCTAATTTGAAAGTAGATAACGTTCAAGCGGCAATCGATGGTACTTGTAGTAGAATAGATAACAGATTAAGCAATTTGGAACAAATAAGTGAACAACATAAATTAACTTATGTTAGTAATTCTAATTATAAATTAAATGGAATAAACGGTGCTCATAGTTATTGGTATCAGGTAGGCAAACTAGTTATTGTTAATATTGCTTTGGGTGTTACTACGCCTTCTACTACTTCAACTGTTCCTGTGGTCAAGGATTTACCAAAACCAAAATATATGATGAATTATATATCTATTACTGCAGAACAGCCGGTAGCAGCATCAGCAGTTGGTGTAGTAGATGCCGATGGAACATTAAAGGTGATGGGTGGAACAGCTGGATATCTTTTAGATGGACAAGTAGTCTATGTAGCAGCTTAGGTATTATTTTATTACTTGTCTACTTTTAACTTACCACTACAAAACAGACCAAGGTCAGGCAAAATTTATGCTTGATTTTTTCGTCTGGGGGGGGGTTATAATGATCTTAGATATGATAATGTAGGTGATGTCTAAGATGAAAAAGGTTATAGTAATTATGAGTGTAATTGTAACAATTGGCTGTATTATTTCTATAGGTGGTGCTTATGCTGCAACAAACTATGCGATAAGTGCTACAAAGATAGGTTATTCAGATAATTCTAATTTGAAAGTAGATAATGTTCAAGCAGCAATCGATGGAACATGCACAAATTTTTCAAAAAAGTTAGATGAATTAAAGAAAAGTATGTATCCGGTAGGAAGTATTTATATATCAACAAAATTATCTTCTCCAACTGCTGTAGCATCTGCAATAGGTGGTACCTGGCAGGCGTTTGGAGACGGAAGAGTTTTAAGATCTTCAAGTGGTGAACCAGAACAAACAGGAGGTTCTTCTACAGCAGTCTTAACAACAGCAAACCTTCCTTCTCATTCTCATTCATTTACACCTTCAGGAACAATAAACTCAACATTTAATGGTACGGCAGTGGAAACAGAATCAGCGGGAAATCATAATCATGATATGGATGGATGGGTGATAGAATGGGGAAATGTTGAAAATGTAACACATGTTAGGGCATCAATGGCATTTGGAACGACAATCTCTAATAATCCTTACGTAACTACTAAATCAACAAAAGCAGCTGGAGCTCATACGCATAAAGTAACAGCAAAAGGAACAGTTTCGTCAACTTTTTCTGGTACAAAGGCACAAACTGAGGCTACAGGTAGTGGAGAAAAATTTAGTACAGTTGATCCATACATAACAGTTTATATGTATAAAAGAGTCTCATAAATAAGGTAAATCCTTATTTTTTTTCTAATTAAAAGTTTTACAACATATCATTAATTAGGTGATAATATGCTTAATAGAATAAAAGACTATATTAATGATAAAGAGTTTAGAATGACTATATTTACAGATAGAATTCATATTATTAATTATTTACAAATTTTATCCATTGAAGATGAGCGAATAGCTTTTTTAACTAATAAAGGAAGAATCATTATAAAAGGTAATAATTTATGTTTAAATAAACTACTAGATGATGAGGTATTAGTAAGTGGATTTGTTTCTAATATAGAGGTGGATTTCAATGACTAATAAATATAAGTTATTAATAGTAGGTAAAAATCCAAAACGTTTCCTTGATAACTTAATTTCTTTAAAAATATCACTGTATGATGTCAAATTAACTGATAAAGAACTAACTATAGTAGTAGATTTAGATGATTATGATAAGATATTAAAGTTAAAAACTTCTTACAAAATAAAGATAATTGATTATTATGGATTAGTTAAGTATGAGAATATTTTAAAAAAGTATAATGTTTTTTTTATATGTTTAATTATAGGTTTAGTTTTAATTAAAGTTTTATCTTCTATTATATTTGATATTGATATAGAACATCCTAAAAGTGAAATTAGAGAACTAGTACTTGCGGATTTAGAAGAGTTTGGTATTTCTAAATATCATTTTAAAGTTAGTTATGATAAAAAAGAAAAAATAATTAAAAAGATTCTTCATAAAGAAACAGATAGATTAGAATGGTTGGAAATAGATAGTATTGGTACAAAATATGTAGTAAAAGTAGAAGAACGTATTAAAAATGATCCCAAAATAGATAATACTTTTCAACATATAGTTGCTAAAAAAGATGCGATGATATTACAAATTCAAGCATCTTCTGGCGAAATTAAAGTTAGTAAAAATGACTATGTAAAAAAAGGAGATATTCTAATTAGTGGTTTTATTACCAAGGATGAAGAAATAAAGAAAAAAGTAAAAGCTGTTGGAACGGTTTATGGAGAGGTTTGGTACCAAGCAGAAATAACACTTCCAAAAGTTTATAAAGAAATAAAATATACTAAGAATAGTAAGAAGAGATTTCAAGTTAAATTTTTATCACATGATTTTCTATTATTTGATTTTAAACCTTATAAAACATATGAAAGTAATAATATAACTCTTCTAGAAAATAGACTTTTGCCAATGAGTTTTAATTATTCAAAAGTAAAAGAAACTAAAGAGATAACAAAAAGATATACTGGAACTAAAGGAGAAAAAGAAGCTTTAAAATTAGCAGAGAAAAATCTAAAGAAGAAACTTAGTGTAAATGATTCTATTATTTCTAAAAAAGTTTTGAAAAAGACAGAGAAAGATAGTAAAATAATAGTAGATATATTTTTTAAAGTAAAAGAAGATATAACAGATACAGTAAATATCGATAATATAGATATAACAAAACAAGAAGGTGTAAAGGATGAATCAGGTAACTAAAACAATTCAAGGTGTTATTGATATGGCTTGGCCTATGGTAATTATTTCTATCGTAATTGTTGTTTCACTTAGAATAACTTATCTAATAAAGAATCATCAAAAACTAGTTTTATATAAAGAGTTATTGATGCTTTCTTTTATAATTTATATTTTATGTTTGTTCCAAATTGTAACTTTCCAAGATGCTGTTACATGGAGCAGTAATAATTTTATTCCATTTAAAGAAATGTTTAGATATCAAATTGGAAGTAGATTATTTATTAAAAATGTTTTAGGAAATATTATTTTATTCTTACCATTTGGTTTTTTTACAGCATATTATCTAGATATAAAAAAGCCTTATTTAATTATAATTTTAACTTTAGTTGCTTCTACATCAATTGAATTTGTTCAAATGTCAATTGGTAGAGTATTTGATATAGATGATATTATGCTTAACACTATTGGTGGTATAGTAGGTTTCTATTTATTTAGTATACTTAGTAAAATAGGAAAAACTCTTCCTAATTTTATGAAAAGTGAGATGTTTTTAAACTTAATTTCTGTTATAATATTAATTGGAGTAATTGTGCTTATATAATAGGAGGTAAGGATTTATGAACAATATAGAAATATTTAATCAAACAGAAGAAGAAATTGATGAGTTAGAAACTGTTAGAAAAGTTTTAGATTTTGCGGTTAAAAAAGAAAATTTAGAAAATGTTGATTTTAATGTAATTATAGTTAGAGAAGACTATATTCATGAATTAAATAAAAACTATCGTAATATTGATCGTGTAACTGATGTTATTACATTTGCGTTAGAAGATGATGATACAGTACTTAATGCTAGCGACAGAAGGGTTTTGGGAGATGTTTATATTTGTCTTGATAGAGCAAAATCTCAAGCAATTGAATATCAACATTCATTCTTACGTGAAATATGCTTCTTAGCGGTACATGGTTTTTATCACTTACTTGGTTATGATCATCAAACTAAGGAAGAAGAAGAAGTTATGTTTACAAAGCAAGAGGAGGTATTAAGTGGTTGTGGTATCAAAAGATAAAATAATTAATAAAAAAAAGTTAAGAAACAGTTTTAAATATGCCTTTTGTGGTGTGATTACAGCTTATAAGGAAGAACAAAATTTAAGGATTCATACTTTGATGGCTATTTTAGTTATGATAGCTTCGTATATTTTGAAGTTAAATTATATTGAGTTTTCAATATGTTTAATTTTAATTGGACTTGTCTTAATCGCAGAGTTTTTTAATACCGCTATTGAAAGTATTGTGGATATGATTACTTTAGAAAAAAATCCTCATGCTAAAAAAGCTAAAGATGTTTCAGCGGCAGCAGTTTTAATTTTCGCAATATTTTCAAGTATTATTGGCTTGATAATATTCATCCCCAAAATAATAAGTTTTATAAATAATTTAATGTAGAAATAAATCTATAATCTATAATATAAGAAAAGGAGTAATTAATCATGGTAGAAAAATTAATAGCTTTACAAAAAAATTCATACTCACCATACTCTAACTTTCCAGTTAGTGCTTATGTGGTTATGAAAGATGGAAATGAGTTCGGTGGAGTAAATGTTGAAAATGCTAGTTATGGAGCAGGTATTTGTGCTGAAAGAAGTGCTATTGTAAGTGCTATAAGCAAAGGATATAAAAGGGGAGATTTCAAAGAGTTACACGTTATGGTATCAAGTGGTTCAATTGGAACACCTTGTTTTATTTGCCGCCAAGTAATTTCTGAATTTTTTGATAGTGATGCTTTAATCTATTGTTATTCTACAAAAGGTGATGTGGAAACTCACACAGTTGGGGAAATGTGTCCTTATCCGTTTGGAAGTGATGATTTAGTATGAAATGTGGATTTGTTAGTTTAGTTGGAAGACCAAATGTTGGTAAAAGTACATTACTTAATAGTATTTTAGGAATAAAAATTGCCATAACATCAGATAAAGCAGGAACAACAAGAAATGTTATTAATGGAATTTATAATGATAAAGATTCTCAAATTATTTTCGTTGATACTCCTGGTATTCATAAACCTAATCATAAATTAGGAAATTTATTAAACAAAAAAGCCTATAATAATACTGAAGGAGTAGATGTTATCTTATTTTTAGTAGATATTTCTAAAGGATTTGGTAAGGGAGATCAATTTATTTTAAACAAAATTAAAGATAAAGATGTTCCAATTATTCTTTTATTAAATAAGATAGACAAAGTTAAAGATAAACAAAAATTATTAAAAGATATTGATGAATTAAGAAAGTTATATGATTTTGCTGAAATAATTCCAATTTCAGCTAAAGCTCATGATAATGTAGATGTTTTAATTACAAGTATTAAAAAGTATTTAGAAGAACAAGAACGTATTTATGATGAAGATGATTTAACAAATGTTTCGACTAAATTTATTATGTCAGAGTTAGTAAGGGAAAAAGTATTAGAACTTACTAAAGATGAAATTCCACATTCAGTTACTTGTTACGTTGAAAATTATGAAGAAGATGACAAACTAGTTCATATCCAGGTTTTAATAGTAGTTGATCGTGATAATTTAAAGAAAATTTTAATAGGTAAAAATGGATCAATGCTAAAACAAATTGGTACATTGGCACGTCATGATATGGAAGAATTTTTAGGTAAAAAGGTATTTTTAGAGACATATGTTAAAACATTAAAAAATTGGCGAGATCAAGAAAAGTATTTTGATGAATTAGCTTTAAAAGAAATTGAATAAAAAATAAAATAAATCACCACTATATTAATAGAGGTGATTTTATGAATGAGGTAATTTGGAAATTATTTAAAGAAACAGGAGATATAAAATATTATATTCTTTTAAAAAATATGAATAAAAGAAGTGATTAAATGAAAATAGAGGAAGTAGAAGGAATTGTTTTAGGTGAAACTAATTACAGTGAATCTAGTAAGATTCTTAATATTCTAACAAAAGAGTATGGTCTTATTGGTGTAATGTCCAAAGGAAGTAGAAATTTAAAAAGCAAATTACGTGCTGTTAGTAGAAAACTTATTTATGGTAAATTTCATATTTATTATAAAGAAAAAGGTCTTTCTACATTAATTGGTGTTGATGTTATTTCATCTTTTAATAATATAATTACGGATTTAGAGAAAGTTTCTTATGCTTCTTATATAGTAGATTTAACAAATCAAGTTCTAAAACAAAATGAAGATGAACACATTTATGATTTATTAATAGAAACTTTATTAAAGATGGAAGAAGGTTTATCTTCTTTAATACTTACAGATATCTTGGAATTAAAACTTCTTGAATACTTAGGAGTGAGTCCTAATCTTGATGGATGTAGTATTTGTGGTTCAACCAAAGATATTATTACACTTTCATCTACTGCAGGAGGATATCTTTGTAGAAATTGCTATCATGATGAAGGTATAGTAAGTGATAAAGCAATTAAATTAATTAGAATGTTTTATTATGTTGATATTGCAAGTATTACAAAACTATCAGTATCTTCTGAAGTTTTAAAAGAAATTAATTTTTTCTTAGATGACTATTATGATAGATATACAGGACTTTATTTAAAAAGTAAAAAATTCTTAAAACAACTAGAAAAAATAGAGCAAAAGATGTAGGTGGTTATAATGTATGAGGATTTAGTTAAACAATTTAATGATAAATATACAGAAGAAGAAAAAAATTTATTATTTTTGTATAAATCTAAAATTGGTGTTGCGATAGATTGTCTTAATGAAGAAGAAGACAAAGTGTATGAAATTTATGAATATTACAAGAAAGCCTTAAAGGAATCTAAAAATGCGGTTATGAGCTTTACAGTATTTAGAGATATTTCACTTACAGATTTTTCATCTTTCAAAAGAAGTTTGCAAAATATTACCATGGAAATAGAGCCACTTCTTTCACGCTTAGAACTTAAATCTGATATGACAGTTTATAGAATGGTTTCAATAAATAAAAAACCAAATAGTTTCTTTTTATCTAGACAAAGTATTGTTCCAACAAGCATTGATATTGATGAATTTCTTAATTCTTGCTTTGACGATGATGCTAACGAATATTATTTATATCAAATTAACTTAGCTAAGGGTAGTAGAGTTGCAGTATGTCCTTATACTTCAGATGCTAATTCTAAGGATGAACAATTTGGTTCTACTTTAGAAAAAGAACTTATTTTAGATAAAGGTAGATATGACTTTAATTTTAATGATGAAAGGGAAATAGTGCTATCAAATTCAACAAAGGTAAAAGTAATTTCACTTGATGCTCAAGAGATGGCTATCGTCAATGAAATGTCAAAGTAATTTATCATAATGAAATTAAAAGAGTGATTTTAAGAATAAATCACTTTTTTATGTGTTCTAATAAATTGATTCAACTTGCTAAAATTGACAAAATGCTAGTTTTATGGTACTATACGTGGCAATATGTAGAGATGAGGGGGCTTATTTATGGATGCAATGAATGTAGAAACAGCCAAATTTATATTAAATAATATAGATAAATCCAATAAAAGATTAAGTGATTTAAATAGTTTAATATCAGAATATCAATTTCAAATAGAAAATGTAGGAAAAACAAGTAGTTTAGGACAGGAATTTATGAGAAATTTGGCTACTTTAAAGGGTGAAAGAAACACTTTAACATATCAGTTAGAACAACTAAAACAACATATTAAGGATTTTGATATTGAAACTTTAAGGGAAAATAAACAGACAGAAGAAAAGAAAAAAATCAAAGAAGAAAAAAATTTAAAAAAGAAAGACAGTAGTTTAAAAGAAGAAGTAAAAGTTAATCAGAAATATGATTATTATAAAATTTCAAGTGTTGCAGCCTTTAAAGATAATAAAATAATTGATGCCATAATTTTAGATGATGAGAAACAACTAGCAAGTAAGATTTCTCAACTTTATTACGAATATGGAAATGATATAAGTATCAAGTTAAATAGAGATGGATATATTAAGGGAAAAGAACAACCAGTATCAGAAAATATAGGTTGGATTAACTTAGATGAATATAAATTCCCAACTAACAATTCTAGTACAGTTGAAAAACAAGCTAAAAAAGTAGTAGAAACAAAAAAAGAAGAAGAAAAATCAAAAGATGATTATGTTGAAGAATATAAATTTGATGAAATAGCAGACTCTTATCAAGAAGGAAGTATATATAATTTTAAGGTGGTTTATAAAAAAGGAAAGTATAGAATAGATTTCGATATTGTAGAAGAAGGAGATATTTATCATCAAACATACGAAAATAAAATATCAATTAAATATTTATATTCTAAATATATAAAAAGAGAACTAGCTAAAAAATATAATATAGCTGTTGAAAGTAAGATTTATAAAAACTTAGATGTTAATTTAGTATCAGCATTAAATGAAATAGATAAAGAGTATGGGACTGATTATGTAACAGATTATGTTAATGGTCAATTAAATGTAAAATTAAGATATGATTTAAGAGATATATTTTCAAATAGAGATTTAAAATTAAAAGATAAATTAATTCAAAGAAAAGTGGCATTAGGTCAAAAAAAGATAACATCTGCTACAATTGAAGGTGCTAACTATCCAGGAGTATTGGTAGGAGCTTTATCTGCATTAGTATTATTAACTACATTAGGAATATCAAGTATCTTGCCTTCTTTCGGAAAGAAAAATAGCAGTAAACAATTAGCAAGTACTAAAACAAACATAGTAAGAGAAATAACAACAGAATTAGTTGATGACATTACTACAGAGAAGGTAACTGAACAAACTACTACAGAAGAAAAAATCAAAAAAGAAAACAGAGGCTTAGGCTTAGATGACAGTTTGCTATTGGTTCATAAAGATAGTGAAAACAACATTAAATACACATTTAAATTAAGTGAAGATTTAAATAATAAGGGTAATAAGTTATTAGCAAGTGATTATAGTGAATGTGACAGGTTTAAAATTTCTGCTATTGCAGTATGTAAAAATCAAGAAAAGATAGCAGAGATAAATATTACAAATAATAGTGATAACTTACAGACTAACGATTTATATGATAAATATGGAAAAGATGTAGACATTGAATTTAACTTTGATGCTTATAAAGAAGGAGAAGATACTCCTGCATATAAGAATATAGGATGGTTAAGCCTTAATGATTTTAAAACTAAAAATTATGTTGAAAATATAGAAGAAGCCAAGAAAGAAATAGAAAAAGAAAATAAGGCAAACATCATAGTTGAAGAATTGGCAAATGATAATACTAACGAAAATAATAAAGATAGTAATGAAGAAATAGACTATTGTAATTTTGGTTTAAATGGAAAAATAGCTTTATTTTATAAAGATACAGATGGAAATTTGACATTTTCTCAAAAATTGACTGGAGATGCTTGGGGAAATGGTAACGAAATAGAAGCTGGTAAGATAGGTTGTGATTATTTTAAAATATCTTATATAGCAGTATACGATGGAAATACAGTTTTAGATGTTAAGAATGTAAAAGATGGAGAAAATGTAGATGAGATTACAAGTAACATGTATCAAGAATATGGTAAAGATATTAGTGTTTCGTATAATTTTAATGGTTATATGAATGATGATGCTGATCTTGTATATAAAAATGTTGGTTGGATTAATATTAACAAAATAGTTGATGTTAAGGAAAAAATTCAAGATATAAAAGAAAGTAGTTCTACTACAAAATCTTACATCAAGAAATAGGTGATAGAAAGATGGAACTGACAGATATAGGAGATGTAATTGTATTAAATAATATAGTACGAAGTGACATTGAAACAATAGAAAGTATTAATAAAGGTATAAATTCTGTTAGTGGTACTGTAATTAATTCTGAGCAAATGGCAATTATAGAAAAACTTTTAATTGAAAAACAAAAACTAATAAAGGAAGTCAAAGATTTAAGAAGTTTAGCTAATAGAAAAATGTTTAATTCTTCTAAGAGTTATACCTATGATACTGAATTTAATTTAGTAAATGCTACAAAAGTGAAAAAATAATATAATTATTGAAAAATAGGATTTTTATTCTATTTTTTTTGTTTTTTTTAAGGAAAAAAATAATTTATCTACAAATATATAAGTATAAGAATTTATATAGAAAGGAGTAGTAGATGAATTATTATAAAGAAATAAAGGAAGAATTAATAAATAATGAAATAAATAAAAAAGTAAAAAATTATCTAGTAAATAGAAGTGATTTAAACACTTATTATAATGTAGGTAAGATGTTAAGTGAAGCTGGTAGTCATTATGGAGAAGGGATAATTAAAGAATATTCAAAAAGACTTACTACTGATTTGGGTAAAGGGTATACTTTTACATCACTAACTAGGATGAGAAAATTTTACAATTTAGCCGAAAAACTTGCGACAGTGTCGCAACAATTATCATATGGACATTATATAGAATTATTACCGTATGATGATCTTAATAAGATTAAATATTATATCAGAATAATTGAAAATCAAAATTTATCCATAAGGCAATTAAGAGAAAGAATAAAATCAAATGAATACGAAAGACTAGATGAAGAAACAAAAAACAAATTAGTAAATAACGAGGTAGAAAATGTCACAGATTTTGTAAAAAGTCCAATATTAATTAAAAATAATACTAATTATGAAATTGTATCAGAAAAAATATTACAAAAGTTAATTTTAGAAGATATGTCATCATTTCTAAAAGAACTAGGTTTAGGATTTAGTTATATAGATAATGAATATAAAATAAAGTTAGGAAATAGATATAATTACATAGATTTATTATTATTTAATATTGAATATAATTGCTATGTAGTAGTAGAGTTAAAGACTGTAGAATTAAGAAAAGATCATATTGGGCAAATAGAAATATATATGAATTATATAGATACTAATCTAAAAAAGATTAATCAGAACAAAACTATAGGAATAATAATTTGCAAAAAAGATAATAAATATATAATTGAATATTGTAGTGATAAAAGAATTATTTCAAGAACTTATGAACTTATATAGAAAGGAGTAGTAGATGAATTATTATAAAGAGATAAAAGAAGAATTAATAAATAATGAAATAAATAAAAAAGTAAAAAATTATCTAGTAAATAGAAGTGATTTAAACACTTATTATAACGTAGGTAAGATGTTAAGTGAGGCAGGTAAACATTATGGAGAGGGGATAATAAGAGAGTATTCAAAAAGACTTACTGATGATTTAAAGGTAAAATATGATGTATCATCATTAAATAAGATGAAAAAATTTTATATATTAATCGAAAAAATGGCGACAGTGTCGCCAAAATTAACTTATAGCCATTATATAGAATTATTACCATATGACGATCTTAATAAGATAAAATATTATATTAGGATAGTTGAAAATCAAAACTTATCTATAAGACAATTAAGAGAAAAAATAAAATCAAATGAATATGAAAGACTAGATGAAGAAACAAAAAACAAATTAGTAAATAACCAGGTAGAAAATATCACAGATTTTGTAAAAAGTCCAATATTAATTAAAAATAATACTAATTATGAAAATATATCAGAAAAAATATTATAGAAATTAATTTTAAGTGATATATCATCATTTTTAAAGGAACTTGGTCCAGGATTTAGTTATGTAGATAATGAATATAAAATAAGGTTAGGAGATAAATATAACTATATAGATTTACTACTATATAATATTAAATATAAATGTTATATAGTAGTAGAACTAAAAATAACAGAATAAAAAAAAGAACATATAGGACAATTACAAGTATATATGAATTATATAGATAAAAATATAAAGAGTATTGAAGAAAGTAAAACTATAGGAATAATAATTTGTAAGAAAGATAATAAATATATAATTGAATATTGTAGTGATAAAAGAATTATTTCAAGGACTTATGAACTTATATAGAAAAGAGTAGTAGATGAATTATTATAAAGAGATAAAAGAAGAATTACTAAACAATGAAGTAAATAAAAAAATAAAAAATTATCTAGTAAATAGAAGTGATTTAAACACTTATTATAATGTAGGTAAGATGTTAAGTGGAGCAGGTAAACATTATGGAGAAGGAATAATAAAGGAGTATTCAAAAAGGCTTACTATTGATTTGGGTAGTGGATACAGTCAAAGAAATTTAAGAAATATGAGACAGTTTTATATAGTGTCTGAAAAGTGGCAGACACTGTCTGCCAAATTAAGTTGGAGTCATTATTGTGAAATAATTTGGTTTTGTGAAAACAAATTTAAATATTATGCTAAAGTTTGTTTAGAACGAAATTTATCTGTAAGACAGTTGAGAGAGAAAATAAAATCAAATGAATATGAAAGACTGGATGAAGAAACGAAAAATAAATTAGTAAATAATGAGATAGAAAATGTCACAGATTTTGTAAAAAATCCAATATTAATTAAAAATAATACTAATTATGAAAATGTATCAGAAAAAATATTACAAAAATTAATTTTAGAAGATATTGAAGATTTTATGAAAGAATTAGGTAATTCGTTTTCTTTTATAGGTAGTGAATATAAAATAAAATTAGGAAATAGGTATAATTATATAGATTTATTGTTATTTAATATTGAATATAACTGCTATGTAGTAGTAGAGTTAAAGACTATAGAATTAAGAAAAGAACATATTGGTCAAATAGAAATATATATGAATTATATAGATACTAATCTAAAGAAAATTGACCAAACAAAAACTATAGGAATAATAGTTTGTAAAAAAGATAATAAATATGTAATTGAATATTGTAGCGATAAAAGAATTATTTCAAGAACTTATGAATTTATATAGAAGGGAGTAGTAAATGAATTATTATAAAGAAATAAAAGAAGAATTAATAAATAATGAAATAAATAAAAAAGTAAAAAATTATCTAGTAAATAGAAGTGATTTAAATACTTATTACAATGTAGGTAAGATGTTAAGTGAAGCTGGTAAACATTACGGAGAAGGGATAATTAAAGAATATTCAAAAAGATTAACAAATGAATTAGGTAGTGGTTATACAATATCGAATTTAAAACGATTTAGGCAATTTTACAATATTATTGAAAAAGGTGCGACAATGTCGCACCAATTGAGTTGGAGTCATTACTCAGAATTAATACCATTAGTTAATGTAGAAAAAAATTAATTATTATATTGTGATTATTAATAGATTTAAATTTATTCCTAAAATTGAAGATTTATAAGTTAGCAAGAAAGTTCTTGCTTTTTTAATGCTTTTATGATAAAATATAGAACATATATAGACGAAGGGGTTCGTTATAGAATGCAGGGGGTAGTTTTTATGAATGGAGTAACTCAAGATGTTACTGTAAAATCTTTTGATGATGTAAGAGTAAATTATGGATATTTATTCATTAAAAGATTATTTGATATTATAGTAGCAATGATAGGAATTATATTTTTGATACCAATTATGCTGATTGTAAAAATAATGAATGTAATTAATAAAGATTTTGATCCAATATTCTTTACACAAGAGCGTATTGGTAAAGATGGTAAATTATTTAAATTTTATAAATTTAGAAGTATGGTACCTAATGCAGATGAAATATTAACTCAAACTTTAAAGATAGATAAAATAGCTGAAGAGGAATATAAAATTAATAAAAAACTAAAAAACGATCCAAGAATTACTAAAGCTGGTAAATTTTTAAGAAAAACTTCTTTAGATGAATTACCTCAGTTTATAAATGTTTTAAAAGGTGATATGTCATTGATTGGTAATAGACCATATCTACCTAGAGAAAAAGAAGATATGATGAATTTTTACGATGAAATAGTTAAAACTAAACCAGGACTTACAGGATATTGGCAAGTAAGTGGTAGAAGTGATATAACTTTTAAAAAGAGATTAGAATTAGAAAGTTTCTATTCTAATAATTATTCATTAAAAATGGATATAAAGATATTTTTTAAAACATTTGGCGTAGTCTTATTTAAGAAGGGAGCTAAATAAAAATAAAGATTAAAAGGGTAAAGTAAACAAAAAATAAAGAAAACAGAATAAGGCTATACACCCGAACTATGTATAGTCTTTTCTTTGAATAATAGGGGTGAAAGTATATGAAAAAAACAGTTCAAAATATTTTTATAATTGGATCAAAAGGAATGGGAAACTATGGAGGTTATGAGACTTTTGTTGATAAATTGACTGAGTATCATCAAAATGATAAAAATATAAAATACCATGTTGCTTGGAAAGCTAAAGATTTTAATGAATTTGAAAGAAATGGTGCTAGATGTTTTAATGTAAAAGTTCCAAATATAGGACCAGCTCAAGCAATTTATTATGATATAAAAGCCCTAAGTATGTGCTGTAAATATATAAGAAAAAATGATATAAAACATCCAATTGTATATATATTGGCATGCCGTATAGGACCTTTTATGAAACATTATGTTAAAAAAATTCATAAGTTAGGAGGACAAGTTTTTGTAAACCCTGATGGACATGAGTGGATGAGAGCAAAATGGAGTGCTCCAGTTAGAAAATATTGGAAAATATCTGAACAATTAATGGTAAAGTATGCAGATTTATTAATTTGTGATTCAATTAATATTGAAAATTATATCAAAGACACATATAAAAAATATAATCCAAATACAACTTTTATAGCATATGGTGCTGAAACAAGAAAAAGTAATTTGAATGATAATGATGAAAAACTACTATCTTGGTATAAAGAAAAGGGATTGAAAGCAAAAGAGTATTATTTAGTAGTTGGTAGATTTGTTCCCGAAAATAACTATGAAACTATGATTAAAGAGTTTATGAAGTCCAAAACAAAAAAGAATTTTGCAATAATAACTAATGTTAATGATAAATTTTTAAGTGAATTAGAAACAAAATTACATTATAGTTCTGATTTTAGAATTAAATTTGTTGGTACTGTATATGATAAAGAATTGATAATGAAAATTAGAGAAAATGCGTATGGTTACTTTCATGGTCATGAAGTTGGTGGAACAAATCCTTCATTATTGGAATCACTTGGAAGCACTGATTTAAATTTGTTATTAGATGTTGGATTTAATAGAGAGGTTGCAGAAAATTCAGCCATTTATTGGAATAAAGAAGATAATAATTTAGCAAATTTAATTGATAGAGCAGATAAAATGAACGAAAAAGAAATAGTCAATTTAGGAAAAAAAGCAAAAAGGCGAATTAGTGATGCTTATAGTTGGAAGTATATTTCTGATAAATATAAGGAGATATTTGTTCATGAAAAATAAGGTTTCAGTTGCAATGGCAACATATAATGGTGAAAAGTATATAGAAGAACAAATAAAAAGTATTCTATCTAATCTTTCTTCAAATGATGAAGTTATCATCAGTGATGATGGAAGTACAGATAAAACAATGGAGATTATTAATAGTTTTCATGATGAACGTATCCGTGTTATTGATGGTCCGAAAAAAGGGGTTATTAAAAATTTTGAAAATGCTATCAAAAACTGCAATGGAGATTATATATTTTTATCAGATCAAGATGATATTTGGTGTAGTAAAAAAGTTACAACAATATTAAATATATTTAAAAATGATTCAAGTACTGTTTTGATTGTTCATGACAATAAAATGATTGATGCTAAGTTGAATACTATTTGTGATTCATTTTTCAGATTTAGAAATGTAAAAAATGGTCTTTTAAATAATATAATTAAAAACTCATTTATAGGTTGTTGTATGGCTTTCAAAAAAGAATTAATAGAGGATATAATTCCTATACCAAGTAATATTCCTATGCATGATCAATGGATTGGATTAGTAGCTTTGTTAAATGGTAATGTTAGATTTATTGATGAAAAATTGATTTTATATAGAAGACATGATGATAACGTGTCTAATTTCAAAAAAAATAGATTACCAAAAATGATTATGAATAGAATTAACATTATTTTAAATTTAAGAAAATATAAAAAAGGAGAGAGAGATTATGAATGAAAAAATTGACTTTGTTATTATTTGGGTAGATGGTAATGACACTGAGTGGCAGAAGGAAAAGAATAAATATAGCCCAAACAGTAATGACGATTTTAGAGCAATTAGATATAGAGATTGGGATAATCTAAAATATATATTTAGAGGAATTGAAAAATATGCCCCATGGGTAAATAAGGTTCATTTTGTGACTTGTGGACATTTACCAAATTGGTTAAATACAAAAAATCCTAAATTAAATATCATAAAGCATTCAGATTACATTCCAAAAGAATATTTGCCAACATTTAGTGCTAATCCTATTGAAACGAATTTGCATAGAATAGAAGGTTTGGAGGAAAAGTTCGTCTTTTTTAATGATGACACATTTATCACTAAAAAGGTAAAACCCACAGATTTTTTTAAGAATGGTTTACCATGTGATTCTGCAATAGAAAATCCAATTGTTCCATCAGGAAATGATATTATAGATTATATATTGCTAAATAATATGGAAATTTTAAATAAACATTTTGATAAAAAAACTGTTATGAGAAAAAATTTCAGCAAGTGGTTCAATCTTAAGTACGGACCTTATTTGGCAAAAACATGTAGTTTGTTACAGTGGAAAAAGTTCACAGGATTGAGATATAGCCATTTACCTTCAAGTATCTTAAAGTCTACAATGGAAAAATTATGGGATTGTGAATATGAAGCCTTGAATAATACTGGAAAACATAAATTTAGAAATAAGTTTGATGTAAACCAATATTTGTTTACTAATTGGCAAATGTTGAGTGGAAAATTTTCTCCAAGAAAATGCTCAATAGGAAAGTTTTATTTAATAACTGATGATAATAGGAAAATAATAAATGCTATAGAAAATCAAAAATATAAATTGATTTGTTTAAATGATGGTGAATCAATATCTGATTTTGAAAAAGTAAAATGTGATATCAATAAATCATTTGATAAGATATTAGGAGATAAATCAAGTTTCGAATTGTAGGTGATTAATATGAAGAAAAATATATTATTTATTATTCCTCAACTTGTTGGAGGAGGAGCAGAAAAAACTGTTGCAAATCTTAGCTTATATTTAAAAGAGAAGTATAATATAAACATTCTAATATTTAATGATAGTGATGAGAAATATAAATATTCAGGTAATTTAATTGTATTGCCAAAGAAAAAATCTAATAATTTTTTCGGTAAGGTCATTAACGAAATCTCAATTATCAGTAAAGTTAGAAAAATTAAAAATAAACTTAATATAGATTATTCTATAAGCTTTTTGCGTGATGCTGATTTAGTTAATGTTTTTTCTCGTGTTAATGATAGAATTTACTTATCGATAAGAAATAAAGAATCTGTTGACTCTAAGATTTTAAGAAATAAGCTAAAAATATACATATCTTGTAAAAAGGCGGATAAAGTAATTGCAATATCTAAAGAGGTAGAGCGTGATATAGTTAGCAAGTTTCATATAAATTCTGAAAAGGTTATTACAATTTATAATCCATGCTTAATTAGTGAGTATGAAAATAAAAATAATATAGATGCAGTAGATAAATTATTTAAAAATAAGATAACAATAATTAATGTTGCAAGACTTAATTATCAAAAAGGTCAATGGCACTTAATAAGAGCATTCAATGAAGTAATTAAAAAAATACCTACTGCTCAATTATTGATTTTGGGTAAAGGAGAAGAAGAAAGTTATTTGAAAGAGCTAATTAATAAACTAAATTTACAGGATAATGTAAAATTACTTGGATTTGTGAATAATCCATATGACTATATGCGTAAATCCGATTTATTTGTCTTTTCATCATTATATGAAGGATTAGGAAATTCACTTATGGAAGCATTAGCTTGTGAGTTACCGGTATTATCTACTGACTATGAGTGTGGTGCAAGGGAAATATTATCTCCAAATAAAAAAATAAAAGTTTGTGATAAAATTAATTATTGTGAGTATGGTATTTTGGTTCCAGTATGTGATGGAAAAAAATATTCTTATAGTGATCCATTATCAAAGGAAGAAAAAATAATGGCAGATGCTATAGTACAAGTATTATCTGATAAAAATAAATTATTAAAGTACAGAAAACAGTCAATAAAAAGGAGTAAGGATTTCTCAATTGATAATATAGTAAATCAATGGTCAAATATTTTAAAATAATGAGGTTATATTATGAACAAAGAAAAGATTAAAAATATTTTATTCTATATGGCATATTTCTTGATGATATTTTTATCAATGTTTTCGAGAATCCCAATTATAGAAGAAAATTATAAAATGATTGAATCAATATCATTAGGATTATTGATTTTTACAGCAATATTACAAAGTCATAAACTTAAAAATAAGGAATTAATGATAATGATTTTAATTATGTTAGCAGTATTGATGTCTTATGTTTTCAGTGGCGATCCTATTATATTGAAATTGTTTTTAGTCATATACTCCAGTAAAAGTTTAGATTTTAATGATTTCATAAAGAAGGATCTATATGTTAAGTTGATATTTTTCATAATTGTCATTATTTTACATTTTAATGGATTAACTGTTGACTACATCATGTACAGAAGTGATGGTACTATGAGAAACTCTATGGGATTTTCTCACCCTAATATTTTTGGATTATATATCTTTATGTTTTGTATGGAATTAGTGTATTTGAAAAGAAATAAATTAAAATTATATGATTATGCAATTGTTATTTGTTTATTGTTAGTTATATATAACTATTCTGATAGTAGGGCTAGTATTGTCTCATTGGTATTATTAATTATACTTTTACTTACTAAGAATTTTCTAATAAAGTATGTATTTTCAAGAAAAGTTACTAAGTTTTTTGTACAAAATTCATTTTTAATTTTTACAATTATAACCTATATTGCAACCATACTGTATAGTAATAACTATGGAATTGGAAAAATTATGAATACAATTACATCAAACAGAATTTCATCTATTTGTTATTTCCTAGATAATTATGGAATTAACTTATTTGGAAAAAAATTATATTTAGTTTCTACAGAAAAATCAGTACTCTTAAATATTAAGGCATATATACTTGATAATTGTTATTTTAATTTATTGATTAAACATGGGGCAATTATATTTTTGATAATATTTTTAATAACAAGAAAAATGTTTGAAAAGTTATATCATTCCAAAAAATTTAGTTTAATTATAATATTCTTAGTTTTATTAGTATATGGCTTGATGGAAAATAGTATTTTTAAGATAACTTATACACCATTTTTATTATATTTTGGTAATGTTTTATATTCCAAGAAGGAAAGTGATAAATATGAATAAGGTTAAAAGCAACTTTCTATATAATATAGTTTATCAATTATTAGTATTAGTTATTCCGCTAATAACTGCTCCATATCTTTCTAGAGTTATAGGCGCATCTGGTGTTGGAATATACTCATATACATATTCAATTGTTTACTATTTTATGTTACTTGTACTACTGGGAGTTAATAATTATGGCAATAGATCAATTGCTAAAGTAAGAAATAATAAAGATAGGCTATCAAAAACATTTTGGAGTATATATTTGTTTCAATTGTTAATGGGAATTATCATGCTTTTTTTCTATATTATGTATGTGTTGTTGATTAATAATAATTATACAAGTATTGCATGGATTGAAACTTTATTCATAATTTCTGCAATGATAGATATTAATTGGTTTTACTTTGGACTAGAAGAATTTAAAATAACAATCACAAGAAATATGTGCATAAAAGTATTGTCTGTTATACTAATATTTATATTTGTAAGAGCTAAGGGAGATTTGTGGAAGTATACTTTAATTATGTCTTCAACGACATTAATCAGTCAGTTAGTTTTGTGGTCATTTGTTTGTAAAAAGGTTAATTTCATCAAAGTTTCTAAACATGATATATTGAAACATATTAAGCCTAACTTAATTCTTTTCATACCTGTTATTGCAGTTAGCTTATATAAAATAATGGATAAAATTATGTTGGGTTCTATGTCTAGTATTGTTGAAGTTGGTTATTATGAAAATGCAGAGAAAATTATTAATATTCCATTAACTTTCATAACATCATTAGGAACTGTTATGCTCCCTAGAATATCAAATATTTTGGCAAATGGAGATATAAGTAAAGTTAATGAGTATATTAGTAAATCGGTTTCGTTTGTTATGTTTCTATCATTCGCAATGTGTTTTGGGTTGATTGCAGTTGGATATAATTTTGCTCCAATCTACTTTGGAAAAGATTTTCAAAAAACAGGAATATTGATAATGTTATTATCAGTAACTTTACCATTCTTATCATTTGCCAATGTGCTTAGAACACAATATTTAATACCAAATGAAGAAGATAAAGTATATATTATTTCTGTATCACTTGGAGCTTTAATAAACTTAATTATGAATTTTATTTTTATTCCAATGTACTATAGCATAGGTGCTTGTATTGGTACAATTGCTGCAGAATTTACTGTAATGTTTTATCAAGTTATATCTGTTAGAAAAAAATTGAACATAAAAAAATACATCAAAAATATTTCTACATTCTTTATTAAATCATTTATAATGTTTGTAATAGTATATAGTTTTAATTATATTCATATGAATGATCTTATAAGAATCTTTGTTCAGGTATTAATTGGTATAACAATATATTTGTTGTTAAACTATAAATATATAAATTCGATAATTGATTTTAAAAAGGTATTTATTAAATTCAGAAAGAAATTTAATTAAAATAAGTATTGTCTAAAAATTACTACTATTAATTATTTGATTAAATGATAATATGAAGATTGTATTTATCAAAAGAAAGATAAGACAATACTAAACATATATAATGAATTTATTATAGAAAGATGGTATATTATGAATAAGAAATTAATAATTTATGTAATATTATCTATTATTTGTATGGGCATTATCTTTTGTTTTTCTAGTAGAAATACTATAGAATCTAATAGTACTAGTAAAAACTTAATTAGAAATGTAATTGATAAGTATGAATCTATTACGGGTAAAAAAATAAATAAAGAAAGCCTTGTTACTAAACTTAATTATCCAATTAGAAAATTAGCTCATTTTAGTATTTATTTTCTACTTGGATTAGTAGTATATGGCTTGTTTTTACATACAAATATGAAACATAAACTCTTATTTTCAATTCTTACATGTGTAGTTTATGCTTCATTTGATGAGATACATCAATTATTTGTTTTAGGAAGAACTGGACAAGTTTTAGATGTATTTATAGATAGTATGGGAAGTATCATAGGTATGATATTAATTAAAATATTAATAAGAAAAAGAGGTAAAATTTATGAATGAAGAAGTAGCAAAGTTAATAAGAGATGAATTATTAAGTCAAAATAATAAACCAATTAATTATGATTTTGATTTAGTTGATCATTTAAAAACTTATACCGATAAAGAGTTATCTAGAAGTATTTATACAAGTCTTTATCAAAAGATGGGAATTGATACTATTATTAATACTGATATTGGAAAAACAAAGACTGATAAAATTAACTATATATTAGATAACTTGGAAACAATTGTAAAATATTATTTAGAAATAATACCTGAACATGTTTTTTTACAATATAAAAAACTATTAAATATGAATGGAGAAGCCTGTATTGATTTATCTAGAGAACTTGTTTTTAGCATTAGTTTTATGTTAGCTATAAAATCAAGTATTTTTGGAAAAGTTTACTATAAAGATGATGCTGCAACTATTTATATCCATGAAGATATTAAAAATATTATGACTAAATTTATTAAAGAAAAGGAAGTTATTAAAGAAAATAAGTTTAATAATAAAATATATAGTTTTGTTAAAAATTTAACTTATACTTATGGAATTTTAACAGATGAAGAAGCTTATATGATGTTTACTAAATGTAATAATTCAAAAATAGATGATGATAAATTTACAAAAATAATATATGGATATCAATTTGTAGAAGATGATTTTGTTATACATAACACGGATGAGGAAATGTTAATTTGTAATATGGAGTTTTATGAAAAAGAAGATGCTTTAGATTTTTATAATAATTTATCATCTAAACTAAATGATAAATTAACACTTAATGATATTAATTCTATTGGTGATGTGACTTATTTTCACAAGTTTAAACCATATAAAGAGTTAGTTAAGTTTATAGAAAAGAATTTTGAATTTACTAAATCTGATATAAAAAACATAGATGAATTTTTAATAGATGACTTTATTCTAACTTCACAAATATCAATTGATAAGGCCGTTTCTAATTATAGAAAAAATATAAAAGATCAATTTGATCTTGATTATATGGAAGAAGAAATAATCTTAAATTATTTAAAAGAAATATATCAAAAAATGCCTAAGTGGAGTAAAAGGGGAAATGTTTAAACTATGAAAAATCATAGTTTTTTTGTGTAAAAAGATTAAATTTTTATAATTTGATATTGAAATAATGGTTATTATATTTATATAATAATATAGGTGATAGCTATGAATAATACAAAAAAAGCTTTTTTTGGTGTTTTCTTTTTAATAATTATTCTTGTAGTAATAATTGGCAGTAGTTATGCTTGGCTAAATATTAATAAAGAGGGTAAAAATACAAATATATTAAAAGCAGGTGATTTAAAGTTAAGCTTAATTGAATGTAGTGAGGATATATTATTAGAGGAGGCTTATCCAATTTCTGATACAGCAGGAGAAAATCAAGCTAAAACTTGTAAATTTTCTCTTCAAAATGAGGGAAGTTCTGATATTGATTTTTCTGCATACTTTATTGATAATGATATTCCTAATGATGAAACACGTATGAATGATAAATATGTAAAATTTAATATTAAAGATGTTGATACAAATAGATCTAGAACTGAACTTCTTTCCAATAAAACAAACAGAGAAATAACTAATGGTACCATAGAAGCAAAAACAACTAAAGTTTATGAGTTTAGAGTATGGATGGATTATAATGCAGATAATGCTGCGATGAATACTATTTTTAATTCTAGGATAAAAATTGATGGAAATCAGAACACCTCAATAATAAAGGCTTCTACTTGGTTTTGGGCAAATCCAAATCTAGATTATGAGATGCAATATGTAACTAATAAAGAAAAACGCGAATCTGTAATTAATCATTTACAAAAAGTTGGTATAAATGAAATTTATATAAATATGTTTTTAACAGATGGTTATGATAGTTTTGTAAATACCTATAGTGATTTTATTGAATATGCCAATAGTAAAAATATTAAGATATTTTGGTTAGATGGTGATCCTTCATCTATTATGGAAGAAAATTATAAAGTAACTGTAGATGATAAACTCGAGGCTATTGAAAAGTACAATAATTCCCATAAAGGTAAAATAGAGGGTATGCATTATGATATTGAATTTTATGCTGAGTCAAATAATGATTTTGGAGCAGGTTTATGGATTGATGGTCAAAGCGAAGAAGCTAAAAAAAGTAAAAGAAGATTATATTACATAAATTATGCCAAGTATGCATATCAAAAGGCTAAGACAAAGGGAATTAGTATTGCTTTTGATGTAACTCAGGAGTTATCAAAATTTACCTATTACGATGAAGATAAGATAGAAAAAAATATGATGGAAGAGTTACTTAAATATAGTGATAGTTTAACTGTTATGTATTATGTAACTCAACAAAAGTATTTAACAACCAACAATATGTTAACAAAGACAGGAGAATTTAGATTTGATAATGGTGAGACTATTACTGTTAATAAATCAACATTGAGTTATATAAATGATGCTAAAAAAGATTACCGAATAGGTAGTGAGGTAAGTTCATTTAGAAAGGATTATTCAAAATCTTATGATTGTAGTGAGTCATATATAAAAGAATTAGTTCCAACTTATATAGACTTGGATTTTGTTAATACTGAAAATGTATGGAAATACTTAAATTATTATTATAATTTGGAATTAAGCGAAATAGCAAAATATCAAAAGGCTAATAATATGGAATCTAATTATCAAATTGCATATCATGATGTTTGGGAAATTTTGAATCAAACTGGTTTTGAAGAAACTCAGGTAATAAAAAATAGGATAGCAACATTCAATAATGAAACAATTGCTAACTGTAAATAAAAAAAGAAAGACCTATTTCAATTTAACTTTTTGATTAGGTTTTTCTTTTTCTATATCATATATATCAATGTCTATTTCATGTTTTAAATCTTCTTTATAATACAAATAGTCTTCTTTTATATTATGATAAAATGGCAATGCAAGACTTAACCAATGATTGGGTATTTCACAATAAGTTGAAGCTATTTTAGTTAAGAAATTTTCATCACTGTTTGAATCACATTTGTAATTATTTTTTAATAGGTTAATAAAATAAATAATTCCAACTTCTTTATTTAGAAAATGCATATTCGGACCAATTCCAGCTGGATTATTATTGTTTTTATAATTTTTACTATTAATTTCACTTCCACATTCAGTATAAACAATCGATAAAGCGATATCTTTATTAATGCCATAAATTTTTGAATATTTGGCAATCATTTCTTCGGGACTTAATGATACATTGTATTCTTTATCTGACTTAATTTCTTCACTACTATAATTATAACTTTCTGGATTATAATAAATGTCTCTAGTAAGCTCTAAGATAGCAAATTCAACACTATCATGAGACTTACTATTTACTACATAATAGTGGTCCCATTCATATAGTGATAAATTTCCTGTTTCTTTCATTAATTCATCTTTTATAATTTCTTCTTTTATTTGAAATACATTTGCATAATAAGAAATTAAATTATCCATTAATTTTGATGAATCATTATTATTCACATATTCATTATTATAATCAGCAGCTTCTACATTTAATACATTGGTATTTACCGGTATTAAAACTAATGATGATAATAATGAATAGGTAAGTAATTTATTCTTTAAATGTAATAGTTCTTTTTTCTTCATAAATCTCTCCCTTCACACAAACGTTTTCTAGATTAACATATTTTCTAATTGAAGTCAAACAATAATTAGAAAACAATATAGTAAAGTAAGATCTGAATAGGAAACTTGAATATTTAAGAAAATTATGTAAATAATGGTAAAGAAAAGAAAAAAGGAGTATTGAAATAATCAATATCTCTTTCTTTTAGTAATTACAATGATAAAATAGATTTTAAGGAAGTGATTTATCATGAAAATTATTGGAAAAATACTTAGTTTTATATTAATGGCTCTATTTGTTATTACGATGTATTTAGTTTATAGATTAAATATTTTACCACTAAAATATTTTCTAATAGTTGGTATAGTTTTACTACTTGTTATTTTTATTCTATGTTTTAAACTAATTAGAAAGAAAACTAAACTTTTTAGTAGAATTTTCTTTAGTGTTATTGCGATCATCTTTATAGGAGTAATTTATTATATTCTTACTTATATTAATGCAACATATGATTTTATGAATAGTATGGTTTTAAATAATTTTGAAACAATTACTTATGATGTTATTATTCCAAATAGTAGTAATATAGAAAAAGTAAAAGAACTAAAAAATTCTAGTATTTCTTACTTAGAAAGTGATTTTAATTATAGTAAAGCTAAATTACTTTTAAGAAAAGATATTAATTATCAAGAAAATCCATGTAAGAATATAAATAGTATTATTAATTCATTTGAAAATAGTAAGGCTTTATTTATAGAAGATAGTTACTATAATCTTTTAAAAGAAGAGTATGATCTTGTTAAAGATACAAAAGTAATTAAAACTTATAAGTTGATTGTTAAAAAAGATAAGAAAACTAATAATTCTACAACATCAAAGCCATTTATTATTTATATAAGTGGTATTGATACATATGGTAAAATTAGTAGTGTTTCTAGAAGTGATGTTAATATAGTAGCGGTAGTTAATCCTGCTTTAGAAAAAATATTACTTGTATCAATACCAAGGGATTATTATGTTAAGCTTCATAATACTAATGGATATAATGATAAACTAACTCATGCTGGTATTTATGGAATTGATATGAGTGTTAATACTATAGAAGATTTACTAGATATTAATATTGATTACTATTTAAGACTTAATTTTTCGACGTTAACTAAGAGTATTGATTTACTAGATGGAGTAGATGTTTATTCAGATATAACTTTTAATCCGACTACTAATCCTGATTTAACAATTTATCAAGGGCTTAATCATATGAATGGGGAAGAAGCTTTAGCTTTTGCTCGTGAAAGATATGCATATCAAACAGGTGATAGACATAGAGGAGAAAATCAACAAGCTATAATAGAAGCAGTTATTAAGAAGTTAAGTAATCCTAAAAATATTACAAAATATAAGGATATTTTAAATTCTCTAGACGGTACATTTGAAACAGATATGTCTTATAAAGATATTACTAATTTAGTAAAATTGCAGATATCTAAAAATATAGATTGGAATGTTACTTCTATAAGTCTAGATGGAAATGGTAGTATGATGCCAACCTATAGTATGGGAGAGCGCAAGCTATATGTTATGATTCCAGATGAAGAAACTGTTGTTAATGCAAAAAATAAGATAAGTAAATATATGGAGAGTAAATAATGCAAAAAAGAAATAATATCGCCATCTTAATAGTATGGTTAATAGTAATTTTTATGTTTTCAAATCAGGGTGGAGAAACATCAACAATTACTAGTAATAATGTCTCTAAAAATATTCTTAGTGTATATGAAAAGATTTCATCTAAAACGTACAGTAAAGAAGAAAAAGAAAAAATAATTGAATCTAGTATTACAATAGTTAGAAAAACTGCTCATGTTTTTGAATATTTTATCTTAGGATTATTATTAATTAATGCCTTAAAAGATTATAGAAAATTTGATTACAGACTTCTTATTTACTCTATAATATTATGCTTTATTTTTGCTTTTTTGGATGAATTTCATCAATTATTTATTCCTAATAGAACAGGTAGAGTTGTTGATACTTTTATTGATTCAATAGGGTTTATATCATCAACTATTATTTATTACTTTTTATATTCTAAATTAAAGGAAAAGAAATCGACTTAATAGTTGATTTCTTTCTTTAGTATTTTTTTGTTTTTCATTAAATCATTCTTCATTTCTTTTCCAAGATAATCAATATATATAGGGTGAAAATGAATGCCAGTACCAATTATAACTGTTTTTATGACATCTTCCATTTCTGCGGTTGATGTTTTACTTATTTTTTTAGCACCAAATAATTTATAATAAGTATCTCTATTCATAACAATATTATGGTTATAATCAACAACAAGATTTTTACTTTCAATTTCTACCCATGTATGATTGTAATAATCAACTTCATTTGCTTCTATTTTACCACTAGTGATAAATACGTCGTCATTTACTCCAAATAATAAAGATATATTTAAATTGTTTAGATGACATCCACTATATCTTCTATCCGATAATAATTTTTCTTTTTCTTCCCCATTATCTATCATGTCTGATAGTAATTTAAATTCTATTTTACCAAATGAATCATCCTTATAAACATAAGTGTTAGTTTTTTTATCATACGAAACATATTCTGAGTTTGGATCTGGATTTTTAGTAAAATTATCTAGAGTGACAAAAGTTTTCTTATATTTATGACTAGAATCAATAGGTAAAAAGAAAATTGAATCAGTTTTATCAGCAAATAAGAAATAATTATGATTGTTATATCCTATAGAGTCATATTTTTTTCTTAAATAAGAAAACTCACTTCTTTTACTAATCTCACTAGTTATTTCTTTTGAGAAAATAAGATATTCGTAAAGATGTTTATAATCACCTAGTTTATCCATAATATTATATAAATTATAGATTTCATATCTATCTAGGGTATTAATTTCTTTAAAACCAAATAAATTATAAAATTCATCTTGTTTCATAATAAGATTATTTTTATAATCAATAACTTTTTTTGTGCCATCTTCTTCATATGAAATAAGAAAGGCTAATTTATCAGTTGAGGAGCTACCAACAATTACTTTTGGATTTATAAGATCCATAGAACATGCTAATTTGAGAGTTCTGAATACTATTACTTTATCGCTATCACTAGTATTTTCTTCTTTTACAATCTTCTTGTCTATTTCTTGAATTTTTCTATCTGTAAACAACTCGAATTTATAGTCTTTATTGTCGTGCTTAAAAACATAAATATTTGTAGCTTTATCAAAGTATATTTGTTGGTTTTTACTTGACTTTTGAGAAACTTTAGAGGCTTTACAATATTTTATTAAATTTTGAATGTTTTTTGGTATATTAGAAGCTACTTCTATTGTACTCAGAATAGTTTCTAAGTTCTTATTAATTGGCATAAACTATCTCCTTTTTAATTAGCGCATATTATATCATAATTTAAAGATAAAATCAATTTTTACTTTACGAGTTATTATTTCTGGTGCTATACTTAATATAAGTAAAGACAAGAATATGATTTGGAGATTTTAAGATGAGCAGTAAACTAGTTATGACAACTTATTTTATAATTGATAGTTCTAAGTAAAAGTAGATATTTTTCTGCTTTTTATTTTGTCTTATTTAAGGGAGGGTAATGATGAAGAAAATTTTAATTTATGGAGACTCAAATACTTGGGGAGATAATTTTATAACTGGAGAAAGAATTCCTGATGATAAGCAGTGGCCTCATATTTTGGAGGCTAATTTAAAAGATTATAAAATATTACAAGAAGGATTACCTGGTAGAATTGCCGGAGATTATGAAGATATAAAAAAATATAAAAATGGAAAGGATAGTTTTTTATCTACTTTTAGAGTAAATGCTCCTGTAGATATTGTAATTATTGCTTTAGGAACAAATGATTTACAACTTAGATATGATAAGAGTAGTGATGAAGTGATTCAAAGTTTAAAATGGTATAAGGAGGCTATCTTAAATCAGTTTGAAGATTTAGAAGATAGAAAAAAATACTTTGTTAATGAGACTTTACCAAGAATCATTTATATTATGCCAGCTAATTTTGATTATTTAGGAGAGGCTAGTGTCATATTTGATTCTCAAAGCGAGGAAAAAAGACAAGAAATTATTAAATATTTTTCTACTAATGAGAAAGATGTAATAATATGCCCTGAAATGCCTTTATTTAACGATGGTATTCATTTCAATTATGATGGGCATCAATTAATGGCTAAATTAGTAGAAGAGGTGATTGCAAGTGAGTAAGTTAGATGAATTAAGAAAGCTAAGAGAAAAGATAAATATCAAAGTAGAAGGACTTGATAACTTAGAAAAAGATTCTACTAATTTATTTGTTGCTAACTATAATTTATTAAAAGATATTTTCTATTTACCTATGGCTGTTGATATGGATGTTGTTCAAATGATTAGTCCAAGACTTTTGTATAAAAATGAAGAGACAAGAAAAGAAGTTGTCAATAGATATTTAAATGGTTTACCAATAGAAGCTCATGGAGGTAAGAATTATATTGATATTTGCCTATCTTCAGGTATAGAAGTTCTTAAAAATAATATTTCTTTAGCGATATTTCCAGAAGGTGCATATATTAGTGAGGATGAAATTCATAAGGGTAGAACAGGTGCTGTTAGAATGTTATTTTCTAGTTTAGATGAGGATTCTAGTATAAATCTGATTCCTGTAGCGATAGATACTAAAAAAGCTAATTTAGAGGATTATAGTTTTAATCATGATGAAGTAACTGTTAAAATTTTAGAACCAATTGACTATCTAGATAGTTATGAAAGGTTTAGCTCTACAAGTGATTTTAATTTAAAAGGTAAATGTCTTCATGAAGTAATGGATGAGGCTATGAAAAATATTTCTAAAGCTATTAATAAAAGATATGTTGATAGCTATATTTCACTTAGACCTAAAAATAATGTTATGTTTTCAAATGGTGTTGTCTTACCAGTTGATATTGCTCAAAATGGATATTACTTAGATTTGTATAAGAAAGAGACAGAAAAGAAAGTAAAAGAATATGTAAAAGCTATTAAAAAGTAGATTTCTCTACTTTTTTTTGTCACCAAGCATTAATCTTACTATAGCTTTATCTTCGTGTTTTTCACCTGCTTCAGGTGATTGAGAAACTACATAGTCACCACTACCAGAATATTCTACTGTAAAATTAACTAATTGCTTCTTGGCTTCTTCTTTAGTTAAACCAACAACATTCGGAACTTCATAGGTCAATTTATCAGTCCACTCAAGTTCTTTTTCAATACCACCTTTTTGTTTCTTGATATCTAAAGCATCAATAATATCAAGTAATATTTTTCTAGCAAAAGGAGTAGTTGTATAGCTAGAAAGTAGTGCTGTATTTTTTGGATTATCTATTGCAATATATAAAACAGCTTCAGGATCGTTTGATGGAACAACAGACATAAAAGACATAATGTAGTTATTTACTAAATATTTTCCGTCTTTTGCTTTCTGAGCAGTACCTGTTTTACCACCAACTCGGTATCCTTCAATGTAGGCTTTTTTTCCTCCACCTAAAGCTACAACACTTTCAAGTCCCATTCTCATTGTTTGGGAAGTTTCAGTTGAAATAGTTCTTCTAACAAATTCTTTAGTGTTTTCTTTTATAACATTATTAGTAACACCTTCATTGATTGACTTTAAAATATATGGTTTGTATAAATAACCACCATTGACTACAGATGATACTGCTGTTACTTGTTGAATAGGAGTAACACTTACACCTTGACCAAAAGCCGTAGTTGCAAGTTCTACATTACCAACTTTATCTAAATTAAATAAAATACCTGTTGACTCTCCAGTTAAATCAATACCTGTTTTAGAACCAAAACCAAATTTATCAATATATGAAAATAAACGTTCTTTGCCAAGCATTTGTCCTAATTTTACAAATCCAGGGTTACATGAATTTTGAAGTACTTGTAAAAATGTTTGATCACCATGACCTCCAGCTTTCCAACATTTTATTAAAGCTCCATCTACATGAACAGAACCACTATCATAAAAATGATCTTTTTCTAAATTAACAACTTTTTCTTCAACTGCAGCAGCTGTGGTTATTATCTTAAAGGTAGAACCTGGTTCATAAGAAGCAAATATAGGAAGATTTCTATTTAGACTTTCCTTTGAATATTTTTGATAATTATTAGGATCAAAATTAGGTCTACTACTCATACCAAGTATTTCACCAGTTTTTGGATTCATCACAATTGCAAGAGCCATATCCGGTGAAAACATATCTACAATATTATTAAGCTCTCTTTCAATAGACTTTTGAATATTAATATCAATAGTTAATTGAATATTCATTCCATTTACTGGTTCTACATAAACATCTGATAAATTTAATTGATTTCCCTTAGCATCAGAAAAATATTTAATAGCCCCATTAGTACCAGTAAGTATTTTATCATACTGAAGTTCTAATCCTGAAAGTCCTTGATTATCTATTCCAACATAACCAAGTGAATTAGAAAGCAATTCTTTATAAGGATAATATCTTTTAGATTCTTTTACTAAGTAAACTCCTTCATATCCTAAACTATTAATTTTATCGGCAGTTTCATAAGAAAGCCTTCTTCCTTCAGGATGAACCCTTTCAATAGATGTTTTTTTATAGATATGTTTTTTCATTTCATCAAAACTTACATTTAATATTTTCGCAAGATTTTCGGTTACTTCTTTTTTATTCTTTATTTGATTAGGAATAACGACAAGACTAGTTGTTGTTACATTATCTGCTAAAACTACACCATTACGATCTAGGATTTTTCCACGATCAGCTTGAACTTCTAAATCTCTACTCCAAAGGTTATTAGCGAGTTTTTTTAATTTAGCATAATCAAATACTTGAATTTTAAATACTCTTAAAACTATAGATATAAAAATAACTATAAAGATTAGTAAAACTATTTTAATTCGTTTATCAATATTTTTAAAAAACATATTCCACCTCTTTATAGTAAATATGATTCTTAGAAAGTAAAAATGACTTAATTAAAACGACAAAATTTAGACGAGTATAATATTTTTAATTTGATTTTTATAATAATTTAGTAATAAATGTGGTAAGATAAAGATAGGAGGAAGATTATGGAAAATATAAAAAATAAAAAAGTTTGTGGATGGTTAGAACTAGATTCATCAGAAAAAAATAAGTTATTTAGTTTTAATGATTCTTATTTAGAGTTTTTAAATAGTGTAAAAACAGAAAGAGAAGCAAATAAATACATTATAAGAGAATTAACTAATAATGGCTTTGTTAATGTTAATAATTTAGATAAGCTTAATGTAGGTGATAAAGTTTATTATGATAATCGTGGTAAAAGTGTTTTTGCTGCTGTTATCGGAAAAAATAATCTTGAAGAGGGAATTAATTTAATTGGTGCTCATATTGATTCACCAAGACTTGATTTAAAACCTAATCCATTGTATCAAGATAGTAAGCTTGCTTTACTTAAAACTCATTATTATGGAGGAATTAAAAAGTATCAATGGACTACTATTCCTTTAGCACTTCATGGAGTAATTGTTAAGAAAAATTTAGAAAAGTTAGTAATTAATATCGGAGAGGATGATAATGATCCAATCTTTACAATTACTGATTTACTTCCACATTTAGCTGTTAAGCAAGAAGATAAAAAATTAAGGGATGCTATAGAAGGAGAAGGCTTAAACTTATTAGTTGGTAGTATTCCTAAAGATGATAGTGAAGAATCAATTAAGGAAAATATTTTAAGCTTATTAAATGAAAAATATGGATTAATTGAAGCTGACTTTGTTAGTGCTGAGTTAGAAGTTGTTCCAGCATTTAAAGCTAAGAGTCTTGGTTTTGATAGAAGTATGGTTGCATCATATGGCCAAGATGATAGAGTATGTGCATATACTTCATTAAAGGCTATAATTGATGCTAAACCTTCTTCATATACTCAAGTAGCAATATTTGCAGATAAAGAAGAAATAGGTAGTGTTGGTAACACTGGAATGTATTCAGATGTATTTGATATGTTTATGAATGAATTGTTAAGTAAAAGTGGAGAATATAACTTTACATCTTTAAATAAATTATATTGCAATTCTAGAATGCTTTCAGCAGATGTTGGAGCAGGTGTTGATCCTAATTATCAAGATGTCTCTGAAAAAAATAATGCTTCATATATTGGTTATGGAGTAGAAATTAATAAATATACAGGTTCTCGTGGTAAAGGTGGAGCAAGTGATGCTAATGCTGAATTTGTTTCTTTTGTAAGAAATATATTTGAAGAAAATAATGTTAAGTATCAAGTATCAGAACTAGGAAAGGTTGATATTGGTGGTGGTGGTACTATTGCCTATATTTTAGCAAATAAAGGAATTGATGTTATAGATTGTGGTGTTCCTGTTATTTCTATGCATTCACCATATGAAGTTACAAGTAAATATGATGTTTATTCTGCATATTGTTGCTATAAAGCTTTCTTAGAAACAGAGAAAAAAGTTAATTATTAAATAATTGTAAAAAGTATACGTAAAGTATGCTTTTTTTAATCTTTATTTATATATTAATACTTTTTTTGTGATACTATTTTTAATAGAAGGGAGATATTTATATGGAAGAGAAAAAAGAATTTAAGAAGAAAAATGGTTTAGTAGTAGTTGTAGTTTTATTAATAATCATAGTTATTGGACTTGGGTGTTATATTACAGTAGATAAATTAGACTTGATTTCTACTAAAAAAACAGAAGTGGAGTCAAAAACAGATAAGAAAGAACAAAAAGAGGAGATTAAAACTTTATCATATGATGAGGGTAATAAATTATTAGAAAAAATAAAGGTAATTAATAATAATTTTGCATCTAGTTTCCCATTATCTGATTTCAGAAAAATTAATAATCAAGATTTGTTGCTTTTTGTAGCAAATCAAGTAGGATTTGGAACAGATTTTTCAATGGAAAAAGCTAATGAAATAATTTCTAATATTTTTGGAAGTTCTGTTACTTTGAAGCATGAAGATATTATGTGTAGTATTGATAATAAACCATATTATACATATGATTCATCTGTTAAGCAATATGTATATAATAAGGGCGATAATGTTCATCCGCATGGAGGTTTATCAACTGTAGATGCTAAAACTTATTATGTTAATGGTAAGTATAATTCTTCTGATGAAATTGAAATTAATACTAAAGTTTTATATTCAAATATATGTGGTGATACATGTATGATTTATGAATATTATGCAAATTATAATCATGATAATGAGACACCTATACTTGAAAGTAAGGATGGTTCTTTAGAAGTAACAGATGAAATGTATGAACAAGTGAAAAATAGAATTCCTGTAACTTCATATATATTTAAAAAGAATAAAGATAATTCTTATGATTTAAAATCAGTTACTATAAAATAGAATATTAAAAATGTTTTCCTTTAAAGTAAAAATAAGACTTTAAAGGTTTTTTTGAAGTATTAATTTTTGAAAAAATATTGATATTTTCAAATAAAAGGATAATAAATATCAAAATTAGTTTAGATTATAGTGGAATTATTACATATATTTAAATTTTTAGCAAAAACTATTGACAAGTGCTAATTAATAGTCATATAATGTATTTAGCACTCGTAGAATATTAGTGCTAGGAGGTAGTTATTAATGTTAACGAAACGTCAGGAGAATATTTTAAAGCTGATAGTTGAACATTATGTTAAACTTGCAAAACCAATTAGTTCAAATTCAATTTGTAAGAAATTAAAGTGTTCTAGTGCAACAGTAAGAAATGAGATGGCATCTTTGGAAGAAGCTGGTTTACTTGAAAAAACTCATACTTCTTCAGGAAGAATTCCTAGTGAGAATGGTTATCGTTATTATGTAGATAATCTTATGGAATTAAAAAAGATGAATGCTGAAGATATGTTAAAGCTTCAAATAATATTCCATAATAATCAGTTACCATTATCTGATTGTATTACAAAGAGCTTGCAAGTTATTTCTGATATGACTAGTTATGCTACTATTGTTTTAGGATCATCTTCTCATGATAATATGCTTAAGCAAATAGAAGTAGTTCCAATTGATGATGTTAGTATGATTGTAATAATTGTTACTGATAAAGGTCATGTAGAACATAAAGAAATAAGATTAGAAGGTATTTCATTAGATGATGTCAAAAAGACTGTTGGTCTAATTAATAACTTAATTATAGGTACACCAATAGATGAAGTTAGTACTAAACTAGAGTATGAAATTAAACCAATTATTGGTCGCTATGTTACTGAACATGAAAGACTTTATAATGCTTTCTATAATGTATTTAGTGATTTTTCTACAAATGATATTAATGTAGTAGGACGTACTAAATTCTTGGAACAACCAGAGTTTACAAGTGTAGCAAAAATCAAGAATATCTTTGAAAAGCTAGATGATGAGGAAACACTTCGTGAAATAGAAAAAGACGATGATAACAACATTAAAATCTATATTGGAAAAGAAAATAATATTGATGAAGATGTAACAGTCATAAAGACAAAATTTAAAAATGGAAATGAGGAAGGAACTCTTGCTATCGTTGGTCCTAAGAGAATGGACTACGAGAGAGTTGTATCAATGCTTGAATTTATTAAAGATCAAGTAGAAGATAATTAGAAAGGTGATGCAAATGACAGATAATAAAGAGGAAGTTAAAGAAGAAATAAAACAAGAAGAGAAACATGAAGATTGCAAATGCAAAGAAAATGATAAAAAATGTTGTCATGAACATAAAAAGCATAATCATGATAATAGTAAATTAAAAGAAAAAGAAGCAGAAATTGAAAAATTAAAGAAAGAGTTAGAAGAATCTGTTAAGAAGGTACAATATGCTCAAGCAGAACTTGTAAATTATCGTAAAAGAAAAGATGATGAAGTAGCTAGTTATAAGAAATATTGTAATCAGGATTTAATTACAGAACTGATTCCAATAGTTGATAACTTTGAAAGAGCAATTAGTCTAGATGATAATAATTTAACTGATGAGTTATCAAAATTCTTACATGGATTTAAGATGATGTATGCATCACTAACTGAGGTTTTAAGAAAGTTTGGAGTTGAAGAAATCTCACGTGCTGGAGAAGTATTTGATTCTAATTTAGAAGAAGCATTAATGACTGATAATATTGATTCTGTTGATGATGATATCGTAACAGAAGTATTATTAAAAGGTTATAAATTGAAAGACAGGGTAATAAGACCTGCTTCAGTAAAAATAAATAAAAAAGATTAATTATAAAGGAGAGATAAATTATGGCAAAAATTATAGGTATCGATTTAGGTACAACAAATTCATGTGTATCAGTATTGGAAGCTGGTGCACCAAAAGTAATTCCAAACCCAGAAGGAGGAAGAACAACTCCATCTGTTGTGGCATTTAAAAAAGGAGAAAGAATCGTAGGAGATGCTGCTAAACGTCAAGCATTAACTAATCCTAACACAATTTCTTCAATCAAGAGATTGATGGGTACAAACAAGAAAGTAGAAGCAGAAGGAAAAGAATATACACCAGAAGAAGTTTCAGCAATGATTCTATCTTATATCAAGGATTATGCTGAAAGTTATTTAGGAGAAAAAGTAGAAAAGGCAGTTATTACAGTTCCAGCTTACTTTAATGATAGTCAAAGACAAGCTACTAAAAATGCTGGTAAGATTGCAGGACTTGAAGTTGAAAGAATTATCAATGAACCAACTGCTGCAGCCTTAGCTTATGGTCTTGAAAAAGAAGAAGGACAAACAATTCTTGTATACGATTTAGGTGGAGGTACATTCGATGTTTCTATCCTAGAATTAGGTGATGGTGTATTTGAAGTTAAATCAACTAATGGTAATAACCACTTAGGTGGAGATGACTTTGACCAAAGAATCATTGATTACTTAGTATCTGAATTTAAAAAGGACAATGGTATTGATTTAAGTAAAGATAAAATGGCTATGCAAAGACTTAAAGAAGCAGCAGAAAAAGCAAAGAAAGACTTATCTGGAGTTTTATCTACACAGATTTCTGCACCATTTATTGCTAAGGGTGATGATGGAGAACCAGTTCACTTAGATGTAACACTTTCTCGTGCTAAATTTGAAGACTTAATTCGTGATTTAGTTGAGTCTACTCTTGACCCAGTTAAGAAAGCATTAAAGGATGCTAAGATGACAAAGAACGATATTGATAAAGTAATCTTTGTTGGTGGATCTACACGTATTCCAATGGTTTATGATTTAGTTACTAAAGAATTAGGTAAAGAACCATCTCGTGAAGTTAACCCAGACGAAGTTGTTTCAATGGGAGCAGCAATTCAAGGTGGAGTTTTAACTGGAGATGTTAATGATATCGTATTACTTGATGTTACACCATTATCTCTTGGTATTGAAACATTAGGTGGAGTTATGACTACATTAATTCCTAGAAATACAACAATTCCAACATCTAAGAGTGAAGTATTCTCAACTGCTGCAGATAATCAACCAGCAGTAGATGTACATGTATTACAAGGTGAACGTCCAATGGCTGCAGATAATAAAACATTAGGTCGTTTCCAATTAACAAATATCCCAGCAGCACCTCGTGGAGTTCCACAAATCGAAGTTAAATTTGATATTGATGCTAATGGTATTGTTAATGTTACTGCTAAAGATCTTGGAACAAATAAGGAACAATCAATTACTATTACATCATCAACTACTTTAACTGATGAAGAAGTAGAAAAAATGATGAAAGAAGCAGAAGCTAATAAAGAACAAGATGAAAAGAGAAAACAAGAAGCAGAAGTTAGAAACGAAGCTGAACAAATGGTATTCCAAACAGAAAAATCTCTAAAAGATCTTGGTGATAAGGTAGATGCTAAAGAAAAAGAAGAAGTTGAAGGTTTAATTAAAGACTTAAAAGATGCTTTAGGTAGTGATGATATCGAAGATATTAAAACTAAGAAAGATAAATTAAGTGAAAAAGCTATGGCTCTTGCCGCTAAAGTTTATGAACAAGTAAATAAAGAAAGAGCTGAAAGTAGTACTGAGAAAGCAAACACATCAGAAGATAAAAAAGATGATAATGTCCAAGATGCTGATTACGAAGAAAAATAATAATGAATAATACAAGTGAAGTTCTAGGAAACTAGAACTTTGCTTTGTAAATAAAGATAGGAGATAAATATGGATAAAAAGCAATTGGAGAAACTAGTTAATCAATCTTTAACTACAGGTGCTGATTTTTCAGAAATATATTATGAAAATACAATTAGAAGAAAAATAGTTGTGTTAAATAGTAAAGTAGACTCTGTAGATACTAATATTTTATCAGGTGTAGGAATCAGACTAGCAAAAGGAAAAGAAATAGTTTATTCATCAACAAATGATATAACTTTGAATAATTTAGAACATAAGGTAGATGAATTAAAAGGAATTTTCCATGATAGACAAATATATAAAAATGTTGTCTTAAAAGAAAAAAATATTAATACTAAACAAATTGATTACAATAATGGAATGAGTGACTCTGATAAAAAGAAATACTTATTACATATAGATGAAATAGCAAGAAACTATTCATCTAAAGTAGAACAAGTAAATGCAATGTTTATTGAAGAACAAAAAGATGTTGAAATTGCAAATCATCTAGGTGAGTATTCAAAAGATAAAAGATATTTGTTCAGATTAATTATACAGATATATGTTAAAGATAAAGAAAAGAGAAATATGACATATGAAGCATATGGAAATAATAATGGTTATTCTTATTTAGATGGTTTTGATGTTTATAAAGAAGTTAAAAAATTAGTTGATATTGCAATAGAAAAATTATCTGCAGTTCCTTGTCCTACTGGTAAAATGCCTGTCGTTATCGGACCTGGATTTGGTGCTGTTATTATTCATGAAGCATGTGGTCATGCCCTAGAAGCAACTGCTGTTGCCAAAAATGTTTCAGTATTATCTAATATGATTGATCAAAAAGTTGCCAATGATAAAGTAACAATTATAGATGATGGTTCTTTAGAAAAAACTTGGGGTTCTACATATATAGATGATGAGGGAAACTTAACAAGAAAAAATATTTTAATTGAAAATGGCGTACTAAAAAAATACTTAATAGATGAATTGAATACTAGATTGATGGATGGCAATATTACTGGATCTGGAAGAAGAGAAAGTTATTTATATGCACCAACTTCTAGAATGAACAATACATATCTTGCAAAAGGAAAAGATAAAATAGATGATATGATTAAAAGTATAGAGTATGGTGTATATGCTAAAAAAATGGATGGAGGTAGCGTTTATTCTAATACTGGAGATTTCAACTTTGCTATTAGAGATGCTTATTTGATAGAAAATGGAAAAGTTACTAAAACTTTAGAGGGAGCATCATTAATTGGAAATACAAAAGATATATTAAATAAAATAGAAATGATTAGTGATGATTTAAGAATTGATACAGGATATTGTGGTTCTGTTAGTGGAATTATTCCTGTTACAATTGGTCAACCTACTATTAAAGTTTCAGAAATATTAGTAGGAGGGAATTCAAATGATTAATGAATTAATAAAAGAAGCAAAAAAACAAAATATTTCTATTGAAGTATTTTCAAATCATAAAAAAACAGTTAATTTAAAAAGTGAAAATGGATTTTTAGAAACTAATAATGTTTCTGATACAACAAGGTATAAAATAAAAGCAATATACCAAGGTAAAACAATTATTATAAATACTGATATAATATCTATAGATCAAATAATAGAAATCATCAAACAAAATTATGAATTACTAGATAATACTGATAGAGACTTTTTTGCAACTCCTATCGATATAGAATATAAAAATCATCCAGCAAAAAAGTTAGATATAAATGATATTATTAGTGATTTAAAAAGATTAAATAAATATAAAGAACAGTATAATGAGATATTTGATTTAGTTATTGAATATGATGAAATATTAGAAGAAAGAAAAATTATTAATGAAAACACATCATTGGAAGATGGAAATCATATGTATATTTTATCCTCAGAAATAAGCTTAATAAAAAATAATGTAAGAAAAACGGGAACAGTAGTATATAAGAGTAAAAATTATGATATTGATGAGTTTGAAAGAAGGTTAAAAGAAGAAATTTTAAAGTCAATTGCCAAATTTGATGAAGATAGTATTGTAACATCTAAATATAATATAATTTTAACAAATAATTGTGCATCAAGATTACTTAATGTTTTTTCAAATATGTTTTCTGCTGATAGTATAAATAAGAAAATATCTCCATTAGTTGATAAATTTGATTCTAAAGTTTTTTCAGATAAAATTACTATTGTTGAAGATCCTACTAATGAAAAATTATTAGGTACATGTTTATTTGATGATGAGGGTAGTAAAACAAATTACAAAGAAATAATTAAAGATGGGAAATTTATTACAAAGTTATATAATAGAAAAACGGCCTTAAAAGACGGCGTTGAGTCAACTGGTAATAGTTTTGGAGTACGTAATTTATATGTTAAACCATTAGTTAAAAACTTTGATGAATTAGTAGAAGAACTAAATGATGGTATTATTATAGATGACATTACAGGTTTACATTCTGGTATTAATACAAGTACAGGTAGTATCTCTGTACAATCTAGTGGGTACTTAGTAAAAAATGGTAAAAAAGATAAAAGAATTAATATGATTGTTTTATCATCTGATATATTTGAAATATTTACTAATGTAGTAGATATTGGTAACGATTTAGAAATGATGAATATAAACTGTGGTTCTCCATCGTTGCTGATAAAAAATATTACTATAGTAGGAGAAAAGGAGTAGATACAAATGGATAAAAGAGACTATTATGAAGTGCTTGGAGTCTCTAAAAGTGCAACTAAAGATGAGATAAAAAGTGCTTTTCGTAAGAAAGCTAAGCAATATCATCCGGATTTAAATAAAGATAATCCAGATGCAGCTGAAAAGTTTAAGGAAGCTCAAGAAGCTTATGAAGTTTTATCTGATGAACAAAAACGTAAAATGTATGATCAATATGGTCATGCTGGTGTGTCAGGTTCTGCTGGTGGAGGTTTTTCTGGATTTGGTGGTGCTGGATTTGACGCTAGTGATTTTGATTTTGGTGATATCTTTGATAATATATTTGGAGGTGGTTTTGGAGGATTCTCATCTTCCTCATCATCTCGTAGTAGAGCAACACGTGGTTCGGACTTATTAATGGGTGTGAAACTTACCTTTGAAGAGGCTGTTTATGGTTGTGAAAAAGATATAAATATTGATGTTGTTGAAGATTGTAGTGATTGTGGCGGAAAGGGCGGCCACGGTGAATCAACCTGTGATAGGTGTCATGGTAGCGGTACAATAACTTCTGAACAACATACTATTTTAGGATCATTTATGTCTAAAACTACTTGTCCATCTTGTGGTGGAACAGGTAAGACATATGAATCAAAATGTAGTACTTGTCGTGGTAAAGGTAAAGTTAAGAAAAATAAAACAATCACTGTTAATGTTCCAGCAGGAATTGATACAGGCGATAGACTTCGCGTTTCAGGAAAAGGTAATCCTGGAAGTAATGGTGGACCAAATGGAGACTTGTATTTAGAATTCCAAGTAAGTGAGCATGAATATTTTAAAAGAGATGGGGACGATATTTATTTAACTGTTCCAATCACAATAACAGAAGCAATATTAGGTTGTAAAAAAGATATTCCTACTTTATATGGTAATGTAAAATTAACAATACCAGCTGGTAGTGATTCTAATGATAAACAACGTATTAAGGGTAAAGGTATTGATAACAAGAGTAGAAGAACTAAAGGAAATATGTATATTATTTTAAATGTCGTTACTCCTAAAAAGTTATCACGTGAGCAAAAGAAATTAATTGAAGCTTTAGCTAAAACTGATTTAGATGATACAGTTATAGAGAAATTTGACAAGTTTACAAAGAAAAATGACAAGTAAAAAATACTTGTTCTTTTTTTTAAATAATAATTCTTTATTGTGTTAGAATAAAACTAGAGGTGAAATATAAATGGAAGAGGAAAAATTAGAAGTGAAGAAAAAAAGTAAGGGGTCAGTCATTTTAATAGTATTTTTATTTTTAATAATATTTGGTTTAGTTTTCTATATATTATACGATAAAGAGATAATATTTAATAATAAAAATAATGTAGAAGATAAAGCAGATGAAAAAACAACAGATAAAAATAAAGAGACAGAAATTACAAATATAGATCTTAAAAAAAGCCTTAGTAAAAAAATAGATGAAATTACATTCTTGGATGAAACTGAAGGTTATGATTATTATAGTCTAAATAGATATTATTTTAATTATGATTCTTTGAAAAAAGAGACTTTAACAAATGAAGATAAATTAACAATTGTTTTAAAAAGTTCTCAAAATAACTATACACCAGTTTCAGTTGAACAAAAAAATATGGATTTACCAAGTGAATGGGAATTTTTAAAAACTACAGGAACTGAAACTTTAAAACAAATAAAGGTTAGTGCTGTTAAAGAAAAGTATAATAGTCTATTTGGATTAGATGAGATAAATTACAATAGTTCTAATAATACTTGTCCAATGTTTATTTATGATAAAACAAATCAAGTATATTATGTTAGTTCTGAATGTGGAGGAACATCAGCTGGAGATATTTTCTCATATAAAACAAATTATGTAAAAAAAGGTGATGAAGCGTTTATAGATGTATATTTTGGAATGTCATTACCTGTTGATGATGAAAGAGTAAGTATATATAATACTGTATCTAAAGATATTTCAGATACAGAAGTTCCATATAAAACTGTTAGAAATATTGATGAACAAATTATCACAAAAGACAACTATAAAGACTTTGAAAAATATAGATTTACTTTCAAATTAAATAGTAATGAAGAGTATAATTTTGTTAAATTAGAAAGAAAATAGAAAAAGAGTTTACAATTAATTTTGTAAACTCTTTTAATATATCATTGTATGAAGAATTCTTTCAGTGTTTTTGAAATTTAGTTTAGCAACATCTTTTAGTTTTTCTTCACCATATTTTTCAACTAATTCTTCACCAATCTTATCAACATCTTTAGAAGCTCCTTTTAATAAAGGTAGTGAAACTTCATCACATAATTTATCAAATTCTTTTAAGAAAATATAACGGCTTATAATAGAAGATGCCGCAACCGCTAAATTTTTATCTTCTGCTTTAGTCATAAAAGTAATACCTCTTTGAATATCATTAATTCCATTTAAATATTCATAGTATCTTTTTTCTTTAGCAAATTCATCAATTATAATATAATCGTATTTAGGATTTTCCTCATGAATTAATTTATATAAAACTTTATTATGCATAATTGATTTAATCTTATTCATATTTACATCTTTAGTATATTTTTCATTGTACTCTCTATTACTTAAAATAATACTTCTATATTTAATTTTTTTAGCAATCTCAGGAGCGATTTTTTTTATTTTTTCATCAGTTAGCTTTTTAGAATCAGTAACACCAAGTTTTTCTAGGAAGGGAACATCTTCTATTCTTACGTATGATGCGGTAACAACAATTGGTCCAAAATAGTCACCAGTTCCAACTTCATCAGAACCAACAGAAGAACAGTTATGGTAAATGTTTTTAGAGTTATCTGTATTTTTTTCTTTTGATTGTTCGGAAACTATTCCCCACATTGATGCATCAACATCTGCAGAAGTTCCTTGAAACATAACTTTACCAGATTCATACATAGTAATAACTGTATCTTCATCTTGTGCTTGAAAAACTACATATGGGATTACTTTATCACGTTTTTTATCTTTATAATATTCAATCATCTTTTGTTTAACTTCATCATTAACCTTAATTACTACGTTCATTTTTTCACCTCTAATTTATTATAGCATATTTTTAAATTTTAAGTTATAATTATAGTAGGAGTGTGATAGAAAATGAATATATTTGATATTGTAATTATTCTTTTGATTTTATTGTCAGGAGTTACAGGACTTAAACAAGGATTGTTAAAATCAGGAATTAACTTAATTGGAACAATTCTTATTTATATTATTGCCTTTAAAATGAAAAATGGGATAGGATTATTTCTATGTAAGGTATGTCCATTCTTTAAGTTTGATGGTTATATTACTCTAAATATTTTAATCTATCAGTTGATCGCATTTGTTTTAATAGCGTCAGTTTTGTTTAGTATTTTTGCTCTTATTTTAAAATTAACTGGAATAGTTCAAAAATTAATAGATTTAACAGTAATTCTTGATATACCATCTAAAATAGGTGGCTTTATAGTAGGATTATTAGAAGGATATGTAGTGATGTTTATAATAATTTTGATTTTATCTGTGCCACTAAGAAATGTAGAGATGTTTTCCAAATCTAAACTTGTAAATAAAATGCTTAATGATACTCCAATTTTATCATCAACCTTAGATGGTGTTGATGATGCTATATTTAATGTTTTTAATATTACAAGTGTAGTTGGTGAAGGAGAAGATAAAATTACAAAAGTTAATCTAGATATCATGAAAACATATTTAGATTGTAAAGTTATAACGAAAGATGATGCTATTAAAATAATAGATACAGGAAAATTAAATTCAATTAATGGAATCAAAGAATTTGTTAATAAGTATTAATATATGGAGCGATGTACAATAAAGGTATATCGCTTTTTCTTAATTACTTAAAAATCTTGAAAAATAAGGCATTTTGTAGTATAATATGCCTAATCGAGGAGGGGTGTAATATTTATGAAAGATAATAATTACTTACAGGAAAATAATCCTACTTCAAGATATATAAAATCATTAGATAAAAAGGTATTTACAAAAGAAGAGGAAAAGGACTTCTTACAAAGAATCAAATCTAGTTCACCAGCTTTAAAAGAAAGCCTAAAAAAGGAATTTATTGAACATAATTTAAGATTAGTTGTTGCGACAGCAAGCCATTATACAAAAGATATTGATTTATTAGCAGAATTGATTCAACAAGGTAATGTTGGTTTAATGGAAGCTCTTGATAGTTTTGATATGGAAAAAGACAATAAGTTTTCATCCTGGGCTGTTTTCTGGATAGAAAAAGAAATAAAAGCATATTTAAGAGATAATAGATTAATTAAAATAAAAAAGCATTTATATCCACAAATAAGAGAATATAATGAAAAGAAAAAAAGTTTAAGTAATCTTCTAGCAAAAGAAGTAACAGATGAAGAAATCTCAAAAGAGTTGGGTTGGAGTCTTGAAAAAACTAATTTTATAGGTAGTCTTATTAAAAATGTTAGTAGCTTAAATGAAAAAATAGATGTTGATAACGAAGAAAAAGAAATGGGAGACTATATTCCTAATGATACTTCAGTAGAAGATACATTAATGGAAAAAAATATGATTGCTGATGTTAGAAATCTATTAGAAACTGCTGGGCTAAAAGAAAGAGAAAAAGAAGTTCTTTTATATAGATATGGTTTTTATACAGATGGTGAACTATCACGAAAAAAGATTGGTGAAATCTTAAATGTTGGAAGAGAAAGTATTAGAATGGACGAAAAAAAGGCTTTAAGAAAACTTAAGAAAATTGCAAAAGAAAAAGGATATGATGATTACTTAAGATAAAGATAATCAATCACATTCCTCTATTAAACTTTCCTTAATAATATTCGGATTATAGGAACTCAAACTTTCTAAGAGTTCTTTTTTTATTAGAACTTTATAATATATTTTTTCTTTAAATGATTGTTCTATAATAATAGAATTTTTCAAATATTTATCAATATTTTTTTGATTCTTATAATCAAATGTTAGTTCTATTAAATATCCATCTACTAATGAAATATAATTTATTTTTGAAAGAGCCTCAGTAATACTTTTTGAATACGCTCTAACTAAGCCACCCGCACCTAGTTTTATACCACCAAAATATCTTACAACAATAGCTAAAACATTAGTTAATTTTTCTTTTTCTAAAACATTTAAAATAGGAATTCCCGCAGTTCCACCTGGTTCTCCATCATCACTTGACTTTTTAAATTTGCTTGTAATATATGCGTAGCAATAATGAGTTGCTTTAGGATGGTCTTTCTTGATTAATTCTAATTTATTTTCAATTTCGTTTTTGGTTTCAACTTTGAATAAAAAAGTAATAAATCTTGAATTTTTAATAATAATTTCATTAGATACATTTTTATCTATAACGTACATAGTATCACCAATTACATTATAACTTATTTGTAGGTAAAATACTAGAATTTGCTTGAAATTGTAGGTAATATAGAGTATAGTACTAAGAAAAACAGTTAGGAGTATGTGAGTTATGGAAAAAAATAAAGAAATTGATTTTTATGGTATGGGTATGAGAAAAGTAAATGATATCTATGAAGAAACAGATAAGATTGCAAATGAAATTGAAAAAGTGTATGGACTTGATGCTAGACTTCAATATGAATGTGGAGTTAGTATTGCAATGGGAAAAAAATCTGTTGGAAAACTATCAAATATGTTTGACCAGGATATTATTCATATAGTTAATAATAGTAGTCCGGATTTAAGAAACAATTCTTACTTTGGAGGGTGTGGAGTAAGTAAAAAGTATAATGAAGATGGATCTTATAATGAACCAAGTGGATTCACTAAAGTGAAAAAGAATTAGATTATATTTTTAATAAAAGTAAATTAAACATTATTATATTGGTATTGTGAGGTGACTAACTATGATAGGGGAACATACTTTAGAAATATTATGTAACAAGTATAATATCTCAAAAGAAAAATTAGTAGATAATAATAATAATAATATACTATCTTATGGAGAATTTAATGAAATAGATAGAACCTTAGATTATCTTATTAATAGTTTAAAACTATCACCAAGTAATATTGAAAAATGTCCAAGTATTCTGTATAGAAATACAGATAATATAAAGGATAATGCCGACTTTTTAAAAAAATAAAAAATCTCCTTTTCAAGTATAGAGTCATGTTTACATGTGTTAAGTACTGATCCTAACCAACTAATTCAAACTTATAATTATGTTGAAGGAAGATATGGAATAGCTGCAATAAAGACTAATCCTTCGATATTAGCATGTTCTATTGATATAATTGATTCTGTAGAAAAATTAGGCTTGAAACAAGAGTATAACTTAGCAATTGTTATTTCCATTTCATTTGGATATACAAAATTAGAAAACGTCCAAGAGATAATCAAGAGTGATGAATTTAAAGACTATCCCGAGTTATTTACTTCAACAACATTAGCAAAAACAAAATTAGAAGATATCCAAAAAATAATTAATAGTGATGAATATAAAAACCATCCTGAATTGTTTACATCAGAAACATTAGCACATGCAAAATTAGAAGATATCCAAGAAATAATTAATAGTGATGAATATAAAAACCATCCTGAATTGTTTACATCAACAACGTTAGCACATGCAAAATTAGAAGATATCCAAGAAATAATTAATAGTGATGAATATAAAAACCATCCTGAATTGTTTAC
>CAKOXP010000006.1 GCA_934130175.1 uncultured Bacilli bacterium
GCATCTGTTAAAATCAAGTTATCATAATAAATATTATTATCTTCAAGCCACTTTTTTGTCATATTATATGGCTCTGTATATTCTCCATTATCTCTTCCTGTGATAATACAAATAATATGACCATCATCATGAAGCTTATCTATGTATTCTTTAGCTCCTTCAATAACACCTAGTTTTTTTACTATTTTTTCTATATTATTTTTATAAAAAGTGATTTCTTCGTCCCCGCTCCAATCAAACATCCCTCTTCTGATATATTCAGCATTTTTATTTATAATACCTGAATTTCTTAATTCTTTGTCATGTAGCAAATATTCATTTAATAAAGTATCGTTAAAATTTGATATTACATTGTCTATATCTATTCCTATTTTCATATATAACTTCCTAACTTTTACTAATTTTAAACTATAAAAATTATACTATATAAACGTATTTTTTTCCATATGCCTATTGGAATTTAATAACAATACATATATAATATTTTTAGAAAGGGAACTTGGTTCGTAACTTGTTGTTTATTCGCTCCATAAGATAAAATCGTCGCACCAATGTGACATTAATGATTAAGTCAACTAATAATAGTTGACTTTTTTGCGCGTTATTGCAAAGAAAAGTGTGATGTAATATGATTAAAATAATTAAAAAGAAAAAAATATGAGTGATAAACTCAAATTCTGTAATTGTTTTGTCATTTTTTATAATGTAATAATTTTTATTATTTGTTGCTTCTTCAAATTCGGACTTAGGATGAAATGGAATTTATATCACTTATATTTGCCAATTCTACTATATGATTCATGGTGCTATCTCCACTAATTACATTTTTCTATTTCACTCATAATATTATTTAAAGTTTATATTCTATTTTCTGATGTATCATAATATTTAATTCCATATTTAGGGCACTCTTTTTTTAGCATTTCATTAGCAGAATACCAATCAATAGCGTGTTTTTTTAGATATTCTCTTGATAATCCAAATTCAATATCGTGTTCAATACAAAGTTCTACCATTTCATCTACATTTAAATTACCAAGTCCAAGACATACAACAATAGTTGAATCAAAATCAATCATTTCTTTAACTATTTTAGGATGTAATTGCCCACTTTCTAATATATATCCATAATGATTTCTATGTTTTGAAATGTTAAAGCAACTTCATACAATATTTTTCCTATTACCATCGTAATATAATTTGCACCAAATGTTAGTAAAACACTTGATATTAAAAGTAATAATGATCCTAATCTTACAAACTTTGTATTTCCTATCCTTTTGATTATGTTAAGCAAAGGTACTTAGAGTAATATACAAGTTATCAATGATATAGACGTTAAAGATACAATTTGTGAAGCTGTAAACTTTTTAACTATTGTTAGAAATAATATATCTATTGCAACCCCAAACAATAAATCCCCAGATAATCCTACAAACCACGGAAATAATTTATTAAATTTTGTTCGTTCATATCTATACTCCATATCTTTCCTACCTTAAAAATTCTAATCCTAAATAAAATTCTTTATCATTTAATAATTGTTTTTTTATTTCTATAATTAATACAAAATGTCCATCATACGAAATTTTTAATTCAGCCACTCTAAACATCTTACATTAATTTTATAAAAAAATCTTTATTTTTTCGAAACATAAATTCAAATTTATAATAAACTAATATTAGTGATTGATATTTTATATATCAAATCGTTAAGTTGTAAATTATCTACATCATTTGTGAAGATGGAATTTTGACCAAGAAATGATAAAATTAATATAGACAAACAAAAGTAAATATGAGTAGTAATGGTAGTTAGAAGTACTCTTACTTTTTCTAATTAAAGAAAAAGAGATAAAATATCATTCTTAAGATCTAAAATAAAAGATTTAAAATAATTTTTGGAATATTAGAAAAGTAAATTTAATAAAATAATAACCTTCATTCATGGTAAGATGATTATTGACATGATAAAGATAGTAAATATACTGATGTTGTTAATGAAATGTATCAAGATGATTTTTTAGATAATAATAATATTAAAGAACAAAGAAAAAGAAGATTACTAATTGTAACCATCTTAACTTGTAAAGCTATGTGTTACAGATCCATCAGAGTTATAAATAACAGCTGTATGTCCTATAATAGTACTATGACTTGTTATTTCATTAGAGCTATTGCTTATTGATGGGAGTCAAAAATATGAATTATTATCATTCTCAAACATTTATTTTTTAACTATTCTTTACTATTTGTATTTTGTTTTCCTTCTTGAATACCTTGACTAATACTTTTTGCAATAGAACCAGCAGCATTTGCAACAGTAGGAGTAATTTTTTCAATTCCTTCTTGAGCAACTGGTATAACTTGTTGTGTTGTATAGACTGTAATTGCTCTTCTATGAGCAATATACATTACAATTGCACCAGCACCAGTTAAAATAAAACCAAGAGTTCCCATAAAACCACCTAATGCAAATAAACCAATACTACCGAATGCACCACTTGCAGTATGTCTAATTGTATTTATTTCATTTCCTGTTCCAAATGAACTAACTCCACTAATAGCAGAGTTTCCAAATACAAGAAAAGCTACAGTTGTTAATATAAAACTTAATACTAAAATTACTATACCCACAATTAAAAGAATCTTTCCAACTTTTTTTACCTTTGCATTATTTTGTTGGTACTTTTCTTCATTAAAATATTCACTATTTTGCATATTTGTTCTCCTTTCTAAAAAAGCAAAGGAATATATCATTCCAATGCTTCTTCATTTTTTAATAACTTTTTTTACCTTTTACTAAATATATAATAAACGCACCAAGTAAAGCTAAACCTGCAATAGAAGCACCAATTATATAGAATATTTGGTAAGACATTGGTTTAACCAAATCATAATATACTGTATAGTCCTTGTTTTTTATTGCTGAATCTTCCATTTCTAAGGAATTCATTCTTGAATTTAATTTTCTTGACTCTCTTTGACATTTAGAATGTTTTTCAAACCAATCTGAATCTCTCATGTTCATTGCATCACATTCTTGTTGCTTTTTCTCATATTGTTCTTTTAAGGGATAATATTCTTGTCCTATTTCCTTTAATCTAGCATTTGCTTTATCTATTGCTAGCTGAGATTGTTTTTGAGCTGCCTTTTTTCTTTCTTCATTAATTCTTTTAGAATCAAATTGTTTAAATCCGCCAATACCAGCAACGACTAAACCAATTATGCAACCAATTATAATTATTTTAATTGGCAATGTTATTTTTTTATTGCTTTCCATAACTAATCACTCCTTCCTATCATAATAATACACTATTTTTATTTTTTATACAATATATCTTAATAAGTTTTATATTATTAATTTATAATGGAGTTAATTTTCTAATACTTAAACTTTATAATTTATATATAGATAAAATTTAACTTAACAATTCATATATGATTAGGAGGTGTTAAATATGACTTCAATGGAGTTAGTTGGATTAAATACTAAATGGTACAGATATCAAAATAATATGACTCAAGAACAATATGCTAATAAAACTAAATTCAAGATGGCATATATAAGTACAATAGAAAACGGGTGTGCCAATTTAACATGTAAAAATATAGATTTTATTGCCCAATCATTTAATATTAAAGCAAAAGACTTATTTAATGAAGAAACAGCTCTAAAAGCAAAAGACTTACCAATTAGAGTTGATATGTTCAAAAAATAAAACCTAAATCAAGATTTGAACCTCACCACAAAGGTGTGTTTTTTTTAATACAATAAAAGAACCCACCCAACCAGGATGACTCACATATGAATTATACACAATTAACAGAAAAAAAGAAAGATAAAAATATAAAATATTTATCAAATATCTATATACACATTATGATAGAAGAAATAGCTCAATAGAAGTATGTATCTTTATGCTTAACATTAGATTAATGAAGAAAAAATAAAATAAAAGGTAGAATGATGACACATGCCAAATGGAATTTAGATAATAAAACAGTATTACTCATTAGTTTAAGGTCAAAATATATAGATAAAAGAGAGTAACCAAGACACTTAGAAATAAATTCAATACTAAGAAAAAGAATGAGCAAAACTCATTTAATATCAATTGTGGATAAGTGTGCAAGAAGATTATGGTTAATAAAATCAAATTATAAAAATGAATATTATGTTCCAGTACTTCTATATTTATTTAAAGCTAAATTCCATAATTTAATAGCAATTATCCATAATACAATCGCAACAAATGCAAATGGTAATAGCACAGTAATTAGAAATCTTATAAATTTATTATATATTGTTATTGGATACTCTGTAAAAGTATACATTTTATAAAATGACCATATCACCTCATTTGATCTATAAGTCCAAAATGATGAAATACTAAATATTGTATTAATCGCTCCAACAATAAATGCACCTACTATACTAAAAAATACTATTTTAATAATCAACAATGCAGTAATTGGAACAGTTAGTTTGATTAGCATCCAAATAGTTATTCCAAATCCTATGAATAAATCAGCTATCGATACAAATTCCCTTGAATTACCATTATGGATATTAAAGGATGAACGGGTCTTAAAAGAATTTTATCAAAATCACCATTTTTTATATATTTAGGTCCAATATCATATAGACCATCAAAGCAATATCCTGCTATCCCTATTGGTATTCTAGTAACTCCATATAATAATAGTATTTGATAAAAATTCCATCCTTCTATATTTTCAGTATGTCGGAATACCACAAAGATAAAGATTAAACTTACAAGTTGTACAACAAGTTGAGAAAAAATTCCAACAACACAATCTATTATATATATAAGTATTTCTTTTAAAGATACTTTCAAAAATGAAAAATATAAACTAATATTATCCAATATTTTTCTCATATTACCCTCCATTAATTGTTAATTTCTTTACTGCATGATTAAAGAATAATTTTGCTATAATATAAAGAATAATTCTCCATAATGTTTGTTTAATTATTATAAACATAATTTCATTATAAGACACCTAACCTAACCATATATTTATTGGTGTATATATTAGTTCCTTAAATGGTAATAATTTTGATAGTTCCTGAAACCACAAAGGAAATAAACTGATTGGCGCAATAATTCCAGAAAATATTTGGATTATAGCCTTCTTTAATATTTCCATTCCCCATATCGAATTAGTATAAAATCCAATTGTACCTAATTAGATTCATATAATTTCATAATATGTTCCATAAATTACATCCTGAATTTTTAAAACATTAGATATGTTTTTTATCATACAAACAATTTTTTCCTATTAAAGTGAATATATGTTCTTAAATATATAGCTCTGACAATTCGATCAATACCACAAACAAAGGATAACCCAATTATACCAATATTATACATTTGAATCATATAACATAAAGGAACTCTTACACAAATTCCACCTATAAAAGCCATCATACTAATAGCTTTAGTATTTTTGTTAGCAGATAAATATGCCCTATAATTGCATCCAGCTACCTCTGCTATAAATTCTATTGAATATATCCATATATAAGGATTACAGTCACTCCATGGAATATTCTTTCCAAGAAGTAACCATAATGGATATATAAATACAGGAATAAATATTAATGCAAAAATATTTCCATATAATTCAATAGTATCAACTTTTTTAAGTAAATTAACTACTTTATTATCAATATCATTTGAATATTCAATTAATAAACCTGAATAATACCCTTCTATTATTTCACACAATGTATCAACTATTGTTCCACAAACACAATGAATAGCATAAATATCAGTACCAAAGGAACTTGCTACACTAGTGTAATAAATATTAACAATTCTTTGAATAATTTTATTAAATATTAAATCTTTTGCAAAACACATTATTTGTTTTATATAACAAAAACTAATGGTACAAAACTTATATTTAGAAAATATTAATAATAGTATCGTATTTACAAGTTGAGAGATTATTGTTGCAACATATATTCCAACTTCATTATATCCTAACTTTATACTTATATAATCACCCGTTATATTTATCAAAGATGAAATAACAGTTGTAATCCAAATTTTATTTGTTTTGTTATTTATTTTTAATATATTTTTAGGAACATATCCAATTGCAAGTAATGGTAACTGAATGGCCTTTAGTCTTAATATTATAGTTAATATTTCTCTTGCATTATTTTCTAAATTATAGATATATGTTATTTGATTTGAAAATACAAAAATAAATATTGAAATTATTATAGAACCAATTAATTCTAATAGCATAGCAGAACTATTAATTTTCTTATAGTTTTTCTTATCACGTGCCAATACTATTGCATGAGCATTACTTATACATGCTTGGATAGTATTAATTGCCCAATTTAAAGTAAAAAAAGAAGAAAAGACAATTATAGCAGTTTTGCCTATAGAATTTGACATTGACTTATCTATAGTCACTAATAAAGTATTTGTAAATTCTACCAATATATATGGTAAAACAAATATAAATGTCCTAAGTATATTTTTGTTAAATATCTTTTTCATTAGTTACTCCACTGCATATTTTTATAAACTCTTTAAATATTTTATTGTGGTTTTCATCAATTTTATATAAACTCTCTGGATGGAATCTAAATGCCATATAAAAAGTTTTATTTAAAGCTTCCACCCCATCAATATATCCATCATCACATATACAATTTACTACTAAATCAGGATGTGTATCTACAGTCTTTTTATGTCTAGAATTAACCATAATTTTATCTTTTTCTATAATTTTAGAAAATTTTGTATTATCTATTATTTTTACAGAATGAACATATAACTCATCGGAATTATGTTTTAAAGGATTTTCTATTAATTTAGTTGTTCCACCTAAAGATCTAACCATAACATTTTGACCACAGCAAATTCCAAGAGTTGGTATATTATTATCATAACAATATTTGGCCACTATCATTTCATAGTTATCACAAGCTGCACCACCTTGAAATAATATTCCATCACATAATTTTATTTGAGAAATTAAATTTTCATATTCGGCATCATTAAGGTTATTTTCCCATTTATCTGCAACATCTAACTTTTCATCTTTTGGTAAAATTATTCCGATTGCTATACCACCATTATCAAAAATGGCTTGTTTTATTTCATCTCTTACAAACATATTAGGTCTTATTTCAGATTTTAAAAAATGTTTTAAAACTACACCAATAACTGGTTTTTTATTTACTTTCATGTTACTACCACCTATCATAAAAAAGATTAATTCTACTTATACTAGTATACAATAAAAAACAAAAAATCAAAATATCACTTCAATAGAAAAAGAAGTATCAAAATATATAAACTTCTATCCAGTTACAATTAAATCCTTTTTTGTATAGATGTATAAATAGTAAAATACTTTCACGTATTCTCATTTAAACATCATTATTCAAACAATTAATCATACATATATTATTTTAAAGGATAGTGATTTTATGAACAAAATAAATGATAAAACAGTTTCTGTATCTACAAGTAGTGAATTAAAAGAAGCTTTAGAAAATAATAATGGTTATGAGTATATCTATTTAGATAATGATATTACTTTAAAAAGTGGTATTTCTATCAATTCAAATAAAAGTAAAGTAGTTATTAATGGAACATACCAAAATATTATGCATACTCTAACAGGTATGAATAGTAAAGAAGATATTGATACTATTGTTACTACTGCTCTTACAAAAGAAGTTCAAATAAGAAATGTTAAAATAATAAATTCAAACATATATGGCATTGTTTGTGTACCTGAGGCAGACAGTTACGATGAAATAGTAACTATTTATGATAATGTTACATTTAATGGAACAAAATTATCATTTAATCCCTATGGATATGTAAAAATAAATAATTCGACAATCACTATTGAAGATACTGATGAAACATCAGCCCAAGAAGTATGTGAAGCTGAACGTATTATAATAGGTGGAAAAACTAATATTTCGAGTAATTCAACTGATTTTTCCTTATTTACATTTAGAAGTGACTCGATAAATCCCTCTATTATATTTCTATGTAAAAGTGATATTATCTTATCAACTGACAATAAAGAGCTTATGACCGGTACAAATAAATTAAACTTTACAATTCTTCATGATACTAAACTACTTTTAACTACAGGAAATGGATTTGCACCATTAGCAGATTATGGAGCAAATAATGTTTTAATTGATGAAAGAGCATCATTTATCTTTCTTGAAAAAAGCCATCAAAGAATCCCTATGTGGGCCATTTTTGGAACTTTAACGATGAAGGAAGATTCAGAACTACAAGTAATAAATTCCTATAGTAATACTCCTAGTGATAATTATAATATTCATTTCAAAGGTACTGATTGTAAACTTAATTTATATAATCCTAAAAATCTTACAATGTATACCAAAAATTCTAATGTTATATATACAGATAATCCCTTAACTTTTAGTATAAGTTGTTCAAGGATTAATATGTGGCAAGATTCAAAAGAACTTTCAGCCGCAGGTGATATTAATAACTTGCCAGATTATTCTTGGTACAAAGAAAATAATTTACTTAAAATAGAAGGAACCATAACTTCATCATTAACCGCTATTACAAATTATAATTTAACACCTGCAGAATTAAAAAATATGCCTGATGTCGGTAATTTTAAATTTCAAGGTAGAAAACAACTTTCTATTGGTAAAACTCTTATGAATATCCATCCAATTAATTCAGTAAAAAATACAATCAGTGGTCATACTAATAGTTTTGCAGATGTCTTAATCAGATATGATAGTAATATCCAAATAGTAAGTGCTGATGATAATGGTTTCTTTGAATACAACATTTCATCTTCTATAACAGATAATACAAAAATAGAAATAACTGCTAATACAGCAGGAAGTTTTATTTATGGTACAAGAACTATCACTACTCCATTTACAGGTGAATTAACACTTCTTGATGCAAATCCTACAATTAACTTTGCTTTTACTCCTATAAATAATAGTAAAATCTTTCCAAAAGCAAATGAATTAAAAACCAAAATAGTTGATAGTAGATTAACTAGTTCTGACTGGAAATTATATGCTTATATAGACAATCCATTAACCTCAACTAATGGATTTATATTAGACGATGCTTTAGTATTTAAAAAGTTTGATGGCGAAATTATAACTTTAACTACCACCCCTACTCTTGTTTATACAGGAAGTAATAATGAAGGTCTTGTAAGTTTTAAAGAACTAAATTGGTCAACTGAAAAAGGCCCATTGCTAGACCTTACTGATAATGCCTTAGAAATAAATGAAGAATATTTTGCAACTATTTATTTTAGTATTGAAGAGTAAATATAAACAAAAAAAGTAGTATTAGACTTAATCTTTTACTACTATTTTTTATTTATTTTGAAAACAAGAACCATTATGATCTTTAAAGTAATCTTCAATATGTGCAACTACTTGATTAGCATCTTCATATTTTTCTACATCAATATGATTTGTAATCCAAGCATCTCCTCCACCATATATAATTTGAAAATTTTTATTATACTCAACTTCATATAAATATTCATCATTATCTAATTTGCATGTTAACGAGTACTTTCCAACTACCTTATTATTGTCTTTATTAATTCTGTTAAAGAAAATAAACATAGCTATACAAATAACAAGAAATATTAATAATAAAATTCCAAACAATTTTAGAATTTTAATTATAATTCCTGCTAATTTCTCGGTATTACTAACTTTTTCTACTAAAATATTATTAATATCATTATTACAAAGTTCATCTAAACTAACTTTAAATATTTTAGAAAGCATTTTTGCTTGATTAATATCTGGCGTAGTTTCTTCAAGTTCCCACTTTGATATTGTTTGTCGTGTTACTCCAACTTTTTCTGCTAGCTCCTCCTGAGAAAGACTATTCTTCTTTCTCAAACTAGATATTTTATTTCCTAAGTTCATATTATTTCTCCTTTCAAAAAGAATCATATCATTTTAAGAAGTTAAAATCTATCAATATCAAGTGGAAGTTGCGCAAATTTTCTTAACATTTGAATATTACTCTTAGTTTAATATTATTATTAACAACTAATAATCATAGTATAATCTTAATTAAAAGACATTATTAAACAAAAAAATGATGAATACTTTTATTCACCATTTTTGTCTTTCTACTTAAAACCTAGTCCACTAAAGAACTTTAAGTTTCCATCTTTTCCAAAAGAACCTGTAATATAACTACTACCATCTCCTGCTACCCAAACATATTTATTCCAACTACTAAGTTCAATTAAAGTTCCATCAACACCACCAACAGCTTTTTTGAATTCATCATAACTAATTCCATCATTTATTCTAGCCTTAATATCTGATAGATTATCAAGTGTAACTTTACTATTTTTTAATTCTTTTCTATCATACTCAAGCTTAATTGATGATATCTTATCATTATATAAAGTAACTGTTATTACTTTATCATCACCGAAATCATATTCATATTTTTCTGATGTAGTACTTGTTGTATCTTCAGGATTAGTAGCTTCAAATCCAACTATATCATTTAATTCTTCCATTGTATTATCTAAAGACATCTTTGATAAACACTTATAATAAGAACATTTTGACTTTACAGTCTTTTCCTTTTCTTCTGTTTTTGTAGTATCATCTTTTGTAGTAGTATTTTCTTTCTTATTTGTACATCCCACAGTACAAACTAGAACTAATAAACATGCTATTCCTGCTAAAAACTTACTCTTCATATCTTTCTTCCTCCTAAAGCCATTATATCTTATAATATGTTATTTGTACATAAATTATTTTACTTTCTAGATATTACTTTTCCCTGCCTATCCACTTTATAACTAAGTTTAAAAAATAAACTTACTGTTATAAATTGGTATATTGATGAAGATACTTGCCCTATTCCAGTACAAAACGGAGTTTTTAGTAGTGATATCATCATTCTTAAAATAGATGCAACAACTTTATTTGATGTAGTTTTAAAAGAAGACCACTCTAATTGTAAATAACAAGTTTTTATTCTATATATTGGATATATCATAAAATTAACAATTTCAAAACCAAAATAAATCATTGTAATCTTAAAATCTAAATCATAAAATCCATATAAGCAAACAAACATAAATAGACTTGTTAAAAATAGTATTCCCAATAACTTATAAGCATTATTTCTATGATATTTATAATTAAAATTATTTTTACTAATATCAATTGTTGCGGCTGTAACTATAGCATCTGCAGTATCCCATTGTGTATCAGTTATAAGTGCTACAAAAGTAAGTGCCAAGGCATATTTTTCTCCAAAAACTAAAGCATTACTTAAACCAAATAAAAATATTAAAAGAAAGGCAATATTATTAAATAATTCTACTGAATCATATTTAATACATTTAAATAAATTAAATTTTAATTTAAAACTATCACTGTTTTTCAACATTATAAACAAAGTAAAAATCATAAGTGGGATTAATGTTGTTAATACAATAATAGTTTGATTTTTAGTTAATAATGATGTACCAATTAATAGTATGAAATTTAGTAAATTAAAAACTATAGAATATTTATTTGCTAATTCATTTTTTTCTTCATAATATAGCTTATTCAGTATAATTGCAAACTCCAAACTTATGTATATTTCAAAAATAGAATAAATTGTAAAGGTTCTATATATAGAAACATCCATATTCATAAAATTTATATAATTATCAACATTAAGTGCTATTAAAGTAAAGGTGATAGTTGCTAGAATACTACCTATAAAAAGGCCAGACATTACAGCATCTTTATTATTATCTTTTTCTTTACTTATATTTGCACCGGTTGAAAATATTGATTTAAATATATAATAAATAAACTGTAATGGATATGTTAATGTAAAGATATTTATAAGATTTTTATCTACTATTATTCCAAGTAAAAACCAAGATATAATTGGAATAAATGATAACAGGGATAAATCAAAACTTATTCTTAATAGTCTTTTCATTATTATTTACCTAATTACTCGGTAAACGAACTAGGATGATAAGCAGTGATTCCAAGTTCCTCGGCCTTTCTTAAAGCATCAAGCCTGTCATCTACAAACACCATTTTATCTAAAGGAATATTATAATATTTTGAATATTCTAGAATAACATTTGGTTTTAATGACGTAGAACATATAAAAATAATATTTTCCTGTTTTATATTTAGATAGTTTTCAGCTAGCCACTTATACTTTTGATTTATTTCATTATTAGTAACAGTTGAACCTAATACAAAAATTTTATCACTATCTAATTTTTCTACTATTCTCTGCATAGTTTTAAGTGGCCTTGCCTTATAAAATAAATCACCAAACAAATAATTTTCTAAAGATTGACAACCAAGTTCAGGACATTTTCCACCGTATAATATATCATTATATCTATACTCTGATAATGTACCATCAACATCAAAAAAAACATATTTATCTTTTAATTTTTCTAACATTTTACTACTCCTAACTTTCTAATACTCATCTAAAATTATACTATAACTACTACTTTTTAACAATTTATTTCATCCAAAATAAAACATATATTGATAAACATACAAGTATTATCGCAAGTAATAAAATAAGATTTAACCACTTACTTGGTTTCAAAAATCTTTCTACATAACTTTCTTTAGGCTTTAGTGGATTATAATAAACAAATACTTTGCTTCCTATTGGATATAAATCAAGTAATGGTGAAATTTCATAACTAACTAGATTATTTCTTTTCACATTTAACTTTAATATTTCAGGTAACTCTTCCCTTGTTGTTAAGTTACTTTTTATCTCGGTTTTAATTTTATTAAATGGAGAGCTAAAACTAAATCTCACAACGCCTCTAAAATGCGGACCCACTGCATTATAACTTTTTCCATCTATGAAATATTCAACAACAGGAAGACTGATATCATTATATCTAACTATTGAATACCTAACTACTTTACCAGTAGTTTTTTCTGTACATCTTACATATTTTTTATTTTTTCTAACATAAAGAAAATACCAAACAATAAATATGACGATTGCAAAAACTAATATATATACTCCAAAAAATATATTTAAATTCATAAAAAACCTCACTTACTTATTTCTTATATAAATATTATATCATAGCAATACTTCTATTACATGTTTTATAAACAAAAATTAGAAATTTACATACAATAATTTATAAGGGAGGATACTATGGAAAAGGAATTAAATAATACAGTAACTGCTGTTGGTAATTATAATGATGTTCCAACATCTATTACATCTGCTGTTTCTGTTGTAACAATGATTGATGGTCTTACAATTACTAAAAGCAGTGATAAACAAAACTGGGCTAGTGGAAATTTAACTTATACAGTAATCATTAATAACCAATCTGAAAAGCCTTACAATAGTCCAGAAGTTAAAGATGTCTTAAATACAACATTAGTAGATTTTGTAGAAAATAGCGTTACTATTGATGGACAAGCTGCTGAACAATCTGATTATACTTATGACGATGGTTCTGGAACATTAACTATAAATCTATCAGATATTTCCGTTTCTGAATCTAAAACTATTACTTTTCAAGTTAAGAAAAAATCATAGAAAAAAATCACAGTTTTGTGATTTTTTTACTCTTCTAAAGACCAAGAAATAAGTGATTCATATTCTACTCCGTTAGCAATACTATCTGATATTCTTAGTAATATTCCCCTATTTTTACTAAAACTTACATTAGTAACTTTAGTACTACCACCATTGCCTTCTCCAGTGTAGACGAGAATTGGCGTAGTAGATAAGTTTGTTATATTTCCATCTTCATCTATAAATACAATAGCGTCTTTCAAGATTTTTCCATCAGATGATATTAAATCATGATCTAGAGCTGCATACAATTTCCAACTAGTACTATTTGCTCTTGAATCAGTAACTACTACTACTAAATCATTTTTTCTAGGACATAGTACAGGGTCAATACTTATTGGAGAAAATACAAAATTAATCAATTTAGAAGCTTCATCTAAAATAAGCTCTCCTGTATATATAATTTGAATTACTTTCGTATGATAAATTAAATCATTTTGAGACTTTGCTGTTAAAGTAATAACAGTTCCAATTGGTAAAGCCTCATCATATGAATAAGAAAAATTACCTGTAGATGAAGCCTTTATAACTGATGATACGTCATTATATTCAATTAATATTGATGCATCATTATCCATTAGACCAACAAGCTCCGTATCAGTATCTGTTAGAGTATTTACATGAATTTGAAAATCTCCTACAGACATAATCTTTTTATTTGAAAAGATAAAATTACTAAGACTCGGAAGATTTGCCAGCTCCTCCTCTGTATAATTATTACTACTAATATTAGTAGCGCTATTTGTAAAAGTTCCTTTAATAGTTGTTATTCCACTATTCTTATACCAAGCATACGTTGGAAGATTTGCTTTTGTTATTTCTTCATTTATTGTAATAGAATTATTAAATAAGTTTAGTCTTGTAAAATTAAATTCAAATGGAATACTTGCAGAAGTATAAATAACATTCGCCACTGTATTATATAAAACTACCTTTAGGGGATTATTTAAAATAAATCCTGCATTTGCTCCTGAAAAATATAAATTATAATTTGATGATGTAATATTTGAATAATTACTAATTATACTTAGAGTTGAATTGTTATTTAAGGTTAATTTTCCATAACTATACCAAGTTGGATAGCTTCCATTACGACTTTGTTGTTTTAAATAGAATTTAGCATTCTCTTCTATCGTTGTAGTACCAGTTCCAAAAGTACCATAACCCATACCAGAATTAGTAATAACACTAAATTCTGCATTTTTTGAAATTGTAAATGTCAAATTATTTGTTCCATAAAATAACTCTCTTTTCTCACTAGTAAAATAAACTAAAGAATCTTTCAAGATAGTAAGAGATGGATTATCATTTCTAAACCAAAAAGACGAATTACCTGTTGATTTATGAGTAATTATTGTATTTCCACCTATTTCAATTTTATTACATTCACTAACCTCATTACCCGATGCATAATTATCCTGAATAATGATATTACAATCCATAAATCTTGTAAGTCCTGTTGGATGATAACTAATTTGAGGACCAACATAATCTACATAGCTATATTCTACAACTATATCTTTATAGTTATTATTTTCAGGAACATAGATTACTCCATAGTAATTATATCCTGTAATACTCATATTCTTAACAGTAACTTTTTTTATTGAAGCAGATGACGCCGTTATAACATCAGAAGCACTTGTACTTTTTTTATCCTCAAGTAAGTATTTTACTCCATTATAAGTACCATCTAAAGTAACCGATGTTTTAGAACTAGAAATATTAATACCAGTAGTTAGAACTATATCACTACCAAAATAAATATATGTATAATTATTGTTTTCTTCTAAGGTTTTTTTTAATTCTGCACTATCATAGATAACGACAGTAGTATCATTAATAATTGTCATAAAAACACCTCATATTATATAATATGAGGATTATCTTTTATTGTATCAACGAATGTATGATATCAATTATATATTTGTTATTTAACACTTCTTTTTCTATTGCAAGAATTTACAAATTTGTTAAATTCTTTAAATGTTAAATTTGCTGGTATTTCTGGTATTTCTGTTAATTCTAAATTCTTATCATCAACTATGTCATCTAAAGCATCATCTATACCAATATATGGATGAATACCTTTTCTTTTATGATCCGAATGTTCAAAATGATACCAAATATTATTATTTTTAAAAAGGACAAAACATCGCATTTTATTTTTATCTTCTTCATTTTGTGCTTTTGAACAAAATAACTTACTTTCAAAACCATGAGTATCAAAAAAGTTTTTAATAAGTTGTGCTTGTTCTATACACGTTCCAACACCAGAATTTAGAATCTGGCTTATAGAACCTGTCTTATAATTTTCTTCTAAATTTGAAAGATTATTTAAATGCATTCCACCATCAACATCAATCCAACCATATGATATATTTTTATCCATAAATTCCATCAATTCTTTTGGTGTTTTTAAACTTTGATACTTACTAAGTCTATTGACTTTTTGATTATAAACAACAAAATCTCGATCATCAAAAATATAAAATGGTTTTGTTCCAATTACCTCATACTTACCATTATCTATGTATATAGTATCTTCATCTGGTAGTACAAGAATTTTTTCATACCTAGAAGTTTTTAATAAATGTAGATTATCACTTTCAATATAATGATTTAATAAAGCAAAACCATTTATTTTGTTAAGTCCATCTAAATCTTTTAAACCTACCTCGTTAGTAGTAGCATGAGTACAAGTATTAATAGACTTTCCCAATACTTCTGAACCTGCTCCAAAGCCAAACACAACGCCATCTCTATCTATATAGTCACTTAGTTTCTTAAAACATTCTGTCTTCTTTAATCCATCTAATAGTCTAAACTCATTACCATCATCAAAATATAAAACAGAATAATCATCAAAGTTTTTAGATTCTAATTCTTCAAAACTTTTTACAAGCTCAATATTTGGAACATTCACATCTGCAAGTTCCTCTTTAATAAAATCAAAACAACCATCATAAGAATAGTTTTTAGGATTCATAGCCAAAGGAATATATAAGATTGGTTTACTATTATCAATAACCTCATCTAATTTTTTATAAACATTTGGTTTTTGTTGTTCACATTCTCCACCACATAAAAACAATTTCATATCGTCACCTACTTTATAAATCCTATCCTTTTACTATCTACATTATACCTTAATTATATATATTTTGTCTAATAATTATTTTTATTAAATAGACTTTGCCACATACATAAACTTAAATTTTTCATAAATTATAATGAAAGGATGAACACTATGAATTATGAAGATAAAATAAGACAAGTTCTAGAAAATAGTAATACTAGAAGAAAATTGATAAAAGCAGGAATTTATCCAAATCAAACTATTGGTCCTACTGGTCCTGCTGGTAAAGGACTTGAAATAATGGGAAGTTATGATTCTTTAGAAGAGTTAAAGAAGAATCATCCTACTGGTAATAATGGTGATACCTACATAGTTAATGGTGAATTATATATTTGGAATCAAGAATTAAATGATTGGTCTGATATTGGTAATGTAAAAGGATCTAAGGGTGATACAGAAACTTTTATTGTTAATAGTACTAAAACAGCAAATCCAAATGAAGATGCTAAAGTCATTGATAATAAAGTTGATTTAACACACTATCTAGATTTTGTTATTCCAAAAGGTGATATCGGGCCTAAGGGTGACAAGGGTGAAACTGGGTTACAAGGTCCTCAAGGGGAAAAAGGTGATATTGGCCCCATCGGTCCTACTGGACCTAAAGGTGAACAAGGGGAAAAAGGTGATATTGGACCAAAGTGTGAAAAAGGAGACATTGGTCCAACAGGGCCTGAAGCCTCACTAGGAGCTACTAGTTATGATGCTATCTTATTTATAAGTTTTGCTCAAGCTCATTATTCTAAGGTTATGACTTTCCAAGAAGTAATAAGTATTCCAAATGACAACAACTATTTTAGTACTTTAAGTGATACAGAATTTTTAGTTACTGAAAATGGTTACTATGAAATTACTTTATGTGGTCAAATATCAGGAGTTGATCAAGATCATGGGGCAATATTTTATCTATCAAATGATAAAGGAAGTGTAGTCCAAGATTTATCTTTCCAACTTAAAGCTGGAACAACTTCAAGAATGGATTGCTCAGAAACAACAATTGCCAAAATCGACGGTAATACGACGTTATATGTAAGGTGCGGTATAACTGGTGATAGTTCAACTGCAAATATAGATTTTGCTAATGTAAATCTTATTATTAAAAAATATAATTTCACACAATAAATATAGGAGTAATTATAATGAGAAAAATTAAATTAAAATTTTGTGATTTTCTTAATATTTGTAACTATAAAATATTTATCTATGATGAAAATAATCATCTTTTAAAAAGTATGGAAATAAATAATAGTAACTATATTCCTTTAGAAATTACATATTGTGGTATATATAAAATTGTTATCATTTCTAAACATTTATATCCTAAAAAAAGATGTTTTGTTTTATATTTAGATAGAAAAACACCAGATACTTTACTAATACCATATCAAGTAAGGCAAAAAAAATCTCGTAAAATAGAATTCAATTTAACTGATGAGGTTTATAAAGGTCTACCAATAGAGAAAGGAGAAATAACTTTATGGGAAAAGAACATGTAGTTCCAATTACTAATGGAAAAGGTAGTAAAGAATTAATCAATGGTTCATATGATGTAGTAGCTGATGTTGAAGGATATGATAATTCAACTATAAATCCTGCTACCCAAGAAATTACGGAGGCAGCTACTTCATATAATTTTACTATTAAAGCATCTGGGACTTTAACATTACATGTAACTGATGATGGTACAGATGTTGGAGTTCCTGTAGAAGGAGCAGTATTTTATAGATGTGATTATGTTGGTAATGTTTATGGAGACCCAATAATTACAGATGAAGAAGGTAATGCTGTATTAAAAAGTGTTCCCTATTCTACCTCAGGAAATCCACCAACTGTTTATTTTAAACAAACAAAATCTGATGGAGAACACACCTTCGATGATGCATTACAAGGTGAAGAGTTAGATACTGATAGTAAAACGGTTGAAATCAGAAATTCAGATGCTACTTTAAGAAGTATTAATTTAACTGATGCTACATACGCTAATTTACCAATAGCTGATGGTAATTTAACATTCAAAGAACAATAATTAAAAATCTCAACTAATTTTAGTTGAGATTTATTTATTTTCAAGTAGTAGTTTTATTATTTCATCTTTATCTTTAAAAATAGAATCTTGAAGAATGAATTTTTGCTTAATATTGAAAAAATACTTTAGAAGTAAAATATCATTTACTCTATATTTAACCCCTTGTTTCTTTAAATATCTGCAAGTAAATAATTTACATGAAATAGATTTAATAGTACAATGCCCATTTTTAAAGTTTTTACATAGACCTCTTTTAGTACCATAACAACAACCATTTAAAGATTCTCTACAATGACCATTATTTCTTACCGATATACATCTATTATTCTCAAAACAACAAATATTTTTATTTTGAAATTCATTATCCAGATATGTACAAACAACATCATAAATATAAGAATATCTTTTTTCTAAATCTTTTTCATTGGAAGCTATTATTATTTGTTTTTTTACTAAATCAGTTGTATTACTTTTTAAATAAACACTTTTATTCTTATATTTTTTGATGTTTTTATAAAAATTTTCATCATCTTTAATAAATATATCCATACTACCCTAACACCATCATTTCTAAAATATCTATTACTATAAATTATATTTTAATTATACCCTATTACCATTATTTATTAAATATTTATTTTTTCTTTTGATAGACCATAACTCCACTATCATCAGATTTCTGAAAACTAAAATTATCACTAGTATAGATATTTCTAAAATGTTTATTAACATCATATAAATAAGAAATAATAATTCCATCATCACTTAGATTAAAACTATCTAAAAGTTTTAAGTAAGTATCTGGATTATTAAGTCTACCATAATATAAAATACTTGAAAGATTTACTAGGTCATAACAATCTGTAAATTTGACTTTAAAACTTCCTAAATCAGTATTAACATATTTCAAATGTACATCATCTATTTTTCTTTTTAATAATTGATAATTTTCTTTTTCTATATAATGGTTTCTCTTCCTAAAGCCATCTAAGGTATAAACTTCTCTCGAAAAAAGTGATGAGTTATATATTTCATCTCCATCAAAGAAACCAAATAAATGATCCCAGAATTTAGCTGATTTTGAATCTAAATTAACTCTTAATTTATCATAATATTTATCGCTAAATTCTAATTTTTCTTCATCAGTTAATATAAAGAAATTTAGATATTCCTCTAATGATAGAGATTTTACAGCTGCTATTTTCAAAGCCGAAAAATAATTTGGAAAAGGACTAATATCACAAGCTGTTATATCTTTACTTCCGGCTAAAATACTATTTAAAATTTGATCACCTGAAGCAGTTATTGAAAATATCCTTTCTCTATCTTTTAATAAATTAAAATATGAACCAACATCTTCATTTGTAATTTTGTAAATAAAAGATGCATCATGATAGGAAGCCTTCCTTAAAGGATTATAACTACCCGTAATAATTCTTTGAGCTAATATAACATCTCTATTTTTCATATACCTTACCCCTCTCAAACAAGTAAGTATTATAACAGAAAAAAAGAAAAGAAGCAATCTTTTCTAGAAATTAAACATTAACCATTCCGGTTTAATCAATAATAAAATTCCAATTATTAGCATCAATATTCCTCCAATTAAATGAGAATATTTATTATATTTTGTTGAAATAGCATGAATCTTAGTAGTGGACATTGCAATTAAGAATATAATGATATCATCTATTAAAAAGAAGAATATATAAATAAGTGTATAAATAAATGATTCAAATGAAGAAACATTATTAATTGCCAAAAGTTGAGTAAATACTAAGGGTAGGCCTGCAGAACAAGCAAGTTCTATGACATTAACGCTAACTGCTAGGAAAATAACTCCACCTAAAGCAATAAATAAACTTTTTTCTTTAGTAAAATCTTTTATCTTATTAATTACTTTTTTACGTCTTTTATCATCTACTACTTCACAACCGCTATCATTACTCTTGAAGAATGCTCTTAAATTTATAATGGCACCAACAATTGCAATGACACTAATAATATTTCTAAAAATAACCGATGCCATTACATTAACAACTATATTAAACCAAGAAAGCATAATTGCCATATAGACAAGTGCCGATGATAATAAGAAAGTAAGACCTAATATCCACATTCTTTTTCTATCTTTCATTCCAAGAAGCATACTTATTAAGAATAATAATACCCACATAGCACAAGGATTAAATCCATCTACTAAACCAATTAAAGTTGCTGCTGTTGGAAGAGAAAAATCTTTTAAATTAATCTTACCTAATATTGGTAATTTAATCTTAGTTGATTCATCAGTTTTTTTATCTGCTTCACTAAATGAATCTTTTATTTCATCTTCATCAAAAGTACCATTTTTTATTTGAGATACATAATTAACATTTTCCTTTGGATTATCTTTATAATATTTGATTGCTCGCTCGATTCTAACTCCTATACTTTCAGAATACCCTGAAATTGCTGTTCCAGATATTATAGTTAAAGGAACAGAAGATGTCGCAACATCATACCTATTACCAACTCTATCCATAAGCAGAGCATTACTTTTATTTTTCCATACTTCATATCTGATGATTTTTACGTATGAATATTTCTTTTCTATTTTAGCAAGAAATTTTTCTTCTTCAGCACAATGAGGACAGCCATCACCATGAAAAAAATATAAATTAACTTGTTCTTTAGCAAAAACATTTTCCACTGAACAAATAATTAAAAATAATAATGAAACGAAAAACAATTTTTTCTTAGTCATCTTCTTCACCTACTTCATTAATTATATTAAGCATTTCTTCTACACTTTTTTCTCCTATTACTCTTCTTATTTCTTTATCATTATTCATAAAAATAAAAACAGGTAATATTTTTCCAGGATTATATTCTTTTACTAGTTCTTCATCCATATCATAATCAAGACTTATAGTTTCTATATCTTTCCTCTTTAAAACTTCATTCCAAGTATTATTCATTATTAGACAGCCACTACACCATAGGGCTGTTATTTTAATTACTTTCATTAAATAAATCCAACTTTCTCATTTGTTCTTTAAATACTTTTAAAAATACATCTAGTTCTTCTTTTGTAGTTAAATAACTAAGACTAATTCTTAAACTATGAAGGGCATAATCTTCATTTTTAGTAATTTCAAATACCCCTATTGAACTTCCACCTTTGGAACAAGCTGTTTGTGTAGAAATATAAATATCTTCACTTTCTAAGGCATGAAGCATAACTTCTGATTTAATATTTTTAATACTAATATTTAAAATGTAAGGACTAGATTCTAAACTACTATTAATATGAACACCATCTATTTTAGAAAGTTCTTCTCTTAAATAAGAATTTAAGCTTTTTACATAATTATATCTATTATCAAAATCCTCGTAAACAAGACGTAATGCTTTAGCAAGGGATGCAATTAACGCTACTGCTGGAGTACCACTACGATAAATAGTAGTTGATTTTCCACCATATATTAATGGTTCTATTTTAATATTTTTGTTCTTTATTAAACAACCTACTCCTTTTAACCCATAAAACTTTTGAGCAGAAAAAGATGCTAAATCAACATTATCTAAATTAAGTTTTATTTTTCCAATAGCTTGAGTTACATCACTATGAAAAATTAGTTTTGGATAATCTTTTAAAAACTTACCAAGTCTATCAATATCTTGAATAATACCAAGCTCACTATTAACACATCCAATACTTACTAAAACAGTGTCATCTCTAATTAGTTTTTTCAAGTTTTCGATAGTCACTAATCCATTTTCGTCTAAATCAACAAATGAGACTTCATAGCCTTCATTTTGTAAAGCAGATATTGGTGCAATAATAGAAGAATGTTCTAATCTCGTTGTAATGATATGATGTCCTCTATTAGGATATTTTTTAACTACTCCTATAATAGCTGTATTATTAGCTTCACTTGCTCCACTTGTATAAATAACTTCTTTATCATGTAATTTCAAAATATCCTCGATTTGTCTTGTTGAAGCATCAATTAATTCTTTAGCTTCAACTCCAAGTTTGTGTAATGAATTAGGATTACCAACAAAATTTCTACTTACCTTACAAAATGTATCAAGGACTTCATCATTTACCGGTGTTGTTGCTGAATAATCAAGATATATCATATACTTCACACTCCTATTAATCATTATAACACACTATGATACTAATTTAAAATAAAGAAAAATAATAACATCATCTGTGTTAACTCATAAATTTTTAGAATGTATTTAACTCAACTTATTTTACAATAATATTAAGTAAGTTCTTCATATAGTATTTTATCTTTTAATCACAAAAAAAACGACTAAAGTCATTTTTAAATAAATGTTCAATAATCGTTTTAGTTTTATTATGTATTATGGTAACTTCACTCTTGAAAATATTAATCTACCTTTTTTACTTTTATGACTGGTCTTATCCCAATATTTTTGCTAGAATTTGAAAGGTTGTAGACTGTTTTCTTAGAACATGTACCAGTCGCATAATATCTTGTTGTACTATTTTTTGAAACAGTATGTTTTATATTTTCATTTGAACCACTAAAGCTACCAAAATTAAATTGATATACAGTAGTGTTTTGCGTTGGATAACAATAACCACTACCAAATGTTCCTGACGTGTTATTACTAATATTTTGGATTAATGCCTCTCTAGCTGTAGTTGTTGCTACATAAACACTATCTCCACCACAAACTGCCTTAACTCTTCTTAAATAATTATATGCATTTGGACTACCATCAGCATAATCTGTAGAACCACAATTATTATTAAAATAGTTTGTGTAAAATCCTATGTCATTAGTTGAAGTAAATACTACATTACCATCAATAACGGAAACAATATTACCAGTCGAATAACTACTAGTATAATTTTGACTATCAGAAACACTGTAACTAAATGTTGAAGAGCCACTAGATGAATTGCAATAATTTAACGTTCCACTACTTGTACTTCCAACAGTATAATTTCTCTTGCAGGTAATAGCAGTTCCACCTATAGATACACTCCAACTTGAATATGCTTGTGTTCCTGGTGATGTTATAGTTTTTGAAGAAGAGGTTGTACCATAATATGAACCTGTAGTAGAAGATGAATAACTTGAACCAGGTATTGATAAAGAACTAGAAGATGATGATAAAGAATCTATGGTTGAACTAGCAGATTTTAATGTTGTTGCCAATGATGTAGTAGATAAAGATCTTGCGCTATACCCTGCATAGTAATTCTGGGATGAGGTTGAATATTTAGTATACGTATATCCTTTGGTTCCTTCAGGATTAGCTATATACATACTATTTCCAGATGAAATTGTCCCTGTCCAAAAAGGTGTAGAACTAGAGTTACTTATATTAGTTGATAATTCTGAACTTAACGGTAACCTTGTATAATCTGTATAATTTGATGAACCATTTGTAAATGTCATTTTAAATAAGCCACCGTTAGTTTTATCATTATTTATTACACCATTGTTTGTTATCAAATTATTTGCTTTAGTATATGCATTATTGCTGTTTGACCAGGAAGAATTAGAACCGTATTCACCAGTTGCATAATTTCCATCATATATTAATGTTACACTATCTGTATCACTGGATAAAACTTTCCAATTACTAGCTGCGTATGTAATTATATCTCCTGCATTATATGTTACTGATGAAGGTACTCCTGTTATTGTAGTAGTGTTTTCAATATTGCTACATGTAGACAATCCAACACCATTTATTGAACATATTTGATAATAATAAGTAGTATATTTGTTTGTTGGTATTGTACAGCTAGTACTACTACTTGATAATGAAATTGAAGAACCTAATGTTTCATCAGTACCATAATTACATGTATATTTTGATATTCCACTTTCAGCATCAAAGCCCCCTGTGTAGTCAATAACTAAGCTTGTACCATTATTTGAAACACTAGAAATGCTAACAGCGTTTGGTGGAGTATTATCTTGTGCTTTTGCAATTAGTGTAACATCACTATTCAAAGTATAATTAGATAATTTTTCGCCTGAATTTCCTATTTTTGTCCCTGTTGAATTATACCAGCCAGTTGGAATATATCCATTATTAGCCACTATAGTTGGTAATGTTACATAAGTAGGTATACATGTTGAAATTCCTGATGAATCAAATGTACAGCTTGTTGCTGATCCCGTAGTTGTAAATGATGTTGAGTTAGAGCTTATTGATGATACCTGTGAACCTTTTACATATGTTATTGTATAAACTCTTCCCTTTACCTCTATATTTCCTGTAGTTATTTTATCATTTTTATTTCCTGAATTATCACTTATTATTCCTTGTTTTAGACTTACATTAAAGCTTCCTACACTTTCTCCCTTCAACGTTAATACATAACTATAGCCATTTGTTACTGCTACTTTATTTCCTATACTTACTATACTTCCTGATACATTTGATACTTCAAAGTCTGTTCTTGTCAAATCCTTTTGGACTATCTTACTTCCTGAATCTGTACATGTCATTGTTATGGTTGTTGTGTTCCCTGTAGTTATACTTCCACTTGTTGTATAACTGCATTTTGGTTTTGTTTCATCTTTCCATACCGCATAAAGATTTACTACCCCTAAATCTTTCTTTGTTAAATCTTTTACTGTTTGTTTATCATTATATTCTACTGTTGTACTTTCTTTTGTTGTTGTCCATCCTTTAAATGTATATCCTTCTTTACTTACTAAGCTACTTGCTTCTGTTAATTCATAACTTGATCCTACAATTGCATTCGTTGTTCCTTTTTTTGTATCTCCATCATAATAGTTTATTGTATATGAATTTCCTGTTAAAGCTCTTGCATAATATATTTTATTATTACTTGTTACTTTTTCACCACTACTACTCCCCGTTGTTGCATCACTACTTACTCCAAAGAATCCTTTCTTATATCCTTCCTCTACCTCTATTGTTGGACTTTCTACCATACAACTTGTTGCTTGCACTTCTCCATTATATGTTTCATTTATAAAACAGCTCGTCTTTATACTTTCTTTTTCACTTGTTATACTATTACTTCCAAGACTTAGTTTTGTTACATGACTATTTTCTACTATCTTGAACTCTACTTCTTTTTCTACCTTATCCTTTTTTGTTTGAGCATAATATTTACCATTTTCTCCTACTTCTTTTGCATCATTACTACTCCAATCATTTACGTATCTACTACTTTCTGTTGAATATCCTATTACCGTTGGTGTTTCTGTACTAGCTCCTATTATTGGAGATGTTATACTACATGTTTTATTTTGACTTTCTCCATTATATGTTATTGGTATTGTGCAACTTTTCTCTATTATGTCATCCTCTTTGCCTGACTGCGTTTTTGCTCCATTTTTATTAAACTGTATTGTTACTGTTTTTGGTGTGTTTTTTGTTAATGCATAATATGTAATATCATTTGATATTTCTATATTTTCGTTAGATTTTACTATTCCTGCTGTTGCATCTTTGCTTTCACCATATCCTATCACTATCGGTGTTGCACTACTTGCCTCTATTATTGGAGTTGTTACATAACAACTTGTTTCTTGGATACTGTCATTATATACTGCAGCTATTATACATGTCTTTTTTAATTCTTCTACTTCTTTTCCATCTAGTGATGCTGCACCATTTCTTTTGAATGTCGTTGTTAGTTCTATCTCATTCTTTTTACTTATTGTAAAAAACTCTGTATCTTTTTCTATGTCTACTTCTTCTAATTCTTTATAACCTTCTTTTGCTTCTTTATCTGCATTCCATCCTACCTTTGAATATCCTTCTTTTACCTTCATACTTGGCATTTTTACTTTACACTTTAATGTTTGATCTTTTATTTCACAACTTGCTGTTGTATTTGATATTTTTTCTACGCCTTGACCATTTCTTGTAAATGTAACTGTTATTGTTTTTATTACTTTTACTTTTACCTCTTTTGTTATTTTTCCATTCGCTTCTGTTACTGTTATGGTTGTAACCCCTGGTGATACTGCTCTTACTATTCCTTTTTCTGTTACGATTGCTATTTCTTTATTATTACTTTTATAGCTTAGCTTTCCTATATTTGTTCCACTTATTTCTATTTGTTTTTCTGTTGTTCCTGTTAAATCTAATTCTATCTCTGGTGTATTAACATTCATACTCACTACTTTTGCAGTAGTTGACTCTACTTCTTCATTTTTATTTCCTACTTTATCTAAAACACTATTTCCTTTTAATTTTATTGTGAAGTTTCCTGAAGTCTTTCCTCTTACTGTTATCTTATATTTATATCCTTTATTTATCTTCTCTCCTATACTTATACTTTCTACTTCTCCTACTTCACTATCACTTACTTCTATTCTTTCTGTTTCTATTTTTGTTGTCGCTATATCTGCTGGATCTGTACATGTTAATTCTATCTCTTTTGTTTTGCCCTTTTCTACATATCCTCCATCTTCAAAACTACAACTTGGTTTTGTTTCATCTATATTTGTTATATCTACTGTCTTTTTGACTACGTTTCCTTTACTATCTTTTACGAAGATATAATATCTTCCATTCTTTACTATATTTAAACTTACTTTTTTATTTACTAATTCTTTATATTCACTATCTCCTGGTTTCTTATCTGTTGTTGTTACCGCATAATATGCTTTCTCTGATTCTGAGTCTGCTTCTATTGTTACTGTTGTACTTATATTTTCCTCTTCCTCTTTTTTTACTGTCGCTGTTAAACCTTGACTCTTTCCATTTACTATTACTTTTCTTACTACACTCGCTGTATTTCCTTCACTATCTATTACTATATATTTTATTATGTAAGTTCCTGCTACTTCACTATTTACTACTCCTTCTACTACTACTTTATCTGTTAATTCTCCATCTTCTACATCTCTTGCTTCATATCCTGCTTCTACATACTTTTCTTTATAGTCTAGACTTATTTCTTCTTCTCCCTTTAACACTATTGTTGGAGTATTTGTCCCTTTCTTTACTACATTTACTACTCTTGTTGAAATTCCCTTTATTCCTTTACTATCTTCTACTTCATAATATATATAGTATATCCCTACTTTACTTGTATCTATTTTTTCTACACTCTCTGTTGTTTCTCCATTATTATATTCATATCTTACTTTTACTTTATCTAGGCTTATTTCTTCACGTGATGAGACACTACTTACTCCTGCATCTACATATTCTTCATTTTGATTTATTTTTACTACACTTTCTCCATTTAGTTTTATTACTGGATTTGTTGTTACTATATTTTCTGTATTTGTTTGGACTACATTTACTACTACTTTTGCTTTATATGTTTGTCCTTGTACTTCATTTGTTGCATCTTCTTTTAACCACATCTTTATTTGATATGTTTCTTCTTCTCCCTTTTCTAAAATCCTATTTTCTTTTAGTACTAATCCACTTGATAATAACACTGGACTACTCCAGTCTCCTTCTCCTTCTTTTATGGAATATTTTATATTACTTTTATCTAGTGTATTTCCTTCCTTTTCTTCTAGATAGATTGTATATTTTCCATTTAATGTTCCTATGTTTCTTACTGTGAATGTATATGGTTCTTGATTTAGTCCTTCTACATCTGTTAGAGGTGATGCATTATTTAGACTTATTGTATTTTTATCTTCATATTCTACTTTTAATGTCCCTGCCACTACTTCTGTTTGTTTATTTCCTTTTATTGTTGTTTGAAATAACGCATAGCTTCCTCCTATGGTTATTACAAGCAAAAAAACTGCCAAAACTATTATTTTCGCATATTCTTTTTTATTTCTTTGTCTTATCTTCTCGTTAGATATTTTTACTTTTTTATATCTATCTCCTATGCGTCCTTTCTTTGGCATTTTTATTCTCCTATTTTTTTGTTATTTTCTAGTTCAAATTATACCATATTTACTCATCAAAAAAAAGATAGATATTTTTATTTATCTACCTTTTCTTAACAGTTCAACAACTATATTTTGTTCTACTCCGTCTTTAGACTCCGAGTCGTTGGTTAACATATCTATCAAGAATTTTCTACCTTGACCTATATCACCACCGCGATCTAAAACAATTGCTATAACGTTAGAACCTAAGGAAGAATTTTTTATTCTTACTATTGAGTATCTTGCTATTTCTGGCCCTGCAGCAATTATTCTAACATCTCCATAAGTATTATCATGATAGTATAATCTTCCATCACCTACATAGTATCCAGAAGCATAACCACTACAACCATTACAATTTGCTGTATAATAACTTAACTTGCCACTAAAAGTTTCTAAAACATCAGTTTTTTGAACAGGTGTTACCTCAGGCTCTTGCTTTATATCAGTTTGAACTGTTTCTTTAACCTCTTCCTTAATCTCAACAACACTACTTTTTTCTTTTTCCTCTACTTTATCTATATCCTCATCTTGAGTTAAACTTTTTTCAATATCATCTTCAGAGTTTTCCTTTTCATCTATTTTTTTTGACACATCTAAGGTTTTCAAAAATAGATTTGTCTTCAGCTTTTTTATGTCAGTAGAAGCAGCAATTTCTTCAGTTTTCACATTAGTTGTTGCTAAAATAACTGGTATTGCAAATACTAAAAGCCAATTTATATAATATAGAAATTTACACTTTTTCATAACAATCTCCTTATTACAATATAATACTACATATGTGTAAATTTTACAATTACTTGACAAAAATTACCATTTTATTTACGTAAACAAAAAACAGGCTAAGCACCTGTTTTATCACATGTATATCCTGAAGTTAACATTTTAGATTCTACCTTGTCTATGTTATCTTTATACTTAAATTGTGGAAATACTCCGCCTGCTTCACTGAAAGCAGAATCAACTTTAGTAGTATCAAGATTTGCATAATCAAATATCTGTTTAACAGAATTAACGCCATTATTCAAACTACATATTACTCTAATTCCTTCTAAATTTTTAACTTCAGTTTCTAATGTTTTGCAATCCTTATTTAATTGTTCTAATTCAGTTTTATCTTTCTGCTTATCACCAGTTGAAGTAACAGTATAAACTAAATTAGTTATTTCTTTATTTTCAAAAGTGAAAGATGCCGTATATTTTAAATCTAAATTTTTTGAACTCTTATCTGCAATACAAAGTAGCTTTCCATTAGATATTTCAGCTATTTGTTGTTGTTCCTTTTTCAAATTAATATATTCTGTAATATCTCCTAAAAAATAAACAAATAGAAATAAAAATATGAATAATAAAATTGTAGTAATTTTTCTAAAAGTACTTGGACCTTTATAATCTTCCTCTTCTTTTTTATTTTGTTCTTCTTTTTTATGATTATTGTCATTACCAGTATTATTATTTTGTGGCATCACAGTTTGAGTTGGTTTTTGGTTTTCAACTTTTAATATATTTTCAGTTTGTTTTACAACTGTTGTATTGCTAACGGGCTGAACAGGTTGAACAGGTTGAACGGGTTGGACAGGCTGTATATTTTGTTGTTCATTAATTACTTGATTATTTAATTTTTCTTGTTCAACATTACCAATTTCTGTTTCAATATTTGTAGGATTTTCTACTGAATTGCTATTTATAACTGTTGTATTATTAAGTTGTGATACTACTTTTTTATCATCTTCATTATTCATAATATTATCTCCTTTTATTCTTATCTTAGTGAATTTATTTTCTCTTCAAAATTACTACTATTTATAATATAACTACCTGAAACTAAAATATCACATTTTTTACACAATTTTGAAGTTTTTTCATTGATTCCACCATCTACACTTACTACTATATTGCTCTTGTACTCTTTTAATAAAACTTTTATCTCATCTATCTTTTTTGGAGTATCTTCAATAAATTTTTGTCCACCCTGCCCAGGTTCTACTGACATTACTAATATTAAGTCTATAAATGGTAAATAAGGAACTAAATTACTTACTTTAGTATCAGGTTTTATTGCTAAACCTGATTTTATTCCATAAGATTTAATTTGTTTTAAATAGTTTTCCACATTATCTGTTAATTCTTCATGAATTGTAATATATTCAGTATTTAAAGTAGCATAATCATCAATATATTTTTTAGGAACTTTTACCATTAAATGAACATCTAATCTTTTTGAAGTATATTTATAGATGTTTTTCATTTCTCTAAATGGCATTGTTTTATTAGGAACAAATTTACCATCCATTACATCTACATGTATATAGTCTGTAGAAGTTTCATTTAACTTTTTCAAGTCTTTTGGTATATTATCGCTACTCAAAAACGATGTTGATATAAGCATTCTATCACTTTCTTTCAATAAATTTTAAATAATTTTCATATCTGCTCTTCATTATATTATTGTCATTAACTGCAATTTTTACCCTACATTCTTCTTCATTTTTATGCATACAATCTTTATAAATACAAGGATAGTCTTTAAATTCAATAAATCCATCTCTTATTTGTTCATTGCTGTATTCATAAAAATCTAATGCTGAAAATCCTGGAGTATCTAGAACTTTTCCGTTTTCTATTTCAAAAAGCTCTACAACTCTTGTTGTATGTCTACCTCTGCCAAGAGCAGTTGATACCTCGCCTGTATCTAAATTCCAATCAGGATTAAGTTTATTAAGTAATGTTGATTTACCAGCACCAGTTTGTCCTGTAAAAACACTAGTTTTATTACTTAAAAGTTTTTTAATTTTATCAATGTCAGTATTATATATTACTTGATAACCTAATTTTTTATAATACGCTAAAGCTTCATCTATTTTTTCTAATTCATTAGTTAAAAGCAAATCACGTTTAGTAATACATATAATAGGTTCTACATTATGTAACTCCATTAAAACAAGTAATTTATCTAATAAATTTAAAGAGAAATCTGGAAGGCGTAAACTAGTTATTAAAAATGCTTGATCTATATTAGCAACACTTGGTCTTTGAAAAGAATTCTTACGAGGTAAGATTTTTTCAATGACTTTTTTACCTGAATCGAAGATAACGTAATCTCCTACTTTTGGGATTATTTTATCTTTTCGAAATTTTCCTCGACATTTACAGTCATAATTCTTTCCATTATAACTAACTATATGTAAATCACTAACAATTTTAATAATTTGACCTTCCATATTTCTCCTTCTAATCTAATGTTATTGTGTCTTACTTTCCTCTGTTTTTGTATCGGTAGATGTTTTATCATCTGTTGTTTTATCAGATTTTGTATCAGTTGTTTTATCATCAGTTTTCTTTTCTGTTGGCTTAGTTGCAATATCAACAGTTAAAGTTGTTCCCTCAACTATTTCAGTACCAGCTACTCTTGATTGACTAATTATTTTTCCTTGAGCATACTCAGTAGTTTCTACATAATTTGTCTTTAACTCCAATTTATATTTTTTACAGAAAGCTGTTACATCATCATAACTATATCCTGCTGCTACCATATCTGGGAACTTTTCAATTAAATTAGGAATATATAGAGTAATTGAATCTCCAGCCTTTACTTCTGATTTAGCTGCTAGAGATTGACCAATAATTTCTTGTTCATCATATTCACTATTTTCAACATCTTTCTTTTCTATAGTAACAACTAATTTATACTTAGATTCTAGAATTGTTTGAACCTCAATATAGTTCTTACCTGTGTAATCATCTAAAGTAAATGTTTCTTCTCCACTAGATTTATAAATAGTAATCTTACTACCTTTTTTTACACTTTCACCCTTAGGTGGATCTGTTTTTACAACTCTACCCTTTTCAATTTTTTTGCTTTCAACCTTTTTTATCTTAGTATTTACAACAAAACCTTTATCTTCTAATTTCTCTGTTGCCTTACTTACAGTTAAACCTGATACACTTGGAACTGTAACCATTTTAGGTTTAGTAAGCTTTGGTACTAAAAATATTACTACTAGGAAAATTACTACTAATAGTGCAAAAACTGCTGATAAAATTATGATTATTTTTTTATTTTTCTTATCAATTTTATCTTCTGGATCAATTTTTTCAGCTATTTCTTCGGCTTCTTCATCTTCTTTTTCTAATTCTTCTAGCTTCTTTAATCTTTTAGTATTTTCTGTTTCATGTTCTGGATATTTATAAATTAATGGTTCTTCATTCATTCTATCATCATCTAAAGCTGTTAATAAATCATCATGCATACTTCTAACATCATCATAACGATTCTTAGGATTCTTAGCTGTTGCTTTCAAAATGATATTTTCAATACTTTGAGGAATACTTTCATTATCTTCTCTAATATTAGGAAGTGGATCTCTCATATGTTTTAAAGCAATTTCTACTGCATTATCACCTTTAAAAGGAAGCTTACCAGTTAGTAATTCATAAAAGATTATTCCCATTGAGTAAATATCACTTTTTGTAGTTGAGCCTTTTCCTGCGGCTTGTTCTGGTGGTAGATAATGAACACTTCCCATTACAGAGTTTGTTTGTGTAAGTTGTGTTGAATTAAGTGCCATAGCAATACCAAAGTCAGTAATTTTTATTTGACCATCATCTTGAATCATAATATTTTGTGGTTTTAAATCTCTATGAATAATATAAGAATCATGAGCATGAGCCATACCATCAGTTAACTGCAACATAATATCTATTGCTTCTGATAAAGTAAGACTTCCTCTTCTTTTTAGCAATTGCTTTAAAGTAATACCATCAACATATTCCATTACAATATAGTAAAGTCCATTGTCTTCACCAACATCATACATTTCAACTATATTTGGATGTGAAAGACTAGATGCTGATAAAGCTTCTCTTTGAAATCTTCTAACAAATTTTTCATCATTAGATAAATCTCCTCTTAGTATCTTAATAGCCACATTTCGATCTAATATTTCATCATAACCAAGATAAACATTAGCCATTCCACCTTCGCCAATGCTTTTAATTATTTCATATCGATCATTAATTTTTTGCCCCTTTGAAATCATCTATACTTCACCTTCCATATCACGAATTAGGTATGCTACTGAAATATTATCAGTACCACCTCTATTATTAGCTTTTTGAATTAGCTTAATTACTTTTTCTTCTATCTCAATATCTTCTAATAAAACTTTTTCTATTTGGTCTTTATCTAACATATTAGTAAGTCCATCACTTGATAAAAGTATTTCTTTAACATCCATATCACAATCAAAGATATCAACATCAACTTTTAATGAAGCGCCTAATGCTTTCATCAAGACATTTTTCTTTGGATGAACACTAGCTTCTTCTTTTGTGAGTTCTCCTGCTGATACTAGTAAATTAACTAACGTATGATCATAAGTAACTTTATGAAGTTTATCATCTTTCATAACAAATCCGGATGAATCTCCAATATTTCCAAATAATAAATATTCTTTTGTTAAAATTGCCATTACTAACGTTGTTCCCATACCTTTACTTTCAGGATGAGTTTTTTCATGTTGAAAAATTAATGTATTTATTTCATTAACACAGTCTCTTATCCAGTTAACTGCATCTATTTTACTCATATTTAAAAATGTTTCATTAAAGTGTTTACCAAGATATGTGATAGCAATAGATGAAGCAACCTCACCTGCAGAATGTCCTCCCATTCCATCAGCTATGGCCATTAAATATTCACCATCTTGATTTTTTGAAATAATTACACTGTCTTCATTATGGTCTCTTACTTTTCCTGCATCAGTTAAATAAAATGACTCCATTAACTTTCCTCCTTACTTCTTAGTTGTCCACAAGCTGCACTAATATTGCCACCAAACTCACGCCTTATTGTCACACTAATCTTATTCTTCTTTAGTATATCATAAAACTTCATAATTTGCATAGCATTACTACGATTAAATTGAATATTTTCTGTAGTGTTATAAGGAATTAAATTGACATAAGCATTCATCCCTTTAATTAGATTAGCTAAAGAAATAGCATCACTTTCGCTATCATTAACCCCGTCTAATAAAATATATTCAAAAGTTAATCTTCTACCAGTCTTTTCAATGTATTTTTTCAAAACTTTTATTAAATCTTCTAAAGGATAAACCTTATTAATAGGCATTATTTTATTTCTTAGTTCATTTGTAGGTGCATGAAGAGAAATTGCTAAATTAACTTGTAATGAAAAATTCATAAACTCTTCAATCTTGGGAATGATTCCACAAGTTGATACTGTAATATGTCTACTTCCAATCGCAAGTCCTTTAGGATCATTTATTATTTTAAATAAGTTAATAACGTTATCGTAATTATCAAACGGTTCACCTATACCCATAATAACCACATGCGAAATACGAGATTTTATGTCTTCTTCTACTTGAAGAATTTGTAAAACCATTTCACTAGTTTCCAAATTTCTTACTTTTTTCCTTCTTCCACTTTCACAAAAACGACATCCCATATTACAACCAACTTGACTTGAAATACAAATACTATTTCCATAGTCATGTCTCATAAGTACTGCTTCAATATGTTCACCATCACTAAGCTTAAATAAATATTTATTTACATCTGTATCTCTTTCAACCAAAATTAAATCTAATTTTTTAATATCAAAATCTTCTCTTAACTTTAAAATAGTTTCCTTCTTTATATTACTCATCTCTTCAAATGAAGAAACACGTTTTTTATATAACCATTCAAATACTTGTAAAGCATGAAATTTCTTATCGTTATTATTAATAAAATAGTCTTGCAATTGCTCTAAATTATAATTATATATACTTTTCATATAGATCACCTACTACATAGAGTATTATACTATTTTCTATATTCTTTAGTAAAGAAAAAAAAGCACACTTTTAATGTGCTTTTTTAATCTAGTTAAATAGGAAATCACTTTAATGTCATTATTTCTTCTTCACTTAAACCTGTGTATTTAGAAATAGTGTTAACATCTAAATTATCATTTAACATTGCTTTAGCAATATTTTGTTTTTCAGCTAGGCTTCCTTGCTCTAACCCTTGTTTCAAACCTTGTTCTAAACCTTGCTCTAATCCTTGAGCCATTCCTTGTTCTAAACCTTGCTCTAATCCTTGAGCCATTCCTTGTTCTATTCCTTTTTCCAATCCTTCAGCTAATCCTTCAGCTAACCCTTTTTCTATTGCTTCTCTTCTTAAGGAATTCTCTATTTTTCGGTTGTCCTCTTCCGCACTCATAAATTCTCTAAAATCTGGATCTTGATTTACTTCTTCTAATGTTTTCATATACTTATCAACACTCCTATCCTGAGATAGTTCTTCTAAAGTTTTTAATTCTTCTTGATTTAAATCTAACATTATTAAGTATTTATATTTCTCTATCTCATTTCTAGACTTAGAATACCATATATCTTTTATCTTATCCATATTTATATCATATATTATTAAATTTTTGATATACTCATTTCCTTCTTCATCTCTTACTTTATAAATCCTTACTAACTCTTCTATACTTAAAGAATAACTTAAGTTAATTTGAATTACTAAAGTATCTTCATTATATTCATCTCCTTTCTTTACTTCATGGGAATATGTATCAAAGATGAATGAGGCATTTCTCGGATGAAGATAATTCGGTTTTTCTGCGTTTACTTCTACTTGAATTTTTCCTATATTGGTTTGTAAAAATAAATCAAAATGTTTTCTTCTAACATGAATGTTATCAACATTTCTTTCTAGATTTAAAAACTTAATATCTTCTATCTTTACATCTAGAATTGATTCTAATAATTTAGTTAGAATATCTTTACTTTCTTCTTTCATGAACACTTCCTTAAAGGCTCGATCATTCCTACAAGTATAAAATTTGCTTATTGTTTCAGACATATCACCACTTCCTTTCTCTTATCTAAAACAAAAAAATAGAAGGAAAGCATTTTTCCTTCTATAATATTATTGTCTTTTAATTGGAGTTTTCCTGAGACATTTTATCTAATTTTTTAATCTATACTAATTAAAGTTATTTTAGCATAACCATTTCCTTGTTTTGCACATTTCTCAGTTGGAGTTGAACTAGTACATGTTGCGATATTTGTTTTTAATTCACTTTTTGTTATCGCATAATATTCTTTGTCACTACTTAAAGTTATTTCTGTTTTAGAACCAACACTTCCTGAGGTTGCATCTTTATTTTCATTATATCCTACTACATTTGGTGTTGCACTACTCGCCTTTATTTCTGGTGTAGTTATACTACATTCAGTATCTTGTACTTCACCATTATATTTTTCTTCTAAGATACATGTTTTTGTTATTACTTCATCTTGGACTCCATCAAGGGAAGATGCCCCATTTTTATAAAATTTTGCACTCAAAGTAATTGCATCTTTTTTTATTATAGGATAATATTCCTCATCACTTTTTAACTCTATTTCTGTTTTAGGTTTTATTCCTGTTATTGCTGTTTTATCCTTATTCCAACCAATTGCACTATATCCTTGTTCTGTTACTATTTCTGGTGTGGTTATCTTACAACCTTCTTCTTGTTTTTCTTCATTATAAACTGATGGTATTGTACAACTTACTGTTGTTGATCCTATTTGGCTCACTCCTGAAACTTGCTTATTAAATGTTGCTGTATAAACTATTTCATCTTTCTTTACTATAGTGTATACATTTGTATCTTCACTTATATCTATTCGTGAAATTGCTCCTACATGTGATCCTTTTTCTGTACTCCATCCTACTTTTGTATAACCCTGTTCTGGCGTTATTTCAGGTAGTGTTATACTACAACTTTTCTCTTCTTTTTCCTTTAACAAGCAAGTTTCTTCATTTTTTGATATTTTATCTACTCCTGCTTGTTTTACGAAAGTCACTTTAAGTTTTTTTGTTATCGTTACTGTTATATCTTTTTTTGCTCCTGTTATCTTATTTCTTACTTTAAACACTACCGTTCCATAATGTTTTCCTACTATATTTCCTAAACTATCTATTTCTGCTACTTCTTCATCGCTGCTTTCTATTTCATAATTTTCTATTTTATCTTCTAGTCCCAATGTTTTTGTATTATCATTTATATCAAGGCTTATTTCACTTTTATCCGTTTTAATATTTTCTTGTTCTACTTCAACATTTAATCTTGCTGCAAAAGTCTTATTCATTCCTTCATTTGTTGTATCATAATCCATCCATAATTTTAATGTATATGTATTTGTTGTTTTGGCATTAATTACTCCTCTATCGACTATTCTTCTTTTATTTTCTTTTATAGAAGGTAAAAAGACAGTTTCTTTCTTTTCACCATTTTTTTCTAAGCTATACTTTAGAATATCATCACTCATTCTTTCTTCTTCCTGAGGTATATCTATATCATCTAACGTTATAATATAGCTTGCTTTGACACTCCCATTATTTACTAATCTAAATGTATACCCTTCTTGAGCAAGTCCCTTTTCATCACTTATTGGTACAGCATCCTCTAAGTTTATTCCTTCTGATGTTGACTCATCTAATACTAATGATAAATTTCCTGCTCTTAATGCATTTATTTTTTCACTTTTCTTTGTTATATTTAACCACGCAAAAGATGAAGATATTAATAAAAATAAAGATATTGTAAGTATTATTAAACCCCTATTCTTATTCATCCTCATCACCTTACTTTTCCTATAATTAGGATATCTTATATTATAAGTTTTTTCAATTGAAAAAAAAGAAGTTAAGTTGTTGATATAATACGTATCGAATTACTAACTAACTTCTTCTTTTATTTTATTATTACCTAAAAAATTGGAGTATGTAGATTCTATTATTCCTTCATCAATAGTGTATTTTTTATAATTTGTATAAGACGAGAAATCAAAATTGAATTTATATGCTTCTTTATTATTATCAACAAATACTGTAATTTTGTTGATAGCCAAATCTGTATCTATATCTCTATTATTAAAGATTTTTTCTAAAGTATCAGTTGTTATTTGATAATTATAACTTTTAGTAGAATCTTCATATATTGTATGTGACTCTAACTTTGCTTGATTAAGTATTTTTTCTATAACATCTATATTTCTAAGCTCACCAAATTTATATGGATTATCACTATTTACAAATACTTGATTTTCTTTTTTAAAATAAGCTTCTCCATCTTTATAATAGGTATCTAGATTATTTACAGTAAATAAAGAATTATTTTGATAATTTTTTCCTTCGTAGGTTATAATATTATTATCAAAATTTACTGTATATTTAAAATCATAATTATTAGTCTTTATACTACTAATACTAAATGGTAAATTAGAATTACTCTTATTTTGATTATTACTTTTTGCTTGGTTAGATCTAATAGAAAAAATTATAACTGCAAAAAATATAAAATAAATGCTTAAAATTATCCAAGCTTTTTTTTGAGAATCACTTGAAATATCTTTATAAGTATTTTTTAAATCAATTTGCTTCTTATTGTTTTTTTCTTTCATAAAAATCTCCTATTTTATAACTTTACCAAGCAAGCTATTTTTATCAATACCATTTAAATAATCCCTTACTAACATTTTCTTTTTACCAGCCGGTTTTATCTCTGTTAAAATTAGCTCTCCATCTAATGTTGAAACTCCAATTCCATCTTTATATATATTGATAATTTTACCAGGAGTTTCATTTTTTGAAGTACCAATTCTACTATTATAAACTTTAAATTCTTCACTATCTAAAATAAAATTAGCTGCTGGTGCTGGATTAAGTCCTCTGATTAAATTAAATACTTGCCTACTTGTTTTATTAAAATCGATATGTTCTTCTTCTCTTTTTATATTATAGGCAAATGTTACTTTGTCTATATCCTGTTTAACTCTTTTATTTGTTTTCTTAAAAATACTTGGTAAAGTTTTTAATAAAAGTTCTCCTCCCATCAGACTTAATCTATCATGTAATATTTCTAAATTATCACTATCTAAAATTTTCGTTTCTTCTTGACTAATAATATCTCCACTATCCATCTTTACATCCATATACATAATAGTAATTCCTGTCTTATCATATCCATCTATTATAGCCTTATGAATTGGTGCGCCTCCTCTTAGTTTTGGAAGAAGTGAAGCGTGAACATTAATACATCCATATTCTGGATAATCCAAAAGTACTTTAGGAATGATTTGCCCATAGGCACAAGTAATAATAATGTCAGGTTTAGTATCAATTATTTTTTGGTAATCTTCTTTTATATTTACTGGTTGAAATACATTGATTCCATATTCTAAAGCTTTACTTTTTACAGGAGTTGGAGTAAGGATTTGTTTTCTTCCTACTTTTTTATCAGGTTGACTAACAACTAAAACAACTTCATAATTTTTAATTAATCCTTCTAAAATTGGTACTGCAAAATCGGGTGTTCCCATAAATACAATTTTCAAAAAAATCACCTTCCTAACATAATAATCATAACTGTCACACCTATTGTTATTAAAAGTACCCCAATAAGCGCTACTATAGTTGTATTTCCATAGTTGTTTACAAAATCATTAACCAAATTGTTATCTAAATCATCAGATTTATCTTCTGTTAATATCTCTATTTGTTCATCTTCTACAAAACTGTTCTCAATTATTTCTTCTTTTTGCACATTAAATCCTAATTCTTCTAAAGATGGCAAAGATATAATTTCAAATGATAATCTTGAAATATCTCTTTTTACTATTTCATTATTAAATCTTGTTTCTAAAACTTTATTAACACTAACTATCAAATCACTTTCATCTATACCATTCATTATTTGATTAAAATCACTCAAACTATTATTTTCTACTGTGCTTCTTTTAATAAAACATATAACAGGTTTTAAATTTTCTACTTTAAATAGGTTCCATTCTTTATCAAAAAATTCTAAAATCCTCAAAGTATCATTAAGAAGAATATCACTTTTTCTTAAATAAAAGCTTAAATTTTTACGGCATTTCTTATAATTTTTTAAAAAGAAAGCATCTATTTCATAATTATTATCTTTTGGTAAGAGATTAACTGCTAACTCATTTAAAAAATAAGGACAGTGGTATGCATAATAACTTGCCATAAATGGGGAATCTGTTAAAGTTAAAAATGGGGACTCTGCATTTAAATCTTTTGAAAAAACATTCTTAATATTATACTTTTCAAATACTTTGTTAACTTCTTTAACAGAGTTAATTTCATAATTATAATTACTAACAGCTAAACCATTACTATTAACTTCATCTAAAAATATAGATGGAAAACTATGATAAAAATAACCATTAACAATGTATTTATTATAAATGTGTTTCAAAATAATTTCTTTATTTTCATAAGTTGTAATATTTTTTAAATTAAGTAGTTTTTGACAATAATTAACTATCAATTTATTAATACCTGTTTTTAACTCATTATGGTTATCTACTTTTCTAAGTAATAATTGAACCTCTTGCAAATAGCTATCAAAAAAATCTTCTTTTTCAATTATAATTTCATATTTGATAATTGCATCTAAGCCCATTAAAATAGCATAATAAGTAGTATCCATTTTTTCATCACTTATAGTATAAGGAATATCTTTCTTTCTATAAACAATTCCATTAACCAGGTCATTAAAAAACTTCTTAACGCTATCTTTTTTGAAAATGGTATCTAGCATTTACCTCACCACCTTTATTTAAATAACACCAAGACCTGACAAAATATAATACAAGCTTCCAATTAAAACAAATAATCCTAAAACTATTAAAATTGTTTTTACAATTGGGTTATTACGATCATATAATTGTTCTTTGCTTTTACTTTCTTCTACATAAATGTGATCAGAATATTCACTGTGTTGGTCACTGGAACTATTAGAAGATATTCCTTTCTCAAAATTATAGATATCTTCAGTTGAATCATTTTCTATATTTTCATTAAAGAACTTCTTTTTCATATCTAAGCCTCCATTATCACTCTAATTATATAATAAATGATAAAAAAAAGAAAGAATTATATCGTAATTCTCTCTAAAAATGAATGGGATTAAAATCTATATCAATAACTACTTTATTATTACTTTGATAATGATTCATAATTCTTGTTAAAACGTCATATAAGTCTTTGCTATTCTTATATTTCATAATAATACCATAACGATAAATGTTATTTATTTTAAATACTGTAGCAGGACTTGGTCCTAGAATAATTGTTGAAAATAAATTTCTTTCTAAAGATCTTTTAATTTTGTTTGCTTCATTTAAAATGTAATTGTCATCTTTACCACTTATTTTCAAGTAACAAAGAAAGTAATATGGTGGATATTTTAATTTCCTTCTAATATCCATTTCTTTTTTGAAAAAACCTATATAATCATGTTCTTTTGAATATTTAATAGCGTAATGATCCTTATTAAAAGTTTGGATAATTACTTTTCCTTGATTTTTGCTTCTTCCGCTTCTACCAGATGTTTGACAAAGTAAATCAAAAGTATTTTCACTACTTCTAAAATCAGGAATATTTAAAGAGGTATCAGCATTAATCACTCCTACTAAAGTAACAAGTGGAAAATCAAGCCCTTTTGCGACTATTTGGGTTCCAAGTAAAATATCATATTCATGATTTTTAAAAGCTGTAATCATTTTCTTATGCATACCCTTTTTACTTGTTGTATCAACATCCATTCTTAAAATTTTAGCATCTTCAATTAAAGAGTTTAACTCTTCTTCTATTTTTTCTGTACCAACTCCAAGTGTAGAAATAGATCTTTCTCCACATGAGGGACAAGTATGTAATAAATTAGTACCATAACCACAATAATGACATCTAAGCATATTAGAACTTTTGTGATAAGTAAGACTGATATCACAATTAGGACATTTCATTGTATAAGAACAATTTTTACAACTGACGAAAGAAGAATAGCCTCTTCTATTTAAAAGTAGGATTACCTGTTCTTTATTTTTTACAGTTTTCTTTATTTCATCAAGTAAACTTTTTGAAAAATGTCCCTTACTATATTTCATCTCTTCATTCATATCAACAATATCAATATGAGGAAGATCTTTACCATTAACCCTGTTTGGTAAGTTTAATAGTTTATAAACTTTTTTAACAGCTCTTGCATATGTATCCAAACTTGGTGTAGCACTTCCCATCAAAACTGGACAGTTATAATTTTTTGCTCTTTCTATAGCTATATCTTTAGCATTATATCTTGGATTATTATCTTGTTTATAAGAATCACTATGCTCTTCATCTATAATAATAATTCCTATATTTGTAAGTGGCGCAAAAACAGCACTTCTAGCACCTATAACAATAGAAACTTCTCCTCTTACAATTCTTCTCCACTCATCATACTTTTCACCATCGGATAAGGCCGAATGAAGAGCCGCTATTTTATTACCAAAAACCTGTTCAAAACGACTTACCATTTGAGGAGTTAAACTTATTTCTGGAACTAACATAATAGCAGTTTTTCCAAGATTTAAAACTTTTTCAATTAGTTTGATATAAACTTCTGTTTTACCACTACCAGTAACTCCATGTAATAAATAAACATCATTACTAAATAAATTAACACTATCAACAACTTTTTGTTGTTCTAAAGTCAATTCTTTTACCCTATCAGATTTATCTAAATAATCAGTTCTATATTTTTCAACTAAGCACTTTACCAAAATATTTTTCTTAACTAATGTATTTAAGCTACTTGAAGAAATATCTAAAATTTCTTTTCTACTTACCATTTCTCTAGTTTTAAACATATCAACTATTTCTTGTTGACCACTATTTAATTTAACATCAACAACATTTTTATTTAATTTATAGAAAGTTTCATACTTTTTATTAATAACTACATTATTTTTAGCTTTAAGTGCTTTAGGAAGCATTACTTGATAACAAGAAATTAAAGGCGCTAAAGTTTTTTCTTTCATAAACTTACCAAGCTTTATCAACTCATCATTTAAAACAATATCTTCATCTATAACTCTAATAATTTCTTTTAAAGAATCTAGATTACTATTTTCTTTTATTTCTAAAACAAAGCCCTCTAATTTCTGATGACCGAAAGGTACCTCTACTCTTAATCCTATTTTAATAAATTTTTCTTTTTCTTGAGGAACTTTATAATCAAAAATACGATCAACACTTTTATTAGATATTTCTACTAAAACACCGACTATCATAAAATCCCTCCTTTCTTATATTATAGCACAAAGAAAAAAAGTTCCGAACAAGAACTCTTATTTTTCATTTTCTATTGGAACAACTGCCTTAGCTTTCTTATCTTTTAAGATAGTTTGAACTATAACCATTATTCCTAGAACTAAAATACCTAATCCTATTGAAATGCCTATTTTTGTAACATTAAATCCAGTATCTTCAACTTTAACAATCTCTTTTGTTTCTTTGTCCTCAGTAATAATATAATCACTGAAATGATTAGTATTAAATGTCACTACATTATTAATAACCTCCATATCTAATTTTTGTTTATTAAAACTATCATCTACATACCAAACACTTATTTTAGTACTATCATAATCATCAGAATCATTAGGTATTTTTAAACTAACTTCTACATTTTGATCAAATTTAACGACATTGCCAGATTTATCAAGAGCCTCTATATTATAAGCAATGAATTTATTATAGTCTGAAAATAATTCTTTAAACTTATTATATTTAGTATTGCTTGCATCATACATAGTTGCAGAAAACTTATTTATTTTATCTATTTCTTGATAGTTTGCTTTTATATAAACACCATTACTAGTAAGTGAAATATCATCACTTAAATTCTCATTATCTATAGTAACAACAGGTCTTATTCCTGATTTAGTATAATTTAAGTAAGAAGCAGTCAAATATGTTCCATTTCCTAAAGTAAAATAATTTGCCCTGTCATTACTTGTACCAGTACTAGTCCAAAATCCTTTTGAATAATCAACAGTTGAAGTTAACCAACTTGGACATGAACCTCTTTCAATATTTGCAGAACCACCACATAGTTTTAAAATTTCTTCTGCTGTTATTATTCTTGCCTTATAGCTTGTATAATCAATTGTATATGTCGATGTTGTATTTGAGTGATTTGGAAGAGTAACACTAACATTTTTAGTTGCAGAAACATAATCTGTATTCCAATTCTCTGTTACTTGTTTCAATACTGGAAGTAAACTAACAGGTCCGTAGTATGAACAACCAAAATCTTGAGAAGTACAACCTAATTTTTTAACATCTTCATATGAAGCCCAATAAACATCATCAACAATATTTTCTTTCATCATAATATCCATCGAAGAGTTTTCTTTAGAAATAACATAAAAATCATAACATGTATCTCCAGTAGAGCAAATATTATTATAAATTGGATTAAATTTAATAAGATCCCCTACTTGGTAATCATTTATAGTTTTAGCATTAACATTAGCAATAGATAATATAAATATTCCAAATAATACTACTATAAAAAAATCAAATCTTCTCACTGGTAATCCATACCTTTCAAATCTATAATAATCTATTTAAAAATAAAAGTAAAGAAAAAAAGTTCCGAACAAGAACTCTTATTTTTCATTTTCTATTGGAACTACTGCTTTAGCTTTTTTATCTTTTAAGATAGTTTGAACTATAACCATTATTCCTAGAACTAAAATACCTAATCCTATTGAAACTCCTATTTTTGTTGCAGCAAAAGCTGCTTGTACTGTACCATTCATTATAATATCCTCCTAAAATAATTTTAAAATATCATTAAATGTAATATATACCATTAAAAGCATTAATAAAAATAATCCTATTGTATGAATCATATTTTCAGTTCTTTGATTTACTGGAGAACCTTTGATTTTTTCAATAATTATAAATAGAATATGTCCTCCATCAAAGGCTGGTAAAGGAAGTAAATTCAAAAATCCTACATTAATACTTAAAAATGCCATCAAATACATTATTGAAGCAAATCCTGCCCTACTTTGTTCACCAACTATTGAATATATTCCAACAGGACCTGATAATTGATTAACCTTAACTCCACCTGTAAATAAACTTTCAACTGTAATAAACATTTGTTTAAATAAAGAACCCGTTTTTACAACAGTATATTTAACTGAATTAACAAAACCATACTTTTTAGTACTTTGTAGTCCAATACCATATCTATATGCAACTTCACCTTTTTCTTTTACCTTTTTAGGTTTAAGTTTATAAGTTATGACATTACCATCTTTCTTTTCTACTTTGATAACAGTATTTTTAGTTTTATCAGAAATAGTTAAATAAACAGATACATCGTCTAAAGTTTTTACTTTTTTATGATTAATTTCTAATATTTCATCACCTTTTTGTAATCCAACTTCACTTGCAGGATATGATTTTTCTACTGATGAAATAATTGGTTCATAACTAGAACTTCCACAAAATAACGCTATAAAAAATAATACTAGAATTGCAAAGATAAAATTAAATCCTGGACCAAAGAACATAATCAAGAATCTTTGCCAAGCTTTCTTTGCTTGTAATCTTTTTTCCTTTGGTACTTTTATATCTTCTTCATCAACTTCTTCTCCTGCCATTGAACAAAATCCACCAATTGGAATCAGTCTTAAACAGTATTCAGTTTCCTTACCTTTTTTTCCAATTAACTTAGGTCCCATACCTATTGAAAATTCATAAACATAAACACCCATTAATTTAGCAAAAACAAAGTGTCCTAATTCATGAACAAATACGATTCCACCTAGAACTAGAATAAATATAATAATTGTCATAATTCCTCCTATATAATTCCTAAAAATAACACTGATGCTAGAACAACAAAGATAATACTGTCTAGTCTATCTAGAATTCCACCATGACCTGGAATTAAATTAGAGAAATCTTTTTTCCCATAATATCTTTTAATAGAAGAAAATACTAGATCTCCAATTTGACCAACACCTGCTAATAACAAAGTGATTAATACTAGAATAGAAAGTGGTAACTTAGGGTTTATTCCAACATGATAGAAAACGACAGCTATAACTGTTCCCATAAACAATCCACCAAGTAGTCCTTCAACAGTTTTCTTTGGTGAAATATCTTTTGCTAGAGGATGTTTACCAATTAACATTCCGGTAAATAAAGCAAAAGTATCAGTAATAGTTGTTATTAATAACATATATACAATATATAATATGTCATAATTACGAGTAATAATTATTAAATTAAAACTTAATCCAATAAATAAAGTTGAACCAATTAAGAATAAAGCATCATTTAAATTGTATCTTTTATTATCATTAATAAATACTAAAGGCATTAAAAATGCAAAAATGATAAATGACATTACTCTATAGTCTATATTTGTTATAAACTCAATTGATGTAAAGTTTCTTAATGAAAAGAAAACTACTAAAATATAAGCAAAGACCTTCATTAAAAATGGAAATTTCTTTTTAGTTTCACGTATATTTAAAATTTCATATAAACCCATTACTGCAAGTAATGACATAAATACTGCAAAAGCTTTACCACCAATTAACAACAATGGTATAAAAACTAATAGCATAACGATAGCACTAAGTACTCTTTTTTTCATATTTATATCCTCCTTCTAACTATAACAAGTATAATACTAAAGTTAGTTTAAAGGCAAGAAAAAAAGCAACAAATGTTGCCTATTAAAACTTGTCAATATCAATTTTTACATATTTATTGTCTTTCAATGAACTACTAGCTTGGACTAAAGTTCTAATTGCATTAGAAACTCTTCCACCCTTACCAATAACTCTTGCCATATCATCTTCACTAACCATTACTTGGATTAAGATGACATTATCTTCATCAGTTGGAAACTCTTTTACACTAACAGAGTCTTCATCTTTGACTATTGATTTAACAATTTTTTCTGTTAAAGCTACTAAATCCATACTATGCTTCCTTCTTATCTTTAGCTTCAGCAAACTTTTTCATGATTCCTGCTTTACTAAATAAGCTTCTAACAGTATCTGTTGGAATAGCTCCATTGTTTAACCATTTTAATGCTACTTCTTCATTAATTTTAACACTTGAAGTTCCAACTGGACTATAAGTTCCAACTAATTCTAAATATTGACCATCACGGCTTCTTCTTGAATCTGTTGCAACAATTCTATATGTTGGATGTTTTTTAGCACCCATTCTTGTTAATCTTAGTTTAACTGCCATAATTAGCACCTACCTTTCCTCAGTGCTTTAATTATATTATATTTTTACGTATCTGTCAACATTTTTTTGATAACAGCTAAATTACTTCATTATTGTCTTTGATAACATTTTCATCAATGAAATCTTCTTTAACTTCATTATCTATTTCTTTATCCATTACTTCTTGTGATTCTACTATTTCATCCCAAGGATCTTCTTCTTCATCTATTTGGATTTTTACTTTTAAATCGCCAACTAATTCGATACCTAATTCTTTTTCAATTACATAATTAATGTTATTTCCATCAATATCTACCTTAACACAATTAGGCTGTTTTAAGCTTCTTACAATAATTTCTTCTTGATCACTATCGGCATCTTCTCTTCTTCTAACATTAACTATTTCTTGATATGTATTATGTTCTTTTAATACCTCAGTTTTAGTATCATTATCATATGAATACCAAATATTTACATCATATGATCCATCAATTATAACAGAATCATTTTGTTTTGTTCCCTTAAATTGATGATTAATAACCCAACACCCTAAAATAGTAGACGGACTATTTTCTACACTCTTTGTATTTTTTGTAGTAAAAGTCTTTTTACCTTTTCCTATAACTGCTTTTGTAACAATCTCTTTATAACTAGACATATTACTCCTCCTCTAGTCTAATGTATGCGACTACTTTCTAAAAATTACTATATTTAATAAGAAAAAAGACAATCACCAAGTAATTGTCTCACTCAACTCTTTTATACATATAAACAACAGTGTATGGATCATGACCACTAATAGTAACACTTGTCTTTGTTCCAGAAAAGGTATGACTATGATTCATAGTATGGCTGTGTCCTACTCCATAATCTCCATATCCTGTTTGATCCGCCATTGTTACAACATATCCATCTCCATGTGCTCCCCATAGTCCAAGTGACCAAGCACCACCAGTAACATAGGCACTTCTTGCTAATCCTTTCGGTGTTTGAGCTAATGTTAAAGCTGTACTTCCTGTAGAACCAGTATATCCAGAAATTGTACCACTAGGTGTAAATGTTGCGGTTTTAGTTGTTAAATTAACTGCACCATCAACAGTTGTATATGAACCACCTTTACCAACCAAAGTTGCACCAGATGCAAATGCTTTCCATTTTCCAACACCAAGTGTTGTTGCAACATCATTAGGATTTGAGATAGAAGTTGACATATAAATACTTCCTTTTGGATAAAGTGCTTCCATTAATGTCTTTAATTTTTTTTCAAAATTAGTACAAGTTCCATCAAGTGCAGCTTGAACATTAGTTGCTCCTAAAGAAATTTTATCATCATACTTTATATAACTACCTGATATTGATGCCTGAACATAAGAACTAGTATAACCAATGACTATAGTAATTAACAATACAACAATGTATATTCTAATTTCTTGTTTTAACTCTTTTTTCATAATTTACTACTCCCATCATTTTGTTCTTTTATACATGTAAACTACTACATAATCATCTTGGATATCTTGATTCAAAGTAACAGCTGTTCCACTAAAAGTATGACCATGATTTATAGTATGTGAATGTGCCTGGCCATAAGTTCCATACCCATTCTGATCTGACATTGTAACAACATTACCGTCTCCATGGCCTCCCCATGAACCAAGTGACCAAGCACCACCAGAGACAATTGTATGACGAGCCAATCCCTTTGGTGTTTGGTCAAGACTAATAGCTGTTCCACCACTATTTCCACTATAATTAGAAACAGTTCCCTTAACATTTGAAGCAGAAATTTCGATTTTTTTGTTTAGACTTCCGCCACTTTTATTAACTACATATGTTGTTCCATCTGCGCCGACTAATTCCTTTCCAGTAGAATATTCTTCCCATTCTGTGTCAAGACCAAGCTTAGAAAATTTTTCTTTTACACTATTACTGCTACTTTCAGCAGTAGTAATATAAATACTATCTACTGGATAAAGTGCATTTATTTTATCTGATAATTGATTATCAAATTTAATACATATTTTATCTAAAGCATCCTGAACATTAAAAGCACCTAAATTAGAGTTATCTGTATATTCAACATTAAAAGCACTAATATAAGTTTGAGCTGATGAACTTGCACAACCAAAAACAACAACAATCAAAGAAACTATTGTATATATTCGAATTTTTCTTTTTTTATCTTGCTCCACTTTACCGCCTCATCATCATATCTTATACAACTAATTATATATTAAAAGAAAATAATTTTCAATATTTATAAATCGTCAAAAAAAGACAACTACTAAGTAATTGTCTAACTAACCATATTTATAAATTGTTCCATCGAATGACTCTTATGAATTGGATATCTTGGAACTAGGTATTTGTTATCACTTCTTTTAGCTTTTCTGCTGCCTCCTACAAAAGCAAGTTTAAATCCTGCTTCTTTAACAGTTTCTAAAGCTTGAGCACTATAACTATAAAATGGGAAACAGAAGGAATTATTATTATCAACAATAGATAAAGATTTCTTTAAATCTTCCATTAATTGTTCTTTGCTAGCACAAACAACCTGTCCTCTTCCACAATCCCCATATTGATGCATATCATAAGTATGAGATTGAATATCTAAATTTTTAGAACGATAATTATTAACATCCCACCAACCACTTATTAAGAATAAAGTAGCATTCATATTATACTCTTCCAAAATAGGAATTAGCTTATTACCATTATGTTTACCTGTTCCCATCGCACCATCATCAACGGTAATTAAAACACTTTTTTCTGGAAGTTCTATTTCACCATACATCCATTTTGTAAATTCATCCATCTTTAAAGTTCTATAGCCATTATTCTTTAAATAATCCAAGTGTTGTCTAAATACTTTTACATCTAGACAAATATTTTCATTACAAGATTCACCTTGACTAGAATCATAGAAGAAATGATAATTTAAAACAGGAATTGATTGTTCATTTGCTTTTGCTTTGAAAATAACTTCTTCTACTACATCTTCACCATTAACCATCTTTTTAAAATTATCTAGACTTGTAATATTTTTAATAGAATACCTATCTATAGATTCAATATTACTATCCCTAGTTGATTTTTTATTAGTATTATTAAATTTTAATCCTGTATTATCATCAAGTAAATTTATTTTATACTCACTCTTATTATTCCAGTTTGTTAAAGTATCATTACTATTAGTTGTAGTTAATAAGATAGCATTCTTCTTTAGTCTTATTCTTTTATTTAAATACGCCTTATATTCATCAATAGAAATACTATAGTATCCTGCTTCTTTCAAATAATTAGTTTCTTCTTCTACTTTAGATAGTGGAATACAGTTAATTGTAGAACATGCCTCATTACTATAGATAGTGTCATAATTAATAACACTTATATAATTAGATTCTTCTTCTTTCGTATTTTCTTTATCTGTTAAAATATCCTTAGATGTTATTTTTAACTTCATTAAATGATCTAGATATAAAACATAATAATAATTATCATCCATATATTCTATTGGCAAACTTAAGTTTTTCTTTATACTAAACGCTTCTTTATCATTATAATAAAATTTAGTATTTTTAACTACTTCTATATTTTTATTAAATATTAAATAATTAGAATTTATTTTATCATCAACTACTATTTTACTAGGTTTAACATCTAAATAATAAATATAATAATTGGTATTCTTAATTTTATAATATTTATTTTTGGTATCTTTAAATTTTTGTTTTTCAAGTGTTAAAGTAAAATCTTTAGAAAGTTTTCCAATAATTTTTTCATTCTTATCATAAATATTAATCTTTTTTGTTGTAATAACATTTGTATCATAATGTTTCTTTATATTTTTTAATAAATCATTATCAAATTTAACATAAAGTATTAAACCAATTCCTAACAATAAAATTGAACTAATAAGACAAAAAATCATTACTTTTCTTCTGTTCTTATCCTTTTTTTGTTCACCTATTCTCTTTTTCATATTCACCCACTCTTATCTTACTTCAAATTAATTATATTATAATAATTAATAATTAACAATCAAAAAAGAGGTAAATTTCAAACTTTCATATCATTATTCATCTTCTTACCAAAATAATCATTTAAATAATCTTTAATGATATTAATATTTCTATTTACTTCTTCTAAGTTTTCTTTATAGATAGAATAAATTGGAATCTCTTCTAATACTTTATTTTTCTCATCTAATCTTTGTTTTATACCTGTATCAAAACCACTTCTAACATATTTTTTTTGTAACAATTTTATATCAGTTACCAACTTTGTTAGTTCTTGATTTTTTTTCATCTTTTCTTTTAGTTCAAGACAAGTTTTATATTCATTTGAATCCTTTATATAAGAAATTAAATCATCCAAGCTTTCATCTAATTTATTTAAGTTTTCCATCTAAGCTCCATGTCTTTGCTTCTGTTATTTCTACGGAAACTATATCGCCAACTTTTTTACCAGTACCTGTAAAATTAACTAGTTTATTTGTCTTTGTATATCCATAATACATATCTTTTTTAGATGATACTCCTTCAAGTAACACTTCAACTGTTTTTCCAACTAATTCTTGATTTTTTTCTAAAAAATATTTATTAACAATATTATTTAGTCTTTGTAATCTTTCCTCTTTTTCTTCTTTGGTTGTATTATCTTTTAATTTAGCAGCAGGAGTATTTTCACGAGGTGAAAAAATAAAAGTGAAAGCATTATCAAATTTACAGTACTCTGCTATTTCTAAAGTCTCTAAAAAGTCAGATTCTTCTTCACCTGGGAAACCTACAATGATATCTGTTGAAATACTTACATTAGGAATTGTCTTTTTAATTTTATCAAATAAAGTTAAATAACTTTCTTTAGTATAACGTCTTCCCATTAATTTTAAAACTCTACTACTTCCAGATTGAATTGGTAAATGAATACTAGGCATAATATTTTCATATTTAGCTATTTTTTCAATCATACTATCGGTAAAATCCCATGGATGTGAAGTCATAAATCTAATTCTTGGAATATTTGTTTTACTTACATCTTCTAATAACTCACCAAGTCCATAATCATCATATAAATCTTTACCATAAGCATTAACATTTTGTCCAAGTAAAGTTACTTCTTTATAACCTTCTTCAACTAAAGTATTTATCTCTTTTAAAATATCTTCTTTTTTTCTACTTCTTTGTCCACCCCTAGTATATGGAACTATACAGTAAGTACAAAATTTATCACAACCATAAATAATATTAACATATGCTTTATAATTTTTATCCCTCTTAACAGGCATATCTTCAATTAGATCTCCCTCTTTTGAAAATACTTCTATTGTTTGAACTTTACTTTCAATAGCTTTATCTAAAATTTCTGGTAATTGATATAAATTATGAGTTCCAAAGACGAAATTAACAAATTTATAATCTTTTAATATTTCATCAATAACTCCTTGTTCTTGAGCCATACATCCACATAACCCAACAATTAAATCAGGGTTAGTAGTTTCTTTTATATGTTTTAATCTTCCAAGCATTCCAAAGGCTTTATTATGAGCATTTTCTCTAATAGAACATGTATTTAATAATACTAGATCAGCATCATCATACCTTTCACATTTACTAAAACCTAGACTCTCTATCATCGCACTAATATTTTCACTATCATGCTCATTCATTTGGCAACCATAAGTTTTAATAAAGTATTTCTTACCCTTGTATTTATTTAAATATTTTTCATCTATATTATAATTAACAGTTTTATACTCTTTAGCTTTTCTCAATCTTGCTTCTTTATAATTTGGTAAATTCATAAATCTCACATCCACTTCTTTTAGTATTATATAAATAGAAAGAAAAAAAGTAAAGAGAACATTTTCTTATTTCTTTACTTTTACATTTGCTTTTTCTTTAACTAAATCACTGAAGAAATATTTATCATCTTCATAAACCACATATTTTTTTGGCTGTTCCACCTTACCATCAAGATTATCTAAATACTTATCAAAATCACCATTATTCAAGATAAAGTCTAAGACTCTTAAATCACAAATATCAGCTAATTCTTCTTTTCTTCCACTTACTCTTCCTTTAAACAAAGGTAATATTTTATTAGCCATCTTTGTGTTATCTTCAAATGTTGCGACACTGTAAGCATTAACTATTTTTTTATAAGTAACATCTGTATCTTCATCAATAAAATTTTCAGGATGTGAAAGAATAAAACGTCCTAAAATACTATCTTTTCTTAAAGCAACATCATCATTTATAAATATTCCTTGTTTCTTTGCAAAAGTAAAAAGGCCAAAATAAACAGATTGTAATTCTTCATATACCGCCAAATCTATTCTTTCATCATCAACTAAAAATAATGATAATCCATTTATTTTGACTGGAATAGTAATATATTCATCATTAGTCTTAATACTTTTATAACGTACCTTACTTTGCATATGAACCCTCCTTGTTACAAATATTATAATAATTATTATTTATTTTTACAAGAAAAAAGCAACAATTATTAAAATTATTGCTTTAAACAAATTCACTTATCATCACTTCTAGGCTTTGATATTTATTTTTCATTAGTTCATTTTTTATAATATCCATATTCTTAACTATTTCTTTGATTAATTCTTGAAGGTTCGGTAATAATGATTCTTTCTTCTCTAAACTTGAAATAATTGATTTTAAATTATCTAGTTTTGAATACTTTCCATAACTACTATTAGTAATATATGTATCAAATATCTTTTTAAATGACATTACATCTATATTATTAAATCTTTTATCTTCTAAAATTTTTAAAGTTGTATAAATATAATTTTCATTAATTGCTTTATCAAGTAATGTTTCCCCTTTTTTGTTTTTAATATTAGGAGAAAATTCTTTATTTTTTTTCAATTGTTTAATTATATCTAGTACGTATACATAATTAATACCTGCTAAATAATGTCCAAATGTATTACCATCGTAATTTTGATGATTTACATTCCAATTTTTATTTTTCATATATTTTAAAACTAAATCATATTGTCTAGCCTTTAATAATCTTGTTATAACATCATTAGAAGCATTATCAACTTCATTAACACTGACAATTTTTTTTGAAAGTAATTTATCTACTAATTCAAAATGTCCTTCCTTAATTAAATCAAAAATCAGGGATGGATCTTCTTCACATGCTTTTATTGCTTTTAATTCATTATAAAACATAATTAACACCTCTTATTTCACGTGACAGTTTCATATTATACCAAAAAATACTCATTCTGTCAATTTTTAATAGTGATACACCTACTAATATTATTGTGATAAAGAAGGATAAATAATATACAAAATTATAGTATTTTAGATATTTTTTTGATATACTAAAATCTATAAAGGAGAGTGTATATGAAAAAATTTATATTAGTTTTAATGTGTATTTTAGTTTTGACAGGATGTAGTTTGAAATCAACAAAAACAGGTAGTAAGAAAATAAATAGTTATGATAATAAATTTCAAGTAACAGTACCAGGAGATTGGACTACTTCCAAAAATAAAGGTGATTTAAATTCTTCTGCTAGCATTGAAGTACAAGATTCTGAAAAACAAAAATATATGATTGCAATCACTGAAGCTAAAGCCGATTTAGCAATGGACTTTCAAAAATATCAAGAAACTATCTTTAGTCAAAATGCAAAAAATTATGATACTGAATTTAAAGACATAAAAGATATTAATATTAACGGAAAAGCTTGTAAATATGTTGATTTTAAAACAACACAAGAAACAGCAAATATTTATATGAGAATATATGCAGTTGAAACAAATAATTATTATAGTCAAATATTAATATGGACAACTTATAGTCAAAAAGATGATGTACAAAAAGAATTTGATAATATCATCTCATCATTTAAAGAAGTTAAATAACAATTAGGCATCAATATATGCCTTTTTTTTGCGCAAATAAAAATGTTATTATTTCTAGGAAATAATAACAGATCTTTTGCCAGTCGCATTATATATTTTCTCAACAGTATTCTTTGAAACAATCCATTTTGTTCTACCATCATCATGAGTCCATGGGTCAGTTATAATTTGTTCTTTAGTAATACTATTATACCCTGTTAGTAATAGAACATGAATATTTTTAGGTGCATTTTCAATATATGGTTTTGGAGTCTTAATTTTAGCCGTCAAATAAATAACTACAGGATTACCAGCCTGTATTTGAGCATCTAATTCATCTAATGATTTACCTGTCCCATCAATAACCCCATTATTCGAAGATGAATCACGACCATATTTAGCTAGAGGTTGTGGTGCAATCCAATGAGGAACATTAGTAGGCTCAATTCCATATATATCATATGTAAATCCACTAAATGGATCAGAACTTTTTGGAACATTTTCAGCATAAGTTTTTAAATCCATATTTCTTAAATAACCCTTATATTGTAATCCCATTAATAATGAAGCTACTTCACATCCATTTAAAACATTATTTTTATTCTGACTGATATATGGTACATCAAGAATAGTCCATGCTGCAGCAATCTGCCTTTTTCTTTCCTCTTCTTGTCTTTTTCTTTCTAATTCTTCCCTTCTAGAAAGTTCTGAATTAACTTTATCCAAATAAACTTGTTGTTCAGAAAAAATATCTTTTTGTTTTAATCCCTGTTGTTTTACAACTGCACTATTATACATATCTCTTGTCACTTCAGGTTTTACCTCATTAAAAGTGGCATCAGTAAATAATAAACTTATTGTTTGTTTCACATCATTAATCTGAAGAATTTGGTTATTCATTTCTTCTATTTTAGGACTTAATAACTTCTGATATTTTCTTGGAATTTTTTTATTTTTACTTTTTATCTCATCAAGTATAACAACAGTAGTATCTGAATTTAAAATATCATTAGTAAAGCTACTATTTATTTTATCCCTTAATAATACAAAATCTGTCAAACTACTTAATTCATTATCCATTTTCACTTTTTTATCATCATAAGCAATATTTGAAACTTGTTTTTTAACACTTTTGATTTCTTCCATAGTTAAATCAGAACGTGGTACAGATTTATTAGCAGTAGAAAATAATTTACGATATGATTTATATGTCATTTCATACTGTTTTTGTTGCATATTAATGACTTTTTTAGCACAAATAAAACAAGTAACCGAAAGTACTATACATAAAGAACCTAAAACTATACCTATTACTCTTTTCTTTTTCATTTAAAACCTCTATACTCTCTATTATCAGAATAATAAATACATATATTGATGTCAATAATTTTGAATAGTAATTAATAAAATTTACATTATGTTTACAAAAAAAGAAATGTACATATACATTTCAAAATTTATCCTATTTTTCTTTAGGTTTAATTACTTCTAATCCACCCATATATGGTTGTAAAACTTTTGGTACTTTAATAGAACCATCTTTTTGGTAGTTGTTTTCTATCACTCCAATTAATCCTCTTGGAGAAGCAACTACTGTGTTGTTTAAAGTTGAAACTAAATAATTTCCAGTTTTTCCTTTAGCACGAATTGATAAACGTCTTGCTTGAGCATCACCTAATGTTGAACATGAACCAACTTCAAAGTATGTTTTTTGTCTTGGACTCCAAGCTTCTACATCACATGATTTTACCTTTAAATCAGCTAAATCACCTGAACAACATTCAAGAGTTCTGACAGGTACATCTAAGCTTCTAAAATATTCAACAGTATATTTCCACATTTTGTTATACCAATCCATTGCATCTTCGCTCTTACATAAAACTACCATTTCTTCTTTTTCAAATTGATGAACACGGTAAAGTCCTCTTTCTTCAATTCCATGAGCACCAACTTCTTTTCTGAAGCATGGAGAATATGATGTCATTGCGATTGGTAAGTCTTTCTCATCAATTAATTGTCCTTTAAATTTACCAATCATTGAATGTTCACTTGTTCCAATTAAATATAAATCTTCATTTTCAATTTTATACATCATAGCATCCATCTCATCAAAAGACATAACACCATCAACAACATCACTACGAATCATAAATGGTGGAATACAATAAGTAAAGCCTTTATCAATCATAAAATCTCTAGCATAAGCTATCATAGCTTCATGAAGTCTAGCAATATCTCCCATTAAATAGTAGAAACCATTACCAGATACTCTTCCTGCAGATTCTTTGTCTAATCCTCCCAATCTTTCAATGATATCAGCGTGATATGGAATCTCATAATCAGGAACAACTGGCTCTCCAAATCTTTCATTTTCAACGTTGAAACTATCATCTCTTCCAATTGGAACAGATGGATCTAAAATATTTGGAATAACCATCATCTTTTCTTTCAAAGATTTTGTAAGTTCTTTTTCTTCTTCTTCTATTTTTTCTAACTTTTCATTTATTTCCACTACCTGTTGTTTTTTTAGATTTGCTTCTTCTTGCTTTTTTTCTCTAAATAGAACACCTATTTCATCACTAGTTTTATTTCTTTCTTGTCTTAAGCTGTCCCCCGTTTGTTTTAAGTTTCTAATCTTTTCGTCTAACTCAACAACCTCATCTACTAAAGGTAGTTTTTGATCTTGAAATTTTTTCTTAATATTTTCTTTTACTAATTCTTTATTTTCTCTTACAAATTTTATATCTAACATTACTATCTCTCCTCTATTAATCTTTCTCCATTAACTCTAATTATTTTATTAATTTCTTCTTCATTATAATAATTTTTTAATATATTAGTCAAATCTTTCTTAATACTTTTATGATTTAATAAACTAATATCTTCATCTATATTAAATAATACTGTCGCAAACTCCATATTATCAGTAGCAATCATAACATTGTCAATTCCAACAATACTTTCTACATGTTTAATATGATTCAAATAATTTTCTTCTAAATTTTTTTCATCTACATTTATAAAAGGACCATAACCAACCAAACCTATCATCCCCGACAAATCTTTTATTGCCCTAATTTGTTCATCATCTAAATTTCTTTTATTTTGACATAATAAATAACTATTCGAGTGACTTGCGATTACCTTTATCTTATAACCATCATTTTTTAACACATTAAGTAATTCTATACTATCCCAAAATGTATTTTTATTCATATGAGATAAATCTATTGAAATACCTAAACTAACAGCCTTCTTAATAAAACTTTTACCTAAATCAGTTAAACCTTTACAAGATCTATTACCCGATCCATACTTATTTTCATTATTCCAAACAAGTAAAATATTTCTAAGACCCAAATCATAAAGTTTTTCTAACTCATCTTCATCTTTTATATAGTCACAACCCTCAATACTATAAATAACCAACTTATCAGGAAAGTACTTTTCAAATAAGTTGGTACTTATTTTGAACATTTCTAAAACATCAATACTTTCTATTTGTAACTCTTCTTTCATTTCAGCTTTACTCATGAAATAGAGATTGGCTATCAAAGAAGATACATCAGCTAAATCATCTTGTAATTTTTCAATATATGAAAAATCATTTTTTAAATAACAACAATAAAGAATTGTTAATAAATCATAATGTGCATCAAACAAAATATCATCTCCTAACAAAAAAAGAATAGTACACCAAGGAGTGCTTACAGCACGGTACCATCCTTTTATTTTCTTAATTTAAATAACGGAAATCATCCGGGAATTAATCCATCTATAGAGTAGACAAATAAGATTTTATAATTATTTTCACCAACCATAATCTCTCTTAAATAAAATTACTTATTATTATCTCTAATTATTGATTTGTCTTTATTATTATATGCCTATTTTTAAATTTTAGCAATAATTATTTAGATTCTATTATAAGTTTTATGGCAGTACGTTCTTCTCCATCGATTGCAATATCAGAAAATGCTGGTATACATACTAAGTTTTTTCCAGAAGGTGCAACAAAACCCCTTGCGATTGCAATTGCCTTTATAGCCTGATTTAGGGCTCCTGCTCCTACTGCCTGAATCTCGACAGTTCCTTTTTCACGAAAGACATTTGCAAGAGCTCCTGCAACGCTATTTGGATTAGATTTACTGCTTACTTTAAGTGTTTCCATATATATTATTCATTCCTTTCTATGTTTAATATATATGTTTGTCACTTTTAGAAAATAACTAAAATAATTAAACTGTCTTAGAAGATTTATTCATTTTTACTACTTCTTCTTTGATTTTTGGAATAAAAAGTTTTGCTTTTTCTTCATCGCTAATTCTAAAAGTATTAGAAAATAAATATTTAGGATCTTCATCACCGTATTTATGTAGTTTTGCACACATTAGTATATTTATATCAAGAGGATGAAGATTATTATTTTTAAAATTATCCCTTACACCATTTCTATTGGTAAAGCCTGTAGCCTCACCCGTTTTCATATACAAATCAATTGCATATACAGTATGATCATCGTTTCTTAGTAAATCATATTTTCTAACAGTTTGATAACAAGCATCATAAAATGAAGATGCCTTTTCATATAATCCACGCTTCTCTATTAAATTACAGAAATAGTCCATAGTCAAATTATCAGTATTACTTTCCATAATATTTTTTCTATTTTGATAAATAATTTCCTTGATTTTATTTTCACCAAGTTCTTGAGCTTTTTTTCTGGCTCCATTTTCACTTGTTATATATGAAAATTCATTTCTAGCTGCATTTTGTAAAGCCATATAGCCTTGGTAAAAACCATATTTATAAATAGTAGTTTCAATAGCAGATTCTAACTTTTTAGAATCAATTCCATCAAATTTTTCTACATTATTGGTTTTATCTTTTTTTTGTTTCAACTTATAATCATAATTCTCCTTTTCTCTTGCACTAGAAAATACGCCCTTGGCTTTTATAAATAAATTAGAACATTCTATAAATGTATTTTTAAATTCTTCATCAACAAAAACAATTTGATCAGGGTGCAAATATTTTTCTTTTTGTTTCATTTCTTTTCTTATAGCATCAACTTTTAAGTTTGGATTTATATCATACAATTCATAATAATCTATATAATCACTATGTTCTTGTTTTTGATGAATATATTTCTGTAAATATTCATATATTTCTTTTTTAGTTTTCTCGCTCATTACTACACCACCATTATTATTTATCTTGACTTTCAACAGCTGACTTAATTATATCTACAGAATTCTGAAGTTTTTTTGTTTCCTCTTCTGTTAGGTTAATGTAAATTCTTTGCTTAATTCCTTCTCTTCCTACAACAGCAGGAGTACCCATATATATACCATTTTCACTATCATAATTTGAAACAGTAATTACTCTATTTTCATCTTCTAAAATAGCATTCGTAATCATCGCTAAAGTCATACCTATTCCATAATAAGTTGCACCTTTTTTATTAATTATTTCATAGGCTGCATTTTTAACTTCTTTTTCTATTTGTTCTAATTCATCTTTTTCAATGAATCCATCTATATCCTGTAAAGCAATGTCAGCACTAGACCATGGAACAAATTCTGAGTCACCATGTTCTCCAATTACATATGCATGAACACTTTTAGGATTAACATTTAACCTACTACCAACTAAATATTTAAGTCTTGCAGTATCAAGACTAGTTCCAGTACCAAATACTTTGTTTGTTTCAAAACCAGAATATTTCCACGTTAAATATGTCATTACATCAAGTGGATTTGTTGCTACTAAAAAGACACCATTAAATCCACTTTCAACTATTGGAGTAACAATTGACTTAAAAATCTTACTATTTTTGTTAATTAAGTCCATTCTAGTTTCACCAGGTTTTTGATTAGCACCTGCTGCTATAACAACTAACGTTGCATCACCACAATCACTATATTCACCTGATTTTATATCAATCTTACTTGGGGCAAAAGCAAGACAATGATTTAAATCCATTACTTCCCCCTCTACTCTATCTTTATCAATATCAATTAAAACTAGTTCATTAACATTAGTTCTTTGATTTAATAATGCATAAGCATAACTCATACCTACATTACCACATCCAACTAAAACAACTTTATTTTTCATATTTAATCCTCCCTATATTTTCTATCTATATATATTTTATACCTTTTTATCATTTTCAAACAAGAAAACAACATAAAAAAAAGAAGATTTTACTCTTCTAGACATTATTTGGATTAACTGGTTCAACTACTGGTTGTGCTACATCAACAACGGCAACTTGAGCTTGAGGTTCAACACTAGGAACTGTAGGATTAACAACAGGTGTAACTTCTGGTTGAACTGGTGCAACAACTTGCTCGATTTGTGGTTCATTTCCAGCTGCAATTTGGCTAGCTGCAGCTTGATTTATATCATTAATTGAAATAGATTGTGTGTTTTCTAAAGGATTTGCTCCTCCATATATTTGGTGTTGCTCAGTATCAACTATATCACTTTTTGCCACACTTGGACTTACTCCTCCATAAATTGAAACTGTCTGATTTACAGGTTCGGATACTACATTTGGTACTACTTGAGGCATTTCTGGTTCCACAGGTGTAACTTCTGGCATTGGTTGAGCAACTTCCGGTTGTACTGGTGCAACTTCTGGTACTGGTTGAGACATTTCTGATTGAACTGGTGCAACTTCTGGCACTGTTTGAGCCATTTCTGGTTGAACTGGTGCAACTTCTGGCATTGGTTGAGCCATTTCAGGTTGAACTGGTGCAACTTCTGGCATTGGTTGAGCCATTTCAGGTTGTACTGGTGCAGCCTCTGGCATTGGTTGAGCGATTTCTGGTTGTACTGGTGCAGCCTCTGGCATTGGTTGAGCAATTTCTGATTGTACTGGTGCAACTTCTGGCATTGGTTGAGCCATCTCTGGTTGAACTGGTGCAGCCTCTGGCATTGGTTGAGCTATTCCAGGCTCTACCGGTGTAGGTGTTGCAAACGCTACATTTGGCATCCCATCAGCTACAGGTTGTGTTGTAGGCATTGTATTAGGTATAGCTGTTGGAACTGCATTAGGATCAACTGCTACTGGACTAGGTTGACTAGACTCATTAACCATCTCTTTAGCACCCTCTATAGATTTTTCTTCTGCTTTACCTTTACCTGTTTTATTTTTCTTTCCAATTGTCGTTATAAAAATAATTAAAGCTATTATTAATAGTAATATACCACCAGTAATCAACATTCCCGGTATTGTACCAAACCAACTTAAGTCCATATTTATCTACTCCCTCTATCTTTATTCTATTAACATGATAACAAAAAAAAGTGTCGATTACAAGATAATATTATCTTTTGACACTTTTTTACAATGTAAACTTTGACAAATATAAGTTACTTATCTTCCTATTTTCAAAAACCATGTTTTCTTTAGTAACAGGATGAATAAATTCTAATTTATAGGCATATAAAGCTATTTGAGTTTTATCTTCCCTACCATATCTTTGATCTCCACATAAAGGATAACCACGAGAGGAAAATTGAACTCTTATTTGATGATGCCTTCCTGTTATTAAATTTATTTCAACGAGCGTTTGTTTATCTTTTTTGTTATAAGCCAACACTTTATAATGTAGTTCTGAATATTTCCCATCGTCTTTTGTCGTTACAACTGTATTTCCATTATCTAGCTTTTTTAAATAATCAGAAAAAGTTCCATCACTTTTTTCTAAAATCCCATGAACTACTGCTAAATAAGTTTTCTTTAAAGTATGATTTCTAACTTCTTCTGAAAGTCTCGATGCAGCTTTAGAAGTTTTGGCAAAAACCATAATTCCACCAACTGGTCTATCTAATCTATGGACAAGTCCCAAATAAACATTACCTGGTTTATTATATTTTTCCTTTATATACTTCTTTATAATTGTAAGCATATCAATATCTTTGGTACTATCTGCTTGACTTAAAATATTAGCTTTTTTCTCTACAACTATAATATGGTTATCTTCGTAAAATATCTTTAAATTATTCATTTTCTTCCCATCTTCCATAAATTCCACATGGAAGAGTTAAATTATTATTTTTAATAGGAAGACCTATTTCTCCACAACTAATCTTACCATGATGCTTTTTTTCCACATGAATTGTTAATAAATTTCTCAAAACTTCAGAAGACAAACCAGTAGTATAAGAATTAATCAAAAAGAATAGTGGCTTATCACTTAAAATTTCACTGCAAAGTTCAATCAAATTATTTAAATCTTTTTCAATATCCCAAACTTCACCATTGCTTCCCCTACCATAACTTGGAGGATCCATTATAATTGCATCATACTTATTTCCACGTCTAATTTCTCTCTTGACAAACTTTACAACATCATCAATTAAATATCTAATATTTTCACCTTGAAAATTATTAGACTTAACATTTTCTTTACACCAATCAACCATTCCACGTGATGAGTCAACATGTGTTACAAATGCGTTTTCAGACAAACAAGCAATAGTTGCTCCTCCCGTATAAGCAAATAAATTTAGAACTTTAATCTTACGATTACTATTTTTAATTTTATTTCTCATAAAATCCCAATTATAAGCTTGTTCAGGGAAAAGTCCTGTATGTTTAAATCCCATTTGCTTAATATTGAATTTTAAATCATTGTAATTAATCAACCAATTATTAGGTAAGGTCTTTAAATTCTCCCAATGTCCTCCACCTTTATTATTTCTATGATAAATAGCATGTATCTTACCTTTATACTTTTCTTCTAAGTTTCCATTATCCCAAATTATTTGTGGATCTGGTCTCAGTAAGTAAATATTTTTCCATCTTTCATATTTCATCCCATTAGATGCATCTATTATTTCATAATCTTTCCAATTATTTGCGATAACCATATAATCTACTCCTTATTATTACTTTCAAAAATCAAAGCCTCATATAGTAAATCAACTATATAATTACTAGGCTCCAACTTATATTTATCTATAACTTTTTCTATAACATCATCTGAAAAATCCATCTTCAAATACTTAAAAATAGATTCTTTTTTATTTACAATATCTTCTAAATAATTAGCTGTATATTCATTATCTATTATTAATAAATCATAATCTTCTATAAAATTTTGAAACTTTGTAAGAATTTCTTCTTTTGAATCAACATAATTAAAGCTTTCCTTATCATATGAAATCATATTTTTAATATCTTCAATTTTTATTTTATCATCGTTTAATCTATAATCAAATCTATCTATAAGATTTAATCCATTCAATTTTAAAGCAGATAACTGAGCAATTTCACCTTTTTTAGGATCAAGTGCTGTTGGAATAATTTCTAAAATTACATATTTTTTTTCATCCATAAAACTTCACCAAGCCTATTATATCAAAAAAAGTTATGAAATACTAACAAATGTTAGAAAGTATTTCATAACTTCTATCTATTAAATCTTCACTCTTACTATTTTCAATAATAACATTACCATTTTTAACACTATCACTTAATAAATTATTTATAATTAGTTGATGTTTAACTTCACAAGAAACACCTAAAGCTCCATCTAGTATTTCACAATTAGTCAGGATTTTTTTAAAACTTTCTTTAACCAAAGGATAATGAGTACATCCTAAAACAATAGAATCTATTTTATTTTTATACGGAGTAAGAATCTCCTTTAATAATTTCTCTATTCCTTTAGTATCACCTAGCTCTATTAAATGAGCTAAATTCCTACCTGACTCTAAATAGATATTTTGATTACTGTGTTTAAAATCATTAATTAATTCTTCTACTCTAGTTGACTTTATAGTATAAGGTGTCGCTAAAAGAAGAGTATTTTTAAAATCATGATCAAATGAAACTTTTAAAGCTGGTACAGTACCGACAAAAATAGTATTAGGATAAATTTCTCTTAGTTTTTTTAGACAAGATGTTGTAGCAGTATTACAAGCAAGAACAATTATCTTACATCCTTTTTCAAGTAAATAATCAACAATCTTTGATACTATTTCAAGTATTTCTTCATCACACTTTTCACCATAAGGATTATTTATACTATCCTCATAAAACAAATAATCTTCATTTGGAAGTATTTTTAAAAGCTCCTTTAAAACAGATAATCCTCCAAGTCCTGAATCAAGTATTCCTATTCTGTTGTTGTTCATAGCTATATCACCTAATCTAATTATACACTATTAATAACTATTTTACTAACTTATTATAAATATTGTTAGCATTAGTAAAATCCGCTATTAACATAAAATTATCAAAGTAATTAGACTTATTATTTTCATAGTTTATATAATAAGCATGTTCCCATAAATCAATGTTAAATAATGGGATATATCCAAATAATACAGGTAACTCCTGATTAGAAAAATTTTTAATTTCAAGCATTCCATCATTTCTTAAAACTAAAAAAGTATAACCAGATCCTTTTAGTTTCATAACATTTTCCTTTAATTTAGCAAAAAAATTATCTAAAGATCCAAATTGATTTTCTATTTTCTTTCTAAGCTTACCATTTGGAAAACTATTCTTCTTAGGACTAATACTATTAAAATATAAATTATGATTTAAGACTCCTCCTAAGTTAAATAATATATCTTCCTGAATATTCTTAGGAAATTCCATAATATGAAATGGTAACTCTTCTATAGTATATCTGTAATCATAATTACTCTTCATAAGTAAATCATTTAATTTATTTAAATATCCTTGTTGATGTTTATGATAATGTAATCCCATGGTATGTGTATCTATATAAGGTTCTAAATCTTGAAACAAGTATGGTAATTTTGGTAATTCATACATAACAATTCCTCCCATACAAGTCTATGATTAAAATTAGTTATTTATGCCTAATTCCAAATGATTAGCATCTCCAACTAAAGGGCTATTCAAAACTCTATATTTTTTATTATTATCAAATATATTTTTCAATTTATAAAAATTTTTATCAGGATCTAACATTAAATTTGCAAGTTCATCTAGTTCAATCAAGTCATTTTCTGTTAGTTTATTAAATTTATCATTACTGTCTATAAATGGTGGAAAAAATCTATAACTTATCTCATCATTCATTAGGGCATGAAAATCATAGAATAAACTCCTTGCCAACATCCATAAACTATGTTCACCACTACCATGAATATAATAATCTTCATTATATTTACCATTTCTTACATTAATCCATGCTTCAGCACAGGATGTAAAATAATTATCCTCAAAATCAAAATACTTTAAATCTAAAGCCAAATCACTAATCAGATTAGTATCAACATTAATCCACCTATCTTTATTATTATCAAAATATTGAATAATCCAATGATCTCCACATCTTGGTTCACTATATCTATTATGTATCAAACAAAAACCAGATCTGCATCTTGTTGGTATTCCTTTAGCCTTCAAAATAGAAGCCATCAAAACAGAAACATATCTACATGTTACTACAATCTTATCTTCTATTTTTCTATTCATTGAAATTCCATTTGAATCCAACCTAAATAATTCAGCCATCATTGAAGTTGCAGTCAATAAAATATCATCTTCACACCTTAACCTATACCAAGGATATTTTTTTGATACTTCATCATTATTTTTATAACTTTTGAATAATGTATTCCTATGTATAGTTTGATAATTAACAAATTTTGCTAATTCATAAATATTATCAGTCAAAGAATTAAAGTACTCTTTATATGGACCATAATTAGTATATACACTAACTTCTTTATAAAAATCTAATATATCTTTTTTCATAATTATCTCCTCCTAAACTAATTATAGTTTAATTAAAAAAAAAAGATAAACTTATCTAAAACCAGTTTTGTTTATCTTATAGGTATATATACATAACAATTATCTTCACAATAATACTCAAATTCAAACATATCATCTCTTAATTTGTGATTAGTAGAACTTAACCATTCATTATAAATAAGGTGATACATTTTTATGATATCTTCTTGATTACGAGTTAAAACATCAAAAACAGCATATTTACCCTTTTTTATAATTATTTTTTTAGTATTATTAAATCTTTCTGTTATTCCCAGTAAATACCTATGTTTATTATTATCATTTAAATAAATTCCATATCTGTTTATTTTCGGTAATTCAACATCATATTTTTTATATAAATCCCTAATTTTATAAAGTAAATCATCATGTCTTAATGCAGCAACCTCATAACAATAAATATTAACCTCATCAATTGATTTTATTTCGTAACTTACTTCATCATATATATTATTATCTTCATTGAATTTAATAACCGGAAATATTTTATATTTTTTATTATTTTTTCTACACTCACTTGGTGTTACTCCAAAGTATTGTTTAAAAGCTCTTGAAAATGAAATTGATGAATTATAATTATACTTAAATGCTATATCAATAATTTTCATATTAGAATTTTTTAAATCTTCTAGAGCTTTACTTAATCTTCTTTTTCTAATATATTCAGTTAAAGACATGTTCGTTAAAAACATAAATATCCTTTGTAGTGAATATTCAGATAAACCAATTATTTTTGACATTTTTTTACAATCTATCTTAGTATCTAAATGTGCTTCAATATAATTAATCACTTCATTCAAATTTTTATAATTCATACTTACCACCCAATAATCATAATAACAATTATAATAATAAATTTGCCATACTTTTTCACATAATCTTCTTAACAAAAATTTATCTTTCTAATCTCATATATAATATCGGATATGGATTTTTTTGCTCATCTACTTCTTCTCTTTTATATACTTTAAACCCCATATGTTCATAAAATCCTCTCGCTTTAGGATTTTGTTCATTAACTATTAGTTCATTAACACTATAATTTTCTATGCCATAGTTTAATAATTTTTTACCCAATCCTTTTCTTCTTTCACTATTTTTAATGAATAACATTTCAAGTTTTTGATTTTCTATACCCATAAAAGCAATAGGTTTATTATTTTCATTTTCAATAATTATCAAATGAGATACTTCATTTAATGCTTGTGGTACATATTTTTTTATATTTTCAATCTCATTGTTTGATAAAAATAAATGTGTTGCTTTTACAGAATCTTCCCATACATCTAATAATTCATCTATTAGTAATTTATCTCTATTTTTAACTTCAAAAAGCTTCATATCACACCTCTATAAATCAATTTTATTCTATATAATCTAACATATAATAATTGTAATTATCCCTACAATTACTGATACAATAAGTCCAGTTGTTAAGCTTCTCGGTGTACTATCTATATAAAATTATGATTAATATATAGAAAATCAAACATAAATTATTACATTAAATTAATAATATTCTACATATTTCTTATTTTACTACTAAGATGTTTTTTATTATTTGATAAATATTTTTCCCACTTCTACACCAGAAAGAAAATAAATTTTTATACTACTATTGTTTTTCAAATATACTTTTTTTGGGACTTCAAGCCATTCATTTAGAATATAATTTCCATCTGTAATTTTCACATAATAGTACTGATGGGTTGCACCAGCCATCTTAGAAAATACCGCTTGCTTTTTATCATATATTTTACACTCTATAAAATACATATCTTCATTTAAAATTCTTTTTACTAAATTTTTGCTCATAAAAATAGCTTGATTAGATTTTTTCCCAAAAATATAAGAAAATACCATCATTCCTATAGAGACTACAGCAAAGGAAACATAAACGTCTTTATCTATTATACTAAAAAATAATCCTAATGACCAAAAAACAAAATTCGACCATAACAGAACTGAAGTAATAATAAAAAATAATTTTATTTTATTATCTATGCCATAGGTATTCATAAAATTATATTTCTCCTCATTAGACATTTTCCTTGTATTTGTAAACTTAGTTACTACTTCAGATTTTGATATTACTTTTGATTCATCTAACTGCCTTTCTAAAAACTTTTTATAATACATATTAACATAATTATATATTCGATATCCTCGTGTTACTGAAACAAAATGATTGTTTTTATCTTTGTAGAAAAAAGATTGTGGTTGGAGATTTTCTTTTTCAATCAAAAACTCATTTTTTCGAAATCTTATATAAACAGAATCGCCTTTGCTTTCTACAGTATAATCAGAATCCTCCTGAGCATATGGAGAATTTGAAGGTAATGAAATATAAACTAGAAAAATTCCAACTATGGTCATTACTATATCAGTAGTTCCTAATTCGTCATTATATATAAAGTTACTTCTACTAATATTTCTAATAATCACATCAAAAAAATTAAAGTAAATAATACATATACCCAAAGAAAATAAAATCAAATAGAATAATAAAATTTTATATTTCTTTCGTTTTAATAGGTTTATATAATATTTCATTTTTAATTCATCCTTTCTTATATATAACATTTGAAAAACTTATATTAACTAATTACCACAACAAACTATTTGAAAATTAAATCTATATCATTTTAGCAAAAAAGTTGAGATTTAACAACTATATTTATATTATCTATTATCCTAAGAAGTAAATGAAATTTATATATTTCTAACAACAATTATATTTTAGACGTCATTTAAATATATGTAAATAAATCTTTGAAAATATTTGCTTATCTCATGTCAATTTGCAAGTGTGTTTCCAAATTGACAAAAACAATTTAATTTTATAAAAAATAGCATAAAATTAAGTATCTTAAAACTCGAACTATGAAAAGTTCGAGTTTACTATCAATCTGGTGCGAGTGCCGTAGATATCTACAACTTTTCACAAAGGCGATTAATATTTGAATCAATCACTATAAATATAGTAACATAAATTACAACGAAATTCATTGTTTTTGTAAACTTTTTTGAAAATTATAATTATTATTAGAAGACTACATTTTAAATGTTTAAATTTTGCATTTCATCGATAATAGAATTCATTCTTTATCAAATACTTCTCTTAATCTATTACCCGGATCAATTATTATTTTAAAATCTGTAGTTAAATTAATAGGAGTTGTACACTTAGATGACCATACTTCAAAATCTGTATATTCTTCATTATCAATGACGCTACCTATTATCCATGAATTATTTTCTACATACATAGGAACATAATAATACATTCCTTTAGTAAAACCATAATTTGTTTCACCATTGTATTGAATGATACTCCATAAATCTTTATTATTCATTTTTATTATAGAATGTTTGTATTCTATAATTTCTTGTTCAAAGTTTGGAAATTTATTAATCCAATTATCTATTTCTTCTAAAAATTCTTCATATGATTATAACGTTGATATGGGCAAACCATATGATCAGTCATATTAGTTAATTTTTGTATTTTTTTCAATAACGCATTATCCCAAACAAATATTTCAACATTATATTTTCTACAAGTTGGTAAAATATTATATTTTTCATGTGTTTTTGGTATATATGGCATATAATTACCTATCATTTCTATATTAAATTAATTACAACAGTTTTATTTTTGTAAATTTTCTTTTTTTATATTAAAATTAATTCCAATGGTTGAAATCATAGATAATATAAATATTATATAGAATATCTTCTCTCCAACAAAAATACTTAATATCGAAAGGATAGTAAATATAATCACTTCTGTAAAACATAAACTCATTTGTCCTACTGCTGATAAAAGGTCACTATCTTCTTTTAAATTTTTTATAATATTTTGTATTGATGTTTGAATAGATGTTTCATATACTTTTGCAAAATTATCACTTAATGTACTATTCAGAGATATAATCACTTTATTTCTAGCAACTAAATATACACCTGTTATTGTAGCTTTAATAAAAGTTACTAAATTATTTGCTTTCGATAAATTTTTATCTGAATATTTACCTATTAATATTATAGTAACTATTTGTAATAATAGTGATGCTATAACTATTGAAGAAAATACTGAAAAGTTTTTTAAAACAATATATAAATAAAGTGGTGCAAATTGTTTTTCTATTATCTGATTTGTAGTTAAAGCATAAATTATTTTATATCTACTTTTACTTTTAAAAATATATTTCATAGTTGCTTTAAATGCACTTGTTTTATTTTCCACTTTATAATCTATTTTTTTGATAAATATATATTGCAATACAAAAAATATAGTAATTATTGAAAATAATATTATATTATTCTCTGTTATTACACACCATGCAACTAAACAGCTAGCCAATGCAGTTCCTATTATCTTACTTATGTTTATAAAACTATTATATCTTCCTCTGTATTCTGTATCTACATATTTACTAGATAATGAATCATTTAATGGATTAGAAAGTCCCATAAATCCCATTGCTAATATAAATATAACTATATTTTGGTATAAATTTGTTCCATCTAGCATAATATATGCACAAATAATACTGAAAATATTAGATGTTAGGATGCATTTTGCTATCCCTAATTTTGAAGATATTGTTACAAACAGTGGTGTAGTGAATCCTGTTAATCCAAATCTTAATCCATATATTAATAGTATAAGCCATATTGGAATTCCATTTTTGTATAACATAACTGTTCCAAATGTTCCTATCAAAGTATTTGCAAAACTATATGATATAGTACTCAAATACATATATTTATATTCCTTTTTACAAAAATATTCTTTCATTTTTTGACCTCCTAAAAAATCATAAATAATATAACATATTTATGTTGATATAGAACATATTATATATTGTAGCAATTATAAACCATGGATTGACTTTACTAGTAAAATATGCTACAATTTATTTAGTTCAGTTGCCAAGTTGCAATTAGAGCACTAAAACCGTTATGAATATTTCATAGCGGTTTTTGCTTTTTTTATACTTCTATTTTAAATCTTTCATAATCTTTTAATTTAGAATATAAATATCTATTACCACTAATATAAAAACCAGTAATCAATAACATATAACTACCTTTATCTTTAATTACTACAATATATCTTTCTTTTTCCAATAACAAATGATACGCACCATCTTTAAAATAAATTTTTATTTCAGATTTATGTGGACCATTATTTTTAACTTCATCTATTATAACCTTTGGCCATTTTACTCTAGCACACCTATCAAAATCGGGCGATTTTCTTTCATGACCAAAAACTAAATGATTAAAACCATCAATTTTATTATTTAGTAATGGCTTTTTCGTTACTTCTAATCTTTTTCCTAAAAATGTGTTACTTTGATTTATAAAATCATTAATAAATATTTCATAAATCATATCTTCATACTCTTTATATTTTGAAAAATCACTACATTCAATTAAATCGGGAACCATGAAGTTGTAATCATTTTGTAGGATCCCATATAAATATATTAAATTTATCTTTCATATAAGGAGTATTTTGGTCTAATCCATATATCGATTTTTCACGAATAGTATTGATTATTTTTAACTTGCTTTCATTACTATTTAATTTTCTATAATAATATGTCATAGCACCAATAATTATATCAGTTAATTGAAGTATAGTTGATTCATAAGACCTTATAGGTTGCATTTTCAGTATAGTTTTTTCATTTTCATCAACAATTTTTAATCTCAAATAGTATAAAACGCTTTGAAAATTTTGATATGAATATGAATCTTTAATATCAGCATATATGTTATATGAATCTGGTTTGTTAAAGATGTATTTCAACATATCATAATACATTTTATGATACCATTGATCGTGTGTTTGATTATACAATTCATGATTTAATATTCTCTTATCACAAACAATTGCCCTAAATTTTAAATCATCTTCTATGAAGAAATATTTTATAAGGTCGTCATAAAAATTTTCTTTGCTTTTTGATACTTTCGTCCATTTTAATTCACAAAATTTATTAATTCCATATTTTTTCTTTAATTCTAAGATATAATTTGTAATCTCTTTAACTTTTTTCTTTGGACAATAGATGGCTCCTATAACCATAAAATCTCCATCTTTATCAAGCATATAACAACTTTCATCACAATATACATTATATTCCATACACATTCACATCCTTTATCTAATTATAACAAATTTAATATAAATAGTTAATATACAGTTCAAAATCATCTTTATTTTTAATATTCTTATCCTGTTCAACACTATAATCATAATTATCTTTAATTTCTAGCATATCATTCTCACCAATAATATCTCTTTTATATAATTCATAGGACATATCATGATATTTATCTTTTTCTTTTTTATTAAACATTCTATCTTTTAAAAATTTAATAAGTTTATCAAATAGTCTTTGTAAGTTTTCTAATGAAGTTTTTAATAAATTATTTTCTTCTTTTAATTCATTTATTTCATCATCTTTTTTCCTTACCTTATCATCTAGTGTTTTCACTCTTAACTCTAAAATATTATTATTTTCAGTTAATATATTAATTTGTTCACGATTATATTTAAGTTCTTCAATTATTTTCAAGTTTTTAGTTTCTATCTCAAACATAATTATCACTCATCCTTTCGTTTTAAGCAGAAAAAAAACTAACTATTTCTAGTTAGCATTTATTACTTAAACTCGAAAAGTTCGAGTATCAATCAATCTGGTGCGAGTAGGAAAGTTATTTCAAACTTTTTTCGCAAAAGTAAGTCGTTGCAATAATCGCATCAACTTCTAATAATATAATACCATAAATATTATTAATTTAAAATATAATTTTAATGAATGTTTTAAAAGATAGAAAAAGATTACTATTTCTAGTAACCTAACTGATAAATTGTAATTTGACTAACTATTTTTTATTTTATTACCTATAAAACATCCAATTATTGATAATATAAGATATATA
>CAKOXP010000007.1 GCA_934130175.1 uncultured Bacilli bacterium
AAATAAAAAATAACTCAATCTTACGACCAAGTCATTTATAAAAAATTATGTTTCACATCATTGACTAATATTCACTATCGCAAAAAAGACTTATGAATTTTCATAAGTCTCTATTGATAATTATGAGTACTATAATTATACCCTTTATTAGCATGTGAATTGTCAAAAGTAGTAAATTTATCAGTTAAATCTTTGCTCATAGTATAATAATATAATATATCTTGTCCTTCTATAGGTCTATAAGTCCCCCTAAACGATGTATACCCATGTTGTTTAACATATCCTTTTAAAGCTTGAATATTTTCTTTTGTTAAATAAATATGATATGCCATATTACCACTAAATGAGGCTTCTGAATTGTTTTCAGCAACAGTTTCTAATTTTTCTTTATAATCTGCTGGATTTATTCCATAACTTTTTATTTGTGAATTTGATGATGCAGCAGCTACTTTATCTTGGGCATCACTACTCCAGTTATATGGAATTTCATTTGCCGATTTTTTGTTTCCATTCTTATCAGGAAATAAATTATCTGTTGTAACTATTCTAAACCTAGTATTACAAAACTTAGAACTGTATTCGCTGTTACATGAATCTTTAGGTGTTGGTGTTGGTGTTGAAATTGGAACAGGTATCTCATTATATATTGAATAAAAACAACTGAAATTTATTTTCCAATTATATCTACCAAAACCAGTATTAGTTTTTCCAAGTGTTGCACTTATATTATACTCAGGTGAAAAATCACTAGGATAAAGTGATGGATTAAATTTATCTCTTTGACCCCAAAGCCAGTATTTTTCATTAACATCTACACTATCATATGGTGTACATAAATAGTTCTTTTTATAAACATAAGTTTCATCATTGATTTCAGAATATACCCTTTTAGCATGTTTATAATTTATATATGTTCCAGGATAAGTAATAGTAGTCTGATAATGTGGCTCATTTCTCTTATCATAACATAAACCTAGTATACCAGTTCCGGGATCATTTTTACCTTCTGCAACAAACATATCAGTATTTCCATCACCATCAGCATCCAATCCATTTTTTCCAATTGTCTCACCTAACGTAGTTGTTCCAGATTGTGTTGGATTTTCTGAATTATTATTCTCACGTTTTACGTTTATTTTCATTTCAAAAGTTGTTGTTTTTTCTTCAGTATCACAAGATGATGAAGCAACACACCTACTCAATGCATCTGATATTTCATTTAAATCATTTTTTAAGTCTTTGGAATATTCAGATGAAGTTAGGGCATCACTGCTACTACAACCTGTAAATGAGCAAGTCTGACTACATTTATATCTGCTACTATACTGTCTTCTAAAACCTTCAGCATCTATGTTGTATTTTCTCCATAGTCCGCTTGGAGATAATGGAACAACCATTGAAATTAACAATGTTTTAGTTTCTTCTGCTGACCTAGTATAAAAAGGAGCAGAACGTGCAATTTGCATTGGAATATTTGTTGTTGATTCTGTTCCTGCTCCAGCATCTGAAACAGAATTATCTGGTTCCCATTTTGTACCATTACTATTATAATTCCCATGTGGATTTAAAGTTTTTGCTTGGAAAAAGTAATCTGCACATGTATCTAAAGCAGTTGAATTTCCGTTATGTACATATTTTATAATATGTTCTGTATTACAGCTAGGATTATTATCCTCAGCTGCATATCCTTTTAAGTATTCTTCAGAATAATTATCATCAGAGGCTAAATATCTTATAATTGGGGCATTAGAATTAGTATAACTCATAGAGTTTACTTTATTATTTGAATTATTTCCGTTAGTTTTAACTTTTTTCTTATTACCATAAACTTTCTTGTAACAGGAATTGATACATTTTTGAGAATAGTTTCCATCATCACATTCTTTAATACAAGAGTCAAATTCTTCATTTGGTCCTGGTTGAGTATGACCAGTTGAGTTCTCACATATTGGAGATGGTGAACAAGCATTTGGAACATTAACCTTACTCAAATCAAAATCATCTTTAACTCCACATTCTGTTTTACTTTTTACAGTTACTTTGTAAGAAAAACATAACCCTGCTTTTAATAGTGCCGGTGGATTATACTTCACAGTTAGATGTTCATAGCATTGTGTTGTACAAACAGGAACTTTACCAGTAGAAAGATTAGCATATACTTTATCTTCTTTTGTCTTATATAAATATTCTTCTTCCTTATCAGTACTTGCTGTTTTATCACAAGTTAAATTTCTAGATACACCACTAGGGTCATTTGAAATATGACTCTTACCATATGTTTCAGCAATATATTTCTCCAATCTATATATTTCTTGTTGTACATCACTTAATTTTTTATAGTTTCCAGCCTCTAATTGTTTTCTATAGTAAAATACTTTTAATAAATTATTTGAAATATTTTTAATTTGAGATGATTTTAAATTAAAAGGAACATATGTACTCTCACAATAATTTAGCATTTTAGTATAATAATTAGTTCTATAATCATTCAATACTGATTCAATATTCTCATAGTTTTCACTTGTAATACTAAATTTCTTTACATCATCACCACTAATACCAGTATAAACTCCATTATAGGCATTTTTACATGCTTCACCATAATCAGAAGTTCTATGTCTTAAATTAATAACTAAACCTGATTCTTTAGGATTTTGAACAAATAAAGCTGCTCCGTTACCTTTTAGTTTAACTTCTTCAATTGTTTGTGGATCATCATCTGTATTAAATCTACCCCTAGGGCAAGTAACATCCACTACTACATCATTACCATTAGCATCTTTTGTAGTAGCAGTAATTTTTACCCATTTACAGTTCTTACCATTCTTGTTACAATCTTTCTTCTTTGCAACTTTTTGTTGATATTCCCATTTTGTACATTCACCTTTATCATTCTTCTCACTGCATTCTTTTTTATCTAATGATAGAACTACAATTAATGCTTCTTTACCAGCACCTAAACTCCAACTGTATGAATTACTAAATGTTTTAACGTGTTTTTTGACATCAGTCGATTCTTCATCTTCATCAGATGTAGAACGATCTCCTTTTGCATCAGCATTTTCACCTATTTTTTCAAGATCTCCATAATCTGCATAATATATATACGCTTTGCATCTTCCCTTACAACTCATTGTTATAGTTCTTGGACTAACAGAATCAGTATTTATTGTTGTAGCTCTTGAATACGCACTCGCACTTATTGATATATTTAAATAATTTTGACAATCGGATTCGTGATTTACTGGAAAACTTTCTGATCCACTATTTACCTCAGCAAAAACTACCTTTGGAGATAAAAACAGTATTAAAAATGACATTATAAATATTTTTTTTAGCTTCTTTTCGTTCATTTTTTTACCTCCTACTATGTTACTTAGCTATTTCATAAGGATTCTGTTCTAATCCAGTTCCTTTTTTTATTGTAACATTTTTATTCAAATATACAACCGGTCTAATTCCTTTTATATCACTATAATTATAGTTTCTACACTCAACTCTTCCTTGGTAATACATATAACAATAATTATCTTTATTGTATTCTTTATACCAATAATCTTCAAAAACGGTTGTACTAAACAAGTCATACATACTTGGTAAATTAACTTTTAATTTATTCTTATTCTCAGTCTTTTTACCTTGATATGTTATTTTTCCACTATATTTTCCATAATCTTCAGTTTTATTAACAAGAAGATTAGTTTTCAAATATTTACTTGTATTATTAAGTAAATTATATAATATATTTCCCGATGAGTTAATAGTTAATTTCATATTACTGTTATCACTATATCTTATATAATATACATTTTTATCACTATCTCTTATAACATCATCCATAATAACTTTTGTTGTTTCATCATCTTCTTTTCCTATAACTCTAAATTTGTATCCAGAATAAACTATATATTCACCAATTTTAGCATTAGATATTTTTTCTCCTACTTTTGTTATTTTATTAGTTCCAGATAAAATATATGGACTTGTAGCACTTCCATTGCCTGATGATATTTTAGCATTTTTTATGATGTTTAAACTTGGACTAATTAATATATTTGAATTTACATCATCAGTTGAAATAGTATTGTTAGTAATTTTATATACATTATTTTTGTCCTTTAGATTATACAATAATGTTGAGGTTATAATATTAGATTCACTATTTTTAATAGAATTATTATAATCATCTATGGATAACAGACCAATAGGTGAGGTTTTATCATATTTTTTACAATCAACATAATTAGTTGCATCTTTAACATTCTCACTACACCATGTACTATCCTGTTTTATATATTTTTTTACACTAGAACTAAGTTTATTATAAAAATAATCATTTAACCAAGTATCAACCTTATCATAATTAACTGCCGCTAAAGGTTCACTACTGACAATTTTAACACTTCCATCTTTATTTATTCCGACTATTTTAAATATAATTCCATCTAACTTAAGATAATTATTATAATAATAACCCTTGTATATATTTTCTTTATTAGTCTGAGTTTTTACTATATGATTTAATGTTTCTATAACATTTACAATTCTTTCTTTTTTCGTTTCATTATCAAAACTATCTTTAATACTATAAATAACTTTATAAGTACCAGTTTTATTTGTATTAACTGTAGAATTATCTATCCTAACTTTATTTATAGAAATATTTCCATCTACATTATCTATAACACTTGAAACACCTAATTCTTTGTATTTTTTACCAAGATATATATTAATTTCATCTTTACCATTTAATTTAATTTCAGGGCCAATGTGATCTATTTTTGATTTTAATAATCCACATTCTAAATACTGATAATATTCATAAAGCGAACCATTCTTTTTTACCCTAATAAAACTGTTTTCAACACTACATTTTTTATTATTAATCTTTGTTTTGAAATCTTCATTCAAATAATCTTTTTCATATAATTGTTTCATACCAACAGTTTTAATTTTATTACCGGTAGGTAAAACATTACTATTAATTTCAAAATATTTATGACCTGATTCTAAAAATTGTTTTTCCATTATTTTAAAATCTACGATTGGTTTTATAACAAAAAATACAACTAACAAAACAACAATAATAGATACAATTATAATTTTTGATTTTAAACTAATATTCTTAAAATTACTATTCATAACGAAGTCTCCATTCTCATATTAATGATATCATAATTTAGTAAAAATAGTAATTATTTTTTATAATTACTATCTTAATTTATAACTATATTTTTTATTCCTAACAGTATATATAAACTCTATAGTCTTAGCACTTTCTATATTGCTAGGAACTTTTATGTATAATATTTTACCTAAATAGTCTTTGTTTGCTAAAACACTAGTTGGAATAATTTCTTTAGCAAATCCATCATTATCTGTATAAATTATTTTACCATAATTAGTAGTAAACTTTGCTAAATCTGTTCCTTCATAATCTGGTGATGTAAATTCAATATACAAAATCTTATTATTAACTGGAGCAATTACTTCTTTTGCAGTTATTGAGCATTCATCATTTTGATTACATGTTTCTATATTATAGCTAGCACTATCTCTAAATTCAACGCTTTCAAAAGTAAACTCTTCTTCTGTTTTATCTGGATTAATTATTTTTAATTCTTTACCAACTGTAATAGGACTATTTGTAGTTATTTTACTAACATCATTTAAGTTAAGTTTAATTTTTCTAAGATATGAAATATTTCCTTTATACTCTTGATAATACAAAACAAATTTTTTATAATCTAGCTTCTTATCTACTTTAAATATTAAAGCAAAATTTCTTTTTTCACCATTTTTCATTTTACCAGTAGGAAAGCTATCACCTATATCAGAAAAATCATCACTGTAAGTATTTCCTTGATAAGTATAGTTACTAGAACCATTTACAATATGAAAGTCATTTCCATCAAATTTACGACTTATCCCATTATTAATCACTGTTATATTTAAAATTACGAAAGCACTATTTTTTTCTAAAATATTTCCTTTCTTATCCTTATCAGTATAAAAACTTTCATTTATCATCATAGAGTAATTATTAACATTGAAAAATTTATCTTCTTTAATAGTTTTGTGACTAACTCCAAAATAATAGTAGGTTTTATATACTGTTATAGCGATAAAAATTCCTACTATAACATTACAGATAAATTTATGTTCCTGATAAACATAATTTAAATTTCTTATAACCATCTTAATATTTCTTTTAATAGCATGTTTATCAAAATTAATACTAATTTCAAATTCTTCACGATCATCTTGATCTAATTCTAAAAATTCCTCATCAGCACCAAAATTAAAATTCTTTAAATCTAGTCCAATAACCCTGATTATTAATATTAAGAAGACTACATATTGAGGAACTGTCGCTATAGATAAAAAATTATCTAGGGCTCTAATTGTTGTTGTTGCAAAAGAACCATCATAGTTATTATAGAAATTACCTAGATAAAAATAAATTATTAACAAGACAATATACTCTATTACTGGTATTAAATATAATTTCCAAGGCTTATCTTTTCTTTTTAAAACTATCATAATACTTAGAAAACCAATTATTGTTATAATAACAGCTAAGTATAATATAATACTTAAATATTTAGAAATTGGTTCAAAGTATGGATCATAACTTAAATAAGTAATAAAATCTTTATTAAATGTACTTAATTGAAGTGTTCTTGAATATATAAATCCACATAAAATAATTAAAATAAAATGAATTCTTCTAAAGTTTTTAATGAAAAAAGCATATGGTTTTCGAAATACCATGAAACCACTCCTATTCTATCTATTATTATAGCTTATAGACAAAAAAAATAAAAGACATTTCATCTTTTATTTTTTAGAATTATTTTCTTTAGCCATAATAGATACTTTTTGACTTAATTTGTTCATTTCTTCAAGTACTTGATTTAAATTTGCTTCATTTTCGACCTTAATACTATTTATAGAATTCTTAAAAACATTCTTAGTAGAATTACTCTCACTTAATATAACTAAACCTAGTCTTTTTAAATTTGCATCAGTTGTTGGTATATCATAGGCAATAGTAATTTCATGAAGAACATCTTGATAAACCCTATCTATTTGATTAAGTTCTATCTCATATGGTTTTATATTTTTATATCTTTTTTCCTCATAAAACTCATTATCAATGGCATCATAATCTTTAGCTTTTAAAGTATCTGACAACTTATCTGCTTCTTCATCTAAAATTTTACCTAATCTTTCATTAATATTTGTATCAACAATTATTTCAAGTAAATCCTGTTGAGATTTATATTCCTCTGGTAATGATCTAAAGATTATATTTACTATTGAAGAAGAACATACGCTTAATTCCACACGTGATTTTTCTTTATTTTTATAAATACTTTCTTCTAAAAGTGAATCTATCGCTTTTTTTGAATTCGTTACTATCGCTCTTTCTATTTTAGCAAGGGAACTAGTTTTATCCCCTCTTAGTTTTTGCTTATCCATTTCTTTTTCAATACTGTTGATTGAAAAATCTTTATTTGAAGCTAAATATTGTTCAATAGCTGAAGCTACATCACTTTGATAGATTTGATAATAATGAGTTGCTATTTTCATTAATTCTTCTGCCTCATCCTTAGAAACATTTGCAATATTAAGAATTTTTTTAATAGATTTAGCAAAAAGTCCTTTTAGATTTGCTTGATTAATATTTCCATCTTCTTTTGGAATTTCATCAATATCTTTCTTTATATTTTCTTTTTTCTCATTAATTTTCTTAATTATATTATCTAAATATATTACTTTAGTTCTCTTATCTTTTAAAGTATTAAAAATTAAGTCTACAGTATTCATGTTTTTTAAATAAAATTCAGATTCATTTCTATCAAAATATGAAAATAAATCATCAATTAATTTTATAGCCTCATCAGTAAAATCCAACTTAAAATATTTATTAATTTTTTCCTCATCTACATTATATCTTTCTGAAATTTTTCCTGCAAAAAGTCTTTGTAATCTTAAGGTTTGTTCTGTTACTATTTTTTTAGAAATAAGATTACTTTCTTTTATTTTTTCTTCTGTTAATTCTTTTAATGTTATTTGTTCCATTTCATCACCTTCTCTTGATACAAGTGATAATCTTAGTTATCAGTGTATATTCAATAGTTATTTTTCTAAATAATCTGCTCCTTTATGTGGTTCATATTTAAGTAAATCATTATAATTTTGCTGTCTTAAAACCTCATATATAACAATAGCACAACTATTAGAAAGATTGAGTGCTCGTACATTTTCTGACATAGGAATTCTCATACAATGATCTAAGTCATTTTTTAATATTTCTTTTGGAATACCAGTTGATTCTTTACCAAAGATAAAATATAATTCTTCATTATCTTTATTTTCATAGTTAAAACTAGTATGTGGTTTCTTACCATATCTTGTAAAGTAATAGTAAATTCCTTTGTTTTTACTTTTGAAGTCATCAAAGTTTTCATATATTTGGTAATTAAGTTTATCAATATAATTAACACCACTTCTTTTTAAATGTTTATCATCAATAACAAATCCAAGTGGTTTTATAAGATGTAATTTAGTATTAGTCGCAACACAAGTTCTCATAATATTACCAGTATTTTGAGGTATTTCTGGTTCATATAAAACAATATTATTCATGATTAATAAGTAGTTCCTATTTTATTATTCTTAATAAATTTCTTAACATCAGAAATTGTTAATTCTTCATCTTTACTTGATTGCAACATATCTACTACTTTTCCATCTTCAAAATATATTAAAGCAGGATATTTCTTTAATCCTATTTTTCTATATGGATGATTTATATTAAATCTATTAATAAATTCTTCTTTGTTTTCTTCTTCTAAATTAACATAAGTTATATATTCTTTTAATGAAGATTGTTCAACTAGTTTTTTAAATTTTTTCTCAAAGTTTCTACATGTTATATCGGATGCTGTACAAACATAAATTGTAGTCGTTGGAGTTTCTTGAATATAATGTTCCATTTCTTCTTCTGTTACTTCTGGAAGAGTATCTCTAATAACTGGAATACTATTCTGATAAGTTGAATAAGCATCATACCATTTATACAAATAATAAGCAAGTAAGAATGTTGTTAAAAATATAATTACTAAAAATACATAGTTTTTAGCTGGTACCTTTCTTAATGATTCAGTTTTTGTCATAAAATCACTCTCCCTATCTAAATTTATTTTATCACATTTTTGACAATTTAGAAACAATTCTAAAATTTATTGATACTTTTTTACAATTTCTTTTATAGTTTTTCCGTCTTCATCATAAAAATCAAATCTAAATTGACATTTATTTGGAATGTATTTTTCGATATTTTTGTAGTTTAAAATAGTTGTATTGTTATTATTATCTAAATAAACATCAAAATATCTGTTTTTAGAATCTTTTAATTTATACTTGTAAAGACTATTATCTATATTTAAAATATTACCCTTTATATACATATTTTCTACTTTTCCATAGACTAGGACTTCTGGTAAAAAAGCAAATTTAAAAATCTTTTTAAAAGAAGTTACTAACTTAAGTGTTTCATCTTCATCTAATTCTGGTGATAACGTAAAATTGTTTAAACCTTGTCTTAATAAATAATATGCAGTATAAGGGTTAGTTATATTAAGAAAATAATTGCCAACTAAATTTATATTTTTCTTAAAGTCAATATATTCACTAACTAGACTGTTATTAATATTATAGCTGTTAGAAAAATTAGATCTTGGTAATACGTAAAATACATTCTTATTATCAAGATACTTTTGGTAAAGTGCAAAATCTTTTACATAAATTCTTTTAAAATTTAATTCTAGGCATGTTAATAATTGTTCTTCGGTATAGACGCTACTAGTTAAAATACTATCTTCGAAGTCTAGATTTAGTTTTTCAAATTTTACACATTTTTTAACATAATTAGGATTATCAGTATTTTCCTTAATTGAAATTATTTTAGAAACTGCTTCTCTTCTTATTTCATTTAGATTTTTAATAGGAATAAAGATATCATCATCTATGTCTAAATCTAGTTTTTCTAGATAAAATGGACTATTACCTAGTCTTTCTAATTGAAGTTTAATTCTTTCGGCACTAATTGGATTAGAAATGGCTTCTTCTACGATATTACCAGTAACTAAAACTTTACTTTCTAAGGAAGTTGCTTCTAATGTTAAGGCTTTCTTTTTTCTAGCAGTTAACTTAAATCTTAAAGGTAGGTGTTTTTCTTCATACTTTTCTAAACTTTCGATTAATTTTTTATCTTGTGTTTTATAAACAGTATCGCAAGTAGTTAGTCCTATTTTGTTATCAAGATAGACAATATCATCACTACTATTAATAAGTTTATCTTTATCATTATATAGATAGTTACAGATAAAACCTTTACCACTTTCTAAGAATCTAATTCCATCTTCTTGATTAAGAACTCCTTCTAATTTTATTTTTATTTTTTTATTGTTTACTGAAATTACTTTTCCTATTTTTAAACCAATATGATTAGGTGTATCTATATTCATAAGAGTAGTTGTTTCAAATAAATTACCATCTGTGAATTTTCTGTTAAACAGTGTTTTTAACTTGTTTGTTTCTTCTTCATAATTAAACTCTTTTGAATCTATTAAATGGCGATAAAAATTAGTAATAAATCCTACATATTCAGGACTTTTCATTCTACCTTCTATTTTAAAACTTTTAATCTTACTATTTAATAGCTCTTTGATATGGCCTGATGTGTTTAATTCTCTTGTACTTAATAAATATTTATTGGAAACTAGTAGTTTATTATTTTCATACAAGCTATAAGGAAGACGGCAACAACCTGTACATTCTCCCCTATTTCCACTTCTTTTACCTATCATTGAACTCATTAGACAATTTCCTGAATAACTGATACATAACGCTCCATGAATAAAGCATTCTAGTTCAATAGGAACATCTATTTTATTAATCTCATTTATTGATAGTTCACGTGATAATACGACTCTTTTAACGCCAAGTTTATAAAAAAACTTGATGGTTTCTAGACTACTATTATTAGCTTGAGTAGAAGCATGAATCTCTAAATTTGGAAACATTTCTCTTACTAAGCAAATCATACCAAAGTCTTGCATGATAACAGCATCAACTGAATTTTTATGAAGAAAATCAATTGTACTTATAAATGCCTCAACTTCATCAGTCTTAATTAAAGTATTCATAGTTACATATATTTTTACTCCGTATAAGTGACAATATTTTATTGCTTTAATAAAATCTTCTTCTGAAAAGTTTTTAGCAAAAGCTCTTGCACCAAAAGTTTTTAATCCTAAGTAGACTGCATCTGCTCCATTATGAACTGCTTGATATAAACTTTCCATATTACCAACAGGAGCTAGAAGTTCTTTTTTATTCATAGTACCACCTCATCTATAATCTATTTTATCAGTTTTAAATATCTAATCAACACTTTTTTTCTAAATATAAAATTATTTTCTAACATATATTTAAATATGGATAAAGATACTATTGAAATGGTTAAGCGACTTAATTTTGAAAACCTGATATGGGTTGTTTTTATCGTTATTTCAGTTTTAGATATATATGGAGATGAACTAATCAAGAAAAGTTTAATTTGTGGTGATAAGACTTCTCAAAAAAAAGCAGATAAACTTTTTTTAACTTTAACTGCTATTTCTATTCCTATTTATATCTATTTTTTATCAAGAAATTATAAAGACTGTAGAAAACATCATAATAAAAGTTATGAAGTTCGCTACATGGGAAGTATTTTCGTTTTAATTGGTACTTTATGCTTCTTATATTTTCAACTTACTACAACACGTCAAACTGATTCACCTTCGAATGTATAATTTTACTGATTCCGTTTTAAATTTTCTATTTCTTCATTTAAAGCATTTACCATTTTTTTCAACATTTCAATGCCATCTTCATTTGATACATTTTTATTAGAGGTACTTCTTTCTTGTTGAACCTGTTTATAATATGCATTAGTACAAAGAACTTGAGCTGTTAACATTAACCAGTTTCCTAATGCATTTTGTTCATTAGCTGTTAAATCATCAATTAATAAATAACCAACAATAATCGCACTAAAAGAAAAGGCTTTAGGACTTACATTAGGAATAATACTCATTTTCTTCACCTATTTAATTATATTAATAAGTTATTAGAATATATTTTATTATGAATGATATTGAAAAGAGGTTAAAACAAATAGATGTTGAAAATTTTGTTTGGATAATATATTTTTTCATAATTGGTTTATGTTTAATTGCCAATAAATATGAAAAGAGATATTTTTGTTTTAATGATCAAAAATCTAAAGATACTTATAGGAAACTAACAATTATAATTTTTATTATTGCTGTTATAATATATATTTACTTTTTCTATGATAATTATAAGGATGTAAGAGATTTAAAAACTACTAATCAAAAAACAATTAGATTAAGTAATTTAAGTTTACTTGGTTCTACTTTAGTTTTAATAAGTGGTTTAATCTTTTTATATATAGCCTTTGTAGATACTGAACTTGATATTGAAATTGCTTTCAATTAAAAAACTAATTTTTATTATTAGTTTCTTTTATTATATATATAGGTCTTTTCTTTGTTTCTAAATATGTTTTTGCTAGATACTGTCCAATTATTCCCATACATAATAATTGAATACCACTAACAAATAAGATAATACAAACCATTGAAGGCCAACCACCAACAGGATCTCCAAATATAAGGGTTTTAATAATTATTACTAAAATTGCTATAAATGAGACAAAACACATAATAATACCTAATATAGCTGCAAGTGATAAAGGTGTTGTTGAAAAAGCAACTATTCCTTCTAAAGCATATTTAAAAAGTTTCCAAAAAGACCATTTAGTCTCTCCTGCTATACGTTTTACATTTTCGTATTCTAGCCATTTTGTATTATATCCAACAAAACTAAAAAGTCCTTTTGAATATCTATTATATTCTTGAAGTAAAAGAATGGAATCAACTACTTGACGTTTCATTAATCTATAATCTCTAGCTCCATCAACCATTTCAATTTTAGACATTTTATTAATTATTTTATAAAAACATCTAGCAAAAAAGCTTCTAATAGGTGGTTCTCCTTTTCTTGTAACTCTTCTGGTTCCAACTACATCATATCCATCTTTTTTTATAATATCTAACATATCTATTAACATAGCAGGTGGATCTTGTAAATCAGCATCCATTATGGTTACATAATCACCATCAACATGTTCTAAACCTGCAAACATCGCAGCTTCTTTTCCAAAATTTCTTGAAAAAGAAATATATCTAACCCTTTTATCTGTATTAGATAGTTTTTTAATAACATCTAAAGTATTGTCACGTGAACCATCATCTACAAATAAAAATTCAAATTCATACTTTTTTAATTTTTCTGCAATCTTAGTTATTTCTTTGTAAAAATAATTAATTGTTTCTTCCTCATTATAACAAGGAACAATAACTGAAATTTTTTCCATAATAATTAACCTCTTTTTTAGTTAAACCATATAAGAATATTATATTTGATTTAGAAAATATTGTAAATACGTAAAATTCCATATAAAAAGGAAAAGAGATCCCTTTTCCTAAATTATTCTAAAAACATCTTTCTGGTAATAAAAGTTATACTTTTATTCTTGAATTGTATGCTTATCTTCTTTTTTAGCTGTAGTCAACGAATTAATCATTATCATTACAATTGCAAAATATGTAACACACGCACCTTTATTTGTCATCCAATAATGTATATATGAGTGATTACCAAAAACATAATACCACATAAAAGGCATCATTCCTATAATAATTAAAGGCCACTGACTTTTGATATCTCTAATATTTTTTAAATTATACTTCTTTATACTTATAACAATAAATATAAACAATACTATTAGCAAACTAATAACTATATATTTATTAAAAAATAAATCTATATTTCTTGAAACAGCACTCATCCTAGTAAATTCTTGTCCAGCAGAGTCGATATTAGAAACTCTGCCTCCAGCTGTTTCTAATGCATTTCTAATTACATTTTCATCGGTGAAGATTGTTCCAATAATCCATTTGCTTACCCAAACTGTAAAATAAGTATACGCCCATGAAAAACCAATGCTGAAAAATTTATATATTTTATTATCGTTCTTACTATCAAAAATCGAAAAATATATAATTGCTGGTATACCAAAAGTAACTATTGGATATGTATAAAAATCAAAATATGCTGTCATAGCACCTAATATTCCAAATATATAGAGTACATATTTAAATGACAAGTTGATTTTGTTGCTAAATAACAAGAGAAATAGAATACCGATATTAAATATGTACCAAACAGTTGAATATTGAAGTGATTTAAATATTACTGGTGGCATTAATACCAAAATTAATAAAATATATGGAATAATTAGTTTATATTTTTTTCTTTTACAAAATAACAATATAACAAATGAAATTATTAACATTTGAAATAATCCATTTATTAATCTTATCTGTTTATAATTAAATATACTTACTAATGGTTTTAATACTATTAAATAACCATGCCAATACCTTGGATAACTAACAATTTCAGTTACCTTTTCATGATTACTTATTTTTTTTAAAGTATTAATTGGTAATGCATACAAGTCCCCATATCTGTATACTAATAGACATTGCTTTAATGTTGAAATATTTGAATCTGTAATTGTATTTAGTAACATTAATGCATCCGTGAAATTATCAAGTCTACTTTGTTCTTTTAGTTGATTTATAACTGCAGGATGATCTCCTTCTTTTTCAAAAACTTGATAAGATTTATAAACATTTTTTTCCATGTTTGAATGTGGAATTTTATATGAAAGATATAGAAGAAATGTACCTAAAAATATACTTATCAAAATAATTATATTTATTACAAAAAAGATCTTTAGATTTTCTATAATTTTATTTTTCATTCTTACTCTCCATAAACATCATAACATTTTACATAAAATTTCATTATTAATTTTACTATAACATTAGGCCAAAATTTTCTAAACATAATATTATCTTCTTTTATTCTTAAATCATTTTCCATACATGATTTTGTTGTAGATGCATTACTTATTCTAAATGACATAAGTTTTAAAGGTATATATCTTATCTTTCCTTTCATTTTATATATTTTAAGGAAAGTATCCCAATCTAGTCCAAACTTTAAATCAGAACTAAATATAGGTTCACCAATTAATTTCTTATTATAAGTAGCAGAAGGACATTGAATTGTATTACCAAGAGACAATGTCATTTTTCTAATAAATCTTATATTTCCAATAAAAGGTATTCTTAGTGGAAATTTTAAAATCCTTTTTAATTTTAGATTTTTATTATCAACACTTTTATTATTAATATAATAGTAATTATCGGTAGTAATCATTAATTCTTTTCCAGTATAATTATTCAAAATATTTTCTAAGTAATGCTCATCGTAAACATCATCTTGATGTACTACTGTAACAAGTTCAGTTTTAGCATTTTTAACAGCAAAGTTCCAATCATCTTGAATATCACTTTTGCCTTTTCTAAAATAAGTTTTAATCTTATATTTTTTTCCTAATTCTTCAATATACTTATTTTTTGTAGAAGAACACATAATCACATTTGACTTTATTGATTGATTTAAAATTGTTTGAATACACTTTTCTAAATATTCAGATTCTTTATAAGCACAGATTGTAAAAGTATGATATTTCTCGGGATGTTTAATATATTTGTTTTCTTTCTTTGTAAATACCCACAATCTGCTGAAAATAAAATTATAAGGAACAGTTATAAATAAGGTTAATACTGGTGCGATTAAATCAGATAGCTTTAAGACATCAACCCATAAATACATTGCTGCCATATTAATTATATATGAACTTCCATATACAATATAATATTTTAAGACCGAATTAGAATCATATACATTCTTTTTGAATACCCATTTCTTGTTTAAAATATAACCAATAATTGAACTTAAGATATAAGCAATTGTTGTACATATACGATAATCAAGACCTAAGAATAATAATGGATAATAAAATACCCATGAACTAAATGTATTAATACATCCTACTATTCCAAATTTTATAAACTGTTTAAATGTTTTTTTCATAACTGCCTCCAAAAATACTTTATTTCTTCATATTTATTTATATATATCTTCCCATATAAACTTTGTTTTTTGAGGAATATTATAGTACTCTTTAATCCAGAAATCCATAGATGGTTCCTCATATGATTGAACTGAACCATATATACTATTTTTTACTTTGTATAGTTTAACTATCTCTTCACTTCTATATTTTTTTAGAATCTTATCATTTAACTCTTCAATAACATAATTATCTCTATACCCACAATATATTGTAATATAGTTTATAATACCAGTCACTGTTATATATATAATAAATAACATACAAATTATTTTAATTATAGTAGTATCATTTAAAATATCAACTATCATTTTTGTTATGATTAGTATTACAAAAAATATATAAGGTATTCCAGTTCTACCGCCAATCGTTGGTGAAAATACTAGACAAAACATTGTTCCGATAGCAGCGACTTCAAATGATGTAAATTCAATTATTTTATGATTTTTAAAATATAATAATGAAATACCAAAGAACAAACATAACCATATGGTAGATGTTAAAACAAACAAGATATAATGATTTGATAATTCCGGAAAAAATATAAATACCATCTCAAATATTGAAATTAATACAGGAATCAACAAAATGTATTTTTTCTTAAGCTTACAATTTTTTACTATTTTATATAACATATATATCATTATAAAACACAAAATAAGCATAAATATATTCATTTTATCCATGAATATAGACTTTAATATTTTATAATAATTCTTTATTACTTTTTCAAAAATACTTAATTTTGCAAACTCTTGATTTGTTTCCATTCTAACCCAGTTACCAGGAGCCATGAATAGAAAAATATAACTAATAACTGTTGTAACTAGCAATGGTAAATCTATAACTAAATATTTTTTTATTTCTTTAAAATGATGGGAAATTATATATAATATAACAAAACCAACTAATCCCACTCCTATTTGTTCTTGTGAAAATGTAGTAAGAAATGAGAGAAAGATAATAATTAGACTAGATATTACTTTATTAAATTTTATATTATTTTTTTCTTTATCACATAAACCTATATAATAACATAATAAAGCCATAAATGGTAATAGAGGCCAAACATATAAAACAGAAGCTGAAGCCCAATAAATTCCATGACGTAAGTAACTTAAATCAATACATGTGTATAATATAAATAATATAATTGGAACAATTGATAAATATTTTTGTTTTTTTGAATAATACTTAATTATTTTATACATGAAAAAGATTATCCCTGTTATAACAAAAGTTTGAACAAACATATATGCTTTTATTCCATGTTTTAATAAGGGTATTATGAAGACGATTGCATAAAAAATTCTTCCTCCCCAATTATTATAGATGTGCCCTGCCCATTCTAATAATTGAGGTATTGTATAATTTGTACCATCAACATTACTTACCCAATAACTATATGATAATGACGCATTACCATAATCATCAAAATACATTGAGATCACACTATGCTGAAAAGCTAATAAAATAAAAATTATAAAAAATAAAGAAATAACAAATTTGTTTTTATTTAGATAATCATATATTTTTTTTAATATATTAATCATTTAATATAACATCCTCAATAATGAATCTTGGTCTTTGTTTTGTTTCATTGTAAATTTTACCAATATACTCTCCAACAATACCAATACATAGAATTTGAAATCCACCAAAGAAACAAATCAAGGAAACAATTGTTGTCCATCCTGTAACATTATTAGAAGTAAAGTGTCCTATTACTACGTAAATTAATAAAAGAAAACTTAGGAATGAAACAATAAATCCTGCTGTTGTAATTATTCTTATTGGTTTAATACTAAATGACAATATCCCATCCATTGCAAAATTTAACATTTTCTTTAATGGATATTTTGACTCACCAGCAAATCTTTCATTTCTTTCATATTCAACTTTTGACGTCTTAAATCCAATTAAAGGAATAATTCCTCTTAAGAATAAGTTTACTTCCTTAAATTTTTCTAATTCATTTAAAGCTCTCTTACTCATTAAACGATAATCAGCATGATTATAAACTATTTCTACACCGAGTTTTGCCATAAATTTGTAAAAACCTTCCGCAGTTGTTCTTTTAAACCATGTATCTGTTTTTCTAGCTGATCTGACCCCATAAACGATATCACAACCGCTGTTATATTCTTTAACCATTTTATCCATAACATTTATATCATCCTGTAAATCAGCATCCATACTTATTACAATATCTGCATATTCTTTTGCTGTCATAAGACCTGCAAGTAATGCATTTTGATGACCTCTATTTCTAGATAAATTAACACCTGTTACGAATTTATTTTCCTTGTTAAATTCACAAATTAATTCCCAAGTTGTATCTTTTGATCCATCATTAACATACATTATTTTACTATCTTTACTAATTAGTTTGTCTTTAATCATTTTATTTAGTTTTTCTGTTAATTTTTCTGTAGTAACAGCTAAAACCTCTTCTTCATTATAGCAAGGTATTACTACATATAAACAATTACTAATATTACTTTTAACTTTCATGCTATACTCCTTACTTATTTAAATTCCATACTTTCTTTAAAAATTTGTATCTTTTTTGAATTTCTTTTTTTTGTTTACTATTTAGTTTAAACTCTTTATTTAATGCTGTATGAATTTTAACTATTTCATCAAAATGTGCTTGTTTTTTAGTAACCGATGTTACGTTATTTCCATGCACTCTATAATAGTTGATTGGTTTATTTGAAAAAGCAATTTTACCTTGTTTCATAATATTTATGTAAAATAACCAATCTCCTGCTTGTCTATATTTTCCTGACTCTTTAAAAAATTTGCTATAATCATCATTTTTAAATAAGACTGAAGATACATTTGCTACTGTACAATTTAAATAAGCATAATTTTTTATTTCTTCAACTCCTGAATTAACAAAATCATAATCCCAATGACCGGTTTTTAATATGTCTATTTCTGGTTTTATTGACTTCATGAAGATATATCCATCTTTATCAATAAATGCCGTATCAACATATGATAACACTATATCTCGATCCTTTTTGATTGGTTTTATCGCTGTTGATAAAAAGTTTTTCTCACAATAATCATCTGCTTCAGCTATCCAAACATAATCTCCTTTTGCAAGAGAAAAACCTTTTTGCCATTGTTTAAAAGCTGTACCACTGTTTGTTTCATTATAAATCTTTTTAATATTAATATATTTTTCTAATTCTAGAACAATCTTATCTATTAACTCTCTACTATTATCTTTAGAACAATCATCTAATATTATAAGTTCATCTATTTTTGTAGTTTGATATAAAATACTGTATATTCTTTGAAATAAGAATTTTTCATAATTATAGTTAGGTACAACAACTGATATTTTAATTTCATTTTCTTTAATTTTAGATTGCTTGATAGCTGCTGCTATTAAATCATCCATATCTAAATTTTCTTTTATTACTGGTTTTTTTACCTTATTATTATACCAATGATAGAACGAAATCATAGAATTTGCTATTCCATATTTTTTCTCACATGTGAATTTAACAAATAATCTATAATAAATTCCATGTTTTTTTCCTTGTATAGCAAGGAAATTCCACCACAAATTGTTTTCTCGTATATTGTATTTTAAACTCAATTCATTAAATTTTTTTAAGAATTGTTTTCTTATTTTAGAATCTTTTTCTTTTGGAATAACGTAAATTAGAAACATTATTACTTGATTATAAATAATTGCATCCCAATATTTCTTATTTTTATTGTTTCTTGGAATCCTTTCTTCTAAAACATCTAATGCCTTAAAGATATTTAATCTTTTATCACTCAAATTTGCATTTTGAACAGATGAATTTCTTTGGATATAGTTATAATATGTATCAGTGTTATATGATATTTTAGATGCTGATATTAAAATTGCTAATACTGTTGGAACATCTTCATTCATAATACCTTCTACAAATTTATATTTCATTAATTGTTCTTTTTTAAAGATTTTATTACATGGACTTGCTGCTAAACCATTATCAATAAAACTATATTTGTCATTAACATTTGTACAAGCAACGCTTCTAATATCTGTACCATCAACATTATCATATCGTACAAAAATATCACATACAACCACATCTGCTTTTTCTTTTTGCATTTGATTGATCATTGATTCATAAAAATTAGATTCTATATAATCATCACTATCAATAAATGATATATACTCATTAGAGGCAATATCTAAAGCTTTGTTTCTAGAATAACCTGCTCCTTTATTTTCTTCATTTTTAATACCAATAATATTATCATATTTTTTTTGATATTCTTTTATTAATTTCCAAGTATTATCACTTGAACAATCATCAACTAATATTATTTCTAAATTTTTGTAAGTTTGATTTAAAATTGATTCTAAACAAGAATCTAAATAATTTTCTACATTGTAACATGGAATTATTACTGTTATTCCTTTTTTCATATTTTCCATCCTCTCTTATTTTGACATTTCCTTCTCAAGTAATTTTAAAGATTTTAAGATTTCTTTATTTCTAAAGATTAAGGAACTATATTTTTTATTATTAAATTTTTTTGAAAGAGAACTTCCCTCTTTATGATAAAGTTCTATTTTTGGACTATACAGTGTAATCAAATTATTTTTTTTAGCTCTAAGTGCTAAAAACTCTTCTTCATGAAACAAAAACGTTTTTGGATAAAAAACATCATTGTATTTTTCATAATATTTCTTTGAAAAAATCAATGCACAACCATGAAGTGCTACTCCTGTTTCATCATTTTTACCGTTAGTTGATAAAACCTTTTTTCTAAATATACTTTTGACTGATAAATATATCTTTAATAAAAACCTTAAAAATACATTTTGATATATTTTAATTAATTTTTCTGTATACTTAATTCTTTCTTGAACTTCTTCTAGACTTTGATATGCCTTAAAAGGGTTACATGAATCTGATTCTTCCGGCAATATTCTAGGCCCTAACATATCAAAATTATATTTTTGATATAGTTTTTCTATTTGTGTTATAAAGTCTTTCTGTTCAATAATAACATCATTATTAATTACACATAGAAATTCTGGTTTAAAATGTTTAATAGCATATTTACACCCTATGTTATTTGCTTTTGCGAATCCTACATTTTCCTCATTAACAATTAATTTGTCCACTCTTTTTTCTATTAATTTTAAATTATCATAATCTTTAGAATTAGATACAACCACTATCTTTGATTCAAATTTTTTTAAAGAATCAAGACATTCTAAGGTGTCTTTAATATTATTATAATGAAGAATTACAAATGTTATCATACTTCTTCAGCAAATCCTTTCTTTAATTTTCTAAAGATTAGAACTCCTATTATTAGAAGAATTATGCTTACTGCTAATACTCCAAATAAAGCTAAAAAATGTGGACATTGTTTATAATAAAATATATCTCTGTAACTATTAATTATAGTAGTCATTGGATTTAAGTATAGTAACCAACGATATTTTTCAGGAAATAGAGATGTTGAGTACAACACTGGAGTTGCATAAAACATCATTGTTACAATGAAGTTAATTATATATTCAGCATCCCTTACATAGACATCGATTGCACTTGTAATAAGAATTATTCCTATTGTTAAAATATATTGAGTTATAGCAATTAAAGGTAACCATAAGATATTAAAACTAAATCCAATTCCACTAAATAACAAAAAAATTAAGATTATTGGTACAGATATAAAATAATTAACTAAACCACTTGTTGCTGTGGAAAGTGGTAATATTTCTCTTGGAAAATATACCTTTTTTATAATATCTGCATTACCTAAAACACAGAATGTTCCTTGTGAAATAACTGTTGTAAACCAGTTCCAAGGTAATATTGCTATTACGATATAGGTAACATAATTATCTTGACTATTTTTTAATATGAATGGAAAAACTATTGCATATACTAATGCCATTAATAATGGATTTATAAAAGACCATAACACGCCTAGAAATGAACCTTTATATTTTCCTCTAATGTCTTTTTTTACATTTGTTTTCAAAAATTCTCTATAATTATAAATTTCTTTTATCATAAACTACTCCTATCCGCAAACTTTCAAATATTCATCAATTACTTCAGTCGGTATTCCATCCATTCTTACTTTTCCTTCATAAATCCAAATTGCTCTGGTACATAGTTTTTTTACTTGCTCTAAGCTATGAGTAACAATAACAATAGTTTTGTCACTTTCTTTTAATTCTCTTAATTTAGCAAAACACTTATCTTGAAAGTGTTGATCACCTACTGCTAAAATTTCATCAATAAGTAAAATATCAGCATCCACATTAATTGCTACAGAAAAGGCAAGTCTCATATACATACCAGATGAATAAGTTCTAACCGGACTATCAATAAATTCACCAAGTTCAGAAAATTCTATAATTTCGTCTACTCTTTTTTCAATTTCTTCTCTTGTTAATCCAAAAATAGAGGCATTAAAGTAAATGTTTTCTCTACCTGTAAAATCAGGATGAAAACCTGCTCCTAATTCTAATAATGATGTTAATTTACCATTAGTAATTAATTTCCCTTTAGTAGGATAAATGATTTTTGTCATTAGCTTTAACAATGTAGATTTACCACTACCATTAGTACCTATTAGAGCAACAGTTTCTCCTTTTTCTATATTTAAATTAATATTCTCTAAAACTTTTCTACTCTCTTCTTTTTTCTTATTCCAAAATACTAGTCTTTCTTTTAATGTTTTTGGCTTATCATAAAAAAGTTTAAATTCTTTTGTTAGATTTTCAACTTTAATAGCATACTTAATATCTTTATCCATATACTTCTCCCTCAAATTTTCTTTATTGCACTAATAAAAGTATAACATATATAAATGAAAAAAACTACAAATTGTAGTTTTTTACCAATAAAATATACTTAGATCAACATTTCCTGATATACCAGGTAGACTACCTTTGCTTGTATATTGCCAACCTCTATAACTTCCTTTGTAACCACAATCTGTTGCATAATGGGCTATCCATCCTATTTGTTGTCTACCATAATCACTTAACCTTGTTTCTGCATAATTTTTTCCAGTATAAACACTCATACCTATACCAATATTATTTAAGGCTGCTTTATAGGTGCTAATAATAGAATCATAACTTGCAACAGAAATAGTATCAGAAGAATGCCCATCAGCTGCATTATACCATGATTCAATATCATAATATACATCCATATATAGACTCAAATTATTATTTCTATACCAATCAATTAAGTGATTTGCTTCTAATTGAGCCTCATAAGCATTTTCTGCTGTTGAAAAATGATAAATTGTATATGGTATTTTTAAACGAGTTACTTGAGCAAGATTATGTAAAAACCTAGAGTCCATTCCTAAACTATATCCGACTCTCAAGATAACTCCATCAATTTCTCCAGAAGACCAAAGTTTATCCCAGTCAACATATCCTTGATGTTTAGAAATATCAGCAATCACTTTAATATTTTTATGCTGTAATTCACCACTTGCCGAGAATTCATATCTTACACCAGCTATTTTACAAATGTATTTTGCGCGAGAACCATCTCCATAAAAGTAGTATTCTTTCCCATTTATAGTTTGCCAACCACTTTTTAAACATCCAGAATTATCAAAAGCATACCAATTGCCATCTATGTATTGATTTCCTGTTAGTATAACTCCGTTGCTATCTGAATAATACTGTCTTTTATCCATAGTTATGCTCCAGCCTTTTTTTAGTATTCCAGTGTTTTCTCCAAAATGATATCTTTTACCATCTATATCATATATACCTTTGTACATACCTTTTTCATAACTGAAGTAATATGTATTACCTTCTATTTGTTGCCATCCTTCTTGAAGGATACCATTGTTATCGGAATAATACTGTCTTTTATCCATAGTTATACTCCAACATTTTTTTAGTATTCCGGTATTTTCTCCAAAATGATATCTTTTACCATCTATATCATAGATACCTTTGTACATACCTTTTTCATAACTGAAGTAATATGTATTACCTTCTATTTGTTGCCATTCTTCTTGAAGGATACCATTGTTATCGGAATAATACTGTCTTTTATCCATAGTTATACTCCAACCTTTTTTTAGTATTCCGGTATTTTCTCCAAAATGATATCTTTTACCATCTATATCATATATACCTTTGTACATACCTTTTTCGCAATTGAAGTAATACATATTACCATCTATTTGTTGCCATCCTTCTTGAAGAATACCATTATTATTGGAATAATACTGTCTTTTATCCATAGTTATACTCCAACCCTTTTTTAGTATTCCAGTATTTTCTCCAAAATGATATTTCTTTCCTTCTATTTCATGTATGCCTTTTATCATTTTTCCGTCCTGATAATAGTAAATATTACCACCTATAGATACCCATTTATCAAGTAATATTCCTTGACTATTAAAAGTATAATTAATACCATCTATTTGCTGCATATCTTTGTACATACCTTTTTCATAACTGAAGTAATATGTATTGCCATCTATTTGTTGCCATCCTTCTTGAAGGATACCATTGTTATCGGAATAATACTGTCTTTTATCCATAGTTATGCTCCAGCCTTTTTTTAGTATTCCAGTATTTTCTCCAAAATGATATTTTTTACCATCTATATCATATATACCTTTATACATACCTTTTTCATAACTGAAGTAATATGTATTACCTTCTATTTGTTGCCATCCTTCTTGAAGGATACCATTGTTATCGGAATAATACTGTCTTTTATCCATAGTTATACTCCAACCTTTTTTTAGTATTCCGGTATTTTCTCCAAAATGATATTTTTTTCCTTCTATCTCATATATACCCTTTAAAGCAACTCCATTTTGGTAACAATAAGTATTGCCGTCAGATGAAGTTTCCCAAACAAAATTTTGTAAATCGTTTGCAAAAACATTTTTAGGTATTATTAATAACATTATTATAAAATAAATAAAAACAAATGTTTTCTTCATTTTCTATATTTACCTCCTGTTTTTTCCTAATATCCTTAATATTTTTTCCTTTAATTGCCAAGTTTTTGAATTTAGTACCTTATTTAATTCTTCTTTATAGTAATCACGTTCTCGTTCTTTTTCACTTATAATTTTCTGATTAACAATTTCTATTTCTTGTTTTTCTCTTCTTAGCCTGTTGATAATTCCTTCAGACACTTTAATTGTGTTTGATAATATCAATTTCTTATTCAAACCCTTATAATATTTTATATTTATATCCTTACAAAATGATAAACTGATTGGATTATTTGTGTATGTAATATGAATTTCTTTATCAACAACACTGTAGTATTTAGAGAACTTTAATAGTGTTTTCTTAGATATAGACCCTTTTTCTATAATTTCATCTAAAATTTCATATTGATGAAAGCCAAACCCCTCACTTCTATCATGAAAACTACTGTGATTAAGTCGACCAATAATCACTTTATTCATTAATTGTTCTTTACTTCTAACGGGAAAATGAGCAATGTATAAATCACGATTAATATCTTCTGGTAAAATTTGACCATCTTGACATCTAGCTGAATGTGATCCCATTTCTAAAAATATTCCCTTTGAATAAATATTTTTAGAAATAAAACATTTATAATTGCACTTTTGTTCTTCTTTTTCTTTTCTTCTTGAAACAATTTTTTTGGGAATAAATAAATCATCATTATCATTTTCTGTCAAAACGTAATTTTCCATCCTATATTTATATAAATAATTTTTGTCCAGGTTTTCTATTATATTTCTTGGATTTTCACCCTTATATGAACAAACAAATTCATCTGCATCGATAGGAAAAACAAAATCCGGTTTATATTTGTTAATCGTATAATTTAATAATTCATTTCTTCTTACAGTTTGATCAAATACTGTATTTTGATCTATTAATATATCTATATTGTATCCTTCTTTTTTTAATTGTTTTAGAATTGTTAATGTATTATCATTACTACAATTATCAGATATAACAATCCCGTCAAAAACATTCATACTATATCTAACAAAACTTTCTATAATGTCTTCTTCATCTCTAACTGTGGTAAAAGCCCATATTTTCATATTATCTTCTCCTTTTATATAGTATTATAGTACGTTTTTCTTAATAACTTTTTTGCTTTATATTCTGCTAATGTAATTATAAAATCTTTCTTTTTCTTTTTTTACTATTTTTCTATTGTTAATAAATTTAGTTATTAAATTTCTTGTATATTCAATTAATATACAAACTGTAAAAATTAGTATAGCACATAAGAACATATATATAATTGATCTCGGTCCCTTCATCATTCCATTATCTATTCTTAATTTTTTATATAATATTAATCTTATTAAATCATTATCGTGTATTAAATACACACCCAATATTATACTTGCTACCTTATTAATAAATCTATTTTTTATTGTTAATGTTTCAAAATATAGGAAATAACAAATTGATTGAATAATGTCAATTGGTGTTGAATAATTATATTGACTATTCATAATATACTTAGAAAATAAATTAACCACTGGATTAATACAATTATTAAGTTGTTTAGCAAATATAATAATTACAAAATTAGCAATTGCACAAAAAATAAATCCAAAAAGAAATACTAATTGTCTTTTTTCCCTTGAATATATCTTAAAATGATAATTATCTTTTATAGGATACTTTCTAAAATATGCTCCTAATAAATATAAATAGCAAAATTGAATAATAGTATATCCATTGTTACTTACAGTAACATTGTTAGTTATAAATGGAATTATAGAAAATATTAAAAATGATATTAATAATAATTTTCGATATTCATTATGTTTCAGGTTTTCTATTAATTTATTAATAAAAGGACTTAATAAATAAATTATTAGATAGCAATTTATAAACCAATATTTTCCTGAACCAATTGGAAATAAATCGATAATAAAATCTATTGGTGCTAATTCAATAAATTTAAATTGTGTTAAAAATAGTAAGATTATCACTCTATAAAACCAAACCAATAAAAACAATCTTAAAAACTTTTTTAATGAAAATTTTGATTTTGATTGAAAATATCCTGTTACTAATACAAATGAATTAACATGTACTACAAATAATGCTAATAAAAAATTATAGAGTAAATTTGTTGCACCTGTACTCATAGTTATTAATTTTCCATGAATAATGATGTGCCATAAGACAATCATAAACATTGATATTATTCTCATTAATTCAAAATTTGATTCTCTTTCATGTGTTAACTTCATAACCCTATCCCCTAACTAAATTATTGTTCTCCCTATAATATTCTACATATAAATTATACCATACTAAGTATTATAAATCAAAAAAAATAGGATTATTTCCTATTTTTTGTGTTGATTAGTATATATTCAAATAATTGTCTATGTTTTTTTGCAACTACTTCTAAAACAATTCCACATGATAGTGAAATTAATGATATCATTAACATAAATCCTGAAAAAATTAATGTTGGGAATCTTGCTACTAAACCAGTCTTAAAATATTCATAAAAAACTGGTGCTCCAAAGCAGATAGATATTACTAAAAATAACAAGCTTATGATTCCAAAAAATACCATAGGTTTATATTCTTTAAATAGTCTTGCAATTGTTTTTAAAACTTTAAATCCATCACTGTATGTATTTAATTTGGATACAGATCCACTTGGTCTATCCCTATACTCAACTGGAATTTCTTCAACATACATATTTTTATCTAATGCATGAATTGTCATTTCATTTTCTATTTCAAATCCCTTTGATAGTACAGGAAAGGTCTTTACAAAATCATAACTAAAAGCTCTATAACCTGTCATAATATCATTTATATGTCCTTTAAATAATGAATTAATAAGCAATCTTACAAGCCTATTGCCTAGATTATGAAATGGTCTTTTATTTTCTGTAAAATAAGTAGATGATAGTCTATCACCAACCACCATATCAGCACCTTTATTTAAGACTAATTCGCACATTTCCCTTGCGTTTTCCTTAGGATATGTATCATCACCATCTATCATTAAATAACAATCAGCATCAATATCTTTAAACATACTTCTAATTACATTACCTTTTCCTTGTCTATATTCATATTTGACTATAGCGCCTGCTTTTCTTGCTATTTCATCAGTACCATCAGTACTATTATTATCATATACATAAATATCTGCTCCAGGTAAAACTTCTCTATAATCTTTGACAACTTTTTCTATTGTTTTACTTTCATTATAGCATGGAATTAAAACTGCTATTTTTTTATCACTTAATAAATTTTTACTATTTTTCTTCATTATTTACTCCTTAAATTATACTTTATCATTTTTTTCTAAAAATAATTTTCTTGTAATAAAATTATAACACATTACTACAGCTGTAGCGAATATTTTTGAAATCATGTAATATATACCAAACTTTTTATCCATTATCCACATAATTAATTCATTTATTCCAAGACCTACTATACTCAATACTATAAATACAACTAACTCTGTTGTTTTACTATTTTTTTCTTTGTCTACATCAAATACCCATTTAACACTAGCTATATAATTAAATATAACTGATATGGTAAATGATATTGCAGCAGATATTAAAACTGGAATCTTAAATATTTCTGTTAATATAACCATTATACCATAATCTATCGCAAAAGCAATTACCCCAACAATACCAAATTTTAATAATTGATTAAATACTTTTTTCATATTTCATACCTCTACTATAAATACTATTTTAATATATTTTTATTTAGTTTATAAAAACTAATAATATTACTATTGAATATTTTATACGAATAAATATGTTCATATTTACTCATATCTATATATGAATAAACTGAATTATTTAAACTATATATTATTTTATTTTCTTTTAGATATTTTTCTATATTATCATCAGTTACTACTATTATTTTATCTTTTAAATATTTACTCGAATTAGTACATATATCAGTAATTATCCTATTATTAAATCCGCTACCATATAAATATATATGGCCATCGTCATTTACTTCATATTTTGATGATTTTTCAAGTTTATGTAATGCATCTATCGAAGTAACATTATAGTAATCCAATTCATATGTGTGTGAAAGATTATTTCTACCAGCTAGTATATTATAATATGCTGTATTTGCAACACCATACTTAAATAGATAAAATATATTTATTACAATTGTAATTATTACAATACTATAGAAAATATATACTAATTTTTTTTCTTTTATATTTAATATATAGTTAATAGAAAATGATGAGAATATAATAATTAAACCATATAGGAAATAAAAATGTCTCCACCCGTTATAAATATTAGGTTTAGAGGTAATTGCTATCATAAATGGAACTAAGAATATTATAAATATTATCAAATATGAATATTCTTGAAAACTAATTTTTCTATTTTTTATTGATTTTACAAATCTGATAAAAAATAATATTAAAGAAAGTAAATATAAGATTATTAAAATAATTGGCAAAGTGATAGTCATCATTTTTGGTAAGTAATACCATGGTAATGGATTACTATCATGATTGTATCTTACTCCTTCAAACAAAACTGTAATTGAGCCTCTAAAATTAACACTATTTGTTAAACAATAATTTACATAATCAAATAATTTAAAACTACCTGTTCCCCATATAGCTGGTGTTAATATAATAAACAACACTACTGACATAACTGCCGCCAATAGTCCACATAAAAAATTATGTTTATTCCACTTTTTTTCAATGGATGTATGGATAATATATCCAACACCTAGTATAAATAAGAAAAATAATCCAAGTATTTTAATATTACAAACGAAGGCACTAACTATTGCAAATGCTACTGCATATCTATATCTTTTTTCTTTTATAAATTTAAGACCATAATATATCATTATGATTAATAACGACATTAATATAATATCTTTGTTATTATGTAAACTATCTATTAATATTCTTGGTGATATAAAATATAATAATGTTGAAATAATAGAAACTTTTTTTGATTTGAATAGATATATTGTCAACTTATAAATAAAGATAGTACCTAGAAAAAATATTAAATATGTATATAGATGCCATAAAATCGATGTATAATGCATCGAATAATTTCTTAAAGTAAGAACAGGAGTAAATAAGTAATAAGGAGCCATTCCATGATCTTTTTCACTACTTTCACTTATAGATATTATTCCTTTTTCATTCAATGAATCGCTTAACTCTTCTAAACCTGATAATTCAAAATAATCTTTTACATTACCTAGTAATATATTTTGTTCTAAATTTTCATCAAAGTTACCATTTATATGTGGAATGAAACATAGTCCTATTAAAAACAGTATTAAAAAAATTCCAATCAAAAGATACTTATATTTATTTTTTAAAAATTTATATACTTTTTGCATTTTTCTACCTCTCATATACTTCTAAATTTAATATTTGTAATGCTATAAACTCATTTACTTCTTCTTCACCATTATAAAGCTTTAGAAGTAATTTTTCATTATCATTTAAATTAATATTTACATCATATTTATGTAAATTACCATTTTGATTAGTTAACTCATAACTATCTAAGACAATTTCACTATCTTTTGATTTTTTGACCAATTTCAGTGTTAAACTATCAAAAGATACTTTCTTCATATATTTACCAATACCTGCGTAAAATTTAACATTATAATCAGTATTGTTTTTTAATTTAAAATCATAGGTTTTAACTATTTCCATTCTATTGTTTTTACTTCCATTATTTTTTTCTATCCTAAACACATATATAAAATTATCAGTATCAGTAAAATCAAAATTATAAACCCCTTTAATTCCTGTTATATAATATTTTTTATTATTAATTGTTTCAATAAAATTATCAAGATCAACCGAATCAACTAATGTATATATTTTTGTATTTTTTCTAAAATAACTGTTAAATATTTTTTGTGTTTTCTTATTTGAGACCCCATTAGTAATTGAAACCATTGGAATATCATCACTTATTAATTCTGCAAATCCAGAATTTGCTTGAGATATTGCCATTACAGAATTTTTTTCAAATTTAATCGTTTTGGAATTATTAAATTTTAATGATTTTTTAATATTATATTTGTATGAATAAATATCATGAGAGAATATATTATTAAATGTCCAAAATTGAGCATCAACAACATATTTATCATAGGAATATTTATAATTAAAAATCAATGAAACTGCGACAATAATTGCCATTATGTACTTTTTACTTTTAATATTATCATATAAAAATAAATAAGTAGAAATATTACCTAATACTAAAACAACTAATCCGTATCTAGTATATCCTAGCATAAAATTTGACCATATTAAATAACTAAAAAATGTAATAAAGTAAAATAATGTTTTTTCATTGTAAGTTTTGTTCTTTCTCACAACTATTTCATATAATTTTTTTAATAAATAAATAAAACATATAATATAACCTATTCCCCACATAGGTTCAACTATTGCAGCATCATATGCCCTTCCTGGATAAAAAAACATATATACTGGCCAGATTAAATATTCAATAAATGTTTTTGGTCCAAAGCGGTTATCCATCCAATTTGATAAACTATAATAACTAGATTTAAAAATAGAATTATAAAATGGGAAAACCGGATTACCTGTTGATATCCAGGTATAAAAGACATAAATAAAAATAACAAAAATAAAACACGAAATTATAGATAATATATCTTTTAACTTTAAATATTTAAATATTTTTCTATTTTTTAAAATATATATAATAAATAAATAGATTATTAGTATTGCATTTGATATTTTTGAAACGAACGCAAATCCAACAAGAAAACCAATATATAATAATTGTTTTATATCATAATCTTCTTTATTTATTATTTTTTTACCAAATATGCAAACTATAAATAATTCAAGTAAGAAAATAATCGATACATTATCTACGTAATAACTGTCAATAAGTTCAATAATTGAAAGTGATATAGTTGATAATAATGACAATATTGATATTATTAAATTATTATTTTTAGTATTCTTAATAAAATGGGAAAAAATATTTTTTATTTGATAATAAATAACTATCAGAATCCCATATTGAAGTATTGTCCCTAATCTATAGCCTAAAAAAAACCTGAATAAATAGAATAATCGATCTGTGAATGCATATGTAAATGAATTTATGTTTTTACTTGGGAAAAAATCTCCAAATATTTTATCAGAAAATGGATTTTCCTGTAAAAACAAATGGTAATTTAATGTATCAAAAGTTCTATCAGGAAAAACAATTGTTATAATTGCAAAAAAAGCAATTACAATAAAAAATATAGAATCATATTTATTAATATCATTTTTTATAGTAATTTTTTCTTTTAAGATGAAGAACATTATACTATATAATACCATACTAATTAATAAACTATATATATATTTAAGATTAAATATATACGTAATATAGTCTGTAAAAAGGACTATAAAAGATATAGATAAAAATATAATCATAAAAATGTTAATACTAATTTTCTTTTTTTTCATAAATATAAATACTCCTATTGTGACTTTTGTCTTTAATTAAAATTTTATCATATATAAACAGATTTTAGAAGAATTATTGATTATTTATATATTTACTTAATTCTTTTGTAACTACTTTATAACCATCATCTGATAAATGTAGTCCTTCTCTTGTATATTCGAGTTTCATATTACCATCCTCATCTATTAATTTATCATACATATTGATATAGGTAACGTTTTCCGTTTTATCTGCAAATTTTTTTAACGTTTTATTTATACTAATTATTTTTTCATTTTTTCTTCCATGAACCATAGAATGACTTATTTTTTCATTATCGGTATCATTAACAGGATAAATAGATTCTAAATAAATGTCACAATTTGGTCTATTCTTTTTTATATTAGTTACAAGTTTTTTGATACACTCTTCTATTACATATTCATCTCTATAAGGAACATCATTAGTACCAATAAGCAAAAATACTTTAGTTGGATTATATCTATAAATTCTTTCATATGAATTATCTAAAATATCATTTACTGTATTTCCATCTATTCCACTATTCACTACATGAATTTCATCCTTATAATACTTTTCTAAATTATATTGATAGGTAATTGAATCTCCAACAAATACAATATTTTCATCACCTAAGGTTTTAACTACTTTTTTAGTAATGGTTTTAGGTTCAAAAGTTTCATACTTATAAATATAAATAAAGCTTAATGTTGACATAAAAAACAAAAGTATTATTAATAACAGTACTACAACTTTATACTTGTTTTTACTTTTTTCTAAAATTAGGAGTTCTTTCTTTAATTTAATTATTTCATTTTTTCTTCTATATAATTTTTTTTCATTTTCTAATTCATCTTCTATTTTTTTAGAATCAAAATTAAATTTTTGTTGCATAGTTAAACTTAAATCTGTTTCTTTGTTTTTGACGCTTTTTTCCATAATATCCCTCTTTTTTACATAAGTATTATAACATTTTACTAAAAATAAAAAAAGACTTAATCTTTATAAGCCTCTTTGTATTCTCCTGATAAGATATTATCTATCCAATCAGTATTTTCTAAATACCAATCAATAGTTTCTTTAATACCATCTTCAAATGTATATGTTCTAGTCCATCCTAATTCTTTTTCTACTTTAGATGAATCTATCGCGTATCTTAGATCATGACCTTTTCTATCACTAACAAACTCTATTAAATCTTCACTTTTACCAAGTTGTTTTAAAATTGTTTTTACGATAGTTAGATTAGTTCTTTCAGAGTGTCCTCCAAGATTATATACTTCTCCAACACGACCATTTCTAACAATTAAATCAACTCCTATATTATGATCGATTACATGAATCCAATCACGAACATTTTCACCTGTTCCATATACTGGAATTTTTTCATTTTTTAGAGCTTTTGAAATAACAACAGGTATTAATTTTTCTGGAAATTGGTATGGTCCATAGTTATTAGAACAACGACTGATAGTTACTGGAAGACCATAAGTTCTATAGTATGCTCCTACTAATAAATCAGCACTTGCCTTACTTGTTGAATATGGACTTGATGTATGAATTGGAGTATTTTCTGTAAATAATAAATCAGGTCTATCAAGTGGTAAATCTCCATATACTTCATCAGTTGAAACTTGATGATATCTTTTTACATTATACTTTAATGATGCATCCATAAGTACTTGAGTTCCAATAATATTAGTTGTTAAAAATATACCTGGATTTTTGATAGAATTATCTACGTGAGACTCAGCTGCAAAGTTAATTACAACATCGAATTTTTCATCATTAAACAATTTATCTATAAAATCTCTATCAGTAATATCTCCATGAACAAATTTATAATTATCTTTTCCTTCTAGATCTTTAATATTATTATAATTTCCTGCATAAGTTAACGCATCTAAGCAAACAAAATCATCTTCAGGATACTTATTAACTACATAATGCATATAGTTGCTTCCAATAAATCCTGCTCCTCCTGTTACTAAAAATTTCATAAATCCTCCTATTATCTTTTCTTTACTAATTCCTTGCAATACCTATCAGTAGCATCTTTCCAACTTGGTAACATTTCAAATCCTGCTTCAATAAGCTTTTCTTTTGAAAGTTTAGAGTTTCTTGGACGATATGCTTGTTTTGTACCAGTTAATTCTAAATACTCTTCTGTTGTTACAGGGTTAACTTTTGTTGATTTTCCATTACTTTCAAATATATATTTAGCAAATTCTGCCCAAGAACAATATCCTTCATTATTTACATGATATGTTCCATATTTATCAGAATGTGCCATATCAATTAGTAATCTTGATAAATCAACTGTATATGTAGGACTTCCTACTTGATCATCTACTACGTTTAACTCATCGTGATTTTCTGATAGTTTTAACATAGTTTTAATGAAATTATTCCCATTAATTCCAAATACCCATGAAATTCTTGTAATAAAGTGATTTGGATTGCGTCTTACTTCTTGTTCACCTTCGTATTTAGTTACACCATAAACACTCATTGGATTTACTTGATCATCTTCAGTATATAATCCTTCTTTTTTACCATCAAAAACATAATCAGTTGACATATATATAATTTTTGCTCCAACCTCAATAGAAGCATCTGTTATATTTCTTGTACCAAAAACATTAACATTTCTAACTAAGTCTTCCATATCTTCTGCTTTATCAACTGCAGTCCATGCTGCACAATGTAAAATTACATCTGGTTTTTCCATAGTTATAACTTTATTAACAGCGTCTTTTGAAGTTATATCTAAAGGAACATACTTAATATTTGTTGCATTCATCAAATCAATTGAAGCTTGATTATTTTCACCTAGTTCTCCTAAATCAGATACAGTAATATCTAATTCACCTCTTTTAGCAAGTTCTCTTACTAAGTCATATCCTAGTTGTCCTTTATATCCAGTAATAAAATATTTCATTATTTATTCCTCCTAAATCTAGTTTTACATTTTTTTAAAGTTTCACGATTAACATCTTTTTCTGAAAGAAGTGGTTTATCTATACCATATTCTTCGAATATTTCTTCCCAATTAATTCCTAATTCTGGATCATTCCAAAGAATTCCACCTTCTAATTCAGGCGCATAATCATTATCAATTAAATATTGAAAAACAGTATTATCTTCTAAAGATACAAATCCATGAGCAAATCCACGTGGTACAAATAATTGTCTATTATTATCTGGTGTTAATAAAACACTTGTCCACTTTCCAAATGATGGTGAATCTTCTCTCATATCAACAACAACATCAATTGCAGATCCACTAATTACTTCAACAATTTTTGCTTGACACTTAGGATCTTTTTGGAAATGAAGCCCACGAACAACTCCTTTACTACTTTTACTACGATTAGCTTGAACAACACGTTCAAATCCTAACTCATCTAAATTTTTTTGGATAAAATATGGCGAAAAATAACCTCTATCATCTCCAAATCTATCTGGTTCTAAAATATAACAATCTAATAAATTTGTTTCTATCTTTTTCATAAAAATCTCTCCTATCTTGCTTCATCTACTACTTTTTGTAAATATTTACCATAGCTATTTTTCTTTAGAATTTTTGCTCTTATCTCTAATTGTTCAGTTGTAATCCATCCCTTATAATAGGCAATTTGTTCTGGACAACATATAATCTTGTCTTTTAGTCTTTCTAAAGACTTAATCATATTAGCAGCATCTAGTTGACTATCAAAAGTACCTGTATCAAACCAAGTAAATCCTTCTCCTAGTTTTTCTGCTTTTAAGTTTCCTTCTTGTAAATAGAAATCATTTAAAGTAGTTATTTCTAATTCTCCTCTTGCTGAAGGTTTTACTTTTTTAGCTTTTTTACTAACTCCTTTAGGATAGAAGTATAATCCTGTAATAGCATAATTTGATTTTGGATTTTCTGGTTTTTCTTCTACACTAAGTACATTGTTATTACTATCTAGTTCCATAATTCCAAATCTTTCTGGATCTCTTACTTGGTTTCCAAAGATTGTTGCTTTTCCATTAACTGCATTAACTTTTGCTTTTTCTAACATTTCTGTAAAGCCATTCCCATAGAAAATATTATCACCTAATATCATGGCACACTCTTCATCACCAATAAATTCTTCTCCTAAGATAAATGCTTGAGCAAGTCCATCAGGTGAAGGTTGAATAATATATTCTAGATTAATTCCAAATTGTTTTCCATCTTTTAATAGTTTTTTAAAACCACTTTGATCTTCTTCTGTTGTAATTACTAAGATATCTTTAATGCCCGCTAACATAAGTGTTGCTAAAGGATAATAAATCATTGGCTTATCATATATTGGCATTAATTGTTTACTAATTCCTTCTGTTATAGGGTAAAGTCTAGTACCTGACCCTCCTGCTAAAATAATTCCTTTCATCTCTACCTCCTAATTAAACATCTTATATACAAAATAAATAAATAAAATTTATCTGTTAAGTATAAAAGTGCCATTTGTATAAAATTTCCTTTTAGATAGTTTTTTACAAAATATCTTTGACTCGATTTTAATATTCGATGTTTTCCTACCCTTTTTATACTTTTATCAATAGATACTGAATGATCATGAATTATTTCTACTTTATTATTAATAGCTTCATGTTTTTTACTTTCAATAACTTTTTTAGCAAAAATTTGTTCTTCATAATATAAAAATGTATTTTCATCAAAAAAGTCTACACTTTTTAAAAAGATAGAATCTACCATAAAGAAACATCCTGATACTACATCTACTATAGAGATATCATCTTTATAATGTTCTTCTTTATAAAGTAATTTTTTCTTCTTAAAGTATCTACTGATCAAGGGAAGATTAAATAAAATTTCACTATTTGCACTAGGCATCCTCCAGCCTCTATTTAGATTCCCATGCTCATTTATAACTGGGCCTACTACAACTATATCTTCCTTAAGTGTTGATGAAAGTAGCTTAATATATTTCTCATCTTTAATTATGATATCAGAGTTAGAGAAAATTATATTGGCATCACCTATTTTTTTAATTAAATATTTTGCTCCAGCGTTAAGTCCTGCTGAAAAATGCCTACTACTATTTTTAATTATAGAGATTTTTTTGTCTTTAAACTTCTGAAGGTCTTTAAATGAAGAATCAGTTGAATTGTTATCTACAACAACTATATGATCTATACATTTATAGTCTTTAATATTTTCAAGTAGTCTTTTAGTCATCTTATAATCATTGTAATTAACTATTACAAAACCTATTTTCTTCACTCTATCACTTCTTTCATCATAATTTTATTATATAGCTTTTTTCTTATTTAAACAACTCTTTTTGAGGTTTAGGAGTATAACACATACAAAAATACTAACTGCTGGAGCAGTAATAATATGTCCTGAAAACAAAGAAAGGACAATAATTAGAAAAACACTTAAGATAAGCATAATATTCTCATAATTAAGAATAATTTTATTTCTAAAAATATCTACTAAAATATAAATATAACAACTGAAGAAAATGATAAATCCTAGTATTCCTTGACTATAATAAATATCATAATAATCCATTTCTATTTGTTTTAGTTTCTTATTACTATTTTTTTCTAAATAACCTATACCCATTAGTTTTTGATAAGAACTTGATCTTTTATAAAGTTTCTTTGTTTTTTTCTCAAAAGAAAGTCTTTGACTAAAGATAAAATGATCGATTAATTTTTCATCTTTAAAAACATCTACTATATTATCTACTTTTAAAAATTTTAGATGAGTCTTAATATTTTTATAAAAATTAGTTTTTGGAATAATTAAAACAATCAAAAAACTAACAATTATGAAAATAGTTATTAGAGAAAAAACTGCTTTATATTTTTTTGTTTTGATGAGTTTTACTATAATATAGATAAGTGCTGTTAAGATAGATATTATTAATGAAAGTAACGGTGTTTTAGTACCTACCATTAAAATAACTACTCCATAAATAAATGAAAATATTACTTTTAATATTAAGTGTTTTTTTGAATTATAAATTATAAATATAATTGGGGTTAAAATTGAAATAATTCCACTTATTTCATTAGCTGAATTAAAAAAACCTAGTGTTCCCTTTTTAGTTATTTCATAAGTTTTATACCCAGTATTTGTTATATATGGAATAAAAATTAGTAATATATATATAACAAGTGTTGAAAATAAAATCTTATTTGAAATATTAATATCATCTTTTATTTGATAGAAAGAAAGTAAAAGAATTGGAAAGTAAAATACTCTAATGAATCCCTGGATTTCACCTAATAGAAAAACGTTTTTATTATAAAGATAAAATCCTAATAGATAAAAACAAAAATAGATAAAAATAATTCCATAATATAATAATAGTTTCTTCTTTTTATAGACAAATATAAGTGTGTACATGATAAATATCAAAAACAAAATTCTTACAATAATACCAACTGTTATTTGACTTTTTAATAAATGAATCCCTACTCCTGTTATTAAATCTAAAACTGGTTGAAGAAGTATAAAGATACAAAGTATTAAATTAATGTTTTTCTTAATAAAATTATTCATAGTTTTATCTCCTATATTTATTTTTTTCATTATAACATGATTTATCTAATTAAGTCTATTTTTACTTGTTTTTAAGTTTACAAACCACTGGACATAACTTAACAGTTTATTTACATGTAAAGATTTATATTTTTTCATCTTTATTATATAATTAAGTAAAGGTAGTGATTGAATGAAGAAAAAATCAAATATATTTTTAAATATACTTTTAGGAATTGTCTTAACATCAAGTATTTCTTATTTTATAATTACTCTTCTTAATAGAGAAAACAGTGTTAATTTTATAATATCTTTAATTAGTAGCTTATTGCTTTTTATATTTACTTGTTTCTTTGTTATAACAGAATCAACTAATCCAACCAAGAAAAAAGCAAAAATTTATGGAAGTGTATTTTTATTTTTATTATATTTGGCTTTTGTAATAACTAATTCTCTAAATCTATTACCTACTAGTAAATTAGGTACGGTAGAAGATTTTACGAATAAGAGTTTAACCGAGGTTATTAAATGGAGTGAAAAAAATCATATTGAAATTGATCAAGTATATGAGTACAGTGATTTAGTAGATGAATATCACATAATTAGTCAAAGTAAAAATAGTAATACAACTCTTAAAAATCTAAAAAAATTAACTGTTGTAGTTTCAGAAGGTCCTAACCCTTACAAAGAAGTTATTGTTCCAAATATGAATACTTGGACTTCTAAGAAAGTATTAGAATTTATTGAAAAAAATAATTTAAGTAATGTTGATATTTCTTTCGTGGAATCTGATAAGATTAAGAACACTTTAATAGAACAAAGTACTAGTGGTACTATGAAAAGATGTGACGAATTAAAACTTACTTTTTCTTCTGGAGATAATGAGAAAGAAGATGTTACTCTTATAGACTTAAGTAATAAAACAAAATTAGAAGCTATTTTCTTTTTAAAGGAAAATGGAATTGATTATGACTTAGAATCTGACTTTTCTAGTAGTATCAAAAGAGAGAAAGTAATAAAAACAGATCCAAAGGAAGGCACTGTTTTCAAAAAAGATGATGAAAATAGGCACTTAAAACTAATTATTAGTAAAGGTGGAAAAATAAAAGTTCCGGATTTAAAAAATTATAGTATGTCTAAAATAACTGAATGGGTTATTAAGAATAAATTAAGATTAGAATTTACTGATAAGTATGATGATAATATAAAAGAAAATAAAGTTATTTCTGCTAACTACAATAAAGGTGATGTAATTGAAGAAAAAACGACTATTAAAATTGTTATTTCAAAAGGTAAATTATTAATGCAAAGCTTTGACTCTTTAGATGAATTTAAGGACTGGGCAAATAAATATGGGGTTAATTATGAAGAAAAGTATGTTTTCAATAGTGAAGTTGAAAGTGGTAAAGTAATTTCCTATTCTCATAAAAAAGGAGATACTATTAAAAATGATGATACAGTTATAGTTACTATTTCTCAAGGTGAAAAAACAACAGTTCCTAATGTTGTTGGAAAAAGCAAAGAAGACGCTATTAAATTACTTGAAAAAGCAAAGCTTAAATATAATTTTGTATATGAAGCTAGTACTAAAGATAAAAATATTGTTTTAAAACAATCACTTTCTGCTAACAGTGAAATCAGTAAGAATACAACTATTACGATTACTTTAAGCAATGGTAAGAAGCCAACAACAACTACAAATAATTCTAATAGTAATAGAAATAATTCAAATAATAATACCAATAATGGTGGTAATAGTAATAACAATAATAGTGGTAATACCACTCCTTCTACTCCTACTTGTGATAAATCAATAACTGAAAAGGTATTTATTTATGATGAATTACTAGCTGATTCAGCATCTGCTACTTGTGGTAACATTAAGAAAGCTTATCCTAATTTGAAATTTAGTTGTTCTTATAAAACTGGTACTGGAATGTCTTCTGGATTGTTAATTAACTCTTCTAGTATTGATAATCATAGTTTTAACAGATGTGACACTATTAGTTTGGAGATTAGTCAAAATTAGAAATGAAACTACTGATAAAAAATCGGTAGTTTTTATTTTGATATTAGGTTGATATTATCTTTTTATTTTACATTTTTGCATACTTTATTATAGGAGGAAAGGTAAAATGAATAACTGTAAAGATAACAAACCTTGTTTTAAGTATCCAAAAACGATAATATGTATAGGACCTACAGGAAGTTCAGATACTATAATGGTTAACTCTACAACAACAGTAGAGCCTTGTGACGAAGCAAAGGTTATTGATACAAAAATCGGAAACACTCATAAACTAGATTTTGTTATTCCTAGAGGATATGATGGTGCGGTTGGTCCAACTGGACCTATTGGGCCTCAAGGAATTCAAGGAGAACAAGGACCGATTGGTCCAACTGGGCCTGTTAATACATCTATTTTTGCTGCTTACTTAGTAACATTTAATAATGGAACTACCACAGAAGAAGGAATTACAGTACTAGATGGGGATAGACTTCCGATAGATAGATCAGAAATTGATGTAAGTAATTTAGTGACTTTAGATACTGACGAAGAAACTATTAAATTTAATAAAGCTGGATATTATAAAATATCTTTTACAATATCTGCAAGTATCGATGAAGAAGCTGTATTTGATCCAAAGAAAGATTTTGTTGCCTTAGGTTTTAGAAAGATAGATACTGATAATATTTATATTGGTACAAGTAAATGGATATATGATGGAAGACCAACACAACTAGTGGGACAAGGAATTATTGTTGTTGAAGATACTAATAATCTATATGAACTTGTTAACGTAAGTAAAAGGGATATTAAATTAGTTGCTCCAGAAATTGAAAATTTAGGAACAAAATCATATTTTACAAATACTATAGTAAATATAGTTATCGAATACCTAGGTCGTATGGGTGCATAAAAAAAATCTCAAATTGAGATTTTTTTATTTACTGATTTTTTTGGCTTATTCTTCTTATTTTAAAATTGAAAAAAGAATAATAGTAATAAGTATTATTACTATAACACCAATAGTTAATATAATTGCAAGATAATTACTAATTCCATCAGTATTAAGAATTTTTTTATCTATTACTTCAGTATTTTCACCAGTGGAAATCATTTTTTTAATTTTGTTTGAAAGTTCTATATCAATACCAATTAAAATTAAACTATCATTCATATTATTTTTTATAATAAAGTTAGCTTTATTTTCATCAAGTAATTCTACAGATGAACTTATAATTTTGTTTTCTCTATCATAATCTTTTATCATTGGAAGTAAAAAACTATCAATAAAGTTATTGTTATAATCAAAGGTTCTTTCTTTTCTTGATTGTTCTTTTCCATTTAAATCTCTAACTATAAAGTTATGGATACATTTATTATTTATTACAGAAAAAGTTGAAATAATAGAATTATTAGAAGTAGTCATCTTATAACCAGATACAAGCTCATTTCTATAGTCATTATAATCTATTGAAACGGCCTCTACTCGACCATTTTCATCTACGGCTATAGTTTCTATTTGAGGTTGCTCAATACTTTCTGTAACAAAACTACGATTATTAACATTCATATCATCTAACTTTTCTGTTTCTTTCATAAGCTTCTCCTATTATATATTTATATCCACTTTAGCTTTTTCTAATTCTTTTTTCTGGTTTTCTCTTTGTCTTTTTTTTGCCTCATTAATTCTGTAAGTTTTAGCCTCTCTTATAACACCTTCTTGACGATGCTTAGATAAAGCAAGTTTCATATATTGATCACTTCTTACAATGATACCTCTTGGCTTTTCTTCATCTTCTTTTATTATCTTTGAATTAAAATCATCTAAAATATTTTCATTTTCATCATTTTCTTCTTCATCATTTTGATTAGAACTAGACTCTAAATCATTGATTTCTTCTTCATTAAAATCTTCATCTAGAGTATTTGATTCTAAATCTAGGTTACTATCATCATCTGAAGTATCTGATAATTGAAGTTGATTGTCATTATCTCTAGTTAAAACACCGTTTGCCTTAAGCTTATCAAATAATTTTACAGGTACATAAGCAAAATTAACTCTTTTTTTATCACAATCCAAATAATATTTTTCTAAATTTGGAGTATCATCTACATTTTCAGAGTTATTCTCGGTATTTTCTTCATTAGTTTCTGTAGATTCATCTTCTTTTATACTATCAGATTTTTTATTTTCAACTAAATTTAGAATTTTGCTTTCTTCTTCTAATTCTGGAAGCTTAGGATTACTAAGTTTTACTATATCTAAATCTTCATCTTTTATATCACTAATATATAAAGACTCTATTTCATCTAATAACATTAAAGCAATATCTTTCATTTCTATAAACTTATTTAAGTGTTCATTTCTTTTACTTTCATCTTGTTCTAGACCAATAATCTGTTCCTGGTTTTCATATATATCAAATAAATTAGCTTTAATCCCATTTAAGGAACTCTTATAATCAAATATATTACTCATTATAAATTCCTACTTAAGCATTAGCTATTTCTTTTAATAGTCTTTGAACATCTTTCCACTCTGTATCGTCAACTATTTCTTCTAATTTTAAATTTTCTTCATCTTCTTTTATTTTTGATATATAAATAATAACATCTCCATTAGGTTGAGTTTCCCCTTTGGTATAAACAAGATATTGATTCATGCTATCTTTACTATTTAGATAAGTAACTATTTCCACTTCCTCTTCAGTATTATCCTTATTAACTATAATAACTTTTTCGCTACCATCCATCTATTTCACCCTCTATTCTATAATATATATTATATAATATTTTTAATAATATTTCTATAGTTTTTCAAACTAAAAGAAAAAAACTAGTTACTAGTTCTATTTCTTTTCCTTTGATATAGACAGTTATCTGCCTTTTTACTTAATACTTTTCTTATTTCAGTACTGTTTTTACTCTTATCTTCATTATCTAAAAAATGACTATAGCCAATACTTATAGATACAGATACATTTTTGTCTTCATATGAAAAACAGCTGTTGCTAATTTTTGAAGATATTTCTTCCATTTTTTGTTTTGTTTCCTCTAAAGTTACATTTTTAAGAAGAATTAGAAATTCATCTCTACCAAATCTTAATATTATATCACTAGATCTTGTATCAAAGATATCATCAGATTGTTTAGTCGAACTAAGTATAATTTTACTTATTAGTTTTAATACTAAATCTCCACAGTTATGTCCAAAATTATCATTGATTTCCTTAAAATTATCTACGTCTGCCGCAAGTAGGCTAAAACTTTGATTTTCTAAGATAGCATAATCAATATAATCTTCCATTAGTTTTGATGCTTCATTTCTATCTTTGATAAGTCCTGTCAATGAATCCCTTTTTAAATAATATAATTCTTTTTGAAATTCAGTAATATCTACTAAATACTCAACATCTATACCATTAACTACTCTTTTAATCAGTTTATACCATGTTTTACTTGGTTTATGATAATACCTATTTTTATCTCTAATACTACTATTTATTATTTGACTATATATAGGAATTACTTCTTCATTATTAGTTTCTAATATTTGTCCTCTACTGTCTTTTTCTATGTAAATGATATTTTCTGATTTAAAAAATTCATCTAATATAGTTTCCTTTTTTTGCATACAACCTTACTCCTCTTGAATTTTTTTATATAAGTTTTTGTTTTAAGGCTTCCATCTTAACATCTAGATCTCTAATAACTTGAGAACAGCTGTAAACTTCATCAATGATATTTTCTGGAATATCTTTCTTTTTCTTATAACGCAACTTATGATCTAGACTAGCCCAAAAATCCATAGCAATCGTTCTTATTTGAATTTCGGCCTCAATATATTCTACTCTCTCTTGAAGACGTAGTGGAACCAAAACATTCATATGATAACTAATATATCCAGAATCTTTTGGATTAGTAATATAATCCGTTTCTTCCTTGATTTTAAATAATTTTGAAGTTTTTAAAACATTGACTATAGACTTTACATCAGATAAAAAAGAACAAACAATACGTATTCCAACCATATCATGAACATGATTAACTAAATTATCTGTAGTTAATTCATATCCCCTTTTTTCCAACTTTTTAATTACACTTTCACTAGACTTTATACGTGATTTAATATGCTCAACAGGATTATAATTATGTTTAAATTCATAATCTTTTAACAAAACTTTTAATTCTGTTTCTAGTATTTCTTTAGCAAAATCATACTTTAATAAAACCGCATCAATATTATCATTATCCTTAAATTTTTGATAATCCATATAAAACAATTCCTTTCTTCAAAGTAGAACAAAAAAGACCAAGTATTAACCTGACTTTTACTACTACTTAATATTATATGCTACTTATTTGTATTTAGGTAATAATCTCTCTCAGAAATTGATTTAGAGATATTTTCCAAATCATCTAGATTATTATCTTCTGTTAATATGTCTTCAACTAGAAAAATTATATCTTTCAAACTAGTACAATTTAAATAATTAATCTTGTATTTTTCTAAAACACTAATTTCATAATTAGTAAGAAAAAGACCATTACTACACTCTTTAAAACTGTTCTTAGTAAAATCAATTTCACTTATAATTTTATCTATATCAAATTCCATATTATTATATCCTTCTTTCTCAAGGTTTCTTCATTCTAGCATAATTTAGTTAATAAGTCAATTACAACTAGCCTAATCTATGTTAAAATTAATATAGGAGATGAATTTATGAAAAAATTATTATTAATACTTTGTTTTATATCTTTATTTATAACTGGTTGTATAGCTTCTAATCCAACAGAAGATGAAAATAATGGGAATATTAAAAATGATAGTAAAAAAAATAATACTAGTTCCGAAAAAAATAGTTATGTTAGTTATAATGGAAAATTAAAAGTTGATGGAGTTGATTTAGTAAATCAATATAATGAAAAGATTATTCTAAAAGGAATGTCTTCCCATGGACTACAATGGTATAAAGACTTTATTAACGAGGCTAATTTAAAAATATTAAAAGATGAATGGAAAAGTAATGTCTTTAGAATAGCAATGTATACTGATGAGGGTGGTTACATTTCTAATAAGGATTTATTAAACACTTTAGAAGAAAAAGTCGATTTAGTAATTAAACAAGATATGTATGTTATTATTGATTGGCATATTCTAAATGATAATAATCCCATGACTCACAAAGATGATGCTAAAGATTTTTTTGACAAAGTAAGTAAAAAATATAAAGATAGTCCTAATGTAATTTATGAAATATGTAATGAACCTAATGGTAGTACAAACTGGAATAATGATATTAAACCTTATGCTGATGAGGTTATCAAAGTAATTAGAAATAATAGTAAATCATCGGTAATAATTGTTGGAACACCTACTTGGTCTCAAGATATACTAGATCCTATAAATAATAAAATAGATGATAAGAATGTTATGTATGCCCTACACTTTTATGCTGGAACTCATAAAGAATGGTTAAGAGAAAGAATTACTAAAGCAAGAGATGATGGTCTTCCTATCTTTGTTAGTGAATGGGGTACAACTAACGCTGATGGTAGTGGTGATGTCGCAACAGATGAAGCTGTTAAATGGGTTAAGTTTATGAATGAAAATAATATTAGTTATATTAATTGGTCTTTATCTGATAAAGCTGAAACATCAGCTATTTTAAAACCAGGAACAAATAAGAATGGTTTTACAGATAATGATTTAACTGAAAGTGGTAAATTTGTTAAAAAAGTTATAAAAGGAGAAATATCATGATAGAAAACTTAAAAAAGATTGAACTTCATCTACATTTAGATGGTTCAGTTAGGGTTAGTACTATAGAAGAATTATTAGGTAAAGACAATTTGGAAAAAGAATTAGTTGTAGATGAAAATAGTAAAAGTTTAACTGATTATTTGAAAAAATTTGATTTACCAATTAAAGTAATGCAGAATAGAGAAAATTTAATCAGAATAAGTAAGGAATTATGTGAAGACTTAATTAAAGACAATGTCATTTATGCAGAAATAAGATTTGCCCCTAACTTTCATACTAAAGAAGGATTAAATCTAGATGAAGTTGTATCTTCTGTACTTTTAGGATTAGATAATAAAAATATTAAGACTAATTTAATTTTATGTATGATGCGTGGTGATAGTTATGAAAATAACAAAAATATCATTGATTTAGCAATTAAATATCAAAATAAAGGTGTTTGTGGAATTGATTTAGCAGGAGATGAATCAAGATTTCCTACTTACTTATATAAAGATTTATTTAGCTATGCTTTAGAAAATGATTTAAATATTACAATCCATGCCGGGGAAGCAGGTACCTCAAAAGAAGTAAAGGACGCAATAAGTTATGGTGCTAAAAGAATTGGACATGGTATAAAAATAATTAATGATGAAGAAGCCATAAAGTTAGTAAAAGAAAAACAAATTCCGTTAGAAATCTGTCCAACTAGTAATGTTCAGACTTGTAATGTTGATAGTATTATAAACCATCCAATAAAAAAATTATTTGATGAAGATATCTTATTAACTATAAATACAGATAATAGAACTGTATCCAATACTAGTCTAAATAAGGAGTATAAATTACTAGAAAAATATTTTAATTTTACTAAAGAAGATTTTATTAAGACAAATTTAATTGCGATAGACAAATCTTTTTTACCAGATGATGAAAAACAAGAATTAAAGAAAATACTAATTAGTTAAGAACTACATGTAGTTCTTTTTTTATGAATAAAATTTTTGATACAACAAAAAAAATCATGAATATTTCTTAATATTCATGATTTTATAGCACACCTATCACATTAATATGAGATATTTGTTTTTAAAACTTCAATTGCTGGACGAACACCAACTATACTATGATCATTACTATTATATGAAATAAAGAAACGACCATTTTGATTTGAATACCAAACAGCAGATGAATGATTTGCACGAGGTGTTTCTAACCAAAGGCCACCAGTTAATATACTATCTGATGAATATTTTGTATTTTCCATTAAGAATTGACATTTCTTACTAATCTCTCCTGCACTCGTGCTACCAACAGTAATTTCACAACCAAGATTTACTTCTTGAGCAGTTAATAGTCTAGCGGCATATCCTTCATAGCTAAAGGTTGTTGGAAGATCTCCTGCAGTTGTTGTATTTCCTCCATTCTCATTTGTTATAGCTCTTGTTTTATTTATTAAGCTTACGTTTTTCCATTGAGAAATTGTTGGTAATTGTTTAATTGCTGTTACTGGGCCATTATTATTTTTACCACTAGAGTCATATGCATATGTAGTTGAATTTGAAGCTACTCCTCCACTTACATTATTATAATATACAAGTACTGCTGTATTTGAGTCTTGCGTTACTCCATTAGTCATATCTGATACATAATAAAATCTTTCTGTTTCAGAATCATACACTCCATCTCCGTTGACATCACAGTCAAATGCATCTCCTGTAGTTAAAACCCCTGTTGTTCCTAAATTTCCGTAGGTTATTGTATCATTTAAGTTATAGCCATCTGAAGTACATGTGCTATTATTACATATTTCTTCATGTAGAACGGATGCTTTTTTACACAACATAGGTTTAAGCTGAGTTGCTTCTATACTTATTTGAGCGTTAAAGATTTTTCCCATTACTTCTTCTTCTGTATTATTATCTCCTGCTTTTGAGTCTATCCAAATTCTCAAACTATACTTAATAGTTTTTCCTTTTTCAATTGTTCCAGAGTCCAACACTCTATCTGTTAATATTTTTGATTTTGATGCAGTTGATTTTTCTCCATCTTTTAATAAAATATATCTTACTTTAGAGTCAGCTAGTCTATCCTCATCTGCTATTGTTACTTCTTGATCTTCATCATTTGTATAAGTAGTCAAATCTTTTAGTGATAAAGTATAACTACTTGTACTACTTTTATTTGTTAATGTAAATGTATATTCTTTTGTTGCCATTCCTTGTTGATAACTTCTTGGTATTTCTTTTGTTAGTTTTATTCCTTCACTTGTTGTATCATCTAAAGTTAATTCTAAGTTTCCTGCTGTTATTTTATTAATTATTTTTGATTCTTGAGAAATACTTAACCATGCATATGTTGTTCCTAGTACTACCACTAAGGTTAATACTACTGCTATTACTAAAAGTTTTGCATTGCCTATTTTCTTTGTCTCATTCATCTTATACTCTCCTTTACTATCAATAACACTCTTTTTTTATTGCTAGTCAATTGTTTTTTAGAAAAAAGAACGAAGTAAACATAATTCATTCTTGAAGTTTTTATTAGATTGTGCTTAGAAAAAGTCAAGCAATTTTTGCCTGACTTTGGATTAAATATAATTAATCAATATTATCTAAAACTTCATTAGCCTCGTCTAGTAAACTACTCAATTCATCTTTCTTAGATTCTTGAGCTGCAATAATACTGTTTTTAGCTTCTAATTCTTTTTCAAGTTCAGAAATTTTTTCATTAAGTTTATTTGTCTCTTCTATCATTTTTTTCATTACTTCAATAACACTGTCTAAAACTTCATCACTTTCAGGGTTTTCCTTTTCTGCAACACTATCTTCCTTATTATTATCAGTATTTGTAATACCATTGGTAATATCAAAATTATTTTCTAAATTAACTTCAGTTTCTGGTTGTTCTTTGTCTTCTTCTGGTTTACTTTCTACATCTTGTGTATCTGCTAATGGTTTAAACCCATCTAAAATATTTTGACTTATATCTAATTTAAAACTATTATTATCGACATCTATATCTGAAATATTAACTTCTTTATCATTATTAGATTCAGAAGTTTCATTATTTTCTATAGTAGGATTACTTTCTAATTCTTTTGATTCTTCATTTACTTCTGTATTAGTTTCAGTTTCTGCTATTTCTTGTTTTTCTGCTTGATTTTGATTCATATTTATTTCTGGAGTAGCAATTGACTCTTCTGGAATCTTAAATCCAGATTCTTCTGGAGCTTCTTTTTTCTCCTTACCATCTAAACCAATAAGAACAGTTTCTTTTGAAATATCATTTGAATGGAAATAGAAGTTTGAATCATTTTTACCAATAAAACTTGAATCTGGTCCAATTTTATGATTAGCACTATCTAATTTATAAATATTTGCTTCACTATAAGCATCTGAAAATAAAAGTTCTCCTGTAATACCCATTTCAATCATCATTTTATCAACAATTGTTGTTGAACTATTTTTAAGCATTGCCTTACTAATTTCATCATTTTCATTTTTTAAGGCATTAACTACATCTTCACTTGTTGGAATTGCATTAACTGCTAAAACAAATTCATCATTAATATTCTTTATCTCTTTTTTATTAAAATCTATTAATGTAGAACCGTCTATGTTAAAAACACCTATACTATCACAGTAAACTCCATCATCAATTGCTTTTTTTGGATCTAGTGTTGCAATAACACAACCATTTTTTAGTTCTCCATTTTTTAATACATAATACATCTTTCCATCTGCAGGTACTACATAATTAATTTCTACATTTGGATATTCAGCCATTTGGGAAATACCTTTTTTAATTTCCATATCACACACCACCTATTTTTATTCTATCATAAACATGATATCACAAAAATTCAGAAGAAACAACAAAAAAAGAATTATTTCGCAATAATTCTTCTATTTTATCAAAAATTCATTATTTTGATAATCAACCAAAATCGTATCATTTTCTTTTACTTGGTCTGTAATAATCATTTTAGCAAGACTGTTTTCAATAACTTTGCTTACTTCTCTTTTTAATGGTCTAGCTCCAAAATTAATATCATAACCTTCATCAATTAAAGCTTCTCTTGCTTTATCTGTTAAATTAATATGAATTTTTAAATTAGAAAGTCTTTTTTCTATCTGACTTATTATCTTATCAAGTATCTTAGAAATAGCCTCTTTATCTAGTGAATTAAAGACTATTATTTCATCAATCCTATTGATAAATTCTGGTCTAAAATAATTCTTTAGCTCATCTTTTACTAAATCTTTTTTACCATCTAGAATATGTTCACTTCCAACATTAGATGTCATAATAATAATAGTATTTTTAAAATCTACTGTTCTACCATTAGAATCAGTAATACGTCCATCATCTAGAATTTGTAATAATAGATTTAACACTTCTGGATGAGCTTTTTCTATTTCATCAAATAAGACTATACTATAAGGATTTCTTCTAACTGCTTCTGTAAGTTGTCCACCTTCTTCGTAACCAACATATCCTGGAGGAGAACCAATTAGTCTTGAAACAGAGAATTTTTCCATATATTCACTCATATCAATCCTAATCATATGCTTTTCATCATCGAAAAGTTCATAAGCAAGGGTTCTAGCGACTTCTGTTTTACCAACACCTGTTGGTCCTAAGAACATAAATGAACCAATTGGTCTATTAGGATCTTTTATTCCACTTCTACTTTTTAATATAGAAGAAGCAACTAAATTTAAGGCTTCATCTTGACCAATTACTCTTTTTTTCATATTATCTTCTAGATTTATTAGTTTTTCTTTTTCACTACTCATTAATTTAGCTAAAGGAATATTAGTCCATTTCGAAATAACAGTAGCGATATCATCACTTTCAACAACATCACTTAATAGTTTATTTTTACTTTGACTTCTCTTTTCTTCTAATTTTTTTTCTAAACTTGGAATAGTTCCATGTTTTAAGATAGCAGCATTTTCTAAGTCATAGTCATTTTCAGCTTGTTCCAAATCAAATTTTGCTTTTTCTAATTTTTTCTTAATATCTTTTATTTCACTATTAAGATTTTTTTCCTCATTCCAACTATCTTTTAAATCTTTTTCTTTAACAGTTAATTCAGAAAGTTCCTTATCAATTTCTTCTCTTCTAGTTTTTGATTGTTCATCTTTTTCTTTCTTAATTGCTTCTTTTTCAATTTGTAGTTTCATGATTTTTCTAGTTAATTTATCTAATGATGTTGGAACAGAATCCATTTGAACACGGATTGTTGCGCAAGCTTCATCTACTAAATCTATTGCTTTATCTGGTAAATAACGATCAGTTATATATCTATTTGATAATACTGCAGCTGAAATCAAAGCTTGATCCTTGATTGTAACTCCATGATGAATTTCAAATCTTTGTTTTAATCCCCTTAAAATAGTAATAGTATCTTCAACTGTTGGTTCACTTACCTTTATCTTTTGGAATCTTCTTTCTAAGGCACTATCTTTTTCAATATACATACGATATTCATTTAGAGTTGTTGCTCCAATTAGGTGAATTTCACCTCTAGCTAACATTGGTTTTAAAATGTTAGAAACATCCATAGCTCCTTCTGTATTACCAGTACCAACAATAGTGTGAATTTCATCTATAAACATAATAATATTTCCATCGCTATTCTTAACTTCTGTTAAGACCTTTTTCAAACGTTCCTCAAACTCACCACGATATTTAGCACCAGCTACAAGAGACGCTAAATCTAGTTCCCACACAATTTTATTTTTTAAACTTGATGGGACATCACCTTTACTAATTCTTTGAGCAAGTCCTTCAACAATAGCAGTTTTACCAACACCTGCTTCACCTATTAATACTGGGTTATTTTTTGTTTTTCTAGAAAGTACTCTTGTAATACTTCTAATTTCTTCATCTCTACCTATTACAGGATCTATTTTTCCACTTTTTACATCTTCTGTGATATTACGACCATATTTTTCTAATACGTTTTCTTCTTCATTTTGATTATTTTGATATCCATACATATTATCACCCCTCAGTATTAATTATACTCATTTTTTAGCACTTGTCAAGCAAGAGTGCTAATTATGTTTAAATTTCTCTTCTCCTACTCTTATCTTTAAAGCCTGGTTAGTAAAAATCTGATTATTTTTTAGTCCATTATCTTTTTTTATTTGGTTAATACTTACTCCATACTTTTTAGAAATAGAAGCCAAACTATCCTTAAAAGATACTATATGTTTAATATATATTGGCATAATAATAATGTTTTTTTTCATAAAAGCATCACCTTAATTAAATATATGAAAATTAATAAAAAAAAGATTATACTTTTTTGTATAATCTAATTACATATAATTATCGGCTTTAACTTCCATAAAGCTTTGTGGATGATTACATACAGGACAAACATCATATGCTTCTTCTCCTTCATAAACATAACCACAATTACGACATATCCAAATTTTATTACCATCTTTTTTGAATACTCTATCATCCTTGATATTTTGTAATAATCTTAAGTATCTAGCTTCATGTTCTTTTTCAATTTCTCCAACTTTTTCAAAAAGATCAGCGATTCTATCAAATCCTTCTTCTTTAGCAGTTAAAGCAAATTCTTTATACATTTCAGTCCATTCATAATTTTCTCCAGCTGCAGCATCTTTTAGATTCTCTTCAGTTGAAGGAATAATTCCTCCATGTAATTCTTTAAACCAAAGTTTAGCATGTTCCTTTTCATTATTAGCTGTTTCTTCAAAAATTGCAGCTAATTGTTCATATCCATCTTTTTTAGCCTTACTAGCATAATAAGTATATTTATTTCTTGCTTGACTTTCTCCTGCAAATGCAGCCATTAAATTAGCTTCTGTCTTACTTCCTTTTAATTCCATATTATTTTACTTCCTTTCCTTCTAAACAATTTTTGCAAATACCATCAAAAACTATCTTTGTTGAATCAATTTGAATATTATTTTCTTTTTCTAGTCTTTCTTTAAATTTTCTTTCATTAATATCTTCAATATCATAGATTTTCTTACAACATTTGCAATACAAATGATAATGATTATGAGTATGACCATCATAATGTTCTTCATCTTTCCCTAAAGATATTTTTAATACTTTTCCTTCTTCAACCAACTTATTAATATTACGGTATACAGTAGCTTTACCAATCTTAGAATTTTTCTTTTTTAATTTTTCATAAAATTCTGCGATAGTTGGATGTGTATAGTCATTTTCCAATTCCTCTAAAATAAGTTTTTTTTGCCAAGTATTTCTCTCTTTCATATTTACCTCTTATTGATAATCATTATCAATAGTATTATAGCATACTTATTTATAAAATACAAGTCTATTAAGAACCAGGTCTTATAGGATTACATTTTTTTGTTAAGGTATTATTATTAGTAGGATAGACTATAGCATTGCCCTTATTAACATAAAGTGAAAAATTATATTTAAGTTTACCATTTTCTTTAGTTGCATTTACAAAGGTTTTAGCTTTATCAATAGTTTCACCTTTATTTCCATTATATGCTTTTATTAAATTTTCATTTACTAAATCATCATATGTTATAACTACACATTGTGAACCTGTTTGATTTCTAACAAATAAATCTCTATCATATTTATCAACATAAAGTTTTGCACCGTTAACAAGTACCTTTTCATATGATTCGTAAACCGCTTGTCTACCACTTTTTTGTAATTCTGTAATTGCTGGTAAACTAATAAGTGAAATTACACTTATTATTGCCATCGTAACTATTAACTCTGTTAAAGTAAAACCTTTATTATTCATACACTTCACCTATTTTAATTATATCATATCTGATGAAAAGTGACTTTCTAATTTTAGTATTAATAGTAAATTTACACATGTTTATTTAAATAACATACATTATTATAGGTGAAGTATATGAATTTTAATGGTCCTAAACATAAATTTTTTTGTAGATGTAATTACTGCAAACAAAAAAGAAGAAGTAGTCTCTTCTATTTATCATTAATACTAATCTTTTTAATAATTATTTTTTATCAGGCATTAATCCTTATTTTTATCACTACAAAACTTAATGCTATTTTATTATTCTTTGAATTTATTTTCATTTTCTTCTTGGTATTTTTCATTCTCTTTTAGAATAAAATCCCTAGTTTTAGAAACATATCTTATTAGTTTATAAGTTTCTGTACAATCTTTTAAATGATGTCTGCTAAATTTAATTTTTTCTGGTAATGATATTAATGCTAAAAAAAGTAGATATTCTTCGTTATTATAAAAGAATTTAGATTGGTAAAAATCAAATAAACTTGACATTTCTAGTTCTAAATAATCACTCTTATAAAAATAAATAAAATCATAAATTGGTATATCTCTTCTACATTTATTCCAGCTAATCAGTTGTTTTTTCTCATCAACAAGGAAATGTTCCAAATTTGGTTTTCCATGCAACAAAACTACTCTTTCTTTTGTTTGTTTTATTTTTAACTGATACCACTCATCTAATTTTTCTTTAGAATAATTTAGGGATGAATAGATAAGGGATACATTCCTAATTAATAAATATTCTTCTGGAGCCATATAAACTTTTTGTTCAATTATATCTTGTAAGTCATAATAATAACGATATAAATTATCTATCTTATTATTTAACTCTTCATATAATTTTTTAGTATCATCTAAAACTACTTTTCTATAAAAAGTAGTTTTATTATGTAGTAAGCTTAAAACATTAACCAATTCTATTCCTTTTTCATCCTTAGGAATATTCATTTCATCAATATATGGAAATATATCATAGTTATCTACCATTTCTTTATCTAGCAAATAATCAAAATGCTTATTATTTAAATATTCATATAAATGATCTTCATTGGGACTATTTTTCTTTAATACAAATTTTCCTTTATCAGTATCAATTATTCTTATATTATTCTTTTCTTCATACTTTCTAATATTTAGATCATATTTTGTACTTATTTTCTCTAAACTATTCATTACAATTTGGTATTATTATTTTAGAACCAATTTCTAAATTACTAAGATCATTGTATTCACTCAATTCTTCTCTTGTAACGTTGTAAGTATCTAGTATTTTTTCGATACTATCTTCTCTTCTCATAATGTAAACAGAATAGGTTGTAAATGTTTCTTCTGAATTTTCAAATACTTGGAATAAAGAACTAATATTAGTATTCTTATTTTCTTCCATTTCTTCACTTTCCTTTTTTTCTATAGTATTTAAGTTTTTATCTAACTCAGCTTCTGGCATACTAATTTCATTTTCTAGTATTTCTTCAGTTAAGTTTTTATCATTATTTTTTACAGTTACAGCTTCGTCGATTATTTCTTCTTTTTCTTCGATAATCTTATTATCATCAGTTTTTAAATCACCGTCACATTCTCTGATTAAATCAGAATCTGCTTTATCTTTGGTTTCTTTAATCTTTTCTGTTAAAGTTTCTAAATCAGTATCATCTTCTAAAACAATTTCTTCTACCCCTTCTAATAATAAATCAATATTACACTTTAAACTATCTTCTGATTCTATTTCATAATTGAAATTGTTAATAGATGTTTTTACACTAGATAAATCAAGTTTCTCAACCAAATCGATTTCTACTGGAATTTCGTAACTAAAATCTTCTACTATAGTAGAAGCCTCTGTCATTTTATAAGTACCAGAAACAATAAATTTACCTGTTGCATAGCTAGAATTTTTAAACTCTATTTGATGATCTAAAGAAATTGATGTAATTTCTCCTATCATACTAGGAAAATCTAATTTTTTTTCAAAAGATATTACTTTTTTCATATTAATCTCCTCTACTTTCATTAAATAATATGAAAAAAAAAAGAATTTATTCTTTATTTAAGTTTTGATAAATTCCTTTTTATTGGTTTCATGAGCATTTTAATTTTTGGTTCTTCCTTACTTATTCTGTCAAATTCATTTCTTGTAAGTTCTATACAGTCTGGAAATAATTGATATAATTCTGGCATCATATAGGTAAAAAATGAGGTTGATTCTAAAAACTGACGACTATCTATCTCACTTAATTTATTATTACCATCAATTGCTTCTTGAAGTCTCGCAACTACATAGTAATCACCTTGCATAGAATCAAATAACATCTTATCTGTGTATGATAAATATCCTCTCATAGATGTTTCACCACCTAAATATTTACTGATAATATCATCTTTATCCTTAGAACATTTTAACTGATTTAAACTAACAATATGCTTATTTCTGATATCTCTTTCTTCTTTTGAATCAGCAAATTTTTCGCTAGCCAAGCTGACTATCAATTGTGTCTTATCAATGAAATCTCGTAGAAAGAAAAACTCAGGATCATTTTCTAACATATTACTTATCGTATCCATAAACTCTACACAATCTTCTTTTTTTTCAAAACCAGACACTATTTCATTTGGTGTATTTCCTATCATCAAAGCTCTAAAAAGCAAACAATTTATTTTACTTATTAGCATTTGTAATTCTTCCATTATTTCACCCCAAACACTTCTTTATAAACATCAATGTAATTTGACACTAAAACAAATTTCAAATTAGATTTAATTTCTTCAGGTATTTCATCTAAATCAGGTTCATTTTGTTTTGGTAAAAATACTTTTTTAATACCGGCACGAGAGGCTCCTAAAACTTTTTCTTTTAACCCTCCAATTGGAAGAACTCTACCTTGAAGAGTTAACTCCCCTGTCATAGAAATATCACCGGATACAGCTTTATTAGAAAGAACTGATATTAAGGATGTCGCTAAAGCAATACCTGCACTTGGACCTTCTTTATTAACTGCTCCTTCTGGTAAGTGAATATGTAAATCATTTTCTTCAAATAATTTAAAATCTATCCCAAACTCTTTAGCATTAGCTTTAATATAAGAAAGCGCTATATGAGCCGATTCTTGCATCACATCTCCTAAACTTCCAGTTAAAATTAGTTTGCCGTTTCCTTTGTAATAGGTAACTTCTATTGGTAATATATCACCACCAAAAACAGTATAAGCCATTCCATTAACAACACCGATTTGTTTTTTAGTCTGGTTTTCTAGATATTGGTATTTCTTTTTTCCTAGGAATTCTTCTAGTAAGGTAGTAGTGATAATATATTGTGCAACATCAAATTCTGTAAGAAGTTTTTTTACTACCTTTCTTAATAATGTTGCGATTAGCCTTTCTAGTTCACGTACCCCTGCTTCTTTTGTATAATTTCTAATTATAGTTAAAATTGCTTCATCTTCAAAACTAACTTGAAGTTCAGTTAAACCATGTTCTTCTAACTGGCGAGGAATTAAATAATTTTTAGCTATATCTAGTTTTTCATATTCTGTATAACTAGAAAGTTCAATTAATTCTAGACGATCTCTTAATTCATAAGGAATTTGTTCTATATAGTTAGCAGTTGCGATAAACATAACTTTTGACAAATCAAACTCCTCTTCGATATAATGATCTGAAAACTTAGAGTTTTGTTCTGGATCTAATACTTCAAGTAGACTACTTGCAGGATCACCTTTTATATCCTTAGTCATTTTATCAATTTCATCAATTATAAATACAGGATTAGTAGTACCTGCTTTTCTAATACCTTGAATAATACGACCTGGATTTGCTCCTACATAAGTTCTACGATGTCCTATAATTTCAGCTTCATCATTAATTCCACCAACACTTATTTTAGTAACTTTTCTGTTAATACTTTTAGCAATTGATAAAGCAAGAGAAGTTTTTCCTACTCCTGGTGGTCCAACTAGACAAATAATTGGACTACGTAAATTATTAGTATTTTGTTTTACAGCTAAGTATTCTAAAATTCTTGACTTTACATCATCAAGCCCATAATGAGAGGCATCCAAACTACGTTTTACTTGGCTTAAATCTTCAATATCTTTAGTAAACTTATGCCAAGGCAAGTTAAGCATCCAGTCTAAATAATCTCTAATTGTACCAAGTTCTGGTGAATTAGAATTAACTGTTTCATATCTACTTATTTCTTTTTTGATACGTTCTTTTACTTTATTACTACATTTAAGTTTTGAAAGTTTATATTTTAAGTTAGCAACTTCATCTTCTTTAGTATTAACATCACCCAACTCTTTTTGGATAACTTTGATTTTCTCTCTTAAATAAAACTCTTTTTGACTATCATTTAATTCTTTTTCAACTTGATCTTCAATACTTTTTTCTAAAGCAATTACTTTCAAATCTTCATTTATATCTTCCATAATTAGTTTTGATCTAATAATAGGATTTATCTCCAAGATATATCTTTTCTTTTTCTCATACGAAAATGGTAAGAAAGTTGAAACTAAATCGCATAAACTTCCTAAATCAGTAATTGCTGGTATCTGGGATAAGACAGCATTACTCATATATGGAACATTATTTATATATTTTTCTATTGCTTTAACTAAAATACTACGATAAGTACTAGCTTCTTCTATATCGTAATTAAGAGGAATATCAGCTAGTTCTGCTTCATAAAAATTATCGTTATTAATATATTCTTTTACAATTACTCTTTTAATTCCTGATAGAACTATTCTTGTTTTACCATTAGGTACATCCATCTTTAGTTTTATTTTTCCAACAACACCAACATTTGGTAATGATGTTATATTATCAACTTCATTAATAATTGGATTAACGATAAGTATAAGTTGGTTAGATGAAGATTCTGCTACTGAAATAATTTCTCTATCATTAACACTATCACATTCAATACGTATTTCACTATTAGGAAACAAAACCATATCATGAACAAGTAAGACATTAAGTTTTTCCAAGGTCACACCTCCTAAAAATGATATTGCTTTTTATTATAAATTATTTTAGAAAAAATTCAAGTGAAAAGGCCTATTTTCTTCATTTAATTTCAAAAAAAATTCACCCTTTAAGAGTGAACTTTTTCTACTTATTTAATTCTTTTAATAAATCAATTGTTTTACGCATTTCAAGATCATATTTAATCATATCAATTCCACCAAATTGAGATAAGAATTCATCTTTAGCAACTTGATATTTCTTAGCTAATTCTTCAGCTTCTTTTTCTGCTTCTTCTTCTGTTACTTCAATTTTTTCTAATGTCATAATTTCTTCTAACATTAAACGGTAAAGTACATTAGAGTAAGCTTCTTTTTCTAATTGATTTCTTAAATCTTCCTCAGTTGATTTAGTAAATTGATAATATAAGTCAAGACTTATTCCTTGCATTCTCATTTGTTCTTCAAAACGTTTCTTTAAGCGATCAATTTCTTCATTAACCATTTCTTCTGGAATATCAACTTCAACATTTTTAGATACTTCTTCTAAAATTGCATCAATATATTTATTTTCAACATCCATTTCTTTTTGAGCTTTGATTGATTTTTCGATTTCAGCTTCTAATTTTTCTTTAGAGTCAACTCCTTCAAGTCCTAAATCTTCAAAGAAATCTTCATCTAATTCACGAGCCTCTTTTGTTTTAACTTCGTTAACTTTTACCTTAAATACAACAGGAGCTCCTTTTAAGTCTTTAACTCCATAGTCTTCTGGGAAAGTAACATTAATGTCTTTTTCTTCTCCTGCACTCATTCCGATTACTTGTTCTTCAAATCCTGGAATAAATGTATGAGAACCGATTTCTAGTGAATAGTTTTCTCCTTTTCCACCATCGAATGTTACTCCATCCTTAAATCCTTCAAAGTCAATAACAGCGATATCACCATTTTCAACTTTTCCTTCTTTAGTAACTAATTCTGTATATTTTTCTAATACATGAGAAAGTTCATGTTCAATTTCTTCTTTTGTAACTTTAACTTCTTCTTTTGCTACTTTTAATCCTTTATATTTCTTTACATTAACTTCAGGTTTTGTAATAATCTTAAAAGTAAATTCTACTAATTCATCACTTAAATTCTTTAAACTTACATCAGGTTGAACCACTGGAACTAACTTAGATTCTTCCATAGCTTTAGTATAAGCATCTTGTAATACTGTATCAGCTGCTTCTAACCACAAAGATTCTTTACCGAAATGCTTTTCATAAATATCTCTAGGTACTTTTCCTTTTCTAAATCCATCGACTTTAGCATCTTTTGATTTTACTTTGAATGCTTTGTCTAAGGCATTTTTCCATGCTTCTCCATCAATTTTTATTACTACTTCATGTATATTTTTTTTAGTTTCTTCTTTTTTCTTTGCCATATATATTCCTCCAACACGTTATATTATAACGTATATTTCTATTTAAAACAACCAAAATTTTGAAAATTATAAAGTTTTGAAAATTATAAAAAATCAAATAAAGTTTTTTACGTATATGCTGAAAAGAAAAATAATCAATCTACTCTAAATATGATTGAATATGCAGTTAGATATACTGGTAAACCTGCTATTGCTGAATCTAGAATTATAGACTATGATGGTAAATATGTTACTTTTTGGTATCAAAGACATGAAGATAATAAACTAGTTAAAGAACGTGTTCATATATATGAATTCTTTAAACATCTTATTATTCACATTCCCGATGAAAATTTCAAAACTGTACGTTATTATGGTATTTATTCCAAAAAACACAAATTTCATAATAAAATGATTATGTTAATTAAATCTCAAACTCATAAATTAAGAAATCAACTTAATTCTTGAAGAATGTTGATTATAAAAGATTTCGATATAGGCCATCTAATATGTCCTAAATGTAAAGTGGAATTTGAAGTACCACTGGAAATGGTATTAGAATTTGAACAAGAAGATGCTTTTGATGGTCTACCAATTTCTACTCCACCATATACAATCTTTCCTAAATGTCAACACAATAAATGTGTTCCATTAGACTGTAAATCAAAAAGAGGTTACCACTATAAATACGAAAAATAATTATTTATTTTAATTCAAAATTCATATAATATGAGTTGTTTTTGAAGTTGACAAATGTCTACTTCTTTCTGTTCTTAGTAAGGAGAAAATTTCTTAAAACAAAAAAATCAGACCCTATCTTGTCTGATTATTACAATTTCTTAGTTACTTGCTAGTTGAACCAAATCCACCTTGACGAATACCTTCACTACTATCATCATCAACTGTTAGGTATTTAGCAAATACACCTTGTCCTATAGCGTCACCTTTTTTGATTTCAACATCTTCATCTTTGATATTAAAGAATGCAAACATAATATGTCCATCATTATCTGGATTACCATAATAGTCTTTATCAACAACTCCAACACTGTTTGCTAAAACAAGACCTTTTTTACCTGGATTAGAACTTCTATTGTATAAATATAAAACTTCATCATCCATCATATAAGCTTTAATTCCTGTTTTTACTAATGTTGGTTTCATTCCTGGTATAAATTTTGGAATAACGATATCTTCAGCTGACTCAATATCATATCCTGCAGAAAACTTTGTTTTTCTTTCAGGTAAGTTAATATTTTTGTCTTCAAAACCTTTAGCTACTTCAAATCCTCTACTACGCATATACTTTTTCTCCTTCTTTTACTATTTCATACTCTACTACTTCTTTTGCTTTTAAACTCTTTTGGACATCTATAATTCTTTGATTAGAACTACCCCTAAAATAAAGTGTTCTATTTAATAAACTCTCTATAAATCTACCATCAACTATTACATCAATATAAGATAAAAATTCTCTTGTAAAATCATTATTTTTCATCATATCATCCATAATTTCTTTATCAAATAAATAACCTGTATAACACCAAATCTTCTTTTCTGGATGACGTTCTTTAGCCTTTTTTAATAATGGAATTAAACCTTTTTGATTATCTGGCCACATTGGTTCTCCGCCTAATAATGAAAGCCCATTAATAAAGTCATTATCTAAAAATTCAAGAATATCTTCTTCTTCTTTTTCTGTAAAAACCTCACCATAGTTATAATCCCATGCTTCTTTATTAAAGCAATTTTTACAGTGATGTGGACATCCACTAACGAAAAGGGAAACTCTTACCCCTTCTCCGTTAGCAATATCAAATTTTTTTATTGATGCATAGTGCATAGTTACACCTCCTATAGATGAGTTACACGAGCTTTAATTTCTTTTGTTTTTCCAACATTCCAGAAATTTTCACCTAAATATCCACAAGTACGTCTTGCGACATTCATTTTATTTTTATCTTTATTTCCACATTCTGGGCATTCCCATTCTAAATCATCATTTATTTTAATCTCACCAGTATAACCGCATACATGGCAATAATCAGATTTTGTATTAAATTCAGCATATTGAATATTATCGTAAATAAATTTAACAATTTCTTCCATAGCTTTTAAGTTTTTCTCCATATTTGGAACTTCAACATATGAAATACATCCACCAGAAGAGATAGGTTGGAATTGACTTTCAAATTTAAACTTAGAAAAAGCATCAATTTTTTGTCTAACATCAACATGATAACTATTTGTATAATAACCTTTATCTGTTACGTTTTTAATAGTTCCAAATCTTTCCTTATCAATTCTTGCAAAACGATAACATAAGCTTTCAGCTGGTGTTCCATATAAAGCAAATCCAAGTCCAGTTTCTTTTTTCCATTCATCGCATTTTTCTCTCATATGCTTCATAACAGCAAGAGCAAATTTTTCTCCTTCTGGATCTGTTTGAGGTACACCTTTCATTAACATTGTTAATTCATAGATTCCAATATATCCTAAAGATAAAGTTGAATATCCACCTTTTAAGTATTTATCAATTTTTTCACCCTTAGCAAGACGTGCAATCGCACCATATTGCCAGTGAATTGGTGAAGTATCACTTAGTGTTCCAAGTAAAGCCTCATGTCTACACATTAATGCTTCACGACATAATTCTAGTCTTTCATCAAATAATTTCCAGAATTTTTCTTCATCTTTTTCTGCTAAAATACCAATTTGAGGTAAGTTAATAGAAACAACACCTTGATTAAATCTTCCTTCAAATTTATAATTTCCGTCTTTATCTTTCCAAGGAGATAAGAAACTTCTACATCCCATAGGACCGAAAACATTTCCTTCATAATTTTTACGCATTTCTTTAGCACTAATATAATCAGGATACATTCTTTTTGCTGAACATTTAACAGCAAGTTTTGTTAAATAATCATATTTTCCACCTTTTAGACAGTTATTTTCATCTAAAACATAAACAAGTTTAGGAAAGGCTGGAGTTACATATACACCCTTTTCATTTTTAATTCCTTCGTATCTTTGACGAATAACTTCTTCAAATACTAAAGCATTTTCTTCGATATATGGATCGCCATCTCTTAAATACATAAATAATGTTACAAACGGAGATTGTCCATTAGTAGTCATTAATGTGTTTATTTGATATTGAATTGTTTGAACACCTGCTTTTACTTCATCTTTTAAACGTTCCATTGCCAACTGTTCAATGAATTCTTTATCTAAATCTTTATGGTTTTTCTTGATATTTTTAATGAATTTATCTTTACTTTTTCTAACATATTTTCCTAAATGAGAAATATCTACTGATTGTCCTCCATATTGGTTAGACGCTACTGCTGCAATAATTTGAGTCATTACTGTACAAGCGACTTGGAAACTCTTAGGAGATTCAATCATCTTTCCATTCATAACTGTACCATTATCTAACATATCTTCAATATTTATTAAACAACAGTTAAATATTGGTTGAACAAAATAATCAGCATCATGGAAATGGAAAATCCCTTCATCATGAGCTTTACTAATTTTTTCAGGAAGTAAAATTCTACGAGTTAAATCACGTGAAACTTCTCCTGCAATATAATCTCTTTGAGTTGATGCTAAAACTGTACTTTTGTTAGAGTTTTCCTCAGCTAACTCTTTATTTGTATTCTTAATTAAACTTAAAATTGATTCATCTGTTGTATTACTCTTTCTAACTAAAGCTCTTGTGTATCTATATGTAATATACTCTTTAGCTAAAGCATACTTATCAAGACTCATAAGCTTTTGTTCAATGATATCTTGAATATCTTCAACTAACATTCTTCTTTTTTTAAGTCCTTCAATATATTTAACAATATTTTCAATTTGACGTTCTGTTACTCTATCATCTTCAGCAACACAATCATTTGCTTTTCTTATAGCAATTCTTACTTTTTCGCGATCAAAGTCTACACTTTTACCATCACGTTTTACTACTTTCATATCATGTACCTCTCTTCCTATCACAAATCAATCATATTTCCATTTTAAAAAAAATACTGTTGCAATTGCAACAATTTTACATTATAATTTTATTAAGAATTTTTGAGGTGATTTAGATGGTTGAAAAATCGAGGTTTTATAAAAATACAGATGAAAAAAAATTAAAAAAATTATTAATTAGTTTACAGTCAAATACACTTTTTTACAAATCAAATCAGACAATTGCCTATTCAATAGGAAATAGAAAAATCATTGGAATTATAGAAGAAGGTTCTGCAAATCTTGTTAGATATGATTATGATGGTAAAAGAGATATTATTGAAGAAATGAATGAAGGAGATATTTTTTCTGATTTATTTTTATCAACAAGCAATGTTGAATTATCAGTTATATCAACAACTGATTGTAAAGTTACTTTTATTGAATATGATGACTTAATTGAAGAAGCTAAAAAATCTGATACTGCCCTAGTATTAGTTGACAATTTAATTCGTCTAATGGCTAATAAACTTGTAAAAAGGAATGAGAGAATTGAGCTTTTAACAACCAGAAGTATTAGAAATAAACTTTTAAATTACTTTGAACTACAAGCTAAAAAAAATAATTCTAAATCATTTAACTTAATGTATTCATACACTGATTTAGCTGATTATTTATCAGTAGACAGAAGTGCCATGATGCGAGAGTTGAAAAACTTAAAAGAAGATAAACTAATAACTGACACAAATAAAAAGATAACTATCCTCTACTAATAGTTATCTTTTATTTATCTTGGAAGTAAGCTTAAACTAACCTTTTCTTTATCAAGAGCAATATCATCAACATAACAATCTACAATATCACCTACACTAAATAAATCTGAAGGATGCTTAATATATTCTTTACTTAGTTTGGAAATATGAGCAAGACCATCATTATGTAATCCAATATCTATAAAAAGTCCAAAGTCAACTACGTTTCTAACCGTTCCTTGTAACTTCATACCAACTGATAAATCTTTAATATCTAAAACATCACTTTTTAGTAATGGTTGAGGCATTTCATCTCTTGGATCTAGATTTGGTTTTTTTAGTGATGCAACTACATCTTCTAAAGTATAGATATCTGTATTAAGTATATCTACATATTTTTCTAAATTAGTATTATCTAGTTTTTCAATTAGTTCAGGACTACCTATATTTTTTTCATCCATGTCTAATTCTTTTAATAATTTCAAAGCTACATCATAACTTTCAGGATGGATTGCAGTAGAATCTAAAATATTATCTCCGTCTACAACTCTTAAAAATCCTATAGCTTGAAGATAAGCTTTATCTGTTAAGATTTTCTTCTTTTTGATTTCTTCACGAGAATTAATCTTGCCATATTTTTCACGATACTCAATTATCTTTTCAATAGCTTTTTTAGTTATTCCTGATACATATTTTAAAAGTGATGCTGAAGCTGTATTGATATTTACTCCTACTGAGTTAACACATTTTTCAACAACAAAGTCAAGTGAAGTAGAAAGTTTTTTATTACTAACATCATGTTGATAAAGTCCTACTCCAATACCATCTGGTGGTATTTTTACAAGTTCAGCAAGGGGATCTTGTAACCTTCTTCCAATACTTACGGCACTTCTTTTTTCAACAGCTAAATCAGGAAATTCTTCTATTGCTATAGGAGATGCTGAATAAATTGATGCTCCTGCTTCTGAAACTATTACATATTTACAGTTCAAATTATATTCTTTAATCATATCAGCACAAAATTTTTCTGATTCACGTGAAGCTGTTCCATTACCTATCGCGATAATATCAACATTATATTTCTTAATTAAAGCAACAACAACTTCTTTAGAAAGCTTTATTCTTTTTTCTTCATCACCTTTTAAGAAAGGTTTAATAACAGTAGAATCTAAATATTTTCCAAACTTATCAACAACAGCTAATTTACAACCATTAACAAAACCTGGATCGAATGCTAAAACTACTCTTTCTTTCATAGGTGGAGTTAAAAGTAATGCCTCTAAGTTTTTACCAAAGTTTTCAATAGCTGCTTCTTCTCCTTTTTCAGTTAACTCACTTCTTATTTCTCTTTCAATAGATGGTTCTATTAATCTTTTATAAGAATCTTCTATTGCACTTTTTATATACTTAGTAACAAAACTTTTATCATTTTTTATAATTTTCTTTTCTAAATAGGAAATAACTTCATCTTTGTTAACATCTATCGAAACAGTTAATATTTTTTCAGATTCTCCTCTGTTTAGAGCAAGTATTCGATGTGGTTTTATATATTTAACTGGTTCATTATAGTTATAATACATCTCATATATTTTAGCCTCATCTAAAGCATTCCTTTTTAAAGTTGATGAAATAATTCCATTTTTATAAAAGTAATTTCTTATATATTTCCTGTAGTATGCATTATCACTTATCCATTCTGCAATAATATATCCTGCCCCTTCAATGCACTTATCTAAGTCTAAATCATCTTTTACAAACTTAGATGCTAATTCTTCAATTGTTCCATTAGTTGGAAAACTCATCATCATTTTAGCAAGAGGCTCTAATCCATTCTTAATAGCCTCTGTTGCTTTAGTCTTTTTCTTTTCTTTATATGGTCTATATAAATCTTCTACTTCTACTAGTTTTGAACAATTTAAAATACTAAGCTTTAACTCATCTGTTAAAAGACCTTTCTCATCAATAAGTCTTATGACATCTTCTTTTCTTTTTAATAAATTATTTTGATATTCATAAACTTCATTTATTTTACGAATCATTTCTTCATCTAATGCACCTGTTGCTTCTTTTCTATATCTTGCGATAAAAGGAACAGTATTACCTTCACTTAATAAACTTAGAACTGTAGTAACTTGTTTTTCACTTATTTCTAAATCTTTACTAATCTCTTTTATAATCATTTCGTTCATCTTAATACACCTCGATATTATCATAACAAAATAAAAAGCCAATTTAAAGTATTGACTTTTTTAGATTTGTCCATTTTTCCTTAATGATTTTACCATTTTATGAACATCTTCTTGATTAGAATGATTATTTATCTTTTTTAATCCTAAAGAATTATAATAATCGGATAGTGGTTTTACTGTTCCTTCATATATACGGTCGTAGCCAATTTTTTGTTCTTCACTGTAGCTCATATCACTATCTAAATCTATATATTTAGTTACATGTCCTACTATTTCTTTCTTACAAATTCTTGATCTTAGTATAATAGCTTCTTCTAATTTTTCTCCAATTACCATAGTTGGTACAATAGCATCAATAACATAAAGATTTTTAATATTCATATTTTCACTTCTTTCTTTTAAGAATTTTAAAGTACTTGTTATATCTTGTCAACCTATTTATTTCTATTTATATACTTAATTGCCTCTATTGATGCAATTGCTCCATCTGAGGCTGCAGTAACTAATTGTCTTAGACTTTTCTTTCTAATATCACCAGCTGCATAAATACCATCAATATTAGTATGGCAATTGTTATCTGTTATAATATAACCCGTATCAGATACATCAATTAAGTCTTTAAAAATAGATGCTCCAGGAGTCTTTCCAATTGCAACAAATAAACCATTAACTTCTATATTTTTTACCTTTTTAGTATCTTTATTAGTAATATCAACACTATCTAAATGATTTTCTCCATATAGTTTTGTAACATTTGAATTATAAATTATTTCAATATTATCTAATGATTTAACCTTATCTGTTAGATTAACATCTTTTCTTAATTCGTTCCTCCTATAAACCAAATATACTTTTTTACAGATATTAGCTAGGTAAATGGCATCTTCAATAGCTGTTGCCCCTCCACCTGCTACCATCACAATCTTATCTTTAAAGAATGCTCCATCACATGTTGCACAATAACTGATTCCTTTTCCTATTAAATCATCTTCCCTATCTAAATTTAATTTTCTTGGAACAAGACCTGTTGCGATTATGATAGTTTTTGCCTTATATGTATTTTTTCTTGTTATAACTTCTTTAGTTTTAGTTAATTTTATTACTTCTTCATATTTAATTTCTCCACCAAGGCATTTTACTTGTTCATAAATATTAGTCATTAAATCAAATCCAGATATATTTCTAAAACCTGGATAATTATTTATAAGGTTAGAATTTGTTATTTGTCCACCATAACTTTGACTTTCTAGTATTAAAATATTTCTTTTATTATTTAGTGCATATATAGCACTAGTAAGGCCTGCTATTCCTGAACCTATTATAATAATATCATACATTAATCTTTCAAAAACTCCTTTACTTCATCTAGACTATGAAAACCTAAAGTTTTCTTTTTTTCTACTCCATTTTCAAAAACAATCAAAGTTGGTATAGACATTACTCCATATTTTCTAGATACTTCAGGACAATCATCTACATTTACTTTTACAAATTCATATTCATCATTTTCTTTAGCAATCTCTTCTATAATTGGTGATAACATTCTACAAGGTCCACACCAATCAGCATAGAAATCTACCAATACTTTTTTACTATTTTTTAATACTTTTTCTTCAAATTCTTCTTCTTTTATTCTTATTATATCCATAATAATCTCTCCTCTTCTTTCTAATTATATCATATTCATAATTTAAACAAAAATTTTTAAAAAAATTTATCGTTTTTTGTTGACAAATTAGACTCTTTCGGTTAGTATATAAATCACCAATTCGGCATTAGGCGAATTGGTCGCTAGTATCACACTAGCCAACCCCTTTTTATTCTTTTTGGAGACTGCCCTCAGGGGGTGCAGTCTCTTATTTTTTGTTATTAAAAGCTCTAGTTTCAAACCTAGAGCTTGTTTTTATTTATTAATAATATACTTTATATGAGAGGCATTTGATAGATCCACATCTGTTGATACTACTAATTGTTTCATGTCTTTATTATCTATGCTTTCTCCTATATATCCTCTTACTGTTGTTATTTTATTATAATTTTCATCTTGAAACTCTACATCTATTGTTTTTAAATTATAACTTTCTTCTAATTGATTATATACTACTACTGTTAATTTATTATTTTCTAACTTTGTCTTCATAAACTTTAAGTTATCTACTACTTGATCTGAGAGTAATGTTGTTGTATCCATTGCTTTTGATGTTGTAAATTTGTAAAGAAGAACTGAACCTATTATTACTATTATTATCGCTATAAAACTTACTAAATACTTTTTCTTATTTTTCTTTACTTTCTCAGCTATTATTTGTGTTAGACTCTTCTGTTGTACTTTCGCCATTAAGTTCCTTTTCTTCTTCACTTTCTTCACCTTCTTTCTTTGTTTCTTCTTGACTTTCTTCTGTTGTTTTCTTATTTTCTGGTACTTTTTCACTATTATCAACTACTTCAATATTTTTCTCTACTGTTGAAACGATTCCACTTCCTGTTGTTGCATTACATTTTATATTATGACTTCCTGCACTTATTTCTTTTGTTGTTGTTATTTCTGTACTACCATCTAATGTACAACTTACTGTTCCTCCACTTTTATTATTATTAAATGAATATGTTGTTGGTAGTTTATAATCATCGCCAATATTTATCTCATTTGGTACTTCATCAAGTGATATTGTTGGTTTAACATTATCTATTTTTGTTATTTGATGTGATGATGAGGAAATTACTTCTCCTGCACTCATACTTCTTGCGAATATTGTTGTTTCTTTATCTATATTAATTGCTCCTGTATAGTTAATCCAATTTTCTCCATCTAAGCTATATTGATTGGTATATCCTCCACTCGGATATGAGATTGTTACTTCCTTAGTTGCAGTGTACCTATTACTATCGCTGACATTTATTGTTGGTGATTCAATAAAGTTTGGTATTTTTATATTTTCTTCAGTACTATTATCATTACTTGGAACAATTACCTTCTTACGAGCTTTTGATTGCGTTGAAGTTAGTACTGGACCGATTTCGGCAAAGGCATGAGACCAATGTGTTGCACTATATTTTAGTTTTTCTGTGCCTTCTAAAATTGTAAATACTACTCCAGTTCCTAATCCCTCTGTTTTTATTACGCTTCCATTTGAATCTATAAGACTCATCTGACCACCTGCTGTTACTTTTACTTGTTTTCCTATCATTGTTTTATCTACATATATTGTATTTCCAGTTGCCTTTGTATTTAAATCTCCATCATATCCCTCTGTGCTTAGCGCATCACTAGCCATTACTGATTTATAACTAGCTTCTGGAGTTTCTACTTTATTTTTATCAATACCTTTTGAATATATAGTTTCACCTATTTCTAGTCTTATCGGACTATTTTCATATTTTTGCCACTCTCCATCATCTATTTTATATAATCTATCAACGCTCGTATTAAAATAATTTATTGTTATATCATTATATCCTTTATTGATTCTATACTCTGTTATAGTTGGATATGTAAATTTATTTGTTATTACTGGCGTATTATAAACTTCAATTTCAGCAAAGGCATGAGACCAATGTGTTGCACTATATTTTAGTTTTTCTGTGCCTTCTAAAATTGTAAATACTACTCCAGTTCCTAATCCCTCTGTTTTTATTACGCTTCCATTTGAATCTATAAGACTCATCTGACCACCTGCTGTTACTTTTACTTGTTTTCCTATCATTGTTTTATCTACATATATTGTATTCCCAGTTGCCTTTGTATTTAAATTTCCATCATATCCTTCTGTGCTTAGTGCATCTTTTGGTTGTTCTACTTTCTTTGATGTTTCTACTGTTAATCCTGATGTTTTCTTTACACTTTTTGCATATACTGTTCCACTTGTTATGTGTTCTACTCCTGTATATATCTTCCATGTCTTTCCATCCATTGATATATAGTTTTCTATATCATCCCTATTATCATAGATAACTGATAATACATCATCATATTCTACTCCATATTCTGTTAATATTGGATATCCTGTTGATGCATTTATTACTGGTACTTTTGGTGCATCTAAATCTATTATATATGTCTTTTCTTTTACTTCTTGAATATTTCCTGCTTTATCTGTTCCTTTCGCATATATTGTTAAGCTTCCATCTTCATTTACTTGATTTAAAACATCATTTGCTTTAACACTTACTTTTCCGCTATATGTCTTATATGTTCCTTTTTCTCCTATTTTATATTCTTTCTTTGTTGAATCTCCATACTCAACTTCAAATTCTAATGTATCTCCATATTCTTTTGTTAAGATATTTATATCTATTTCTGGTGATGTCTTATCTATATTTTCTACTTTTATTTCTTTTACTGTTGTATTTCCTACCATGTCTTCTGCATAGATTGTATAGATTCCATTCTCTTCTACTGTAAATGTTGAATTATTCTTTTGTAGACTTGCGACATCTTGGAAATATTCTACATCTTTCTTTCCTTTTCCCCATCCTACTACATTTATTCCTAAATTATCTTTTCCTACTATCTGAATTGTTAGTTTCCTTGTTGGTGTCTCAAAGTCTCCTACTGCTTCTATTTCTGGATCTTCTTCATCTATATTTGTTATTTTTTTGCTTCCTATTTCTCCTACTGCTTCTATTGATGAAATTCCTCTTGCATATACTATTGTCTCATTTTTATCTATTGTTATTGGTCCTGTATAATCTAACCAGTCTGTTTCTTGTCCTTCTTTATCTACTAGTTTATACTGCTTTTTACTTGAACCAGTATACTCTATTGTCACTTCTACTTTCTTTGTTGGTGTTGTTGTATTTAGCTTTATCGTTGGTGCTTTTGGTATCGCATAGTCCCATCTCATAAATAGATTTTCTGATATATCATTTGTTATATTACTTACATAATAGTAATCTTCTGTAAAGATTATTTCTTTTCCATTTTCATCTTTTACTTTTACTCCATCAGTTGTATCTATCTCATCTTT